>JAJEIP010000008.1 GCA_022827885.1 Candidatus Poribacteria bacterium
AGTTAGTAAATACAAAAGTTACTCTATATATGAGTAATTATATTTCTTTATGGACTGAATCATTGCTGAATGGATCACTTCAATCCTTTGCCAAAATTAATCCCCTTGTTGGGCTACCTCCGAAAACTTTGCGTTTGTATAGTGTGTTAGGGGTTATTAAAAAGGAATGTTGTTCTGGTGAAAAACCGGGATGGTTTCGTATTCCGGAATCCGACCAGCGTCTTAAGAATATCAGGTTTTCTAAGCGAGGTCTTAGGAACGCATTGCAAGAGCTGGTCGAGGTAGATTTATTGCAAATCCGCACGGAACAAGGTAAACGGTTATACTACCTGAAGTAGCATGCAAACGCGCGAATCTGCTTTTAAAATCCCACAATTGGTTCTTGCATCTGCGTCACCTCGCCGTTCTGCTTTATTATCCCAGATTGGTATAACGTTTGAGGTGCGTCCCAGTGATATTGTGGAACCACCCCCCAACGGACATTTGAATACCCCTGTGAGTAAAGTAACACAGAAACTCGCCTTGCTGAAGGCAGTAGATGTGGCACAGCACTTTAATGAAGCCGTAATCATCGGTGCGGATACTCTGGTATCGTTGGACGGGAAACTGCTCGGTAAACCGACTGACGATACGGACGCGTTCGAGATGTTGACACACCTGAGTGGCACACGCCATGAGGTTGTTACAGGTGTAGCCTTGGTGGACGCGGGGACAGGACGCGAGATCGTCTGGGCAGAAACAACACAGGTTTACTTCCGGGAGTTGCGTAGTACCGAGATAGCCACCTATATCGCGAGCGGGGAAACATCGGATAAAGCGGGCGCGTATGGCATCCAAGGACGAGGCGCGGCATTCGTTCGACGCATTGAGGGATGCTATTTTAATGTCGTTGGGCTTCCATTGGCAAGTTTCGTTGAACGCCTATCAAACTTTTCCAAGTCTACTGAAAGTTCTGATATCAAAACCGTAGCCCGTAATGAAATTATGCCTTAAATGGCATAATTTGTCTGTGCTTTACATTTGGAGAGCGACTCGTGATCAAAAACTTTCAAGGTTCTTATCACGATACTTATCCGCAAGGTAAAATTAAAAAACCTACCGAGGGCTACACTGAAATTGTAACACCCGGCGAAATGGGCATCACCAAACTCCATTTCGGAATTCTGAATCTCACCCCCGAAGCCACCTTTTTTGACCATTCTGATGATACTGAGGTCGCCTTGATTGCGTTAGGTGGGCATTGCACCTTGCTGGTCGGACATAACGGGAACAAAGCAAACGGGATTTTAGGCGAGCGTCCAGACGTTTTTCATGGGGAGGTGTGTGTGGCACATATTCCACATCACACCACTTATGAGGTGCTCGCAGGCGAAGCGGGAATAGAAGTCGCAGTTTGCAAAGTCTCATCATACGCCGAATCCGCTGCACTTATTTTAGAGGCTGGCGAAACAGCCGATGAAGGGGAGACGCACCTCAGAATATGGGAAAATACCCTATCGGGGTCGGCGGATGTAAATGCCAGGGGCATGCACATGATGCATAGAGGTAAGGAGGCAATCTGTCTGCACAGGTTCCGAGATATGGATGGCGTTGCTACTCTGGATGTCACGCGCACCGTAGAGACGGTACGCGTGCGATTGCATCACAACGATATATTGGCGATCCCAGAACAGGATAACATTGTATCATTGACTTCCGAAGGTGTTGGTTACCAGTTATGGGTACAGCCAGATTTCTAACTGTGGGCGGGGAAACACCCAAGCAAAAATACCGTGATTTCTTTCGGACAAGGGATTTCCATATCTATAGAGAAACGATGCCCACGTTCTGATAGGGGAAAAACTATTCGCCTTCGATGAGTTCGCCACCTTTTTTCAGAAAAGCGACAGCACTCCGTGAAATTTGAACCTTTACCTCTTGGCTATTCATTTCTCCAACGCTGATGAGAATGATGTTCTTGTCGTTGCTAAGTCCAAGAATTTTGCCGTGCAATCCGCCATTCGTTACGATTTCATCGCCTTTGGTCAGATTCTCGAGCATGTTCTGATGTTTTTTGCGTTTGGCTTGTTCCGGACGCCACAACAAAAAATACATAATAGCACCCATCGCGATGAACGGGACAAGCAAACCTGTTATTTGATCCATGAAGTCTCTCCTTCTGTTTTTTTAAAGAATTAGCATGGCATCGCCATAACTGTAAAAACGGTATTTATGTTGGAGTGCCTCTTGGTAAGCCTGCTGGATCAAGTCCTTCCCAGCAAAGGCACTCACGAGCATAAGTAAAGTAGATTTGGGTAGATGGAAGTTGGTGACCAACGCATCTACTGCATTGAATCGATGTCCGGGATAGATAAAAAGTTCACTGTAACCCCTATACGGATGAACGGTGCCTGTCATGCTTGCAGTTTCTAAGGAACGAACGACTGTGGTACCGATAGCAACGATTTTCCTGCCTGCCTCCCGCGCTGTGCGAATCCGGTTTACTTCTGTTTCGGCGAGGTGGATGTATTCGGCATGCATCTTATGGGTTTGAATATTTTCCACTTTCACGGGTTGGAACGTCCCAGGTCCAACATGCAGGGTTAGCATCGCGATTTCTATCCCATTATTTTTCAATCCCTCCAACAATTCTTGTGTAAAGTGCAGGCCTGCTGTAGGTGCTGCGATCGCGCCTTCAGTGGCGGCATAGACAGACTGATAACGCACCTTATCTTTAGCGTTCGGTAGACGCTGAATGTAAGGCGGCAAAGGCATCATACCGATATCCCCAAGGATGGCTGAAAACTCACCGTCATAGCTGAAACGGACGATACAGTGTCCGTCATCCGGTTTCGCGAGAACCTCTGCCGTTAGGGTCCTGTTGCCGAAGACAACCTGTGTCCCGATTCGAAGACTTCGCCGCGGCTTGGCGAGTACCTCATAAATGTCCGGCTCTTTTTCGCGGATGAGAAGGAGTTCTATCTTTCCGCCAGTTCCGCTTTTTCTACCGATTAACCGTGCCGGAATAACCTTCGTGTCGTTTAGGACTAACAACGCATCGTTGGGTAAGTATTCCCCAATCTGTGAAAACCGCGTATGGTGAAAAGCACACGCTTCACGGTCAACTACCAAGAGTCGTGACCCATCACGCTGTTGAAGTGGACTTTGCGCGATCCGATCAGGCGGTAGATGGTAGTCGAAATCTGTGAGTTTCATATTACGGTTGTCAGTAGACGCTTAGTAAAACAGTGAGGGTTGGGACGCTACGGGATAGTTAAAATACGCATGGGCGGCATCGGTTGCGATACGTCCGCCCGGTGTTAGCATCAAAAATCCCTCTTTAATGTAGTAAGGTTCGTAAACCTCTGAGATGGTGCGTTCGTCCTCACTCAGGGCGACAGCGAGTGCCTTCAGCCCCGCACGTCCATTGAATTTTTCAATGAGCGTTTGAAAATAGGCATAGTCTTGTCTGTTTAATCCGCGTTCATCAATGTCAAAGAATTTGAGTGCCTCTTCCACAACCTCAAGCGAGAGAGAGCCGTCTGCTTCGACTTGGGCGTAGTCCCTAACGTTAGCGAGCAGTTTGTTTGCGATGCGCATCGTACCGCGCGAGCGGCACGCTAATGTGTATTCTGCATCTTCGTCGATATTAATGTTAAGTTTTGCGCTGTTAATGCGAATCGCCTGCTGGATGTCTTTTGCTTCGTAGTAATCGAGATGGATACGGATGCCGAACCTGTCGCGGAAAGGACCGGAAAGCAAGCCTTCACGGGTTGTCGCACCAACGAGTGTGAAGTGCTTAAGAGACATTTGCACGACATCCGATGCGGGCCCCTGACCAATGGCTAAGTCCAACTGATAATCCTCCATCGCAGGGTAGAGCAATTCCTGAACGTATCCTTTCATCCGGTGGATTTCATCAATAAATAGAATATCCCCATGCTCAAGGTTCATCAAGGTTGAGGCGAGATCAAGTTTCTCCATGACGGGACCGATCGCCTGTTTATAGGTGCTCTGTATTTCATTGGCGATGATCCGTGCAAGCGTGGTCTTCCCAAGCCCCGGTGGACCCACAAGCAACACGTGCTCAAGGGCGTCCCCACGCTTTTTGGCGGCTTCGATATGGATACGGAGCTGCTGTTTCACTTTTTCCTGTCCGATAAATTCGCTGAGCGTTTCCGGACGGAGGCTATATCCGAAATCGTCGTCTTCTTCCGCCAAATCTTGCATCCGATCGAAATCTGGTATTTCGTGGTTATCCATTTTTGGGTCCTAACAGGGATAGTTATCAGAAAAAGTCTGAACGCTGTGGTTTAATTTCGGATATATCGGAGTGCTTGCGCGATGAGATTTTCCCGTTGCGCAGACTCACCGAGAATTTGTTGTGCCTTATCGACGGCTTGTTCTGCTTCAAGTTCCGATGCACCGAGGGTATTGACGAGGATTTGGATTGCCTCTGCGACGGACGCACCGGTTGGTTTTCCGAGATCGACATCACCTTCGAGTTTCAATTTCATAATGTTCTTTTTAAGTTTGGTGATGATGACTTGGGCGAGATCTTTGCCTAAACGTGGGACCCGCATGAGGGTGGTTGCATCTCCGCGATGGACAGCGCGTTGGAATTGTGAGGGGGACAGCCGCGCGACGATGTTTTGTGCGAGGGCAGGTCCTACACCCGAAACCGTCAGCGCCAATTCAAAAACTTTGCGTCCGTCCTTTGAGGTGAACCCGTAGAGCGTAATTTTGTTGTCGCGGTTTTGATGGTAGTATGTATAAAGGGTAACGGTATCGCCTATCGGGGGTAAATCCGTTACAGTTCTCGGGGACACGTCGATCATATATCCAATGCCGTTTACATCTACAATAATCTGTGTTGTTTCCTTATCTGCGAGAACCCCTTTGATATAAGAAATCATTTTTACATTTTCCTTGCCGGTTTTTCTTTGGGTAAACGTCATCAATTACGACTGCATGTATTTGTCACGGCGTTGAAGGACTTTATAGGAACGGGCATGGCAGAGTGCGAGTGCGAGCGCATCTGCTGCGTGATCAGGACGTGGCGGTTCCTTGAGTTTTAGCAGGGCTTGTGTCATCTTCTCCATCTGGGATTTTGTGGCTTTTCCGTAACCTACAACTGCCTGTTTAACTTGGGTAGGTGTATATACAGTAACGGAGCAGTCCGCATTCGCGGCTGCGAGTTTCACGATCCCTTTAACTTCACCTACAACGAACGCACTGCTTATATTTTTACTGAAAAAAATATCCTCAAGCACGATACTCTCGATAGCGAATTTGGTAATCAGATGGGTTACGGTATCGTAGATGTGTTTCAACCGCAACTCCGACGCTGTTTTTGGGCTGGTTCTTATATTTCCGTAACCCCGTGAAACGAGACGGTTCGCGTGCGCTTCAACTACGCCGTATCCGGTATTCGCAATGCCCGGATCAATGCCAAGAATTTTTTTAATTTTCCTTGCGGTTCGATGAGGTGGGTTTTGCATTTGATATTCCTTCCCGTAGACCCGTCCTCCACTACGTTACGGACTATGTTTTGATGCTATGAAAGATTTTTAATTTTCCTTGCGGTTTGGTGAGGTGGGTTTTGCATGAGTTAAGCTGCAGCTTCTAAAAGGTTATCGGGAATATCGAAATTGGCGTAGACTTTCTGGACATCATCGAGTTCGTCGAGAGCGTCCATGAGGCGTAGCATCCGTTCCGCCTCTTTCCCTTCAAGTTTCACGGTGTTTTGCGGAATCATGCTGATTTCAGCGAGTTGAATTTCAGCGGATGTTTCTTGAACTGCCGTTAAAACGCTATCGAACGTCTCAAAGGGTGTGACAATTTCCATACCTGTTTCGGAGGCGGTTACATCTTCAGCACCGGCTTCAACTGCGATGAGGAACAGTTCTTCTTCATCAATACTATCAGGCGCAACAACGATCAATCCGCATTTATCAAAACCCCATGCGACACATCCCCGCTCTCCGATTCTGCCTTCGTGTTTGCTGAAAGCGTGTCGAATGTCTGCGACCGCTCGGTTGCGGTTGTCGGTCAGCACTTCTATCATGAGTGCGACACCCCCGGGTCCGTAGCCCTCATAAAGAATTTCCTCGTAGGTTTCACCCTCAAGTTCACCCGTGCCTCGAAGGACGGCTTTCTCAATGTTATCGTTAGGGACGTTGCTTGATTTTGCTGCGGCAATTGCAGTGCGGAGGCGTGGGTTCATGTCTACATCCCTGCCCCCAGCGCGCGCTGCTGCAGTAATCTCTTTCACCAACTTTGAGAAGAGTTTACCGCGTCTGGAATCGTTTGCTGCTTTTTTATGTTTGATTGTTGACCATTTGGAGTGTCCTGACATGGTGTGTATCCTTTCTGATTTATTTAATTAATATAGCATAAGATGGAAAAAGATAAAATTAAAATCTACGCTGTGTGTGTGACGTTACGATTTCCTTTCAGGGATTTAACCCCTTGCGAATCATTAAAAAATTGGACAAAACTCGAAATCTGTGCTAAACTTGTTACATCCTTCATTTTAGGAGTCTGTATAGGTTGCTATGTTACCTTTTATTTTAAAAATCGCGGACCAACCGATAGAGCGCTTGCAGCACATTAATGATGAAAACCAGCCCATTGATGTTGATGTGCAGATGGAGCTTTACTCGCGGGACATTGACCGTGCCGATAGGGAGCGGACGGCGCACCCTCGGCGGTTAAGCCAGTTAATCTTGGACGAAGCCACTGAGAACGCTTATGCCGAATTTACCGGGTTCCTCCGAGATAGTGCGGAACCGGCGGCTTTTCTGCCGTTTGAACGCCTCTCTCAACATCCGTGTCGGCAATATGCCTTGATTCTTTCTGCGTCCTCTTCTCACGAACTCTTTGAAATCTGCCAGATGCAATCCGATACAAGTTCTTCTATCCTGCACTATGGCGGCTATGAGATAGCAATCAAACCGCGCAGATACATTTTGGATACCGCTGCGTATTTGGTGGCACCGGATAAATATACGCTTTTTATACGACAGGTGCGGGAAGACGACACAATTCGGGTCTATCGTAGCGATTTTATCAATCTCACTCGAAATTCACCACCTCCGTTCAAACTGGATGCCCGCGATATAATTGAGAATGTTCAATTGGAACTCGTGGGAGAACAGGGGCAGGCTTTGCCGATAGAGCAATTGCTCATGTTTCCACCGAGTTCCGAAGAGGCGAACTCCCTTCGCCCTATAAAGTGTCCAGAGTGTGGAGGGCGTGTGCGCCAACTCGGCAGAGAAGGCGTTTTCTGTCTTGAGTGTGATTGGGATAACCTACCCCCCCTGAAATATCCACGATAATGGGACATTGGCGCATCGACTCACATTTGTTGGATTTATCGAGGATAGCGTGGGCATGCCTTCCCAGTCCCTTCAGCAGTAAAGATCGAGGTTCTTGTCTTCTAACTTTGGCCCCCAAGGTTCGCCATATATAAAATGAATACCGTGTTGCCAACAGCGAGCACTGCGCCGACGACGGTTTGGAGAAGTGTGTGTCGTTTTCGGTAAACCCGCGCCCAAGCAATCAGCGGGGTCAACAGAAATAGCCAGCCGAATTGTGGATTCACGAGCATGACGAGGACGGTCACACATCCCGTGGCGACACTGCTGTGAAAGCTGATTTTCCACATCGGGGTAATTGCGGAAAAAATAAGACTATTTACAATGTAAGCAATGCCTGCCCAGACGATTTCCCGTGCCGCACCCAGCTGATGTAGTAGAACAGTCCCGACAACCATACTGATGACTGTACAGCATAAAGGCAGAAGCCGCTCTTCCCGGTTATGCAAGTGCAGATCGCTGACTTTAGCATACCGCGCCATCACCGCGATTGATAATACCGGTAGCACGGTAACAAATAAGACAACAATTGCCAACCAGCGGAGTGCGTTTTGGGGATCCGCGTGTTTTTGGATAACACCCACAGCGGTTGCGATTGGAACCAAAAATGGACTGAAGAGAACAGAAGTGCCCCACGCGATGCGCGCCGGCATTGTCGATAAATCGCTACGCTCCATCAATTAATTTGACGTTTCCAAATTTTTGAAGAAATCAATTAAATCCGCACCGTGTGTGCTTGCGTTGACCTCTTTATCAATTTCAAGAATCTTCCCTGTTTTATCAATGATAACAGCTAACCGTTGAATCTTTCCATCTGGAGCATTCGTCGCGCCAAAGAGGAGTGCGAGGTTCCGTCCGGTGTCTACCAAGAGCGGGAAATTCAACTGATTTTCTTCCGAAAATTTCTGGTGCGAAGCCGCATCATTCGACGTAATCCCAAAAATCTGTGCATCATATTTCTCAAAACGACTCGACTCATCACGGAGTGAGCAAACTTGAGCCGTTCAGCCACGCCCAAAATCGCGTGGATAGAAGGCTAACACGACATTCTTTTCCTGATGCAATTCACTGAGTTGGTGCGTTTTACCGGTCCCATCGGTTGCAATAAAATCTGGGGCGGGTTGCCCAACCGCTATCCTTGGTAAGACGTCCTGAAGCAGTGCTGCGACATCTTCACCGTGCGTTTTGACATTGACATCTGTATCAATGGCACGGATGTATCCAGCTTTATCAATGATGAAAGTTACCCGTTTTGAGGCATTGAAACTTTCAATGATACCACTATACTGGTGGCTCACCTCAAATTCGGTATCGGCTAAGAGTGAAAATCCGAATTTCTGTTCTGCCCGAAACCGCTTGTGCGATTCGACGGAATCAACACTGACCCCGAAAAGGACACTTCCAGTGGCTTCTATCTCGCTCAAATTATCCCGGAGCGAGCAAAGTTCAGTCGTTCAGCCACCTGTAAAATCTTTTGGATAGAAAGCGAGAACGACATTCTTCTTCCCTAAATAATCGCTGAGACTCCGCTCAACGCCTTCTTCATCTTTCAATGTGAAATCGGGGGCAACCATGCCTACTTTTAGTGTGTTTGGCGTTGTCACTGCTTCCTCCCCTGAAGCTGCTGAAATTAAAATCGCTGTTATGAGGATAACAGCCCAGACGCTTGCATTCAATCGCGTTTGAAACATCGCGTTATGCCTCCGGTAAATACGTTAGTTAATGGAATTATACGCTATTTGGCTATAGATGTCAAGTAAATTTGCGTTTAGCATGCCCCTGATGTGGGCTTCGGTAACGGCGTGATTTCAGTTGGAAATGATACCTTTTTCTTCCAGCCATACCTTCAGAGGCACGTCTCCATCTTTGGGTGAAAAATGCCCATTTGCGTTGGTACCACCCCCAAGTAACTGCTGTCGAATCGGATCATTCCGCTCAAACATCTCTGAGGGTATGGTCATATCGTCCTTACTCCGTAGCCATCGGTAGCCGTATCCGTAAAAAAGTCCCTTTCGGGTGATGTCTGAATCGTTTTCGCTGCGGGCATGCCATATCCGTCGATCGAAAAAGACTGCGTCCCCGGGCTTGCAGCAGACGGGCGTTGCCCTGTCTGGCATCGAACCGTCTTCGGGTCGATCGAGTTTATCCCAGAGATGGCTTCCCGGTATGACATAAAAATTGCCGCGCCCTACTTCAGAGCAGTCGGATAACCAATAAACGACTTTTATGGAAAGACGGGGGCGCGGTGAACTTTCTATCTCAAAGTTAACGCGTCCACTGTCCTGATGCCAGCCAAGTGGGCCCGGCTTACCGCGAACCGCATCTGGGCGCGGCGGTGTGATGATGAAATGGCTGTGATAGGAGTAAATATTCCATCCCAAGATTCCCCAGACCTTCGGGAACGTTTTATACCAATCCAAAATATTCACGAAAGCTTGGTCTGTGCCGAGAAAATTCGGATAGAAGAAATTGTTATGCGCAGTGAGTTGGCTCTTGCTGTATGGATCGTAACCCGCGTCAAGATGGTTTTGGTAGATGTCGTCTACCTTTGTCTCAAGCCGTTCGACGAGATCTGGCGGGAGCGCGTCTTCGACGGTAAAATACCCGTTTTCATTCAACTCGCGAAGTTGTTCGTTAGTAATCTGATGTTGTAGATGGCGTTCGTCAAGCATAGGTTAAATCTCCACTGTGTGATGTTTTCCAAGGACACGAATCGGTTAGTCCGGTAGCGGACCCTCTATCTGGTCAACAAAACGAATAGAATTTATAACATCACGGAGGTCTGTGAGCGGGACTTGCCGGTTACGGACGCACTCCACGAAATGGCGATGCATTGTTAGTACGCCTTCATAGTTCGGTGTATCGCGCTGGTCCACACCGTCAACTTCCCAACCTCCCATAACACTTCTGTTGTTGTCCTCATAAATTTCGATTTCTTCTGGGATTTTCATGTAACAGCCGATGCCGACACCGTGCAATTCAGAGCGTAGCACGCGTCCCCCAGACGCACGACTCCCAAAAAGCACACCTGTGACGTTGTTATCGAACCGGACGAAGGCGGTGTAGAAGTTGCGTTGTTCGGCATCGAATGTATCGCGATGCGCCGTAACTTCCACGGGTTCACCCCCTGCCATATAGCGGAGGAGATCGACCACGTGGCAGACATCGTTCCAAAGTGTTGTCGTAAATTCTCGGTTTCCGCCGAGCATTTGTTTGTTAAAGGTGGTAACGGCTAACGTAACGGGCCCCTTTTCTGCGACGCGGCGCATCGCTTCGCGTGTAACAGCGGCATATCTCCGCTGAAACCCGACCATTCAATAGACATCGTTGGCGACTGCTGCCTCAAGGAGTTGTTGCGTTTCATCGCTATTCGCACCGGGTGGTTTTTCGATGAACAGGTGCTTGCCGGCGTTGAGGCAATCCAGAGCGGGTTGTAAAATCCACTTCTCGTTCATCACACAATAAACGACATCTAAGTCTAAGGTGTCCAGCATCTTCCGGTGGTCTGTGAAGGTGTGCGGAAACTCGTATTTCTGGGCAACTTGTGCGAGTTTCTCTTCGTCGAGTTCACAGGCGCCAAGCATCTCGACATCATCTTCCAGTCGATTCACGTTTGGATAATGCGCGCCTTGACTGCGTCCCCCTGCACCGATAAATCCTGCTTTAAGCATTATGACCTTTCTCCTTCGTCTCCGTGTTCGTTAAATTTTTGTGTGTCAGAATATCCTTACTTTAGCATAAGACCCAATCGAATGCAAGAAAATTCTTTAAACGTGAGGTGTTGGGCGCGTGTCATCGAAAAGTTTGATTTTCGCAATCTTTTGTGCTATTCTTAAACTATATTCGTCTTCAAGTCGTTAAGACCTTTCTCTGTTCGCAGAGTCGTTTGAGATAAATTAATTGATAAGGAGAGCATCATGTCAGTTTTTGACGCAGAAGCCTTAGAATTTTGGGAAGAGAATGGTTACGTCGTTGTGCCAGAGGCGGTGCCACTTGAGAATTGCCGTGCCGCGGAACAGGCAGTCTGGGATTTTCTGGAAATGGACCGCGAGGAGCCGGACAGTTGGTATCCCGATCCACCGCGTCGGAGCATTATGGTGGAAATTTATCAACACCAAGCGTTATGGGATAACCGTCAGTATCCGCGCGTGCATCAGGCGTTCTCTGAGATTTGGGAAACGGAGAAACTCTGGGTGAGTTTTGATCGGGCGAGTATGAACCCACCTGAACGTCCAGATTATACGTTCACCGGTCCGTTTTTGCATTGGGATATGTCGTTAGACGATATGCCGGTGCGCTTAAAGGTGCAAGGTGTTTTGTATTTGGCGGATACCCCTGGGAATCAGGGCGCGTTCACCTGTATTCCGGGTTTCCATCGGAAATTGGAAAAATGGTTGAACGATTTACCTGATGACGCGAATCCGCGAGAAGTCGTGCGAGACTACCAAGCGGAGGCGGTGCCAGTCGCGGGGAAAGCCGGAGACTTGGTTATCTGGCATAGCGCATTGCCGCACGGCAGCAGCCCAAATTCCGCTGAGCGTCCCCGAATGGCGCAATACATCACGATGTCGCCAGCACCGGAGAATGGCAATGCTGCGTCCCGAATTGAAGGATGGCGTGAACGCCTAACGGGCCTCGGAAGAGAGACAAAAGAGAAAGAGCATTACCAGGGTAAGACAGCCGAGTTGACCCCGTTAGGGGAAAAGCTGCTTGGGCTTGAATCGTGGCATGCTTAAATACAGTAAAGGCTTTCACCGAACCATAGATGTCAATTTAGGGGTTCCCTACAATTTTGCTAATGGATAGGGTGGGTTTCTATACCCACCTCACTGATGTGCAGCTGGTGCATAACGGAGGTTCCGCTCATGACGGATTTGTTAGCAGCACGCGCACAGATGGCGATGTCACTCGCGTTTCATATTATCTTTGCTGTCATCGGTATAGCAATGCCGTTGCTGATGGTAATTGCCGAGGGGTTATGGCTGAGAACGCGAGAAGAGGTGTACCTGACGCTTGCGAAGCGGTGGGCAAAAGGCACTGCGATTATGTTCGCTGTTGGGGCAGTCTCTGGCACTGTCTTGTCTTTCGAGCTCGGTTTGTTGTGGCCGAATTTCATGGCTTACGCCGGCCCGATTATCGGCATGCCGTTCTCGTTGGAGGGGTTTGCGTTTTTCCTTGAGGCAATCTTCTTGGGGCTTTACCTCTACGGTTGGGACCGCATCCCAAAATACGCACACTGGTTCGCGGGTGTGATGGTGCTGCTCGGCGGCACTTTGTCCGGCATTTTCGTTGTCACCGCCAATGCTTGGATGAACACGCCTACCGGATTTTCGGTTGTGAATGGGGAAGTAACAAACGTCGATCCGATTGCGGCGATGTTAAATCCCTCTTCGTTCAGTCAAACACTTCACATGACCATCGCTGCGTTTCTGACGGTCGGGTTCGCTGTGGCGGGTATCCACGCCTATTTTCTGCGGCGCGACCCAAATAACCTTTTCCATCGCCGAGCGTTCGCTATTGCCTTGAGTGTCGGGGGTGTGTTCGCGCTTCTTCAGCCGATTTCGGGAGACATCAGTGCCAAAAAGGTTGCGAAGTATCAGCCTATCAAACTCGCAGCGATGGAGGCACAGTGGGAAACGGAACGCGGCGCGCCCCTACGCATCGGTGGTATTCCTAACGAAGATACTGAAGAGACCCGATATGCGCTTGAGATACCGAAGGCACTCAGTTTCCTCGCGCATTCTGACTTCAACGCTGAGATTATGGGACTCAAGGCGGTGCCACGCGAAGATCGTCCACCTGTGGCAATCGTTCATTTCGCATTTCAGATTATGGTAGCGTGTGGAATTGTGTTGATTGCCGCGGGTGTTCTCGGGGGTTGGCTCGCGTGGAAGCACAAAAGTTTGCCAACCCAACGCTGGTACCTTCGGCTTATTACATGTTGCGCACCCCTTGGATTTATTGCTATTGAAGCGGGGTGGACGGTCACGGAAGTCGGGCGACAGCCGTGGATTATCTATAATTATATGCGCACTGCAGAGGCGGTAACTCCAATGCCGAATCTTGTTGTGCCTTTTATCGGTTTTACGGTGCTTTACATTTTCCTCTCAATTATTGTCGTTATCCTATTGCGTCGTCAGATATTCCAGAGTCCGCGCTTGTAAGCAGTATTAAGAAATAATCTTCCGATTTTTCCAGAGGTCTCGAAACCGTAGGGGCGGGGTTTCCCCGCCCGCCACCAACTTCCGTTAATTGTAGATTTTGCTGTAATGGAGAAACCTGATGTTAAGCCTTGAATTCTGCATCGCCTGCGTGATGCTTATTTCTCTGATTATCTATATGTTGACAGGTGGCGCGGATTTTGGTGGCGGCATTTGGGATCTGTTCGCGACGGGTCCACGTGCGAAGGCACAACGGTCGCTTATCTCAGAGGCTATCGGACCGATCTGGGAGGCGAACCACGTCTGGTTGATTGTGATTGTCGTTCTGCTTTTCGTGGCGTTTCCTGTCGCATTCGCAGCGATTAGCACGGCTTTGCATATTCCACTGACACTAATGCTCATCGGTATTGTGCTTCGTGGCACGGCGTTTGTCTTTCGCACCTATGATGTCCAATCGGATACAACACACCGTCGTTGGAGTCGAATATTCGCCGTTGCGAGTGTCATCACGCCTGTAATGTTAGGGGTTACGTTAGGCGCGGTCGCCTCCGGCACGATTCATGTTAACGTGGAAAGCGGACAGGTAGAGACGGATTTCATCTCGGCGTGGTTTGCACCGTTCCCGTTTGCAATCGGTTTTTTCACCTTAACACTGTGTGCCTTGCTTGCGGCGGTGTATCTCACGCTTGAGACTGAAGATCCGGCATTGCGGACGGATTTTCGACGACGTGCTCTCATCGCGGCGGTGAGTGTTGGCGCGATGGCGGGACTGAGTTTTGTCTTATCTGCTGACGGAGCACCCGCGATTCGACGGGGTCTCAGTAATGCTCCGTGGTCGATTCCGTTTCACATCTTGACGGGTGCGGTGGCTCTATGGGCGATCTGGACGGTTTGGAAACGTCAATTTCGGCTGGCGCGCATCCTCGTTCCGATACAGGTTACGCTCATCGTTTTCGGTTGGGGGCTGGCACAGTATCCGTATCTCATCACGCCAGACTTAACCTTTTCAAATACTGCTGCCCCGGATGCCGTGCTGCGTCCGTTGCTGATTGTGTTAGGGGCGGGTGGTGTTTTGTTAGTGCCTGCATTCTGGTATCTCTACGCCGTGTTTAAGGGGACAGCGCAAAGGACAAGGCGAACTGAAGAGGAGAGTAATGCGTATCAAGACAACTCGGCGTGAATCCTTCGTTTTTCCTTGAGCTTCCCTTATTTTTTGCATTTTCTTTAACCTTATGTGCAACACAATCATTTACAGACATTGGCAACCGGGTGATGATGCTGTCTTAGCGTTTCTGCCGAATACCAATGAAGATTGGTATCGACATAAATTTGACGATGAGGACCTCGAACCTGAAGGGATTCGCTTGGCATTCCTCAATGAACGGATTGTTGGACATGTAATGGGTGAACGCACGACACTCTTTATTGAAGGAAAGGTCCAGAAATTCGGAGAGGTTACGGATGTCTTTGTTGCCCCGGACATGCGCCGACAGGGAATTGCAACCCGCTTGATGCAAGAGATGCATACCTACTTTGAGGGCAAAGGGTATCGCGGCAGTATCCTTGACCCAGATACGGAGGCTTCTCATCAGTTATATCGGAAGGTCGGGTATCAGAAAACACCGGACGGTAATATGATTTTATTTTTTCGACAGCATATCTGAACCTTCAGCTGGTTGCTGACAACTGAATGCCTCTGCTGCGCTGTCCCTTTTCCTTGACTTCTGTCTCATTTCCTGCTAAACTTAAAGCAATTATGGGTATAATGCAAGTTGCCATCTTTGTAGCATAACCTGTTAGGTTGTGCCTTTAAAAGCGTAGATTCTCACTGCGAAGCAAGTCTACGCTACAAAATCCACGCAAATTTCGCTCAATGCATTGAAACAGCAATCAAAAAACTACATCTTTCTTACAGTTTCGGTGCTGCTGTGCCTCTTTATCTTAGCCGAGGTCAACTATCCGCAACTGACACCGCAATCGGAGTTAGCACTCTTCGCGATGCTGGGCTTAATAGTGGTATTTCTGAGATACCCTATTCATCCACGCTTTGCGAGCAATCGTGCTTTCCAACTTTTGGATGTGTTGCTAATAAGCAGTGTGATTCTCTGTTTCGGTTATGTTTTTGTTCAGACGGAACCGGTTTTTCAGGCGTTCTGGTTAGATGGTAAGTCCCTTGGGGACCGGGCGGGGGCAGAGGTATCACTGGATTACATCATCGGCGGACTCGGACTTCTCTTAATCTTAGAGGCGACCCGCCGTTCTATTGGTGTAACACTCCCACTGCTCTCTCTCACATTTCTGCTCTATGCCGGCTTTGGACAGTTTATGCCGGATTGGCTCTTCCCGCATCGCGGCTATTCCGTTCAACGTATCGTGAGTCAGACATTTTTACACAGTCAAGGCGCATTTGGCATCGCACTACGGGTAATGTTCACGTATGTATTTCTGTTTGTGTTGTTTGGGACGTTGTTGGAGCGGACAGGCGCAACGAATTATGTCTTGGATTTGGCAAGGCGTGTGTTCGGTTCGAGTGCGGGGGCACCTGCGAAGGTCGCTGTCCTGAGTAGCGGTATGATGGGATCGCTGTCGGGTTCCGCCGTGGCAAACACGGCAACGACTGGAACGTTCACGATTCCGTTGATGCGACGCGCCGGGTTTCAACCGGCAATCGCAGGCGGAATTGAAGCCGCTGCGAGTTCTGGTGGGGCGTTGGTTCCACCGATTATGGGTGCCGCGGCGTATATGATGCTGGAGATCGTAGAGCCTGCTGTTACATATCTGGAGATTATCAAGGCGGCACTCCTTCCAGCGATCCTTTACTACACCGGAATGCTTTGTATGGTGCACTTTGTGGCGAGGCGTAGTAGACGGACGCCGGGGGATTCCCTTCACAGTCCTGAAGAGTCGGATTTGAAGTTGGAAACCCCTCCCACACAGGAAGAAAAAGGCGGAAAACTTCTAACGCTGCAAGGCGGGATCTTTCTCGCGGCGTTTGTTACACTCATTGGCGTGCTGCTGATGGGGACTACGGCGTTCCGGGCGGTGAGTTGGAGTCTGTTGGTAGTCGTTGCGATAAGTCTGTTGGACTTCTTAATCCGCCGAATTCGTGGACGGCACTCTACGGAGGGTGCGGAGACCGCGCCTCTACAAGCTGGCGTGGGTATTTCGGATTTACGGAAAGGGATAAACTTCTTAATATCGCCTTGTGAGCGGGCAGCACAGAGCGGTGTGTCATTGATTGCGGCTGCCGCGTGTGTCGGTATCATCTTAGGCGTGGTGACACTGACGGGCATCGGTGGCAAGTTGCCGTCGGCGATCTTACCGCTTGCGTCTACGAACCTGATGTTGGCACTGTTTTTCCTCATGATTTCAACGATTATTCTGGGGATGGGGTTGCCTTCATCGGTCTGTTATCTGCTGATGGCGATCTTAGTAGGTCCTGTGCTTCTGGACTTAGGAGTCGTTCCGCTTGCGGCGCACTTTTTCATTTTCTATTTCGGGATGATGTCGATGGTGACCCCACCTGTCGCATTGGCGGCGTATGCTGCGGCTGCCATCGCGGGTTCAGGGATCATGGCGACTGGATTCGCGGCGTTCAGGTTCGCGCTCGTCGGTTTTGCACTGCCTTACGCCTTTGTTTTGAGACCCGCGCTGCTCTGGCTCAGTGAGACTGGTGGGACACCGGGGATATGGACGGTTTTCCTGAATTTTTCACTGACGCTCATCGGGACGGTGATCTTGGCAACTGCTATCGCGGGTTATGTCTTTAACAGATTATCGCTTTGGATGCGCGGCATTCTGTTTGTTGCGGCACTCATACTCTTTTTTGCACCGACAGGTATGCAATTTGTATGGATTCATGGGATAGTAATCCTCGCAAGTATTGCCATTTTTTATTTTAATTTTACCTTAAAAAACGTAATAAGTAGTTTTGGATTTGGGGAGAAATAAAATGGCTGATAACGATTTTGAACGGGCAGAACAACTGGCACGAGAAGGATATAGTCTGGATGTACCTGGATTCTATCGTGAAGACAGTAATGCTGTTTTGATGAAGGGAGAATGGCTATATCTGAACGATGAACAACTTACTATTATCCACAAAATCGTTCAGCATTCCAAAGGCAATGGAAAGTCTACCGCTTTTTTCACTACTATTTAATCCCAAAACTACTTATTGCGAAAAAAATAGCGGTTAGTAAACCTAGCCTGTAATGAAATGGAGGGCGGATTACGGAAAGGAATGTCAAAGATTCAGACTCGCCTGACCGATCCGCAAGGAAAAATTAAAAAATTGTACTTTTTGCTTGTGCTATTATTCTTACTTCATAATGATTTTTGGCTCTGGGGAACCCCGCAGCTTGTTTTAGGAGTGCCGGTAGGGTTGCTCTATCATATAGGGTACTGCATTGTCGCAACGTTACTGATGGCGGTTCTCGTCAAAGCGCGAGGGGATTGGGGTGAACGATGAGCCTGGCAGTCATTTCTATATACCTCGTGATGGTCTTGGTTCTCGGTGCGTTGAGCCATAAACTTTTCCGAAATACCGGAGAAGATTACTTCGTCGCGAGTCGAACGATCAATTGGTTTATCCTGTTGATGACGCTGTTCGGCACGAACATGACGGCGTTCTCGATCCTCGGTGCCTCGGGTGAAGCCTACCATAGGGGTATCGGTGTTTTTGCACTGATGGCTTCTTCCTCGGCAATAGTTGTACCGTGTGTGTTCCTCTTTATCGGGACGCGTCTGTGGCGACTTGGAAAGCGGTTTGGCTATGTAACACAGGTCCAGTACTTCCGCGATCGGTGGGAATCCGATGGTTTAGGGCTGCTCCTCTTCATCGTGTTTGTGTTGCTGCTCATTCCGTATCTCCTGATCGGTGTGATGGGCGGTGGCGGGACGTTGGCGACACTCACGGAAGGTCAAATTCCACAATGGCTCGGTGGCTTACTCATATGTGCAGTCGTTTTGTGTTATGTTACCTACAGCGGTATGCGAGGCACTGCATGGGTGAACACATTCCAAACGCTCGTTTTCATGATCCTCGGAGGCATCACCTTTTTCGTCATCACGGATCGGATGGGCGGGTTTTCAAATGCTATCGCTAAGGTGGACACGGATTTATTGATGCAGGCGGCGCATATCAAGCCGTTGGAACTCTTGACCTATCTCTGTGTTCCGCTCTGTGTCGGCATGTTTCCACATATCTTTTCACATTTCCTGACGGCGAGGGATGTGGGAACGTTTCGGTATGCGATCATTTTGTATCCGTTGTGTATTGCGGTTGTATGGATTCCGAGTGTATTGCTCGGAATACTCGGAAACGTAGATGTCCCAGGTTTGCAGGGGGCACAAGCGAACAATGTACTGATTCAGATGATCCATATACACGCCCCCGGGGTTTTAGCTGGGTTTTTAGGCGCGGGGGTCTTCGCGGCGATTATGTCGTCATTGGATTCACAATCGCTTGCTATTGGGAGTATGTTTACGCACGATATTGTCGGACATTACCGGCGGGAGGCGTTTTCGGAGCGGCAACGGGTGTGGGTGGGCCGCCTATTTGTGAGCGGTGTGCTTTGTGTTACCTACCTCATCTCGCTCATCGCGACACCGAGTATTTTTCGGCTTGCTGTTTGGTCGTTCACTGGATTTGCGGGTCTCTTTCCGATTGTCGTTGCGGCGTTGTTCTGGCAGCGTAGCACGAAGCACGGCGTGTTCGCTGCAATCCTAAGTGTAATTCTGTTATGGCTCTATTTCTTTCTCCAAAACTGGCAGACACCGGGGTATAGTGTCGGTGGTATCGGGATTATGCCTGCTGCGATTCTGGTCGCTGTTTCCTCTGTCGTATTGATAATTGTGTCTTTGTTCACAAAACCTCCGAAATTACAAACGCTTGAAAAGTTTTTTAATCAATGAGGATCTGACTAACCAAACACGAAGATTTGGCACCACCGTCTTTTTGCTGTGGGAGCGATCTCCGATCGCGATACTTCAATGGACGCGGCAATTCAGAGGTATATCATTAAAAATTTCCAAAGCGCGTAGCACGCAACAACGGCGCGTGCGGAGCTGACAAAACGCCCTCTTGACCAAAATACTTTGACCGCGCGCAAGCAAAATTAAAATTAAGGATGACAAATAAACCGTGACGCTGAAAAAAAATATATCGCTGTTTCTGCTGATGGCTTGCATTTTCGCGTGTGGGGAGGCGGAAGAGACAACTGAGTCGGAATCTCAAAAACCGGCAGCACTCGAATACGGCACAGTCTCTGGATCCATCATTGATGCTGGAACCGGAAATCGTATTCCTGGGTCAACTGTGACGCTGCTCGGACAGTCCTTTGAAACTGGCATAGACGGCAATTACACGTTTCAAGGTGTTCTTTACGACGATGTTCATACCTTGATCGTTATTGATCCAGATTATAAGCCGTATAGCCAGCCGGTTGTCCTTAAACAGGAACGGTTGGTTGTGGATATTATGTTGACCCCCTTAAAAGATCCGGTGGTAGAGTTACGAGATTTTTTTGACAATTTTGCAGCCCTGCTGGAGTCGGTAGATTTCAAAAACATTGAGGCAATTGAAGCGCTCTTCTCGGAAACCTACGTTGCTGCAGACGATCCAGCCACGCTTTTCGGGGTGGCATCCGGAATTATTCCTGAAAATTATGCGGATGTGATTCCGGCAATGACCCAACTTTTTGAGGAATACGTCTCGCTGCAATTCCTCTTCCAAGATATAGAGATGAATATAACGCATGCCCGGAAGTCGGCAGCGACGCTTCAGTTGGATGTTGACGCGGAAAAAGGAGAAGAGCGAGACTTACGAGAGCTCAAAGCCAGCTGCAGATTTGAATTCCGGCGTGAAGAACGGGATTGGAAAATTGTGTATTGGCAACTCTTTGAATTAGATATCCGCTTATGATTTTTATTTTTTTTACTTAATAATTAAAAAACAAAAAATTTGCGAGGGCGGCGAATTCTGTGATATCCAATGTTTCAGCACGCCGCTCTGGCGCGATACCGAGTTCCTCAAATGCAGCCGCTAATACCTTCGCCGGTGCCAGCCTACCCCTAACTAACGTATTTTTTAGCATCTTCCGCCGCGTCCGAAACGCCGTCCGGACGACTTTAAAGAAGAATTCCTCATTTTCAACCTTAACCTTTGGATTTTCACGCATCGTCAGTTTTAAGAGTGCCGAATCCACTTTCGGTGCCGGATAAAAGTTTTCTGGCGACAGGGTGGCGATAAGTGTCGCGTCCGTCCGATACGTGACACCGATTGTTAAGGCACCGTAATCCTTTCCTCCCGGTTCAGCAACAATCCTTTCAGCAACCTCTTTCTGCGTCATCAATACGCAGCTATGAATCTGTTTGTGATGATCGAGCAGTTTCCACAAGATTGGCGTCGTAATACTATAAGGCAGGTTCGCTATAACCTTAAAAGTAGTAGGCACAGTCTCTGTGCCGTCAGACAACAATGAATTGAGTTCCAGTTTAAGGATGTCGGCGTTAAGGAGGTGAACGTGTGAATTTGCTGAGAATTGCGCTGCTAACGCCTTGTATAACAACTCGTCCACTTCAACAGCAATAACACGTTTGGCACGTCGCGCTAAAGCGTCCGTGAGGCACCCTAAACCCGCACCAATCTCTATAACGGTGTCGGTATCCGTGAGTTCTCCCGCTGCAAGAATAATTTCGAGAGCTTCTGGGTTAACGAGGAAGTTTTGTCCTAATTGTTTTTTGGGACGGGTGTGATTGAGGGCAAAGAAGTCGCGGACCTGTCGATGGTTCATCTTTTAAGGGTTGACTGATAACTATGACCTGAGGGAAATAACTTTTGTCAGAATAGCATCCGCCACGTCGCGTTTTGAGGCACGTGGGAGTTGTTCGCAGGTGCCGTCTCGCTCCAGCAGGGTTACAATATTCGTATCGACGCCGAATCCGGCTCCCTCCGCAAGGATGTCATTCGCGACAATGAGATCGCAGTTTTTGCGTATCAGTTTCTTTTGGGCGTTTTCAAGGATGTCGTTCGTTTCGGCGGCGAAGCAAACGAGGGTTTGGTCGGTTTTCTGTTCGCCAAGTGCCTCGGCGATGTCCGGATTCCTTTCGAGTGGAAGTGTCAAGGTTTCGGCAGTTTTTTTGATTTTATGGGGCGTAAATTCGCTCGGTCGATAATCGGCAGGCGCGCCCGCCATGATGACAATATCTGTTTCTTTGAAAGTTTGCAAGAGTGCATCATACATCTCAAGCGTCGTCTCGACGTGCTGGATTTCAATGTCGGCAGGGGCAGGGACGGTCGCAGCGCCGCTAATCAGACGCACCTCTGCACCCCGCTGTGCAGCCGCTTCAGCAATGGCGTATCCCATCTTACCACTCGAACGGTTGGTGATAAAGCGGACCGGATCGATATATTCGCGTGTTGCCCCGGCTGTGACGAGAACGCGTGTCCCTCGTAAATCAGATGTTTCGGTTTTGGATAGACTGTTCGATCTGGCATCCGAAAGAATATCATTTATCCGTTGCAGGATTGCATCCACTGTGTTCAGCCGTCCCGTCCCTTCATAACCGCAGGCTAAATCGCCGCTATCGGGTTCAACGAAATGAATCCCGTGCGTTTTCAAGGTGTCAATATTCCGTTGCACAAACGGATTGTGGTACATATGTCCGTTCATCGCCGGTGCGAGGAGAATTGGACAGTGGACGGAAACCGCAACGGTCGAGAGCGCGTCGTCAGCGATGCCGTTTGCCATCTTACCGATGATATTCGCTGTCGCGGGGACGATTGCGAGGAGATCCGCACGATCGGCGAGATCAATATGCGGGGGTTTCCAGTCTGTTCCAGCGTCGAATAGGTTCAGGAGGACAGGATTCCGTGAGATGACTTGGAATTGCAGTGGCTGCACGAGGCGTGTGGCGTTTTCCGTCATGACGACGTGGACGGATGCTCCGTCTTTGACGAGTTGGCTCGCCACATCAATCGACTTGTGGATAGCGATGCCCCCTGTGACACCTAAGATAATATTTTTAATTTTTCCTTGCGGTTCGGTGAGGTAGATTGAAGGAACAACGATCCTCTCCGTATATCCGCCCTCCATTTCATTACAGGCTTGATTTTCCTTTTGCTGGTTTTGGAGTGATACAGGGTTTAATTTAATCTATGCTGTCCATGCCGAGTAACGGGTTGAGTGTCTCTATCAGTTTGGCATCAACGCGAGATCGTTCGGCAGTGATAATCGTCTGGATTTGCTGAACTGCTTGTTTGACGCCGCCTTGTGGGTTGCTAACCCAGTAATCGTAGTGCTGAATCTCGCGGACTTCGGATTTTGCTATATCCAAGCGTTGTTTCAGTTCCGACTCCGATTCTGTGTCTCTGCGGCGGAGACGTTTCTCCAAGGTAGCGAATGAGGGCGGGACAATAAAGATAAGGATACTTCTTGCCGGTGCGAGGTCTTGTGCTTGGATTTCCAGAGAACCCTTTACCTCGATCTCTAAGATAGAATCTTTCCCGGCTTCGCGGGCATCGACAATTTCAGATTTGAGCGTTCCATAGAAGTTGTCGCCGTATGCTGCCCATTCTAAGAAACGGTCCTGCCGAATGGACTTTTCAAATTCCGTTTTTGACAGAAAGTGATAATCAACGCCAGCGACTTCACCGGGACGTGGTTTACGCGTTGTTGCAGAGACAGATAATTGTAAGGTTTCATCTGTTTTGCAGAGGGCATCAATGACGGTGCTTTTCCCTGAACCAGAGGGACCGGAGATGACGATGACAAGGTGCGGTTTATAGAGATATGTGTTCGCCATTGGAAGCGTTTTAGTTTATGGAGTTTAGGGACAAGTCTATAGAGGTTCGTAAGACAATGCTCTCCGCTCCGCTTAGGGACAGGTTTCTGATAATCCTAAGACGTAGCCTGCAACAATACGCAGAAATACCCAAGCAAAAACACGCAGGCGGCTATACGGAGAGGCACTTTAATATCCAAACCCACCGCATCGAACCGCAAGGTATAATTAAAATATTAGTCTGCGGCTTCAGCTTCAGCCAGTTCCACAAGCACGGGGGATTCAATGCGGATAGCGTCCTTGATACAGACCTCTTCACACAACTTGCAGCCGACACAGTCTTTCGGTTTAACGAGTTCACAGATACCAAAGAAACTTTCAGCGTGTTCACCGGTCTCTGGGTCCTTGAGTTCAAGACACTCCCAGGGACAAATATGGACACAGAAGTCGCATCCCGAGCAGAGTTCTTCATAGATAACGGCGATAGGTCGGTGCGTGGGTCGACGAATGAATTTGCACACCTCTCCGAACTGGTCACGGATTGCCTCGACTGGACAGACCATCCCGCACGCGCTACAATCAATGCAAATATTCGGATCGATGATGTGTAGCATGTTCCGATCGCCCGTGATTGCATCAACCGGGCAGTTCGTCAAACACGCCATGCACCCGATACACTCGTCGGTGATATAATATGCCATGAATCACTTTCCTGTTTTTGGCTTTCAACGCCGGGGTCCCCACCCGTTATTGGGAAGGGCTAAACTTGCTATTCTAAAATTGGGCAAAATCTTTACGAATATACTCAATACATATATTTTAACACAATCTTTATGAATTGTCAAGCGTGTTTTTTATTTCAAACAGGGCATTCAATTCTTCTGTAGAAGGGATCTCCGAATCCCGACGCCTGCTTGTTGACAACTATCCCGTTGATATTTTTCGGAAGTATCCGCTATAATAGTGACATAGAAATGTTAGGGCTTTCTTTTTAAGCCTATACTATAAAACGACATGGGAGATCTAATGGACTTAGGACTCAAGGACAAAGTGGTAGTTGTGACAGGTGCGAGCCGCGGCATCGGACGTGCTATCGCGCACGGTTTCGCTGAAGAAGGCGCGCGGTTGAGCATCTGTGGCAGAACCCAAGATACACTCCAAAACATTAAGGATGAACTCACAGCAAAAGATGCGGAGGTTTTCGCCAAACGCACAGATGTTACGGATGGCGAACAGGTTAACGCGTTCATAGCAGAGACCGTGGAAACGTATGGTGGAATTGATGTCGTTGTGAACAACGTCGGTGGCAGTCGGTGGACCCCTCTGGAAGAGATTTCAGATACCGAATGGCACGAAATCCTCGACCTGAATCTGGTATCTGCAGCGCGGGTGAACCGAGGCGTTATCCCTGAAATGAAAAAACGGGGAAGCGGTGTGATTCTGATGATAACCTCCATCTACGGTAGGGAAGGCGGTGGACACATCACCTATAACGCCGCGAAAGCCGCTGAGATCAGTATGACAAAGTCGTTGGCAAGGGAGCTGGCACCGGACAATATCCGCGTGAATAGCGTCGCCCCGGGTTCGATCCTCTTTCCGGGGGGTGGCTGGGCGCGTCGCATGGCGGCGGATCCAGAGGCGATGGAAGCCTTTGTGAAAAGCGATATGCCGCTGGGGAGGTTCGGGAAGCCCGAAGAAATCGCGAATGTCGTCGTCTTTCTCGCATCGGAACGCGCGAGTCTTGTAACGGGTGCCTGTGTGAACGTTGATGGCTGTCAGTCGCATTCAAATATTTAAGGGATCGTAGTATTATAGAGATGGGTGAGTCTATGTGTTGTCTTCGGTAAGATAGCGCGTCAGACTTGCCCTTTACTGCTTCAATCGTCCCCAAGTAGTGGTGAGTTTTCCTTTAAGACACCCGCAACGAGGACAAGGTCCTGTATATTGACAATCCCATCACCATTGATATCCGCAGGATTGCTTCCCGATTGCCCAAGATTCGATGCGACCGATACAAGGTCTTGGATGTTAACAATACCATCCCCCGTGACATCCTCTTTGCGTCTTGTAGGTTCAGTGGTATCTGACATAGTGGATGGATTGAGCTCCCATAAGAGTACGGTGCCGTCATAACTCCCGCTTGCGAGGGTATTGCTATCTGGACCAAACGATACGCTGTTAACCTCAGCCGCATGCCCGGTGAGCGTGCGGAGCTCGCTACCCGTGTTCACATCCCAGAGACGGACGGTGCCGTCCCAACTCGCGGTTGCGACGGTCGTCCCATCTGGACTAAACGAGACGCCGACGATCGCACCCTCATGCCCAGTGAGCGTGTGGAGCTCGCTGCCCGTGTTCACATCCCAAAGGCGGGCGGTGCTATCGTAACTCCCGCTTAGGATGAGCGTCCCATCCGGACTAAACAATACGCTGGCAGCCCCAGCCGTATGTCCGGTGAGCGTGCGGATCTCGCTACCTGTGTTGGCATCCCAGAGACGGACGGTGCGGTCATAACTCCCACTGACAATGGTCATCCCATCTGGGCTAAACGCTGCACTTCTGACCCAATGCGTATGCCCCGTAAGTGTGCGGAGATGGCTGCCTGTGTTCACATCCCAGAGACGGACGGTGTTGTCCCCACTCGCGGTTGCGATGAGCGTCCCATCCGGACTAAACGATACATCTCTGATCCAATCCGCATGCCCTCTGAGTGTGCGAAGTGGACCACCCGTGTTCACATCCCACAGACGGGCGGTGTCGTCATAGCTCCCACTGGCGAGAGTCGTGCCATCGGGACTAAACGATAGGCTGTTGACCTTATCTCTATGCCCTCTGAGCGTGTGGAGATGACTACCCGTGTTCGCATTCCACAGGCGGACGGAGTAGTCACCAGCCATCCAACGGCCGATTCGGTCCCCACTCCCGCTGGCGACGGTTCTGCCATCTGGACTCAACGAGACGCTGGCGACCCCAGCCGTATGCCCGGTGAGTGTGCGGATCTCGCTGCCTGTGTCCGCATCCCACAGACGGAGGGTGCCATCTTCACTTCCACTTGCGATGGTGCTGCCATCTGAGCTAAACGAGACGCTGAGAACCCCAGGCTTAATAAAGTTTCTGCTCGACTTCGTATGCCCTGTGAGCGTGCGGATCTCGCTACCCGTGTTGGCATCCCAGAGACGGACGGTGTTGTCTGCACTCCCGCTTGCGATGGTGCTGCCATCTGGACTCAACGAGACGCTGAAGACCTTATCCCTATGCCCTGTGAGCGTGCGGAGGTGTGAACCCGTACTCGCATCCCAGAGACGGATGTCACTGTCTTCACCCCCGCTTGCGATGGTGCTGCCATCTGGACTCAACGAGACGCTGTTGACCGACTTCGTATGCCCTCTGATCAGTTCGAGTGCTTCACCTGTCTGTGCGTCGTAGATCCAAATACCGATACTACTTGCGACTGCCAGACGTGTGCCGTCCGGCGAATATGTTACTTCATTTATCTTCCCTTTGCCGAGACGAGCTTTAGCACCTTCGGGTAATCCGAAGGTTGTGTAGTTTTGTGCCGAGGTGTTTGGCACGACAGTAAACATCGCCAAAAGTAGAACGAAAATCGAAAATAGTGTAATTTTCACGCGTAATTTCTCCTTATAGGTTCATGCTATTCATTTTTGCCATTCCAGTCAGCCGTATGGCTTCTGCTCCTGTAGATATCAATTTCCTAATGTCCTAACTTTAATTTCAGCATTTTCTCCTTCCACGAGATTCCCCTGATAGAAAGATGGGGTCGCGCTCTATCACCAAAAGACTGAATCTGATTTCAAGTCTTTTAACATTTAACATTAAGTAATGTAATAAGGTTTACACCGTATATCATTTTGGTGAAAGTCAGATATTACGCATTTTGAATCGCGGTTGGTAACGCCTGAGTTGAGTGTTGTTGTGTGGGGTATATCAAAGGCAGGGATGTATAAATATCTTTTGCCACGCGTTATTTTTATCTACCAGATGATGTACATTGCCTGGGGCATCTGAGAATTTCCGATTTTAAGGTTGGTTTTGGTGTTCTGATTTGAGTTTTCCCCAACTTGTGGATAGTTTGCCGTTTGCTGCAACAGCACGAAATCCGGTATCATTGTTTAAGCCGTCCCCATGTTGTTGTGAGTTTTCCTCCTGCTTCGACTGCAAGTGGGATGCTGGTCCTCGCGCCATTTTTACCCTTCAGATGATATGCGTTGCCCGAGGCGTCTGAAAATTCTCGCGTTCCACCGGGTTCATCAAAATGCCATAAGGCAACCGTTTTTGCGTCATTTTCAAACTTGCCCTCTGGCATAAAATCCTTTTTCTCGACATCGTAACGAGCCTCTGTTGAGATGCGGACCTCATCAATATATCCAGTGAAGGAATCCCAAAACCATAGTTCGTTCGGACCAACAGGCACCTCAATTATTTTTCCAAACCCTCCAAGCACGAAATCCAGTGGACGCGCAGCATTGTGTCCCAGAGGATCTCCGTGTGGCCATATCGCTACGAAATCATTGACGATCATCGTTGTGTGAGGTCCATTTGACTGATAAGCGATGTGGTGCCATTGGTTCGGCGCAAGCGGGATCGGGAAAGGTAATCTCCGACCGAGTTTTCCATCAATATAGGCACTCATTAGCAAGATTAGGTCTCCCTTGGGAGGCTCGATATTTAGCACATTAGCCAGATCATTTACGAACGGTTGAAACTCATCGTTCACGATGAACATGCGCACCTGTTGATGGAGTATCGTCAATGACGTATTCCCGTTATCGGGTGGTTTGATGGGATATACCCATGCTTCGACGGTAAACTCTTCCGTACCGTTGGGTAAAGGTCTACCGAAGGTTTCAAAATCTAAAACGGCGTGGTCGTTGACCCCATCGAGAACTAAATAGTTTCCGCCTGCCGGTGAAGCGGGTGGAAACGCTTTCGCACTCAGCAGAAGTAACATAAGTAAGAGACATGCGAGGAGTTGTCGGTATACCATTTTTTGTCTCTTTTTTGGCCATGAAATGCTAAAACTTCATTAGTTTGAGGCGTAAGCCTGACGATACTCGGTGCGGTTCGGAAACCGCACCTACCGGGTCTGGGGCAAATATAGAATTACCGAGATATTTACAGACTTTCACCATAAATATTCAAGTCGAACTCACGTTATCTACCGTTCTTCGGAAACCAAGGACGTATGAAATATACCCTGCCTGTCGACGACACCATAGAGTCTATCGTTAGTGATAGCGAGAGAAACAATTTCATCTGGCACTTCTGTAGAAATTAACTTCCATCGACTACCAGCCTCCAAGTGGTAGACACCGACATCGCCGATACCATAAACTTTACTTCCATCTACAACAAAGTTATTTATGATAGGACGGGTGCCTGCGCTATCGGTTAGCACGTGCCAATGTTTCGCGGTTTTGGAAGCCATAACGCCATTATCTGTTGCGACGTAAAGGTTTGACCCCACAAAGACCATATCTTTGAAGCGAGTGAAGTGAAGCGGCAGACTTGATGTGATGTCTCTCCAACTCTCCCCTTCATCAAGCGACTGAAACAACTTACCCTTCCGTTTGCCAACGTAGACGGTCTCTTCCTGAACTGCTAATTTAAATCCCTCTCCGAATCCGAATTGCCCATTATCCGGGTAATCATCGTCTACTAATCCAGTGCCTATCCATTCTGGATCACCAAGTTTCCATTTGTAGAGCTCACCTGCGTATTCTATATAGAAGGTATCATGACTCGCAGCAGCAGTCTCCGTTTTCAGACGAAATGTACGAATATACTCTCGATCCTCCGACTTATAATAAAATTTTTCATGGCCAATTTTTCTACGATCAAAAATTGGGACCCCTTGAACTGGAGTTAGCATATGGCTATCCGTTGATAAACGGAAAATCCCCACATTGTCTACTCCTGTTTCTGGACCTGCCAGAGAATAAAGAGTGTTGCCAACAGGTATTAGTTTTGGCGCGAAAATTATTCTGGTAGTGGGGATGTGAAGTACAGCTTCCCGCTCATGATTCCACAGTTTTTTCCAAGCCCCACCTCCATCGGTTGATTGATAAACTTCGTAGCCGGTATGGGCGTATAATCCATTGTTAAACGCGACGAGATCCGCTATACGAGTTCCAATCACCCCATTCATAAAGATATGCCACGATGTCCCACCATTTGTCGTGCGGTGAATGCCCCCCAAATTCGCTTTGTAATATGTCTTCTCGTTGACCATTACAACTGGAAGACGACTGTTGCCCACAAAACTATGATCCCTTTCAAGTTCTGTCCACGTTTGTCCGCCATCTGTTGAACGAAATTGGGCGTAACTCAATGCCAAGAGCGTGTTACCTGTTGCCAAAACCGTTATACCTGCTGGCATAGTTTTGCGAAAACGTTCATTTCTAAACTTTATTTCAGTCCACGACCCGCCTAAGTCAGTCGAATGGAATATCTTGACAAAATTTAACCTATCGCTCTGTGGTACCTGCCGTAACTTCGTTCCCGTTAACCTTACCAACAGTTCAGAACCTATCCCAACATAAAGATCAGTCCCAGAGACTGCCAAAGAACAAACGGCTCCTGATGTATCCAAAGGCAATTTTTGCCAAACATCCGAATCGAGACGGTAGAGACCATTCTCTGTCCCCGCGAACACTGTTTTTTCAATAGCAGTCATTGCGGAAATCTTTTCCGCCGTCAATCCGTCGTTCAGAGGACGCCAGTGCGCGCCACCATCTGTGGATCGGAAAATCCCTCTATTTTTCAGGGCGAGATACATCGTAAAAGGCACTTGTGAACTGGACGCTTCCTCGGCATCTGTAATAACGAGTTCAACAGCATCTCCCTTCGGACGGAGACCGAGGGTTCTCCACGTCTCACCCCTGTTCTCTGAAGCAAATATCTCGTCAGTAGAAACAATATAAATCGTGCCTCCATGGGCTGCCATTGGCATGAACGACCTGCCAATCGGGACACTTGTGTCGACGCGTGTCCACCCAGTCGCATCCGCTGTTAATCTGTAGATGCCTGTCTGTATGACAGCATAGACAGTCCCGTCGGATGTAGCGAAGATGTTGTGTACAGGACCCCCTGGCGGTCCGTTTCCCTGCTGCCATTGTGCGATAGAGAACTTGGTAGAATTCTCTGGTGCAGTAGATATTGCGGTTACATCAGAAACCTGCGTGCCGGCACTACTGATTTTATCGAGAGTGGTAGCGCGTCCGACTTGATTCCGAACGGCGGGTTTCGCTGCTATATCAAAGATGATAGGCGCGTCAACGATGTCAATCGTGGGTTCAGATTGTGCCTCGAAACTATACGGCTTCTGGAAACGGGTGAGGTATCGGTTGCTCGCACCGAGGAGTAAAGCGATCAAAACCGCAGCTGCCCCCAAAGCCATCCAGGGGAGAAAGGGTTTGGGAGCCGAAGACGGTGCGGGATTCATCTCAGAGACTTGTCGCATGACCTTTTCGCCTAAACTCGCCGGTATTTGCACACCACCGAAAACTTCTTGGATCATCAGCTCTTCGTCCTCTTGCAAACGCTTCCGTCCGCGACGGAGTCTACTTTTAATGGTATCCACCGACACGCCTAAGAATTTCCCGATCTCTTTGGTCGTCATTTCACCGAGGTAATAGAGTGTTACGACTGTGCGTTCACTCTCTGGGAGTTTGGCGAGCAGTTTTTTGACGAGTTCCTGGCGATGCTCAGTAACCTCTGTCTGCCGCTGTTCTGATGCGTGATGTGTATAAGAGGATCTTTCGATTTCTTCCACGGGTGTGCCCTCCAGCGATTGCGTTGGGAGTCTTCTCTTCCGGCTCCAATCAATGCAAAGCCGATCCGCGATGACATACAGCCAGCCAGAAAACTGATGGTGATTCTTCAGCGTTGAGAGTTTTTTGTATGCCTGAAGGAAGGTGTCTTGGGTAATATCTTCAGCGGTGTGAAAATCCCCGATCTTTCGCCATACGAGCGCGTGGACGCTTTTCTGGTGTCTTCGGAGCAAGACACCAAATGCCGTATCGTCCCCCGATAAGGTTCTTTGAATCAGTTGAACATCGTCTTCTCTCTCCACGAGATTCCCCCTGATGAAAAGGTGCAGTGTCGCTTTCTTCACTGAAAGACTGCATCTAATGTCAAGTCTTTTAATATTAAGTCAGGCAATACGGTTTACGCGCTCTATTATTAAAGACGAATTTAAAATCAGAAAAGGTGCAACATGAAAAAAAATCGAATTCCAACCGAGCCTAACGTTTTCCTTTTTTCCTTGTTTAAAAGACATTGACGTGTTAAAATGATAGGAATGAATGATTGAGGAGAGCGTGGACATGGACGCGAAATTGTGGGTTCCAGAATACGACGCGCCAGAGTTGTGGCATAAAGAAATCTCACGCCGCTGTTTTGTCAAAAGCGGTATCAGTGGTTTTCTGGGACTCGTCGCGATGCAGCATTTCAGTGCGAATAGCCTTGCGCAGCTTGAAGATATTGTGCCGCGCGCCAAACGCTGTATCGTGCTGTTCATGAGCGGAGGCGCGAGTCAATTAGACACTTTTGATCCGAAACCCGGCACTAAAAATGGCGGTCCCTTTGCAGCAATCCCGACAAGCGTTAGAGGGATAGAGGTTTCCGAACATCTCCCGCAAGTTGCGGAGCAGGCGCACCATCTCTCCATTATCCGATCGATGGTTTCACGTGAAGGCAATCATGAACGCGCTCGCTATTTACTGCATACGGGGTATGCCCCTGCGGGTGCGATCAGGCACCCAACCATCGGTTCGCTCACCTCTTATTACCTTGACAATCTCTCCGATCTTCCGAGTTGTGTTAATATCAATTCACCGACCTACGCCGGCAGTTTCCTCGGTGCAACGCACGATCCGTTCGTCGTCAAAGATCCGATGAAACCTGTAGAAGATCTCTCTTATCCTTCGCAGATGGATACGCACCGTTTTCGAGAGCGTCTGAAGATGCTTAAAGCGATTGAGGCGGATTTTATCGCAAAACGGACGGGACGCAGCACAGAGGCACATGAAGCGATTTACAAAAAAGCCGATCAACTCATCAATTCCCCGAAAATCGAGGCATTTCATCTCAATGAAGAACCGATGGCGATCCGCGAGGCGTATGGGATGCATAAGTTCGGCCAGGGCTGTTTGATGGCACGTCGGTTGATAGAGGCTGGGGTCAAATTTGTCGAGGTTTCGTTGGACGGATGGGATACACATGAAAATAACTTTGCGCGGACGAAAGAACTCCTCGCGCTGTTAGATCCGGCGTTCGCAATGCTCCTCAAGGAGTTGGCTGAACGGGATCTTCTCGAAGAAACGATTGTGCTGTGGCTCGGTGAATTTGGGCGCACCCCGAAAATTAACAATAGAGAGGGTCGCGACCATCATACCCAGGGGTGGTCGGCTGTCGTCGCTGGCGGGGGGACCCGCGGTGGGCAGGTCATCGGAAGCACAAATGAAGATGGCACTCAGGTCGATAAGGGCACAGTCCGGGTCCCAGACTTATTCGCATCGCTCTGCTTCGCCCTTGGGGTTGATGCTGATGAAGAGAACTATTCTCGCGCCGGACGACCGATCCGAGTCGTTGACGATGGGTCGGTGATAGAGGAGTTGTTTGAATAGTTAACGGTTCTCGGTTGTCAGTGCTCGGTTAAAGAGGGTGCTGGTAACAATCTTCCCCAGTTTGGAATATTCCAAGGCACCGGTGAATTGTTACCAAAAAATCTCTTAACTGAAAACCGAAAACTGATAACTGACAACCATTAAACATGAGAGTGATTGCTGGCACATTCAGAGGTAGACGCTTGGCGGCTCCGAAAGGGAATCGGCTCGTCCGCCCTACTGCTGATCGGGTTAAAGAATCGGTTTTTAGTATTCTGAAGGAACAGATAGTAGATGCAAATTTCCTGGACCTTTGTGCCGGCACTGGGAGTATGGGAATTGAAGCGTTGAGCCGGGGTGCGAAGCATGTCACGTTTTTGGAGCGCGACCCGCGGTGCATCGAGATTATAGAAAGAAACCTTCGAACGTGTGGTCTGCTTATTGAATCTCACGCGCGGTATCGTCTACTCCGTCGCGATGCGATAAAAGGGATTACGTATCTGTGTAAGCGGTCCACTGTATTTGAAATTATCTATTTTGATCCCCCATACGGTCTTGATGGAGCAAGGGGATCGCAGCTGTATACGACCTGTTTATCACTGCTTGCCGAGCGTTCGTTGCTCTGTGTCGGTGGCATTCTGCTCGTTGAACACGCGAAGCAGCATATTGTGCCGGATGCAGTCGGGAGTTTGAGGCGAAGTCGGCAGGCGCGTTACGGGGATACGGTTGTATCGTTTTATGAGAAAAATTTGTAGGAGGGATCTCCGAATCCCGACATCTGCAATATAAGGCATCTTGTGCTTTGGGGCAAAAAGAATGAAAATTTTGAATCTTCAATCCGGAACGCCCTTTCAAATGGGTAAAGGTAAAAACTGGCGTGTTGTCCACCCCGATATGGGGTCCAAACAATTGACTTTAAACCATGGGGTTCACGCGCCCGGTCAAGAGTTTACGCAGCATTATCATGATGCGTCGGAAGACGCGATTGTCGTTTTAGAAGGTGGGGGTGCTATCCGTCAAGGAGAGGTTTATACACCCATTGCCGCCGGGGATGTCATCTTTGTGCCCGCAGGCGAGGTGCATGGAACGGTGAATACGACACCGAACATGGCGCGTTTAATTAGTTTCCAGGCGCCACCGGATATGGCACTCTACCGGGGTGAACGAGATACGCCAGATACAGTCCCCACACCTCAAGCTGGACATAGAAGTAACGTCCAGGTCATAGGTATGGCGCGCAGTGGTCCTGTTTTTGGGAAATCCACCGAGTGGCGAAGTGTGGTCTCTCCACAAAAAGGTTCTGTACACCTTTCTTTAGATTACATCCATCTCAACAAAGGCGAAAACTTTGCGCATGAACCGATAGACAGCGAGTCAATTTATGTGTTGCGCGATGGGTGTGCTGAAGTGACAATGGATACTGGAGAGACATCTACTTTGGAACGACATGATGTCCTCTTCCTGTCCCCTGGAGACACCTTTTCGCTTTCTCAAGTGGGGGATGAACCCGCAGCGATCATATCTTGTTGGGCAGTTGCCGCTTCCGGGAGTTAATGGCTTGCAGCAAATTGGCTATCGGTTTCCATCAGCCATTGGAAACCATCGACTGACGGTTTTCGGAAAGAGAATCTCTTTCCGGATTGCTGGCTGCTGACGGTTATTTTGCTGAAAGCTACTATAAAAAAGGAAATTGATGGATGAGATCAGATGAGATAACAGTTTCACGACAGGGCAACTTGGTCGTGATAAACCATACGCAATTTGAAATTAAGTTTAACCTTGCAAGAGGGACATGGGATTATATTGATGAGAACGGGGACACAATTATCCGAGAGGGTTGTACGCAGGTAACCCTTGACGATGGAAAGGTCGTCAAAACTGAGGACGCTGGGACTCGCGAATTTATCACAGAACTTCCGAAGACCGACGCTTTCGGGAGTTATCACCCAATTCGCTTCTCATACGAAGCGACAGGTAAGTGGATTCGGATAAACACCTATCTCAATTGTTATACCGAACACTCCGCAATACACGTTAAGGTGAGTATTGAGAACCTAAAGCCGAAACCCATTCGACTCAACAATGTAACTGTGCTTGGGGTTTCAGCCAACCGTAGTGGGGGTGTGTTCCTTGGGGGGCTTCCATCGGATTGCCATCTCTTTATTAACACGCCACCTGTCTCTCCCGGCATCAGTAGAAAACTCTATGAAGGGTTTCTACTGAGTGAGACCGACGCTATGCATCCGAGCAATGATGGCCTCCTTTGCGATACAAAAGGCGGGAAAGCACTTGTCTTCGGATTCCTGACGGCTGAGAAATGGTGGCCCCGAATTCAAGTGGGCTGCCATAAAAACAGTGGGCGTGGCTCACGCGGGCAAGGTAAGCGGTCATCCGCGTCGGGTGTCAATCCGTGGGCACTTTATCATGAGTGTCGGCAAACGTGTGATCCGGGGGAAAAGATCACCTCCGAAACTGCTTACATCAATTTTACAGATACAGCATCTGCAGCCTATGAACATTATATTTCGCTGATAGCCGCGCAAAACAGCGCACACGAGAGCGAACGTATTCAAAATCAAACGTCCCGCGAATCCGGCACCCCGGCGACTGTGTGGACGCTTTCGGATACAGAAGGATCAATTGATGCCAGTGCTATCTTAACCCAAGTGGATGCTCTTGCCGAGAGTCCGATGTTTCAGCCGAACTTTCCCGGCGGCATTGATTCTGTTCAATTGAATGCAGTCTCGGAATCAGAAGTGGGGATTTTTTCGAAAGGTTCAGATGCCGCAGTATCCCAAAATCGTGAGGAAATAAAAGCGGTTGTCCGTCAGATTCGAGCGAAGGGTTTCAAAGCGGGGCTCCGGTTCAATCCGTTCTGTGCAGCACTGGATTCGAGGCTTGTTCAAAACCATCCGGATTATTGTATACAAGAGAAAACTGCCGCCCGAGGTGGCAGAAAATATTCACGGCATCATTCTACGCGTAAAGGCTACAAACCTGCCTCTGTTCATCTACCAGAGAGTGGTAAAGAGGTCGCGCTTTTGGATGTTTCGCATCCACAGGTGCAGTCACGTATTCGTGAACAGATGAAACAGGTCGTAGGCGAATGTGGATATTCCTTCATCCACGCCGATTTTACAGCTTATACGCTGGGGCTCACGAACGCTTCACATAACTTGCACTGGCATGATAGCAGCCTGACCTCAGTCCAACTTTATCGTCTCGCTGGAAAATTACTCAGAGAGGCGATTGATGAAGGACAGTCAGAAAACGGGCGCCTCAAGGATGATGTGCTGCTGGCAGGATACAATACGGTCCCAGGTCCGTGCATCGGTAGTATTGATGTTAATACGCCACTCCTCAGCCCTTCCCCTTCTGCTATCGGCCGGACTTCCAACCGTCCAAGTGACTCATGGCACCATCAACGTGGGACGAAGCATCGCCTGAGTCGGTATGCAGCGCATCTCGCGGAACATAACGTTCTCTGGGGACATATTTTCGGTGAGATTGCTGTTGATGAACCCCGTCCGGTTAACGAAGTAATTGTAGAAATGACAGCAGCTGCGTTGAGCGGTGGGACAGTCTTGTGCGCAGACCCATCTCTGACACTGCGTACCTCGCGTGCGAGTTACTTAGCAAAAATCTTTCCACTCATAGGCGAGGCGGCTACACCTATAGACCTTTACGATGAACCGTTTCCCAAGATATGGTGCCTACCCGTGTCAACACCGCGCGAATCCTGGTATCTCACCGCAGTTTTCAACTGGGACGACCATGAAGATGACGCTTATTTTGAATTGGAGGCACTTGGGTTACCCAAATCTAAGGATTTCCTCGTCCATGACTTCTGGATACGCCAGTATCTTGGAAAGGTTTCGGACAGTGTAACCTTGTTAAACATTCCACCCCGTTCTGCGAAACTGCTCTGCTTCCGTGAAGAACAGGATGTGCCACAATTCCTCGCTACGGATATGCACTATACACAGGGTGGTGTTGAGATTCTGTCTGCGGGTTGGGATAGACACAGCCAGACTTACATGATCGTCTGCAAACCGCTTCGACAAACCGAAGGCACCTGCTTTATTCATGTGCCGGAAGGTTACCTACCCGTAAGTGTGGCAACCTATGGTAGCGATTATCAGTATAATTGGGACAAACCGATTTATAAACTAACGTTTACGGGAACGCAGCCGGATCAGCTGGTGCATGCCAGTGTTCACTTCGCGAAAACTTCGGGAGGCAACTTGTAGTTTTAGTCTCGCTCGTCACCAACCCGCGTAGATCCGGAGGCAACTTATAGTTTTAATCTCACTCGTCACCAATCCCGGTCGGTGCGGTTTCTAACCGCACCGAGTCAAAAAGAAGAATCCCTTTGACTATGAGATAATCTGTAGAGATGTGAAACATGAATAGTGTTCAGACACAGATGCAAGCCCTCAAAACGCGGGCAAGCGTTTGTACAGCATGCGACCTGGCGAAAACCCGTGCGAATGTTGTTTTCGGTAGCGGGGATGCCACAGCAAAGTTAGCGATTGTTGCGGAGGGACCCTCTGCTGCTGATAATCGGACAGCCCTGCCATTTTCGGGGCCTGCTGGGGATATGCTGGATGATGTTTTGGCAGTAAATGGGTTGACGCGTAGCGATATCTGGCTCACGAACATCATTAAATGTCGTGCCGCGAGTCGTAAAGGGGATGTGTTAAAGAACCGTCCACCGAAGGCATCAGAGATTAAGGCGTGTTCCAAATGGCTGGATGGTGAACTGACTGTGATGCAACCGTCAGTCGTTCTCTGTATGGGCGCGCCTGCCGCGAAAGTGCTTATTCATCGTAGTTTCCGCATTACAGAGGAACGGGGGGTCTGGTTTACGGATACCACGTATGCTCCCTTCGCAATGGCGACGTTTAACCCTGCGTATGTCCTACGACAGGAGGGTGAGAATTTTACGGCACTCCGACAAGTCGTTATTGACGATATCGCCGAGGCGGTGCGAAAGGTACAAGAGGCGGTCGAAATTCCACAGTTGACTCTTTTTTAATTAAGCGGACGACTAAAGCAGGAGGAATATCCTCCAGGCGCGCCTCGGAGCGCGCCTATCGGAGAGTATCTATCGTTTCTGCCTATCTGCTGTGTGTCCGTCCTAACTTAAGGTCCCCCCAATTTGTTGTAAGTTTACCCGCCGGTTCGACGGCAAGCGTGGCTTCTAATCCGTTTTCCATAAGCATCTGAATGTCTTCTGCCTCCAGGGCGACATCGAAGAGTAGCATTTCATCGAACAGACCCTCCCACTCTCTGCCGCCACCGCTCCATGAACCGATCCGTCCGGGTCCAAATTCCCCGGCCAAGGGTCCCCAATCCCCCTCTGCATCAAGTTCACCATCGAAATAGACGCGAACGAATTTATTGGGCCTGCTATAAGCCACTGCGAGATGGAACCATTTATCCAAGATGTCTTTGTCCGCCGTGAAATCTGAATCGGGCCAACCGGGGTGTCGCACTGGGTTGTTAGAATGGATAGCCATTTCCATCTTGTTGTCTGGGCGGAATTGATAGTGGACGTATCCCGGAGCCCAGCCATCACGGTTGAAGAAGCATCTCCAGAGTCCGACCCTGCCTGTTGAGTTGAACCATTTCATGAGTGTGAAATCATCAAGCGGTCCAATCGCTGGGACGGTGACCCAAGCGTCCTTACCATTGAGTTCAATGGCGTTGCCGAATTTACCCTTCACCCATTTAGCACCCCCCACAAGGTCGCCGTCGTTGCCATTGTCGGATGAATCTTTGGCGACTTTTCCACCTGTTTCATCAAACAACCACGCACCCACAATAGATCCCGGATCGATTTCAGCGTTGCAGAGGTGTGCGAACATGAAACCGACGATGATTAAGCTGATTGTCAAGCGAGCCATCGCAATTCTCCTTTGTTCATGTGTTTATGGATTAGATTTTATCACGAATCGTCAGAAAATTGAATATAATTTTGTTTATGTTCACTAAGAAGGCAGCGAATAGAATGAGCGGTTTGATGCCGAGGTAGGATAGGTAACGAACGGGTTACCTATCCTACCATTTTCTATCAATTCAAATTTGTCATGTTCTGTGTATAGAAATTGAAAAAATTGGTTGACAAACATTTGAAGATATGTTATAATATTTAACGCTCATTTCGCAAAAGTGCTATGGCTTCAACTGAGCGCGATTTTAAGCGAACTCGTCTGGAATGGATGCATCTGTCCTGTTTATGCAGCGCAGACGTTTGAATGCGAAAAGATTTTGGTGACATTTATTTCAAATTAGGTTATAATCTTTTGCGGTTTACCTTACAGTTAATTCGGGGGTGTTGCGCGTAAGCGTTACCCTACAAGATCGGGGGTATAAGTGGTATCTCGACGTAAGTTTTTTAAATTTCTCGGCTGGGGGAATTTCGTTGCAGCATTGGGCTTGACCTTCGGCCCGGGATTGGTTCGGTATTTATATCCACGCGTGCTGTTTGAACCCTCCTCTGTTTTTAAAGCAGGATTTCCAGCAGAATATCCACCGGGCAGTGTTAGTGAAAAGTTCAAAAAAGAGCCGTTTGGTGTTTGGATTGTCCGAAAGCAAGACGGTGAATTCTACGCGCTCTTAACGATTTGCACACACCTCGGATGCACGCCGCGCTGGCTCGGTTCAGAAAACAAATTCAAGTGCCCCTGTCACGGTAGCGGTTTCGACCGGGAAGGCATAAACTACGAAGGTCCAGCGCCGCGACCGCTCGAACGTGTTAAAATTACATTGGCAGAAGATGGTCAGATCGAAATCGACAAGGCTGTGAAGTTTTTAGGTGAAAAGGGGCAGTGGACCGACCCAGGCTCCTTTTTGAAGGTTTGAAGAAAGGAGAGCATTTGTGCCTGGCACTCGTCAGGTAGAAAAGGCGTTTCGGCGTTATACGGTGCCTAACTCCAAAGCCCATATTGTTAACGTCCACGTCGAAACTTGCTAACAAACGTATGAACGAAGAACGTAAAGGGCTCAAAGAAAAGATTACGAATTCCGACATTTGGCGCTCTATATTCCGCCACGGGTATGAAGACACCGGGCGCCGTTATACCTTACAGGTCCTCCAAAACGTCTGGCTGCATCTCCATCCTCCCCGGATTTCTCGGCACGCGCTGAACTTCCGGTTCACATGGTGCATGGGCGGTATCACTTTCCTTATGTTTCTCGTGACAGCCGTCACCGGCGTTCTCCTGATGTTCTATTACCGACCCACAGCTGAATACGCTTTCCACGATGTCCAGTACCTTGAATTTGACATTCCGTTCGGGATGCTCTTGCGGAACATGCACCGCTGGGCGGCACACGGGATGGTTATTTCTGTGATGCTCCACATGTTCAGGGTTTTCTTGACCGGTTCCTATAAGAAGCCTCGAGAATTCAACTGGGCAGTCGGGGTCATCTTGTTACTCGTGACATTTTTCCTGAGTTTCACGGGGTATCTATTGCCGTGGGATCAATTGGCGTTTTGGGCGGTGACGGTCGGGACGAACATGGCACGTGCAACACCGGTTTTGGGGCATGAGGGTCCATTTGCCCCGCAAGACATCACACAATCCAACGATGTCCGATTCGCACTGCTGGCGGGCACCATCGTAGGTCCCTCCACGTTATTGAGGTTCTATATTTTACACTGCGTTGCGGTGCCGCTGTTGGCAAGCGTCTTGATGGCTTTGCATTTCTGGCGTGTCCGTAAAGACGGTGGTATCTCTGGACCTCTATAGAGTAGGGTAGGCGCGAGTCTTTTGTATAGGTCGGATCAGCACGAGCGAGGAATCTAATCTTCGGCGGAAGCACGCCAGCACGGTGATCGTGATCGCGTGACTTCCCAAAAGGAGCAGAAGAATATGGAGCATTTTATAGCACTGGTGACGAAGCCGGATAATGTCCCCATTGTTGCTATTCTCTTTTTGATACCTTATTTCATCTATCTTTCATACCGGCAGGCACGCCAGACGGATAAAACGGGTGTCCCTTCGGATGCCGCGCTTAATGATAAGGTTTACGTGTGGCCGTATCTGTGCCGGAATGAGTTTATCTGTGCTATTATCGTGATGCTCGTGCTCGGGGTATGGTCAATTATGATTGATGCCCCGCTTGAGGAACCCAGCGACCCGACGAAGACACCGAACCCTTCTAAAGCGCCTTGGTATTTCCTCGCACTGCAGGAGATGCTCGTCTACTTCGATCCGTGGATTGCAGGTGTCGTACTCCCAGGGTTGATCATTGCCGGTTTGATTGCGATCCCCTACATTGACATTAATCCCAAGGGTAAGGGGTATTACACAATAAAAGAACGTCCCTTCGCGCTTGCAGTCTTCTCCTTCGGATTTATCATTTTATGGATAGTGTTGATGGTGGTTGGGACATTCCTGAGAGGTCCCGGGTGGAACTTCTTCGCGCCTTGGGAAGCGTGGGATCCACATCTTGTCGTTCCGCTGACAAATGTGAATTTGTCATATCTTTTCGGCATCCGCGACGCCGATACTGCGAACTTTTTCGGGTTCGTGGTGGTTGCAGGCTATTTCGCAATCGGTCCCGTTTTCTACTTATGGAAGCATAAAAGTAGTCGTTTCTTACAGGAACTCGGTCTTGTTCGATATATCATTGTCTCATTTCTGTTCTTAACGATGCTCGCATTGCCGATAAAGATGATTCTGCGCGTCGTTTTAAATGTAAAATACATCTGGGTATCTCCGTGGTTCAACATTTAAGACATTTAAGAATAGTAATCGGAAGGCAGGAGGCAAAACCCGTAGTTCGTAATGAAATTATGCCTTAAATGGCATAATTTGTCTTAGCTTTACATTTGGAGAGCAGATCTACGGGGAGGCACTTGAAAGTTTCCAATCCACCTGACCGAACCGTAAGGAAAATTAGAAAAAGGGAGAAAATTTCGTGAGGAGCAAAAAGGAAATTCCTGCTGAGAGTAAGTCGTATTCTGCTTTGTTCTTTATTCTATCCGGATTGTTGGGATTGGTGACGATATGGGGATTCTGGAGTGAGATGATTACTCGGCGCCCATGGAAGCAGATCCAGCAGCAATTTTATCAATATGAGTATGAAAAGACACACGCGGAATTAGAGAACGCAAAATTGGCGTTGCCTGAACTTCCTACACCTCAAGAGCCGGATGCCAAGGCACTCGCACAGTTAACGAAGGAGGTCAGGAACGCTCAAGTCGCCTTGGATGAAGCACTGCAGGAACGCAAATTCCGACAGAGCGAGTCGGATGCTATTAACTATAAATATCAGCACAGCCTCCACGAAGCGAAGGGGAGACACAATGAGACTGTTGACAAATGGCAGAAGAAGTTAGCAGATTTCGAGTCCCAAATTGAAGGCGAACTCACCGAAGCCGTTTTGGGAGCGGAAGCCACCTTTGCAAGCGCGAACGTAGCTCTGGCGCAGTTTTATCAAGCCAATGGGGACGCACAAAGTGCCCTGAGTACCTACCTCATCGCCCAGAAATATAGTCCTACAGATACAGAAATCACTACAGGGATCACCGCCGCACAAGCCTCTCTTGCGTCACTGCAAGCCGACAAAGCAAAACACGACGAAGTTGCGCTTCTTGAAGAGAAACTACATTCCGTCGGGGGTATCAAGCGGACCTTCTTGGGGAGTCTGTTAGAGAACCCTTTCCGTGAAACACGCACCATCGTTCAATACTATCTTGAAGACTTCAATCATACCGCAGACAGGTGTGCTACCTGCCATTTCTCCGCCGATAGAAGCGGTTACGATCAATCCGCGCAAGAGATATTTGAAGTGGAAGGGGATGGCGAGAATCCTGTTGTGCAGCGTCTCAAGCACGCAAGCATCAAGGTCGGTAGTGAAAATGTTATAATTGATGGATTTGAAGCGGAAGCCGATGAATATACATTGGAGGAAAACGGGACACTTACCTTCAGTGACGTGGATGTCTTCGGTGAAGTTGAAATCTCTTATGAGACCGGCTATCGTTCCGTCCTTCAAACGCATCCGCACCGCGATGTCCTGCTCGACAAACACCCTGTTGATAGATTTGGATGCACCCCGTGCCACGGTGGGCAGGCACAGGCACTCACAGCGAAATCCGCCCACGCCTTGACACATGCTGAATACTGGCTCACGCCTGTCCTCGGATTAGATGAGCATACCGGTAGAACGTCCGAAGAGACGAAAGGCTATATGGAATCTAACTGCCGCCGCTTCCACGACGGCGTGATGATGTTAGATTACGGTGTGAATCCTGAAACAGATGAACCGCAGGACTATGCCCCGAATTTGACGAAGGGATTGGCACTCTTTGAAGACCTCGGATGTCACGGATGCCACGCTGTTGAAGGGTATAGCGCAATCGATAATATCGCCAAAGTGGGTCCATCACTTGCGAAAATCGGCAGTAAGGTGAAAGATACGGCATGGCTTGAAAGTTGGATTAAGAAACCCGAAGCCTATCTCGCAAATACGACAATGCCGAATTTCTTCCCTGCTGATGGCATGACGCAGCTTGTCTATCTCAAGAACGGCGGGCAGCGCACTGGCGTTGTTACCAAAACCGCCACTGGCATTGTCATTAAAACAGACGATGGCACGGAATATCCCTATCCCGACAGTTATGTCCTTCGCATTGTTGATGAGGTGAAATCTATCTCGGCTTACCTCGCCGCGATGAACGATGCCGATTTGGACGCATCCAGTTCTAATTATTCCACATCCGAAAGGGCTATTAAGGCAGGCGAGGAGACCGTCAAAACCGTTGGCTGCCTCACGTGTCATGCTGTTGACGGTTTAGGAAGTGATTTTGCCCCGGCACTCGACAGTGTTGGTGCAAAAGTTACAGCGAATTATCTCCGCCAGTGGATTGAGGATCCAAAAGCTTATGACCCGGATACAAGTATGCCGAGTTTGCGATTAAGTGCCGGCGAACTTGACAACGTCGTTTCCTATCTGATGAGTCTGCAGCAAGCAACAACAGACGTGGCTACGGACTCCATCGGTGAGGTAGATGTCGCTGAAGGTGAAGCACTCGTCAGGACTTACGGATGTTTCGGGTGTCACGAGATTCCCGGTTTTGAAGATGAGTCAAAGGTCGGTGCGGATCTCGGCGAGTTCGGCGCGAAATTGGCTGATGAACTTGACTTTGGTGATACAGTTGACGTTGAACACAATTGGACGGGATGGACGGTCGGTAAAGTTACCAATCCACGACGTTATCAAACGCGACGGATTGCTTCTCGGATGCCGGTCTTCCAGATTAATGATGAAGACGCGAGAGCGATCGCCGTGCTCTTGAAGAGTTTCCAACCCGAGCAGTATCCGCTGAGTTATATCCATAACCGATCCGAGAAATTGAACGACATTGATGCGGGTAGACGATTGGTGAAAAAGTATAACTGCACGGGATGCCACGAGATTGAAGGCGCCGGCGGCGATTATCAGGAGGTTATCATCGCACACGAAGGGTTGAGTGAGATGGTTGCCAAACAAGTTGCACCGCCACCCTTGAAAGCGGAAGGCGCGAGAGTGTATCCAGACTGGTTATTTACGTTCCTCAAAGAACCTTCAGACATCCGATACGGACTCAAGGTCCGGATGCCGACGTTCGAGTTATCTGATGACGAAGCGACAACGCTGGTTAAATACTTCTCCGCGCTTGACGATGAGCCGTTCCCTTATGAAACACTTGAAACGCCAACACCGACGCGTGCTGAATTGCGAGTGGGTAAGCAGATTTTTGACACACTTCAGTGTATCTCCTGTCATCCAGCGAAAGGTGAAGCGATTCCTGAAGGGAGCGACAAGGCAGGACGACCCGATCTTGCGTTGGCGAAAGAGCGACTCAAGGCGGATTGGCTCATTGATTGGATGAAGGATCCGCAGTCGTTCCAACCCGGAACAGCGATGCCGCAAGCATGGCCCCTCGTTGGTGGACAACACATGCCACTCGACGGCTATGCTGATAATGATGCTGAAAAACAGATTCGGCTCGTCCGAGATTACCTCATCTCCTTGGGACGCTGATCTTTATTGTTCAGAGTCTGAAGATCGTTTCGATCCCATAAATTAAAGATATGAGACACCTTGCGGTCATTATCGTCATGATTATGGTATGGCTCAACGGCTTAATCTGGTTGGCTAAGCAGGTTGACCCGAGTACGAAGTATCAGTCAGAGGTTGAATACAAATACGCTCGGTATTGCGCGGGATGCCACGGCAGCAATGGAGAGGGCAACGGACGTATCGGACGTTTCAAAAAGTTGGATCCCGCAGACCTGACAGACAGCGATCTTTGGGATATGCACAGCGACGAACAGTTGCTGGAGAGCATCAATGCGGGAAAGCACGATATGCCGGCGTTCTATTATTACCTCAATGATGAGGAGCAACGGGAGATACTCGCCTATATCAAGGAGATGTTTCGTCCGTAACTTGAAAGCATCTTTTTCGGGAACTTCGTTCGGATTTTAAGTCTTTTTGTTTGCATTTTGAAATTCTGTGGTGTTAATATATTACTGAACAAATTTAAAACATATAAGGAGAAACCAAATTATGAAAGTTTTCGTCTCCCTTCTTGTCGGCACGATGCTTGCAAGTGCTGCGTTCGCAGGGACCATCACCGGCACTGTAATGTATGAAGGCGACGCACCGGCGCGTCCTGCCTTGACGGCTACCAAAGATCAGCATTGCATTGACGCTGTAACAGGTACGAAATCCGAGGCACTCGTTGTCTCAAAAGGAAAGGGCATCAAAAACGTCGTTATTTACGCCCGCGTCCGTGGCGCGAAACCTGTCGTCCCGGATAAGAACCCAGTGATGGACCAGAAGGCATGCGCTTACTATCCGCACGTCCTCGCGGTTGTTGCTGGCTCTACTGTTGATATTACCTCCAGCGATCCGATCGCACACAACGTCCACTCTCACGCGAAAAAGAACGACGCGATAAACTATCAGATTCCACAGCCCGGCAAGGTCATCCCGCACAAAATCGCCAAGGCTGAGGAAATTAAGTTTACCTGCGATATTCACGCATGGATGACGGGTTACATCGTTGCTGTTCCTAACAACTTTTTCACGGTTACGGGTTACAAAAACGCTGATGGCGCATGGATCAGTTCTGATGCCTATGAAAAATCCGCGGATACGGGGAGTTATTCAATCGCTGAGGTGCCAGCCGGTAGAGCCCGTGTCGTCGCATGGCATGAAGAGCTCGGTTCCGCAAACAAAACCGTTGAAGTGCCAGCGAGTGGCGATATTGCTGTAAATTTCACAAGTGCTGACTTCAAAAAACGTGCCAGATAAATAGCCGAAAGCCATAAAAAATGTCTAATAAGAAGCTTTATCTCATACTTGGCTGTGTATTCATCGCGTATACCGTGCTACTAACCGTTGCACCGGCATTTGCACAGGACGCGACCGAAGCAGAATATCGCGCCTTCCCCAAGATCGGCAGCCGAAATGCGGCATGGATCGCTGCCCAACTCCACCTGTTGTTCGGATCTTTTATCCTCGGTGTCCCGATGTTTGCCGTCATCATCGAATTTATCGGCTGGAAGACGAAGGACATGCGATATGATCGGATGGCGCAGGAGTTTATCAAGCTCTGTATGGGCGCGTTTTCAACGACAGCCTTGCTCGGCGGTGTTCTCGTCTTTATCCTCATCTGGTGTTATCCGAAAGTCATGACGAAACTCAGTGGGATATTCGGACCGACGATGATTTTTTACGTCATCCTGTTCTTCGGCGAAACCTTTACGCTTTACCTTTACTCCTACGGATGGGATAAGATGCAAGGGCGCCATAAGGGGTGGCATCTCTTCCTCGGCGTGCTTCTGAATGTATTCGGCACTGCGATTATGTTCGTTTCTAACGCATGGTTGAGTTACCAAACCAGTCCGGCAACCCAATACGGTGTCCTCTCTGAAGGCAGACGGAAATCTTGGATTGAGGAGAAATTGGCTGCGGATCCAGCACTCACGCCTGAGACCGCTATGGAAGGTGTCACAAGCCATACGATGGTGCCGCTTCACAATGAAACGACCGGCGAGTTCATGGGAACCGTTTGGGATGCCGTCAACAATTTTACATGGATGCCGGTTAACATCCATCGCCTCGTGGGTAACATTGCCTTCGGAGGCTCGATTGTTGCGGCTTATGCGGCGTTCCGATTCCTCGTCGCGAAGACGAAAGAGGACAAAGCACATTACGATTGGATGGGCTATACCGGAAACTTCATCGCACTCTGTGGACTGATACCTCTGCCTTTCCTCGGTTATTGGCTCGGTAGAGAAATCTACATGTTCAACAACACGATGGGCATTAACATGATGGGTAGCCTCTTTTCGTGGCTATTTATCATTCAGGCAGTTATGATCGGGGTCCTGTTTATTGGCGCGAACTACTACCTCTGGTCAGGCATGGGGCGGATCGAAGGGGCGGAGATCTATGCACGATACCGTCCGTATATGATTACCGTTATCATTATTTGTGTCGCAATCTGGATGACCCCGCGGACGCTTTCTAAGATTTCAACTGCCAGCGAACTGAGCGCGATGGGCGGTGCAAACCACCCACACCTCGGATTGTTCGGCTTGATGACTGCCAAAAATACGGCAGTTAACATCATCATTCTCACGACCTTCTTGAGTTTCCTATTTTATCGGCGTTCAGGGAAGATACCTACGGCGAGTTGGAAAAAGATAGGCAACATTGGGATCTCCGCTCTCTTCTTCCTCGCCACCGTTTCCATCGTGGTTATCGGCATCGTTGGGTTTACCGTCCCGACAGATTTGCGGGTCAATATCCTTACGCCGTATCAGGTCCTGGTTGCACTCGCGGTGATGGCAATCGTCACAATCGTTGATATTTTCATGTACCGCAAGGCGACAACATCTGGCACTATCAAATGGGGGGAGATGACGGATCGCTCCCAATACGTGTTAATTCTCGTGGCAATTACGTTCACTTCTTTGATGGGACTGATGGGATACGCACGCTCAGGGTTGCGAGAGGCGTGGCATATCTTCGGTGTGATGCAAGATACATCTCCGGATGCGTTTACGCCGCTTCTCAGTGAGGCGGTGAACATGGTGGCAATCATCATGGTAGCTTTCTTCGCGCTCGTCGGATTTATTTTCTGGCTCGGTTTGTGGGGTGAAAAGAAGAAGGAAGAGAAGGCAGCTACCCCCGAAGCCGCTGTTACTGCTGAGGGTGATGACTAACAGAGGCGATGGAACAAAGTGCGCAGCTCGTAATGAAATTAGGTTCTCCTTAAATGGCATAATTTGTCTTAGTTTTACATTTGGAGAGCGGATTTAAGAGCGGCACGCTAACACCCAAACCTATGTCATTTAACCGCAAGGAATAATTAAAAAGCCGCAAGGAATAATTAAAAAATGTCAAGAGATACGCTGATAAAAATCGCGAGTCTCATCTTAATGGTGGTGAGTTTTGTCGCCTATATTGCCGGGGCATCGGCGTTTCCGGTCGCCTCAGAGAACTTGTTACCTTGGTCGGTTTGGTTTCTCATTTCGGTAATTATAAATATCGTTTTGTGGTCGAACGTCATGAAGCTGTTGACGTTTTCGCTTGCCGTGATATGGTTTTACGCCTTCGTCGCCGGGCTGGTCCCGGAAAGTTCCACAGCGGTGAATCTGACATCGCTGGATTGGAGCGATCCGGATGCAGTTGCTGAACAGGGTGCCTTAGTCTTTAACGGCAAAGGGCAGTGTGCCGCATGTCATACCGTTGATCCATCGGCACCACCAGGAAGGTGTCCCGATCTGACAGACATCGGCATTAACGCCGCCAGTCGCGTCCCAGGTACGGATGCCAAAACCTATCTCATCGAATCGCTTTATGAACCTCACAAATATCTTGTGCCCGGATACGGCAAAATTATGCCAGAGATTTGGAAGGCTCCCATCGCCCTCTCTAAATTGGAGATTGAGGCAGTTATCGCTTACCTCCAGAGTCTCGGTGGTGAGATCGATCCAACACCCTTTGATGAACCGATAGATCGGGCGGATGCGGGGACAAGCGCTGAGGCACTTCCACCCCTCCTGACGGGGGATCCAGAACTCGGCAAAAAGGTATTTGTGACTGCAGCGTGTATCTCGTGCCACGCTGTGACAGGTATAGAAAGTCCAGCTGCAGGTGAGACGAGTACAGATTTTGAAGTCGTCACTGCGCCCGACCTCTCTGAAATTGCCGCCTTTAACGACATGCGGTATCTTGAGGAGTCGGTCTTGATCCCCAACGCGCAAATCGTAAGCGGTTACGGTGCCGTTATCGTCCGTGCGAACGGAACGACCTATCAAGGAACCCTTGTTTCACAGGATACAGAACAGATTGTCGTCCGAACCAAAACCGCGGATGGCGTTGAAGAGGAGCATACCCTCTTATTGAGCGAACTCGACGATGAGCCGATTGAAGAACTTAGTAATCTGCAAGCGAGAGGTTATTTTACGTTGACACTAACGCCTACGAATTCGGATGCGCCAGTGAGTGGCGAGATCGTTTCGGAAACCGATGACACTGTGACGCTTAAGATCGGTGGCGAAGATCGGTCTTTTTCCAAGACAGATGTGAAAAGCCAGATGACGGTTATCACTTTTGATGGCGATGAAATTGTTGGCGACTACGTTTCAGGCTCGATGGACGACGACGAAATCATCCTCGTCGTTGACGGTAGCGAGGAAATCTTTGATACGTTTGATCTTGAGGAAGCGACCTTTACCCGTGCCTCTGGCAAGAAATTGCTGGTTACGTCACCGATGCCCGAAAACTTTCCGCTACTGTTATCGGTATCGGATATGAGCAATTTGCTCTCCTTTTTAAGCACACTCACTGGCGCGACAGCGGAAGCAGCACCAGTAGAGACAGATGACGCTTCCGCCGAATAATTTTAATCTATTGTTTCTGAGTTGCTGCGTCCGTTGTCCTTGCAGATATTGAATCGTTAAAAAAATATTTCATAACCTAAAAAAGGTGCTTTATCAATTTTAGATCGGGGTTGACAACGGAAACCCCGACCCGAAGCACATAGTTAAAAAAATGAAAAAGCTGTCACTCTTCACAATATGTCTCATAGTTCTGGTGGGTTCTTGGGTTGTCCTGCGGTTTGCCATTGGTGGCATCGTCTCAGTACCAATACCGGGCAGCGTGATTGCGATGTATATGGGGTTGATTATAATCGCGATCTTGGTGCATATTTCCGTTGAGGACTCACTCTTTCGGGAATTTCTGCGGCCTATCCGTGAAACACTCGTCGAGGACAGACGTCAAGTCCGCCGCCGCGTGATCGCGGTGTTAATCCCGTTGTTCCTGCTCGGTTATACCTATTCGATTATCGCCCAGCGCGCGAATCCCCCTGGAAGCCCACGTGACGCGCACCCGTCGCCGCCGCTTGAATTAACCTATAAAGATGAGGTTATCGGCACGATGCAAGATGTCGTGAATCCCTTCCGACATTATGAAAAAGATGATCCGGAGGCGTTCAAGGCGCATGTTGAGAACGGCAGGCGCGTCTACTACCAAAACTGCTTTTACTGCCATGGGGATCACCTTGATGGACAGGGGCATTTCGCACCCCATCTCCAACCGCTTCCTGCGAATTTCCAAGATCCGGGGATTATTCCTAACTTCCAAGAGGCTTTCTTCTTTTGGCGAATAGCGAAGGGTGGACCCGGATTGCCTGCAGCTGGCACGCCTTGGGATTCGGCGATGCCTATCTGGGAGAACCACTTAACAAAAGACGAAATTTGGGACGTAATTCTCTTTCTATCTGAATACACCGGTTATCAGTTCCGAACCTTTGGGGAGGCACACTAAAAATGAAGAACAGAAATGTAACTCTCCTGATGCTGGTTTTGGGAATAGTAGTAGGCACACTCCGTTGTGCCGTAACATACGCCCAAAATGCCCCAGAGGCTTCTGAGAAAGGGAAAGAGGTATATGACCAAAGCTGCGCCCACTGCCACGGAACGGAAGGACGCGGCGACGGTTCTGCCGCTGAGAATCTCCTGCCGAGACCGAGGGATTTCACACGCGGTTTGTATAAGATTCGATCTACAGAGAGCGGTCAACTCCCGACGGATCAGGACCTCTTTGACATTATTACCATAGGGATGCCCGGATCGTCAATGCCCGGTTGGGAAACCTCCCTAAGTGCCGACGATCGCTGGGAAGTTGTGGCATATATCAAAACCTTTTACGATGGGTTTAAAGCGGGGGAAGCCCCCCGGGAAATCAGTCTGGATGGTAAAATCCCTTACGCTGAGCAGAGCGTGGAAACTGGAAAGGGACTTTATGTTGAACTCGGTTGTGTGGAATGCCACGGTAATATTGGACGGGGTGATGGTACGTCCGCGCCTACGTTGACGGATGAATGGGGGTTCCAGACGTGGCCCGCGAATTTGGCACAGAGTTGGAATTTTCGAGGCGGTGCTGACACGGAAGCCATTTTCAAACGATTCATCGGCGGGATCGCAGGCTCACCCATGCCGGCGTTTGAAGGCGATAGTTTCCTGCATTTCGGATTGACGGTGGAAGAATCCAAACGGCTCACCGAATTGGAAAACAAGGATGAAATGACGGAGACAGAGGAAGCAGAATCCGAGAAGTTTTACGAGAAAATGGATGCCGCCGTTAACCTCGCACTCAATCGGACGGAAGGCATAGAGCTGACCGCGGCTGAGCAGCAGACATACGATGACGCGATGCAGGTTGTCTATGAAAAGAGTTGGCATTTAGCGAACTACGTTAAATCTCTCGCGCCTGAACAACGTCCGGAACCTGCGATCGGAAAAAACGTCCTCCGCTCACAATACGTTCAGGATGCACTGCCGGGAATGGAAGACCCTGTGTGGGAAACGCTTCAAGCCAGGCACTTCCCGCTTGTTGGACAGATCGTCATTGAACCTCGACAGTTCAATCCAACAATTGATTCTGTGGATGTCAAATCGTTTTATAACGACACGGAAGTGGCGTTCCTCTTCACGTGGGATGATCGGACACACACGATTGGCGACGAAACCGATGAGACGACTGGGAAACCCCTTGAGGACGCGTTAGCGATTCAATTTCCAGTGAAGGTGCCACAGGGGCCGACCGCACCGAAGCCTTATTTCTTATGGGGCGGTAGGTTACCGGTCTATCTCTGGCACTGGAAAGCTTCGACTCCGGAGCAGGTAACCGAGCTGACGGCTAAGGGAATCAACGCTGCCGAAGTTCAGGAAGCACAAGGGGCGTTACAAGCGCAAGGTGTTTACACAGATGGGCAGTACAAATTGTGGGTAAAACGTGCCTTGAAGACTGATGACAAAAAGGACTTACAACTTGACCCTGGCGTCTTTGTGCCTATCGCCTTCTCCGCATGGGATGGCGCGAACGGCGATGTCGATGCAAAACGGGTCGTGTCCAGTTGGTATACTTTTGTACTTGAACCCGTTCCGTCTTCAAGACGGTTCGTTTATCCGCCTTTGATTGCGATTCTCTCTCTCGGCTTGCTCTTCGGTTTACGGGCAGCTGTCCAACGGAGAAATTCAGTTTCCTAATTATCGGGCGTTTGCGCTGCCGTCCACTGTGTTTCAGGCAGGCTTTCGGTCAACTCACGCCTCATACTTAACCAAAAACCATCGCGAAACGTAGTGGAGCGATGCCCAGATTCCAATAGTTAAAAAAAGGAGAAAAAATGAAAACCTATTTCTTGGCAAGTCTTGCTATCCTTCTCGCGTGCTATTATGTCGGTAGTGCTTTTGCAGCTGACAGCGGTGCGGGCGAAGTGGAAATGTTAGTATTTCCTGATGCCTATAGTGCTGGAAGCGTCAGCAATGGCGGCACAATTAGCGGCGTTGTGAAGTTTGAGGGAGACATGCCTGAAATGAAAGTACTGGAAATCACAAAAGATCAAGCAGTTTGTGGTGCTACCGAAAAGTACGATGAATCGGTCGTTGTCGGTGAAGGCAACGCTTTAAAAAATACCATTGTCTACCTCATCGACGTTTCAAAAGGCAAAGATTTTGACAAAGCCACCAAGCTGGAAATGGATCAGAAAGGCTGCAAGTTCACGCCGCATGTCCAAATTGTTCCGGTTGGTGCTCGGTTGACGATGCTCAATACCGATAAAGTGAATCACAACGTCCATATCTTCAGCAGTATCAACAAGCCGGTTAACAAACAGCAGACGAAAAACCGCAGGAAAATGCCCCTTGCTGGTGTAAAAAAGGCGGAAGGACCCGTCTCTGTCAAATGTGACATTCACGGATGGATGTCCGCTTGGATCGCTTACATCCCGCATCCGTATTTTGCTGTGACGAATGAAAAGGGTGAATTCACACTTGAAGATGTGCCAGCGGGTACCTATAAACTCGGTTATTGGCATGAAGCATGTGGCACGAACAGCGGTTCTCCCGCTTCTGTTACCGTAGAAGCCGGTGGTAGCGTAACACAAGATTTCACACTGAAACTGAAGTGATTGACGTAGAAAATCTCTCGCATTCATATCAGAAACGACGCGCCCTTGACAAGGTCAGTTTTAGCGTCTCATGCGGCGAGATTTTCGGGCTCCTCGGACCGAACGGGAGTGGAAAAACGACCCTTTTTAAGATTTTGTCCACCCTGATGCCGATAACCTCCGGTCGTGTGCGTATCTTCGGACATAATGTGGCTGCTGAGGTGAAGACGGTTCGGGAGCTCTTAGGTGTTGTTTTTCAACACCCAGGACTCGATGGCAAGCTTACCGTCGTTGAGAATTTACGGCACCACGGACACCTGTATGGGCTCGCTGGTAAAACACTCCGTCACCGGACCTCGGAACTCCTCGAACGTTTTGGGGTCGCCGATAGAGCGAAAGAACCTGTTGAACGCTTATCAGGGGGGTTACAAAGACGCGTTGAAATCGCGAAAGCGATGCTCCATTCCCCACGTGTTCTACTTCTTGACGAACCAACGAGTGGATTGGATGTCGCTGCGCGCCGGCAGTTCAACGACGCTCTCGGTGCCCTCGCGCATACAGAAAATATCCTCGTTCTGTTGACAACGCATCTCCTCGATGATGCGGAGGCGTGCAACAGGGTCGGTATTCTGGATGCAGGTAGGCTCGTCGGCCTCGGACCTCCTGACGAACTCAAGGCGCACGTCGGTGGTGATGTTGTTCTCATAGAGTGCGTAGACACTGAAGTCCTCCGCACCGGGATTGTTGAGAATTTCGGCATTTCACCAGTGCTGACCGATAATCACCTTCGGGTTGAATGTGAACGCGGACATGAGTTCGTCCGAGATTTAGTTGCCGCTTTTCCAGATGAGGTTCAATCGGTTCGATTTGGGAAACCGACGCTGGAAGATGTGTTCATAAAATTGACGGGTCATCTAATTTTTTCTTAAAATGCCGATTGCAACGATATGGTGGCGTGAAATCATCAGATTTTATCGCCAGCGGAGTCGACTCTTCAGTGCTATCGCGCAACCGTTAGTATTTTGGTTGCTCATCGGAAGCGGCTTGAGTGCCTCTTTTCAGCCCTCGGGTGAAACCGGCGAGATGAGTTATATTGAGTACTTTTATCCCGGCATCGTCGTTTTGGTCTTGCTTTTTACGTCCATTTTCGCTACAATTTCTGTCGTGAATGACCGACGTGAAGGTTTTTTGCAAGGTGTACTCGTGGCTCCCGTGCCAAGATGGCAGATTGTGCTCGCACAGGCGTTAGGCGGCACGACCTTGGCACTCTTGCAGGGTGTTCTGTTGCTATTCCTCGCACCCATGACCGACATCCGATTGGGTGCTGCGTCGCTCTTTGCCACGCTCGGTATAATGGCACTTTTGGCGTTTGGTTTGACAAACCTCGGGCTCCTCATCGCATGGCGGATGGAATCAACGCAAGGGTTTCATGCGATTATGAACCTCCTGCTGATTCCGATATGGTTACTCTCTGGCGCGTTTTTTCCGAGCGCGGGCGTACCCAGTTGGTTAGAATGGACAATGAAATTCAATCCGTTAACGTATGGGCTTGCCGCTTTTCGGCAGAGCCTCTACCTTGACACCCCCGCGAAGGCAATTGGAGAGGGATCGGCGTGGACCCTCTCTTTGCTGATTACCGGTCTGTTTTGTGTTTTGACGTATTTAGGGGCAACGCTTACCGCGTCTGCACAGGCAAATTAAATAGTTGTCGGTTATCGGTAGTTGATTTTCAGTTCACAACTGACAACTGATAACCCTTAAAAGGAGAATTTAATGCTTCAATGGCTCCCAGAGAACGTATCAACGTTCGGGCAAGGCGTTGATAACCTCTTTTACGGTATTTACTATCTTACCCTTGTTGTGTTCATCCTTGTGATGGGAACCCTTATCGTTTTCCTGATTAAATATCGACATCAGGAAGGAAAAAGGGCAGATTACATTGAAGGTAGCACAACGCTGGAAATTGTCTGGACCGCCGCTACAACGGTGATTGTCTTCGGACTCGCGATGCTTAGTTACCCGCAGTGGAATAATATTAAGTCGCCAACACAATTTCCTGATAATCCAGATGTCGTCGTCCAGGTCAGTGGAAAACAGTTTAACTGGGATATGACCTACCCCGGACCTGATAACGAATTGGGAACGGATGATGACCTGAAATTGGAAAACGAATTGCATGTGCCGGTCAACGCGGTCGTGCATATCCGCTTAACCTCTGAGGATGTCATCCACAGTTTTTTTGTGCCGCAATTGCGACTGAAACAGGATAGTTTGCCCAACCGATTTATCAACGTCTGGTTTGAGGCAACAAAAGCAGGTCGTTATGAGATTCCGTGCGCCGAATTGTGTGGATTTGGACACTCCGGGATGCTCGGGTATCTCAATGTGCATACGCAGGAAAGCTACGATGCCTGGGTGCAAGAAAGATGGCCGTAAAGGAGGAGAATAACGATGCACGATAACGAACATGCGTCACATCATCACGAAGAAAGTTTTATTAGCAAATATATCTTTTCGCTCGACCACAAGATGATCGGCAAGCAGTTCCTGATCTACGGACTGCTTATGTTTTTCCTCGGTGGTGGGCTTGCACTCCTCTTTAGATGGCAACTCGCCTATCCCGAAAAACCGTTACCCATCATCGGGGCATCGGAACAGTATATGGAAGAGGGTGAAGTCGTCACCGGTGCCGACAGGATGTGGGAGAATATTTACGAATCCGAGAAAGAGGAATGGCTTGAGGTAAACATGCCCAACGGCGTCGTCGAACCGGCATTTTACAATATGCTGTTTACGATGCATGCCACCATTATGGTGTTCTTCGTCGTGGTTCCGATCTTGGTAGGGGCTTTCGGAAATTTCCTGATTCCGTTGATGATTGGCACACGGGATATGGCGTTTCCTATCCTCAATATGCTCTCATTTTGGTTGGCTGTCCTTGCGGCAATTATTATGGTCGTCGGTTTCTTTGTCCCCGGCGGACACGCTGCAGCCGGATGGACAGGCTACGCACCCCTCTCCTCTGACCCGCAGTGGACAGGTGTTGACTGGGGACAGAACCTCTGGGCGATTAGCCTGCTCATTCAAGGGTTCTCCTCACTGGTCGGGTCTATTAACTACATTACGACGATTATCAATATGCGCGCACCTGGAATGACGTTCTTCCGACTCCCGTTGGTCATCTGGTCGCTCTTCATCGTCGCGATTCTGTTGCTACTCGCATTCCCTGTGCTGTCCTCAGCCCTTGCACTTCTCATCTTTGATAGGCTTGCGGGAACGACGTTCTTTACTGCGACCACAGAAGGCGGCGGCGATCCGCTCTTGTGGCAGCACCTCTTCTGGTTCTTCGGACACCCAGAGGTCTATATCCTTATCTTACCCGGCATGGGGATCGCTTCCGAATTGATTGCTGTCTTCTCACGGAAACCGATCTTCGGATATCGTTCCATGGTCTACGCAATGATCGCCATCGCGTTTCTGGGATGGATTGTGTGGGGACACCACATGTTCCAGAGCGGTATGCGACCCGGACTCGGCTCTGTGTTCATGACGACAACGATGCTCATTGCGGTGCCGTCAGCCATCAAGACATTTAACTGGCTCGGCACAATGTTCCGAGGTGCAATCAAATTCACGACACCGATGCTCCACGGTATTGCCTTTGTTTCAATGTTTGTGATTGGTGGATTGAGCGGTATCTATATGGCAAATACGCCGGTTGATATCTTTATCCACGATACCTACTACATTGTCGCACACATTCACTATGTTGTGTTCGGCGGAAGTCTGTTCGCTATTTTCGGGGGCATTATTTTCTGGTTCCCGAAGATGTACGGACGCTATATGAACGATGTGCTCTCCAAAATCCATTTTTGGTTGACGTTCATCGCGTTCAACTGTACCTTCTTCCCGATGCATATTCTCGGCGTGGGTGGACACATGCGGCGTATCTCCAACCCGATGCAGTATGAATTCCTGCAGACGTTTGAGGGCATGAACATCTTTATCACGATGAGTGCGTTTACCCTTGGGTTTGCACAGTTGATATTGGTCTTTAACTTCTTCTGGAGCATGTATCGAGGAAAAGTTGCCGAACAGAACCCGTGGCAGGTGACTACCTTGGAGTGGGAGGCACCCACACCTGTCCCACACGGCAATTTCGGTCAAATTCCGACTGTCTACCGGGGTCCCTATGAATATAGTGTTCCCGGCGAAGAGGATGATTGGACCCCGCAAGCGCGGCCTGAGCATGCGCCCGCAACAAGCGGTGACTAATTTTCTAATATAGGCATGGACGAAAAAATGAATTATAGCCCATGGCTGCACAGAATGGCGCGTCTCACCGCAGGCGCGACGTTCTTATTGATTGTCATCGGTGGGATTGTCACGAGTACAGAATCTGGATTAGCGGTGCCTGATTGGCCGACGACCTTTGGGTATAATATGTTCCTCTATCCACTCTCAGAGATGGTAGGGGGCATCTTATACGAACATAGTCATCGGCTTATGGGCTCTCTCGTTGGACTTTTGACAGTCGGTCTCTTTGTTGCCCTTTTGGTGAGAGATTCACGCAAATGGCTGAAATGGCTTGGGCTTGCCGCACTTGTCGCCGTCATTGTGCAAGGCGTTCTCGGTGGACTTCGGGTCACGCAGATTAATCGCAACTTTGCCATAGTGCATGCATGCCTCGCGCAAGCGTTCTTTGCCCTGCTGTGTGGAATCGCTTGGTTCACCTCTCGCGATTGGCGGCAGGACACAGGGGAACCCCTCATCGAGGCAGCACAGAAATTGCGTCGGTTAAGCCTGATTACGACATGTCTCATTTATATGCAGCTCATCTTTGGCGCGATTTTGCGGCATACTGGAAGCAGACTTGACGCACATCTTCTCTTCGCTTTCTTGGTTGCGCTGCATATCTTTTTGTTGGCAAGGCGTGTGCTTAGTGTAGAGAGTGAGACACACAGGATTGGGCAATCGCTGTCGGTACTGTTGCTGGGTTTGCTTGTTATTCAGTTGATGCTCGGCACTGGAGCGTTTTTCGCGAAACTTACTGCTTTCGGAGAAACATTCGCAACCGCACTCACGGTCACGATCACAACTGCCCATGTCGCGGTCGGTGCACTTATGTTGGTGAGCAGTTTTGTGCTTACCTTAAAAATCTACCGATTCACTGATGCATCGGTAGTGGTGGGTACATCCGCGAGTGATACGCTGGTCACAGAATGAGGCAGATATAAAGAATGCGTTCAACAACGGTAACGTTACCAAACGATACAGATACAGTGAATCCACCGTCAAAGCAGGTGACTTTTGTGCATCGCGTCGCTGACTTTATCGAACTCGTCAAACCGAGATTGGTCGTGATGATACTCATCACGACTGCTGCGGGTTTCTATCTCGGGGCACAGCAGACAGTAGATTGGCTCCGATGTCTGCATACACTCGTTGGTGCAGGATTGACAGCGGCGGGTGTCTTGGGACTCAACCAATATCTTGAACGCGATGTAGACGCGCAGATGAAACGGACGCAGGAGAGACCGCTCCCCGGTGGTAGAATGCATCCGCTGACAGCACTGCTTATCGGTTCTGTCCTCACGGGTGGTGGGATGCTTTACCTGACAATATGGGTCAATATGTTGAGTGGTTTTGTCATTTCGCTGATAGTCGTGAGTTATCTCTTTCTCTATACGCCGCTGAAGCGGAAAACCTCACTGTGTACGCTTATCGGCGCAGTGCCCGGGGCGCTCCCGCCTGTCGTCGGATGGGTTGCTGCACGAGGGTCGCTAACAGGTGAGGCGTGGGTACTGTTTACGATACTCTTTTTGTGGCAGATACCGCACTCTCTCGCAATCGCCTACATCTATCGCGAAGACTACGCAAATGCGGGATTCCGTTTGTTGCCGGTCATTCACCCGGATGGGACGAGTACGTGTCGTCAAATTGTGGTTAACTGTGTCGCACTCCTCGGCATAGGTTTGCTACCGACGTTATACAATATCGCCGGTAGCGTCTATTTCTTCACAGCGCTGCTATCAGGGGTAGGGTTTCTGGCGGTCGGTATCTATTTAGCACGCACACGTTCGGTGAAAGCCGCACGCTATCTGTTATATGCCTCGCTGCTCTATCTGCCGTTGGTGTTTGTGACCATGGCGTTAGACAAAACAATCGTCGTTTAACCGCAAGGAAAATTAAAGAGATGGCACTATTTGAACTCCTGTTCTCGTTCAGCGGTCGGATTAATCGGGAGAAATGGTGGCTGACGCAGTTGCTGATATTCGGGGTCGGTACTATCGTTACCGCGCTTGCTGCACTTCTTGATGGGGAAGATTCTGTAGTTTATAGTCTTTGCACGCTCTGTCTTGGTTTGGCACATTGGGCTACAAGTGCCAAACGCTTTCACGATCGGGACAGATCGGGGTGGTGGATACTCATTGAGTTTACGGGTATTGGTATCTTTTGGATATTGATTGAATTAGGGTGTCGCAGTGGAACTTACGGTCGAAACCGCTTTGGACCCGATCCATTGAAATACAAAGTTGTGAGAAATAGGGTGCGTGGATGATGGCACAGATGAATGCACCGGAACATCGCAAGCGAAACCGTCGCCTCGGGCTTATCTTAGTTTTGTTGTTTGTAGGGTTATTTGGTATGGTGACAGCAGTAATTGTTACGGGGAGCAAAGCCCCACCAATTGTTGAAGAAGTCGCCAAGGGTATGAGTGCACCGGTTTTGGGGGCTATTGGCTTACTATTGCTTATTGTAGCAGTCGTTGAGATCGTTCTCCGAATCCTCCGAAAGACATGAAATAAGAAGCATCTTGATTGCGAGATTGAAATGAGCAACGCACGATTGGGCATATTAGTCCTGCTCGGTGCTGAGACAATGCTGTTCTCAGGTCTCATCAGTACATTTCTCGTGTTTCGTGTCGGAAATGTCACCTGGCCCCCGCCGTCGCACATCGGGATTGAACTCCCGCGTGCGGTGACCGGTATCAACACGGCACTGCTCCTATTGAGCGGCTACACGATGTTTCAAGCACGCCGCGCAATTCAGAAGGACCGACTGAAGCTACTCCGCAATTGGCTACTGCTTACGGGCGGGCTTGGTTTGCTCTTCCTCGGTGTGCAAGGGAGCGAGTGGGTGCAGCTGATTCGCAACGGGCTGACGCTCCAATCTGGGGTCTATGGCGGTATCTTTTATGTACTCATCGGATGCCATGCCGTCCATGTGCTGAGTGCTGTTATCTGGCTGTTCATCGTTTTTGGAATGGCGATGGCAGGACGTTTCTCTGCTGAACGTTACGTAGGCGTTGATACCTGTGCGATCTACTGGATTTTTGTTGTCGCGCTCTGGCCAATTCTCTACGTTTTGGTATATCTCTCGTAAAGGAATTGTTAGAATGCATAAATTGTTTTTCTGGGCATCTATCTTGATACTCGTTATGTTCATCGTACCGATGTCTCTTGAGGCGTGTCCGGGCTGTAAAGAACTTGATGAGCCTATCAGTAAGGGTTTTAATTGGAGTATCCTTTTTCTGATGGCGATGCCGTTTACGGTTTTCGGTCTCATCGGTGGCACAGTTTATTTACATTGGAATGGTTATCGGTTATCGGTTATCGGTAGTCGGTTAAAGAAAGATTTTCTACGTATCAGAAGTCTCCTTAACTGATTACTGACCGCTAACGACTGAAACTTTTTTAACGGAAAGGAGTAAAATGTAGTGGAACACACTACCACTTTAGATCACACTGAAGATGTATATGAACCTTCGCTTACGCCGGACAGCCTTGGTAAACTCGGCATGTGGATCTTCCTCGTCGGAGATACGATGTCGTTTGGCGCGTTGTTGGCGGCTTATGCCGCTCTCCGGGCAGGTGCAGGTGTAGTCGGTTGGGTCCCGCCAACCGAGATTCTCGGTATTAACCTAACCGCATTTATGACATTCCTGTTGATATGCAGCAGTGTCACGATGGTGAAAGCACTGGAGTCGATTCAGAACGGCAATGTCTCGCGCATGTGCATGTTCCTTGGGTTGACGATTGCTGGGGGTTTCATCTTCCTTGGACTACAGGCTTATGAATGGTATCATCTGATTAAACACGGATTGACACTGACCGGTATCCCCGATCACGGGTTATCGGGTGCCGCAATCAGCGGTTCCACGCTTTTTGGTCCGACTTTCTACGCCATCACAGGTTTCCACGGAATGCACGTGACCGGGGGGGTTATCTATCTCATTGTTATCTTGATACACGGTTTACGCGGTAGATATACGGCTGAATTTAACCATGAGGTAGAAATCGTCGGACTCTATTGGCACTTCGTTGACCTTATCTGGATTATGGTTTTCACCTTCATCTATCTATTGTAGGGGGAATGAAAATGGCAGAGAATGGACACAAAGAGCATCCAAAATACTTTAAGATTTTCTGGTGGCTTCTTGCACTCACCATTATTGAAGTTGCTGTGGCAATACCGGAATACTCGATTGTGCTGAAAGCCATCTTACTCATCGGACTGGCATGTTCCAAAGCCGCTTTGGTCGCTATCTATTTCATGCATCTGAAGTTTGAAAGAAAAACACTGACAGCTATCGTGCTGACACCTTTTATTATCTGTGTTTTTCTCGTTATCATGCTGATGCCGGATCTCACATCAGATGATCGGCACGAAGGGATAGAGAAGCCGGCGGAAGTCGTGAATACTTCGGCGCATTAGTCGGGCGAGGGAACCTCGCCCCTACGATTTGGTGACTGGATATGGAGACACACACCGAAGCTGCCGGTAACGTTAAACGAAAGTTGGATAAAAGCACCTTAATCTGGGTAGTGCTGGGTGTCATCATTATCGGCATTGCGGGGCTCAATTTGTGGTCGGTATTTGACACCAAATCGGAAGTGCAGCTCTCTAAAACGACTGCTGTTAGTGTGCCGGACTTTCGCCTGACAACGCAAAACGGAGAACCGTTAACGTTGTCCGATATGAAGGGCAAAATTTGGGTCGCAGATTTCATTTTTACCAATTGCCCAACGATTTGTCCGGCGATGACACAGGAGATGGCACGCCTTCAGTCCGAATTTGTTGCGGATCCCGTCTATTTCGTCTCCTTCTCCGTGGATCCGGAGCGGGATACCTCACGCGTGCTCTCGCGCTACGCAAAGGCTTATGGGGCTGACGATAGACGTTGGCACTTTCTTACGGGGGACAAGGCGGCTATCTACGCGTTAGCCGAAGACGGATTCAGTTTAGCTGCGGGACACAACGGCACTGAACTCCTTCATAGCACACGGTTCGTTCTCGTCGCGCCCGATGGGAACATCCATGACTACTATGATAGTCGAAGTAAACCGGCACTCCTGCGTCTACGACGGGATCTCAAGGCACTCCTTAAAAATGAATGATGTGAACCTATTAATCTCCGTTGCGGCTTTTGTGGTTCATTTCACGTTCGGGTTTTACCGCGGACGGTTTAAAAGGTTCAGCCGTCCGTGGAGCAGATGTCTCTACATACCGATTGTTCTTAACATCGTCGTGCGCCGTTTTGTTCTCGGCTGGGGCTGGCAAACCGCGATGATTTACCTATGGCCCGCAACACTGATTGCGCATATCCTCGGCGGCTTCTGCGGTTCGCGTCGAAAACCTGTTACAGGTAGCAGGAAAAAATAAAAACGATCACGGTTTTAAAAGGAAAAAAATCATGAAAAAAATCTATGTGCCTGTTGACAATTCGGACTACTCGGACGCGAGTATCGCGCTATCAGTTGCGTTCGCGAGAATGTTCGGGTCCCAATTGGTAGGCTCGCACGTTTACGCCGCAAAAATGCACGATGTCCGCTTTAAACAGATGGAATATACCCTGCCAGAGGAGTATCAGGACGAGGTCGAACTGGAGAAACAACGCCGTATCCACGACACGCTCATTACGATGGGGCTCCAACTCATCTCGGATTCCTATCTTGAGGTGATGCAGCAGAAGTGCACTGAATTTGGGATCCCGTTTGAACCGAGAATGCCGGAAGGCAAACACTACATAAAACTCGTTGAGGACATTCAGGAAGGCGATTACGATCTCGTGATTATGGGGGCACTCGGTATGGGTGCCGTCAAGGATAGTCTCATCGGTGGTGTCTGTGAACGCGTCGTCCGCCGTATCAACACCGATACGCTTGTCGTCCGGGACCTTGAACCGATTGAAGAGAGTGAAGGAAATATCCTCGTCGGGATTGATGGAAGTCCGGAATCTTTCTCAGGCTTGAAAACCGCGATACACCTCGGACGTAAGTTCAATAAACAGGTGGAAGCCGTTGGTGTCTACGATCCGTATCTACACTACATCGTCTTCAATTCCGTGGTGAATGTGCTCACGGAACGCGCCGCACGGACTTTCAGATTTAAAGAGCAGGAGCAACTCCACGAAGAGGTAATTGATACGGGTTTGGCAAAAATCTATCAGTCCCACTTAGAGGTTGCACGCTCCATCGCAAAAGAGGAACACGACTACGCCTTAAAGATTACCCTACTTGATGGCAAAGCCTACGAAAAAATCCTACAATACGCACGAAAAACGAACCCGTGGCTCCTCGTCTTAGGCAGAATCGGTGTCCACAGTGAACAGGATGTGGACATCGGTAGCACCGCCGAGAATCTGTTGCGTCTTGCGCCTTGCAACATCCTCCTATCGAGCCAACGCTATTTCCCGCAAATTGATGTAAAAGCCGAGGAGACGCTCGTCTGGACGCAGGAAGCGTTGGATAGGATGGAGAAGGCACCACCGCTCGTCCGTGGCATTGCGAAGACAGCCGTCCATCGGTTCGCTATAGAGCGCGGGCATTCCGTAATCACCGAGAGCGTCATTGACATGGCGATGGAAGCAATTATGCCACAGCGTGCCTCTGAGAAGTTGACCCGCGTCGCGAAGGAGATTGCTGAGCAAAAAGTGCTGGAATCAGATGCCGTCCAGACGTATATCTGTGGCGAGTGTGGCTACGCCGCGCATAACCAACAGCCCGTGAAATGCCCCGTCTGTAGTTCATCACCGGAACGTTTTCAGAGGGTTGACAAGGATTCATTACAGAATGTCGCTGTAGACGAAGGCGGCGCTGCCGAAGAAGAGACGTTTGACGGCGTGCGACTCCAGTGGTCAGAACAGGCGAAAAAGGCACTGCGGGGTGTTCCGCGCGGTTATATGCGCCGAAACGTCAAAGCACGTATTGAGAAATCCGCACGTTCTCAAAAGATTGCTACGATCACAAACGATTTTGCAACTCAGATTATCAATGAGAGTATGGGAGAAGCGGCGGCAGTCCGTGAAGATGCTCCGGAACTCAGAGCCGTGCAAGCACAGACCGACGCTGGGAACACTGGAGTCGCTCAGAATTTTGAGAGCCCAGTGCAGTGGACGGAGGAGGCGATCGAACGCTTGAACTTAGTGCCTGCCGGATTTATGCGGAATATCACGCAAACGCGGATTGAACAACGAGCGCAGGAAAATAACGTTACCCAAGTTACACTTGATTTCGCCGCTCGCGTCATTGAGGACGGCAGAAGTCTCGCCAATGAGGTCCTTGGGGAGTATTATCAACAGCCAAATCAGGAGTAGATTATGTCTGATATTCCAGCGGTCACATGCCAAATCATTATGCAAAAACGGATCCTAAGAAATACACTCGCACTTCTGCTCGGGATGTTTATCCTTGTAGGGTCTGTGTCTGCCAGCAACTGGGACCAGTGGCGCGGACCGAACAACGATGGTGTCAGCCAAGAAACTAACGCGCCTATCCAGTGGAGCCAAACTGAGAACGTCCGTTGGCGTTTGCCGCTCCCAGGGGATGGTGCCTCCACCCCGATTATCTGGGAAGATAAAATTTTCCTCACCTCTGCTGAAGGCAACGCACTCGTCTTGATGTGTATCAGTACCGAAGGCGAAGAACTTTGGAAGCGGACGTTAGGACACGGCAACCGCGTCGTTCGTGGGGGTGAAGGCAACTCTGCCGCACCGTCTCCCGTAACCGATGGCGAACACGTCTGGGCGTTCCTCGGCACTGGGGATCTCGCCTGCTACGATTTCGATGGGAATCAGGTGTGGCACACCAATCTCGCCGACCGCTACGGTAGATTCGACCTCTATTTTGTTATGTCAACAACCCCGCTGCTGGATAAGGATCGACTTTACATCCAACTCATCCATAGCAATGCATGGCTTGTGCTGGCACTCGACAAAATGACGGGGAACGAGATCTGGAAACATAAACGTGACAGCGACGCGACTGAGGAGTGTGAACACGCCTATACCTCCCCTATTCTCTACCGTGATGCAGAACGTGAATATCTCGTCGTCCACGGGGCAGACTATGTCACCGCTCACAGCCTTGAGGATGGCAGTGAAATTTGGCGATGTGGGGACCTGAATCCAAAAGATAGGTATAACTATACCCTCCGATTCGTGGCTTCTCCCGTTGCAATGGAGGGACTTATCGTCGTCCCTTCGGCGAAAAACGGACCCGTTGTGGGCATTGATCCGGCTGCACAAGGCGACATTACGAACAGCAAATGGCAACGTTGGAAACTGCGACAAGGCACGCCAGATGTCCCCTCTCCGCTTATCCATGGCGGTTTAGTATATCTCTGTCGCGAAAACGGCGATCTGATATGTCTGGATGCCGAGACCGGCGAACAGCTCTATCGCGAACGAACACATCGACACCGACATCGCGCCTCGCCGATCTATGCGAATGGGTATGTCTATCTCACATCTCGGGACGGTGTTATCACCGTTGTAAAGGCGGGACGTGCGTTTGAGATTGTTGCCAGCAACTCGATGGGTGAAGTTATCGCTGCCTCTCCTGTTCTCGCAAATGGGACCCTCTATCTGCGCAGTTATCAGGCACTCTATGCAATCAGTGGGAAATAATGAGAACTTACAAAGAGTTACCAAGCGATGCCGGCTCCAATATTATCGGGCAAGTCACGGCGCAGATGAACCGACTCCAGAAACGGCTCGCCTCCGTCAAACACACCGTCGCGATTATGAGCGGAAAAGGCGGGGTTGGCAAGAGCGCACTCACTGCGAACCTTGCGACCGCGCTCACGCTGAAGGGGAGCACTGTCGGGGTCGTCGATGCTGACATCAACGGACCGACGCTTGCCAAGATGATGGGAGTGCGTAGTGCTACGCTGGAATACACACCCGCGGGCGTCAAGCCTGCTATGACTGCACTCGGCACGAAACTTATCTCTATGGATTTACTCTTGGCGGAAGACGATGCCCCGGTCCTCTGGAATGCGCATACCCAAAAGGATGCGTTCACGTGGCGTAGCACGATGGAGGTTGGCGCGCTCCGAGAGTTCATCGCCGATACGGAATGGGGAACGTTGGATTATCTCCTATTGGATTTGCCGCCCGGCACCGATCGACTTCCGAACGTGGCAGAGCTTATCCCTGACCTCGGGGGGGTGGTCGTTGTGACAATCCCCTCTGAGGTATCACAACTCATCGTTAAGAAATCGGTGACAATGGCGCGGGATATTCTCAAGGTTCCAATCATCGGGGTTGTTGAAAATATGGCGTTCTATGTCTGTCAGCACTGTGGCGAGGAGGAACGGCTCTTTTCCACTGATGAGCCGTTGGACACCGCATTCCAGCAAGGTCTTTTGGGCAGTGTTCCCTTCGATCCGAGACTCGCTCGTTCTGGAGACGACGGGACGCTGTATCTTGATGAATACCGGGACACGCTCGCGAGCAAGGTACTCATGGAAGTGGCTGAAAAGGTTCAAGCATTTTTTGAAAAAAGCCCGTGAAATACGAGTCTCACGTTGTTCAACCGCAAGGAAAAATTAAAAAATCGCGAGAAAAATTTAGGATTCGTGGTATCTTAGTTACAAAGCGCGTAGTCCGTAATGAAATGGAGGGGTTTTTGCTTGGGGTTTTTGCTTGGGTATTTCTGTGTATTTTTCGGGTGTACGGAAAGGCACTTCAAATTCCAAACCTGCCCTGATCGACCTGCAAGGAAAAATTAAAATATGAAATTTTTATGTACAGACTGTGATACAGCGATGAAATTTAAGGACGTAACCCGTCCCGAACAAGGTTCCGTGACAGCACTTTTTGAATGTCCTGACTGTTTTACAGAGATCGCCATGTTCCTGAACCCGTGGGAGACCCAGATGCTGAAATCCTTGGATCTCAAACTCGGTGGGAACGAAGAAGCCGCGCAACCGATGCAGATGGTGCGTTCACAGTTAGAGACAGCAAAGACCGAAGCCATGCCGAACGAGTTTTCCCCAGGAATGGGTTCCGGTGAAACCGCTGAAGGCGGCAAATGCCCCTTTACCTCTGTCATCTCGGACGCATTTCAGGAAGAAGCTGCGCCTGTCGAACCGAGCGGTCCCGTCTGGTCAGCGGAGGCACTTGAACGCTTGGAACGGATCCCAGCGTTTGTCCGTCCGATGGCGAAGATGGGAATTGAAAGTTTCGCCAAAGACAACGGATATGCTGAAATTACAGGCGAAGTCATGGATGCTGCGCGCGGAAATTTCCCGGCACAGTTCTAACGTCACATTAACAGCCCATACCAACCGCTGGCGAGGTTGCCCAACCGCGTCCAGCCTTCATTAGATCCCCAACAAGGTAGGTGCGGTTCCCAACCGCACCATCAATACTAAAACAGGAACACTCCCTCCACGGTAAGCAACACCTTTGACGAGAAAATTCTTAAAATCCGAGAAATCTGTAAAATCCGCGGCAATCCGCGATTCAGACAAGATATCCCACACGTGTGCTGCCCCTTTATCCCTATTTTTTTAGTGCCGTTTCGTAACGCCTTTACGAAAAATAACGTTACCTTACTTCAAGGAGAAAATTTAAGAATTCGCGCACAATTGGAAATCACATCTAAGGAGAAAAATACCTAAATCAAGGTCCCAAATATATTTCCAAGTTTGAAGGTGCCTGAAGGAGGAGAATGACGAATGTTGTGTAATAAATTGACATATCCGTTAGTTTTGGCGGTGTTATTGATTGCTGGGCTCGCCTTCATTGCAACACCCGCAACCGCAGTAACACCAGTCCTATCGGTGCCAGATGAGGTGGCAGATGATGATAATGACCCGAACACCCTAGGTATACAAGTATACGGCATCAGGGCTGAATCCGTTTCTTTTGAATTAACCATCACATTTCAGGATAACCCTACTAGCCTTAATCCAGTTAATATTCCAGTGACCGGTTTCGATGTCACTGATATTGAATTGTTTGCCGCAGATAGCAACGGCAGGATTGTTACCAACGGAGCGACAGCCGTTCCTGTTCGTTCTAATGCTGATGGCAGCGTGTACACGACGACAATTACTGCCAAAGGTAATATCAATGATGTCGTTATACGGATACCGGAGAGGGCCGCTACAACTATCCTTACCCTGCAGCAGATAATAGCTGCCAACGCGCAGGCGGATGCAACTGAAGCAGCTAATCAGATACAAGTAAAAATAGTTCGGAGTGCGGCACCACCGCTCATACTGTCCGCTGATAAATCTATTGGAGGCAATGCTCCCTTTACGGTGACACTCACCTCAACGACACCAATTACACTGACGAGCGCAGATATCAAAGTTACGGGTGGATCTATCGACAGTCTTACATCTGATGCCGCTAAAAGAGTCTGGACAGTGACGATTCGTCCCGGAGTGGGTATAACGGAGTTAACAGTAGAACCGGCGACTAATGGATCATTTATTTTCCCGAAAGGCACATTTACCGTAGATACAACCGGACCCGTCGCAACAATTACCGGGACACCCCCTGTAGGGGGTGGTGCGTTTCTTATAACGATCGCCTTTGATGAACCTCTTCAGACGGGTGCCACGCTGCTGACGAATGAAGTCACAGTCGTTGGCGGCTCAATTAGTGCACTTACCGCAATTGCCAATATAAGCACTTATGTCGCAACCCTTACACCCAATCCGGGTGCTACAACAGTGACAGTGCAGGTCAAAGCCAGTGCGGTGGCGGACACTGGTGGGATCCAAAATACAGCAACGCCTTCTCCCGCAAAAGCCTTTCAGGTCGCGTCGACCGCCGGACCACCAGGAACTACTCTCGGGCGCGGAGAAGTGACGATTAGTGAAATCATGTTCGCTACGGATGGGAGCACAAATGACATCCAATGGATTGAACTTTTCAATAGTTCTAAAACGCAAACCGTTGCCTTAGATACTGGTAATGGATGGGAGTTAGTCATTGAAAACTACAACGATCTACGTTCAAATGAAGATCCCCTGTCCGGAACAATTAATTTTAAAAACAGCGGTACCCTAAAAACGATCCCCCCGAGGCAGACAGTGCTCATCGTCTCAGTAACGGGCAGAAACTCAAACAACGTTTATAAAAGATCAAATAGGGCTCATTTTGTGCCGACCCGCGTTTTCGATGTTTACGCAGAACTCGCCACTGAATTTGGGATGCGCACGCGGCGGGATCCGTTCTTACATCCAACGAAGGGGTTCCACATCCAACTCGTCGATGGGAGGGGTAGCGTCGTCGATGAAATTGGCAACCTTGATGGGAGAATTCGGACCAACGATGAGCCGACATGGAAGTTGCCGAATGGTTGGACAGAAACCGACGACCGCACCTCAATCATCCGAAGATACCGCAAAGACGCAGCATACGATGGCACCCAACGCACAGGATGGATCCCCGCAGCAGAAACCAGTTTCTTGTATCTATCGAGGAAAAGACTGGTCACCTGGTATGGCCTCAGTACCGACCACGGTAGCCCCGGCATCCGCGCAGGAGGTCAGCTGCCTGTTGAACTCTCTCAATTCCGTCCAGACCGCACTGAAACTGGCACGGTTGTCATTAATTGGACGACCGAAGCTGAGGCGGACAATGCAGGATTCAATATATTGAGAGGTCAAACAAGGGCGGGTGAATTCAAGGTCATCAATGCCCAACTGATTCCGGGGGCAGGCACGACTGCTGAACGGAATACCTACACGTGGACAGATACCACGGCGAAACCGAACCTCGTCTACTATTACCAAATTGAGGACGTATCTCTTGATGGTGAACGCCAGACGTTAGCGACCGTTCGCCTGAGAGGGTTGGTTTCCGCTAAAGGTAAACTTGCCACGCAGTGGGGACAATTGAAACGTTCACAAGATTAACCAATCAACCAACGAATATTCTAATTTCAATCCCTGAAATAATCAACGGGCAATGGACTTCGGTCCATTGCCCGTTTTCTTTTCCTATCATCTGTGCCTGTTTTACCGGCCGGATCGGTTCAACCCTTCCTGTGTTGTAGGAGCGAGCTTTGCTCGCGATACATTCCTCTGGGGTGGCATGTTTATCAAATGCGCTTATTCATCAAGCTGATGCACAACAGCAAGCGGTGTCGCTGCGAGTAAACCCGCATCAATCGGAATCGTGACACCGGAGATCCATTTCGATTCGTCGCTGGCGAGAAAAACGGTTGCCCATGCCACGTCCCAAGCAGTCCCTTCCGTGCCGAGCGGTCCGATAAGCCTCCGCCGTTCCCGCGCCTCTTCGCTCAAATACGGTGCCGGGAATGACGCGTAAAGGTGTCCGGGGGCAATACAATTCACTCGGATGTTATCTCGTCCGTGATGGACTGCCATCACTGTTGTTGCGGAAATCATCCCACCCTTCGCGGCGGCATACGGCAGATTCCGAGATGAACCCGCACGCAACGCATCGATGGACGAGACGTTGATAATTGAGCCGCCTCCTGCCTCAGCCATCCGTGGCACGGCATGCTTACACGCCAGAATCATGCTTTTGAGGTTGACATCCATGACTCTGTCCCACTTTGCCTCGTCTACCTGTGTGACCGTCCCGCCGCCGCCAAGCCCGACGTTGTTGAAGAGGACGTTCACTTTACCAAAACGTTCGACGGCGGCTTCTACCATCCCGGCGCAGGCTGCCTCTGTAGACACATCGCCGATGAACACCGAGGCTTCGCCGCCTTCTGCCTCAATTTCTGCAAGCGTGGCGTTGGCATTCTCAAGGGAGATGTCGGCCAATAGCACTTTCGCACCCTCTCTCACGAAGAGCATTGATGTCGCATAGCCCGTGCCGTCGACCTCCCCTTTTTTACCGGCACCTGTAACAATCGCAACTTTCCCATTCAATCGATTCATTTTCCAATCCCCAGTTTATCGTTAATCTCCTTCTGATAACCTTCCAACTCACAGTTTTCGATCTCCTCAATCGTCACTGGGCGCCCGAACCATCCCGATTCATAGACCGCCATGCAGATGGCTTCTGACCGCATGCCTTCGACGGCATCCACTTCCGGTTGACCACCGCTCCGAATGGCATCGGCGAAGTATTTCAGTTCAATCGCGACGGTATCTTCCACACCGCTTGGGAAGTAGTATTCCCGTTCCGAGTCGCTGAGGCTATTCGTGAACTCTTGCATGAGGTCATCGTTGGAGATCGGTTCGCCGCTGCGCGGCACCAACCCGTGGTTCCAATCCAGCGAGCCTTCGCTGCCGTAAACGGTATGTTGACGGAAAGCGTGTCCCGGAGCAGAGCCGACCCATGTCCACTGCGCTGTAACGCCCTGCTCAAACTTGATGGTAGCGATCATCGCGTCCTCAACGTCAACGGCGTATCCGCCTTCTCTTTCTGCGGGGTTATCGTAGCGGAAGGGTTCATAAGCCTTGTTGATCGCATAGACCTCCTCGGCTTCCATACCGAGAATATAGCGCATCAGATCGGTAAAATGCACACCGCCGTCTAATGCCCAGCCGCCGCCTGCATCCATCTTAAAGTTGCGCCACCCCCATTTCCCTAAGCCTTCGCTGACCTCTACCCAGAAGAACATACGTGGATCGCCGATACGTCCTTGGGCGATTGCCCAACTACGGGTGCGTTGGATGCGCGCCAGACGATAGTTTTCAGCGACGGAGATAATCTTATCGTTTCGATCCGCGGCGTCCATCATCAGTTTGCATGCCCGCATGGTAATACCGAACGGCTTTTCAATAATAACATGTTTTCCGGCATCAAGTGCAGGCACGGCAAGCGTATGATGTGCGCTGTGGAGGGCACAGATGTCAACGCACGCCAGATCAGGATGCTTTGCCAACATCTCGTCAAGTTCTGTGTAGACCGCAGGTTTTGTTCCACCTTGGAACTCCTGCGCCTGATGTGCTCGTTCTTCCGCACGTTCCACTGCGATGTCGCACGCCGCCACGATCTCAAAATCCTTGATGCCTTTCGACCAGAGTTCGCGATACCCACCCATGTGTGCACCGGACATACCCCCGCAGCCGACCAATCCCATTTTAATTCGTTCTGGCATATAAAAGCCTCCTTGTATGTTCAACGCATGATTCACGCGTGTCCGACACACGCCGACAAGTGAACATGCGAAATTATATGTGATACATTGTCTCGTGTCAACATTTTTATCTCTGAACGCGCCACCAAATGTTTGACTTGACATTCGTTTTCTGATAGAATATCGCAACAAAGGGGGATATGACTATGTACACGACAGATACAAGATCTATCTATAATCTCAAGTGTCTTTTCATCGCAATAACGGTCTTCGCGCTGCTCGGTTCTTCCGCTGTTGATGCAGAGGTCGATAAACACACCGTCGCTGTTTGGCTCTTTGACGAGGGGACCGGCGATGTCGTGAAAGACGTTTCCGGTAACGGACACGATGGCGAATTCGCAGGGAAACCGAAGTGGGTCAAGGCAGAATTCGGGGGCGGATTGGAATTTCCTGGGAATGACAGTGGTTATGTCGTCGTCGAGTCTACCAAAAAACTGGAATTGGAAACGCTCAGTATTGAAGCGTGGGTCAAGGTGGCAGAAGGCACAGGGAAATGGCAGGGCATCGTCTGCAAACAGAAAGCAGGGTGCGGCAATCGTAACTACGGTATCTGGGTGCATGTGGATCAACATGTGTTGCATTCGGAAATCGGAGCAAATGGAGCGTGTGGATTTAGTATAGATGGCACAACCAAGATCACCGACGACAAATGGCATCATCTCGCTTTTACCTATGATGGCAAAATGGGACGCGCGTATGTCGATGGTGAATTGGAAATCGAGGCACCCAATGGAACCACGTTCCAAAGTGCCGATCCGATTACAATCGGCGTCCCGAATCTCAATAACGCAAACGGATTGAAGGGCGTCATTGACGAAATACGCATCTCCAATGTCGCACGAACCGAAGCGGAAATCAAGGAAGCGATGGATGTCGGGTTGGCTGCGATTCTCAGCGTTGAGCCCGGTGGCAAACTCGCAACCCGTTGGGGATACCTCAAACGGGCACCGTAGAAAAAAGGGAAATGGATTGAGAAACATCCTTCCACTGCTGGGCGGGGTTTTCAGACCTCGCCCCTTTATATGGCGTTGTTAATTGCATGCTTTCCTAAAAAAGAAAAGAGAAAATAAATTGAAAAAAATAACCTATATGTGCTTACTACTTTGCTGTATCACCACACTCGCTTTCGGGCAAGGGCTACCGATGACGGCACCAGAAGATGCCGGTTTTTCTGCCGAACGTCTCGAAGACATCCGCCCTATGCTGCAGGATTACGTCGATACCGAGAACCTACCCGGGTTCCTAACGGTCATCGCGAGACGCGGGAAAATCGTCCATTTTGAAACCGTGGGTATGCGAGATATCGAAAACGAAAAACCTGTGGAGCCCGATACAATCTTCCGTATCTATTCCATGTCGAAGCCGATTACCAGTGTGGCGGTGATGATGCTCTATGAGGAAGGACATTTTCAACTCGATACACCCGTTTCTCGGTTTATTCCTGAATTTGGAAACATGAAGATCTATAACGAGGACCAGACCGAAATCTCGGAGGCGGAGAAGGAGATGACGATCAAGCACCTCCTCACGCATACCGCTGGGTTGACTTACGGCTGGGGCAGTAAACCCGTCGATGAACGCTATAAGGCACTGAAAATGTCTGGTGCCAGCGCGACGTTAGTGGATATGGCGAAAACACTCGGTGACATTCCACTCGTTCACGAACCCGGCGAAAGATGGACATACGGAGTCTCTACGGATGTCCTCGGGTATCTTGTGGAAGTCGTTTCCGGAATGCCGTTTGAAGAATTCCTCCGAACGCGTATCTTTGGACCGCTCGGTATGGTAGACACCGCATTTTCGATTCCACCAGAAAAGCGGGATAGGTTTGCCGCGCTGTATAGTTTCAGTAAGGACAGTGGACTCGAACGCGTTGGAAAGAAAGCCGACGCAGACGGTGAATTCACTTTTTTTCCTTCCGGGGGTGGCGGACTCGTCTCAACTGCCGCGGATTACATGCGGTTTTCTCAAATGCTGCTCAACGGGGGTGAACTCGAGGGTGTCCGTGTATTGGACAAAGAAACAGTCGAATTAATGCGGTATCCGCATCACGACGGTTGGTTCGGACTCGGTTTTTCTGTCGTAAATGACAAAAAATCGAAAGATACCGATGATGAGGATCATAAAAAAGATCTTGATGATAAGGACGATAAAGATGATGAAGGTGATAAAGAATCCAAGGACACGCCGGAGTCCGTCGGGAGTTTCAGTTGGGGCGGTGCCGCCGCGACCATCTTCTGGATCGATCCTGTCGAAGAGGTGGTCGGCGTGCTCATGACGCAGATTCACAATAATCCTTACCCTTTCCAACAACGCTTTAAAGCACTGACGTATGAGGCGTTAACGAAATAACAGGAATCCTTACTCGGGTAGGTGAGGTTTCTTGGGGAAACCCGCAGAAATATCCCAATAAAAACACCCCAGGCAATACACAGAAATTCGCAAGCAAAAACCTCACCCTCTGATGACTGACGACTGACGACTGACAACTATCTCATAGGAGTTTTTTAATGACATTGTATGAAGGATTACCGCGAGCGATCCCCGAAGATGTGGGCATGTCAACCTCGCGGTTAGGACGTATTGCGCCGGTCATGCAGGGCTATGTTAACAACGGAAAAATCCCGTGTGCATTGACAATGATCGCGCGTGAGGGCAAACTCGTCCATTTTGAAAAATGTGGTATGCAGGATATCGCCGCCGCCAAACCCGTAGAATTTGATACCATCTTCCGCCTCTATTCAATGACGAAGCCGATTACCAGTGTCGCGGTGATGATGCTCTACGAAGAGGGGCATTTTCAACTCACCACGCCTGTCTCTGAGTTTGTTCCCGCTTTCAAAGATATGAAGGTTTACACGGAAGATGGTAGTGCGATTGTGGATGCCGACCGCGAGGTGACAATCAAACATCTGCTCACGCATACCGCTGGGCTTATCTATGAAAGTGATAAGGACGATCATCCGATCGATCAGCAGTATGAAGATGCGGATCTCTACGGCGGTGATCTTGCCAACATGGTAAACAAGCTCGGGGGTATCCCGCTCCTTCACCAACCCGGTACCGCCTGGAAATACGGTATGTCCATTGATATACTCGGCTACCTTGTCGGAATTGTCTCGGGTATGCCGTTTGAAACGTTTTTGAAGACTCGTATTTTTGAGCCTTTAGGCATGGATGACACCGGTTTTTCGGTGCGAGTTAAGAACGCTGACCGGTATTCAAAGGTATACGAATTCGGGGAAGCGGGTGAGCTTCAGGCGATTGAGAAGGTCCATGCTGCGACTGGACCGCTGAGTTTTTTCCATTCTGGTGGTGGTGGGCTGCAATCGACCGCTCCGGATTATCTCCGCTTCTGCCAAATGGTGCTCAACGATGGTGAACTCGCGGGGGTCCGGCTCATCGGCAGGAAAACCGCCGAACTCATCAGGATGAATCATGTTTCTCCGGATTGGTTAGCACCGGGGAGGACAGGGGTCGGTTTCGGACTCGGATTCTCTGTCGTCACGGATGTCGCTGAAACGCACACGCTCGGTTCCGTAGGCACTTGCAGTTGGGGCGGCATGGCAAGCACTACATTTTGGATCGATCCTGTGGAAGATTTAATCGGCGTTTTCATGACCCAATTGGTCGGTGCCGATTCTCCGTTCCACGCCCAATTCCGGGTTCTAACCTATCAGGCTCTCACCGATTAATTATCGGTTATCGGTTAAGAAAAGAGGTCTCCTTTAAAGGAACGCCTCTTGTTACTGATAACCGACAACCATTTCAAAGGAGATTTTTATGGCAATATATGGATATGATGGATTACCGCGCGCTGTCCCTGAAGATGTCGGCATGTCCACCTCGCGTTTGGAGCGCATCGCGCCGGTGATGCAACACTGGGTGGACGATGGCAAAATCCCAGGGGCGTTGACGATGATCGCGCGTGAGGGTAGACTCGTCCATTTTGAGAAGGTCGGTATGCAGGATGTTGCTACTGCGAAACCGATAGAATTTGATACCATCTTACGTATCTATTCGATGACGAAGCCGATTACCAGTATCGCAGTGATGATGCTCTACGAGGAAGGACATTTCCAACTCGGCACCCCGGTCTCTGAATTGATTCCCGCTTTTAAAGACATGCAGGTTTACACGGAAGGTGGCGCGGCTATTGTTGACGCGGAAACCGAAATGACGGTAAAGCATCTCCTCACACACACCTCCGGGCTTATCTATGGCGGGGATGGGGAGCACCCGATTCATCAGCGGTATAGAGACGCGAATTACTACCAAGGGGATCTCGCCAACATGGCAAACGAACTCGGTAATATTCCGCTCTTGCACAATCCGGGTGCCGCATGGAATTACGGGATGTCTACCGATGTTCTCGGCTACCTCGTGGAGGTCGTCTCTGGAATGCCGTTTGCGGAATTCCTGAAAACCCAGATTTTGGAGCCTTTGGGTATGGTTGATACCGCTTTCTCGGTGCCAGACGAAAAGGCTGATAGATACATGACGTTGTATGAACCCTCGGAAGATGGTGGTATTCAGGTGCTTGAAAACGCTCCGGTTTCCAGTGGACCGCGTAGTTTTTTCCATTCGGGCGGTGCCGGACTACAGTCAACGGCGGCGGATTACCTCCGTTTCTGTCAGATGCTCCTCAACGATGGTGAACTTGATGGGGTTCGACTGCTTGGCAGGAAAACCGTCGAACTCATTAGGGTCAATCATATCTCGGACGATTGGCAGCCCCTTGAAAGGACAGGATGCGGTTTCGGGCTTGGGTTTGCTGTCGTTATGGATGTCGCTGAGACCCACGGTCCCGGCTCTGAAGGGACTTACAGTTGGGGTGGACTCGCAAGTACGACATTTTGGATTGATCCCGTGGAAGATTTAATCGGTATCCTGATGACGCAATTGATCGGCGATTCCCCGTTCCACGCCCAATTCCGTGTGTTGACATATCAAGCAATTACGGATTAGATTTAGGACTTACGCAGATGGAAGCCCTTTTGTAGCATAACCTGTTAGGTTGTGTCCCAGAACCGTGTGCGTTTTGTGTCGGTTCGCATTATCAGATCGCGTGCTATTGTCAAAATTGCGTAAGTCCTGAGATTGAAAGGAGAAAGCATTATGAAAATTGCGGTTGTAACCGGTGAACACGGTTTCCAAGAAGAACAATTTGACGCAGTATTCGAAAGTATGGAAGGCATTCAATTCGTCCGGGAGGATCTGGACGATTTTGTAGACGATCCAAGCCAAGCGGACTACGATACCGTCGTCTTTTACAACTTTCACCGTCCCTATCCGACGGATGCACAAGCGCAGGCGATTCTCGGCTTAACGGAACGTGGACAGGGCATGATAATTCTGCATCACGCCATCTTAGCGTTCCCAGACTGGGATGCCTACTCTGAAATGTGCGGTATCCATGAACGCGATTTCGGCTACTATCCTCGGCAGACGTTGCAGGTGCAAATCGCTGATGCGACGCATCCGATCACGGAAGGGCTTGCAGACTGGGAGATGGGCGACGAAACCTATACCATGAAGTCCGCCGGGGATGATAGTGCGATCCTCTTAACAGTCGATCATCCGAATAGTATGGATGTATTGGGATGGGCGCGTGAATACGGCAATTCTCGCATCTTCTGTTTCCAGAGTGGACACGACGATGTTACCTTTTCGAATCCGAGTTTCCGGGAAGTACTAAGGCGCGGCATCCACTGGTGTACTCAAAAGTAGCAGGCACGCGCCGTCGTGCCGTAAAGCAAAAGAGAGGTGCTAATCAGCAATGAGAATTTTTTCTTTTCGTCGATCTGGAAGGAGGATATGGCACCCCGTACTTCAAATCGCAACGGCTTGTGCTTTTTTCTTACTTTCAACAATACCCACAAACGCAGATGGAGAGAGAACGATGGCGGATACAACGTATTCAGTAGCCGTAGAAACAGTAAGTAGTTTTCAAGTTTACTACATCCAGCAAGATGGAAAGGCTATCGCTGAGATCGTCCCTGCACTCGGTAATAACTGCTACGCCTTCAAGGTCGCCGATGGGGAGACGTGGTTGAACCTGATAGATGCCCCGCCGGATCTCGCGACTTTGGAGGAACGTCCGACCGCTTACGGCAATCCGATTCTATTTCCTTTTCCCAACCGAATCCGCAACGGCACGTGGCAATTTGAGGGAGAAACCTACCAGTTCGACAAAGCACCGGAGTCCCCTACAACGATCCACGGCTTATTGTTGAATCTCCCGTATCAGGTCGAGAGCCATGTCGCCGATGAAAACGGTGCGGCACTCGTATGTTCACTTAATTCTCAAGATTTTCCCGATGTCGGTCGCCAGTATCCGTTCCCTTTTAGAATCGAGATTACCTATACGCTCAAAGATGCCGTGCTAACGATGGGGATTGCGATTGAGAACACGGGTGTTCGGAACATGCCGATGGGGTTCGGTATCCATCCCTATTTTAGTGTAGACCTCGGCACCGAGGCGAACGCAGCCGAAGCCGTAATTACCGTTCCCGCTGCGAAGTATTGGGAATTGAACGAGGTCCTCGTGCCAACAGGGACACAGCATGATGTCGCTGACACACTGGATCTTCAGAAGGGGCAGCCGTTCGCGAGACTGAAACTCGACCATGTTTTCACGGACGTTCAATGGGTTGAGGGGGTCAGTCGATGCCGCATAGAAAACAGAGATACTGGATACGGTATGGTGATGGAATCGGACGCACAGTTCAGGGAGCTTGTTGTCTATACCCCGCCTGATAGGGATGCCATCTGTTTTGAGCCTTACACCTGCCCAACGGATGCTATCAATTTAGAGGCACGGGGGATCCCAGCAGGCGTGATTGTGCTTGCGCCTGATGAAACCTTCTCTGGAACCGTCCGCTTTATGCTACAATAACCCGTCACAAACGAGGAACACGTTTTGATGCGTGCCTTATTGATTCTTCTGATTCTGCTTTTAACCGCGCAGCCCGCTATCGCAATTCGGGAAGGCACGGCGACCGCTGCGGTCTTTATCGACCGCTACACGCAATCTGGCGATTTTGGTAGACGTGCCCTCTGGCACGAAGCCGCCGCCGAATGTCTCGCGCGCATCTCTGTTCCGATGAACGAGATCGCACACGCCTACTATACGCGACACGGCCACGAAAAGTGGGTAGCACGCTCGGAAAAAGAGGCGCGTGAGATTCAGGAACTCCACCAATATCACCTGGCTCGCGCCGAAACCGCGTGGCAGAAATTTATGGAAGCCGATTGTAACCCCGATGCCTCTGCCGTGATAAATGCCGAGCGCGAAAAAATCGTAAAATTCATCGCAACGTGGCTACCGCGCTACCCACATCGGTTTTACGAGTTTGGTATCTATCCGACCTTCTTCAGGAAACAGCGGGAGTTGGCAGGACAGAAGGGGAATTACGCCGAAGTCTTGCGGCTGGAAGCCGATGCCGCGGAGATGTGCGCCGCACAGTATCAGCAAATTCCAATCGCTTACGGACTCAAGGACTACGAAAAACACCGAGAGGCCTATCGCCAATACGCGACCTACCTCCGAAACCTCGCACAGCAGCATCCGAACGCATTACCCCCCGAAGTAGATGTAGGCAAACAGATCCTGAATTCACTGGGGACGCAGCGGGTCCCTTCTCAGGAAGAAACAGACGTTATCATTCAATGCGCAAAATCGGATACGCGGGTCAAATCCGTTTTAGCGGGACAGCGCGCGGTTCACGTGTATCCCGGCTTTCAGGGGTTTGCGTGGGTAGTGTGTTTCTCAAATCACAGTCGCGGGATCCTTGTGACTGCGATTGTTGATGCGAAGACGCTGAAAGTTTTGGATGTATGTATACCGAGTTCCGGTGGGAGCGATTTGTAACCGCCTCAGGGGAAACCAGAAAAGATAACGGGAGAGTTCCCTATACTCTCCCGTCATCCTTTTAGCTTGATTAAATGGAGGAGATTAGCGTCGTCCTCAGGACGGGGTAGGTTTAACCTCTGTCCAAGAGGTACCTTAATTATACCCGTTTCTACGCCCAAAAGTCAAGTAAAGTTGCAATTTATATATTTGAAAACAAAAATCTCGTGATTTATGGGACATCCATGGCACATCGAAATCCGACAACGTTGAGACTATTCCTCGGATAATCGCTGATGCGTTCGGCAGTGCGGATGGTATGCGCAGCACGGTACCATGTTCCGCCCCGTAGGACACGGCGTTCACCGGTGTCAGGTCCCTTCGGATTCCGGAGCGGACTTTCCGCCCTTTGCACGTCGCTGTAATAAGTCGGACTGTACCAATCCGCACACCATTCCCAGACATTCCCCGCCATATCATACAAACCGTAACCGTTAGGCGGAAACGTTCCAACAGGTGCAGTAAAAAGGAATCCGTCATTTACATCAGCACTCCGCCACTCAAATTCCGTTTGACTGTCAGCAAAGTTGGCACTTGTGTGATTCGGTTCGGCATCGCCCCAAGGGTAGCGTGCGCCTTCCAAGCCGCCGCGCGCCGCTTTCTCCCATTCTGCTTCCGTCGGTAACCGTTTGTCCATCCATTCACAGTAGGCAGTCGCATCGAACCACGTCACGGTTGTAACGGGTTGATTTGGGTGATTGAAATCCGGGTCGTCCCACGGTTCGTAACCCTGTTTGAGAAGTTCGTAGACAGCCGTATAACCGATCCCTCGCGGGGCAGCGTACCCTGTTGCGGCAACAAACACCCGATATTCGGCGTTCGTTACTTCATGCTGATCCATGTAAAACGCATCAAGTTCCACCGTGTGCACCGGCACCTCATCGACATCTCCTGTCGTGCTTCCCATCTGAAAGGCACCTGCGGGAATCAGCACCATGCCTTCAGGCGGCTTGGATGCTTCCTGCTCAGAGCAGGCATAGTAGAAAAAAACAAGGACGAAATGGAGCAGAAACCCCATCGGAAATCTCTGTTGCGCCCCATCACGCCCTTTTCTTGAATTAGAAATTGTTTTCACTCCAGCCATACGAGAAACACGACACCGCCTGAGGTATCAGACTACCGCTCCGCCTTTACTTTACCCCAGACAGTCGTCAATTTCCCGCGCACTTCAACATCAAGTGCGTCATCGATGTTGCCGCTCGCTTCTTTAACCTGATCTTCATCTAAAGCGACTGAAAACACTGCGATTTCATCGAGCAAACCGTTATACCAGTGTCCGCTTCCACCGCGATGGCCGAGTCTCAAATCTTCCTCTCCAGCAACCAATTTGAGTCCATGCGGTGCTTGATTTATCAGGTCGCCATCAATATAGATTTTGGCATCCTTGCCGTCATAGGTACACACACAGTGTGTCCACTTCTCAGGTTCCGTCGTACCGACACCAGAATTCATCACCTTATGGGCACCCTCACCGCCCGCAGAGACTGTAAAGTAGAAGTAGCGACTCCCGCGGTTGACAAAGAGTCCATAGTTCTCCCAGGGTCCGCCTTGCATCCCGTTTGCCATGATACACAACCAACCATTGCCAGGGGCATCGTTCCAATTGACCCAAGCGGCAATCGTGACCTCGTCCGCAATTGAGAGCGAATCAGCACTCTTGATTAAGACATGGTTATCCCCGCCTTTGAATTCCATCGCGTTGCCATATTTCCCTTTGCCCTTCGCAAGGGATGCCTTCATAATTGTGCCATGGTTTCCGTGTTCTGAACCGTCCATAACTTTATTGCCTTGAACATCGTCAAAAGACATATAGAGGACAAGATCGTCAAGAGGCAATTCTGCCCGCGTTGCTATCGGTAAGACGCAACAAAGCACGAAAGATACAATCATTATCCATTTCATTTGTCCGGTCTCCTTATGTTGGTTTCGGTTCTCATAACCTTACGCCGCTCCTTCATCGTAAAATATACCTTACTTTCTGACAGATGTCAAATTTATTCGGAGGGAACTTCTGTATACCCTGTCGGCAACGGCTTTCCTGCAACGAGGGCAGCTTTCAGCGGACGGACGTGTCGGCAACTGCCACGGTGCGTGAAGCCAGGACAATCACACGTTACATCTACACCGACAACTTCCAGCGTATAAAATTTGTCCTTTTGCGAAGAACTTTCGGCGCGGTAGACGGTGCGCTCGGGACCCGCCAGCACTTGGGCTAAAGTGCGGATGGCTTCTTTGGAATAGGGACGCAACTGCGCACGCGTGGCTTCTTCGAGATGCGAGGCGTTCTCTTCAAAGTAGGCATCGCTTGCTTGTTGGAGAACAGTGAGCAACTGGGGTTCTTCGACTGTCGCAGCATGCACAGAGAGTGCATTCATCATCCGCTTGAGTTCGCTGAGCACATCAGGTTGGAGCGCGCCATCCTCACTGGGAATCAACACTGTGCCTTCAACAAGGGCATCCATCAACGCGGCTTTCGTCTCCAACACAGTCTGAACGAATTCGTCTACCGTGCCGCGCGCGATCATATAAGTGACATTAACGGTCCCCGTCTGTCCAATGCGATAGGCACGATCCTCTGCCTGCCAATGGTTCGCTGGCACCCAATCTAAGTCATTGAAGACGACCTGCCGACCCGCAGTCAGATTGATGCCGACACCCGCGACGTGCATATTGGCGATGAAAAGTTTGATGTTTTCATCGTTCTGAAACTGATCCACTCGCTCCTGCCGTGCCTCGGCGGGAACTTCCCCAGAGACGAAAACTGATCGGTCACCGAAATGTTTGTGGAACCGTTCCAGCGTATTGAGGAACGCCGTGAAAAGAATGACCTTCTCCCCTTGTTCCAAGGCGTTTTCGACAAACTTGATGGTGTGTCGGCACTTGGCGAACGCGAGTTTTCGACGGGCTGTCGTTAACCTGCCAACCGCTTGTCGGCGTTCCGAATTTTCCGAGGCATCTTCAAGCGTCCCAACGGATTCCGGCGCGTCAAACTTCGTTAGGAACTCGCGGACGGCGTTGTTGAAATGCTGGATTGCGTAAGGATGGAGCTCAACGTCCAACCACGTCCGGAATTTGGGGGGCAGGTCCAACACCTCATTTTTGGTGCGCCGCAGCATCACACCGTGGAGTTGGACGGTCAATTCCTCAATATTGCTCGCGCCATCTGCGACTAACCCGAAGTCACCCTGATAGGCATCGCAGTACCGTTTGGCGAAACTGAGAAAACTCTTGCCGAGCGGGTGATCCACCAATTGTAAAATAGGGAAAAGGTCCCGAGGTCGGTTCGTCATCGGGGTTCCCGTTAACGCGTGGACGATCGGTTGACGTTGAAGTGCTTTGACGAGTTTCGCGGCGTTTCGACTGCGTTGGCTCTGGTGGTTTTTTAAATAATGCGCTTCGTCAAAGACAATGCCTTTCCATTCAAACGTGAGCAGCGTTTTAAGGTGTTTGCCGAGGATCTCATAGTTGATGATCACCCAATCACGGAAGTCGGTTGATGGGAGGGGACTGGGACCCACGATGACGGGGTCAGCCATGGGGAGCACATATTCTATTTCACGTACCCAATTCCGTTTAACAGAGGCGGGACATATCACGAGATAGGGACCCTCGGCTTCTGCTTCAACCATTGCGATGATGGACTGTCGGGTTTTGCCAAGCCCCATATCGTCGGCGAGGAGTGCCCGTCGGCGACCAAGCAGGAAGGCGACCCCCTCTATTTGATGTGGATAGAGCCCTTCGGCAATCTCTTCGGCACGTGTTTTAATTTTATCTTGCGGAGGCAGGACGTGGTTTGTGATTTGACGGTTTTCGCTCAAGATCCCCTCCACTTCGTTACGAGTTCCAGTTACCTACCCCTGTCAACGAGCCACAGATCACCTTCACTGACGCTCGCGAGTCGCTTCAACATCACAGCACCCGGGAAATTCGGTGCCATTCCGATGCCCATCGCGAAGATACGACCGTTGCCTGCGGCATGTTCCCCCACGAGCGTGAGATCTGGTCCTGAAATCGTAGTCGGAATGCCGTCGCTAAAAAGAACAACGAGGGTCGGCGCGGTTTTAGCGGTCTCCGTCAACGCCGATAGCATATCGTGGTCGGTCCCTTTTGTGTGGATTTGGGCGTGGATGTCGGCGAGATAGTTTGATGCTGTGGCAACCGTCTGCTCTGTTACCGGGACAAATCCGTCTCGGTAGACGATGAGTTCGGTGCTAAACGCCATGATGTTGAAGCTGTCGTGAGGTTCAAGGAACGTCAGCGAATTCCGCATGAGATCTATAATCCGCTTGAGTTTCCGCGGTGGGAGGTTTTGCATACTCGTAGACAGATCGACACAGTAGACAATGCGCTGCGGTCCTTCCTGTGCCTCAATGAACCTCACCAACCGACTCTTGAAACGTGTTTTGGCTTTCTTCTCTTTCTTGAAAGGACGTTCGATCACTCTTTGGACGCGTGGTGTATTGTCAAACTCGACATTGGTTGCGGTGGGTCCCACGGGCTCGCCGACATCCTGCGTATCGAAGGGTTGGAACGGTGCGGGTTCGGCTGCGGAGACAACGCCCCGAGTGCTGGCAGGTTGGTTTCTCGTGAGGATTTTCAGGCGGGGTTGGCTGACATCCCGCGTTCTTCTATGCCTGACTTGCGTGCGTTTCGGAGGTGTCACGCGTCTGACTTTCGGTTTTTCCTCAATGACGAACAGGGCGTTGATAGCATCCGCATTTCGCTGCGGCTGGGTGCTGAACCAGAAGAAGAATCCGAGCACCCCAGCACCGAGGTGCAATAGGACAGAGATAAGTAATGCTTTACTGGATTTCGATTTCATTCTTTTTAATTTTCCTTTACGTTCTCGCTGCAATAGATGACGTGAGTCCCTCCATGTTACCGCATCGACATCCGCACGGGGGTTTCTAATTTGCGACGGAGGACAACGCCCCACTGCCCTACAACCCATAACGATTTACCATCTTTGGAACGGGTGATGACATAGAGGTTGTTGTCGATATCGGTGTGCTCCTGCTCCCACGTTTCACCGCCATCGGTTGAACGGATAATGATCCCCTCTTCGCCGACTGCGTAGACCTCCTTCTCAGAGAGCGCGATGATACCGTGAAGTGTTTTGTTAACACCCGTTGATTTGGGGCTCCAATTAAAACCACCATCCGTCGTCTTGAGGACGATCCCCGCTTCACCAGCCGCCCAGCCTGTCCGCTTCGCAACGAATGAAACCGCATTGAGATCGTAATTAATCTTCGTTTCGTGCAGCCGCCAATACTCACCACCGTTGATGGTGCGTTGGGTCACCCCGCTTTGTCCGACTGCCCACCCGAGGGGTGCGAATTTCATATCCACATCCATGAGTGTGTCGTTTGCAGTGGTGCGTTGCGTTGTCCACGTGGGACCGCCATCTTTGTTATGGATGATGTATCCGAGTCGACCGACAGCCCACCCTTCAGAAAACTTGCCGAAATCCACATCGTTCAGCGAGAACGTTCCGGGTGAGTCGCCTTCCATGAAAGGTGGTTGCTCAGGCGTATCCCCTGCCGTCCACGCCACGCCATCTGTCGTATAGAGGACAGTTCCGTCGCGTTGCATTGCCCATCCCCATTTTTCAGGTTCGAGACTCGCAAAGTGGACACCGATAAGACGCTGGCGCGTCCGACTTCGGAGTGTTTCCCATGTCTGTCCACCATCTTGGGTTTCCAATAGCACGCCGCCATCCCCGGCTATCCAACCGTTTTTGTCATCGTAGAAGAGGACCTCTCGGAAGTCATTGCGCTGCTGTTCACCGAGTTGACGTTCCCATGTATCTCCACCGTCTGCGGTGTGGTAGATACTGCCGCCGCTTCCGACAGCCCAGGCGTGTTCTGCATCCAAGAAGTATACGCTGGCGATGCGGCGTTCACCGCGTCCGCGGCGTCCTCGCGGCTCTGGCGGTGGTGGGGGTGGTTGCTGCTCCCGCTGCGCTGTGGGTGGCGTCGCCCGTTCAGCGTTAGGTGGAAGTTCACCTTCAGGTGCAAAACGTCCGGGACGTTGCCGCTGTGCCCGAAGCCGGTTTTGGATTTCCTCGGGGGTCTCGTCGTATTGTAACGTCGGTCCCTCTGCGCCCTCTTCCTCCACTTCTTCTGTTTCCTCCATCTCTGGCTCGGATTCTTCGAGTAAAAACGGGTTGAATTCTTCGTTGGATTCTTCCATAGCGAACATATTATCGTCTGCATCATCTCCTGTATCAACAGACACAAGTTTCCAATTGACCCCTTGGTCTTCGGTGATATACACGCCGCCACCGCCGAGTCCCCAAGCGTTGGTATGTGAGTGGAAGGTGATGCTTCGCAGGTTTCCGCGTGTGCTTCGGGTCGTGGTCTGCAATCTCCATGTTTCACCACCGTCCTCAGTCAATAACGAATTACCGTTGCCGAGAACCACCCACCCTCGGTTTTCATCAGCAAAGTGGACAGCAACACCCGCTTGATTTGTTTTCGCCTGAATTTTCCAGTAGTCACCACCATCAACAGTATGGAGAATAAACCCGCCATCCCGACGTTGCGGTGTGACTGCCCACCCTACCTGACTGTTGATAAAGTGTATATCGGTGATGTTTGCCATCGTGGTTCCGGTCTTCTGGATTTTCCATGTTTTACCCCCATCCGCGGTATGCACGAATTGCCCGATCGTTGCGCCGAGCCAACCTTCATTGGCATTCAGGAAATGCATTGTGCTAACGCGTGGTAGGTTTTGCTTGGTTGCCTGAAGAATCGGTCGCCACGTTTCACCCCCATTTTCCGTCTGAAGTAAAATACCAGTCCCAAGGATTCGTCCGTGTTTTTCATCAGAAAATTCGATCTGGCGCAGATCTTCACTGACACCACTGTGTTGTGGGAGCCATGTCTTACCGCCGTCCGTGGTATGTGCGATTGCGCCCCCAGAACCGACTGCCCATCCGTTCTGTGCATCCACAAAATACGTATCGGCAAAGTTCGTTCGCCACGTTGCTTGACGAATAATGTCCCAATGATAGGCAACGGGTTCAACAGGGATTTCCTCTTCAGCCGTGATAATTTCTGGTTCTTCGGCGACAGGTGGCAATTTTGCTGGCAATTCCGCCTCTTCAATAGAGTAACGCATCGCAATTCCACCCTTACCGACAGCCACGACACCGTCGGGTGAGAGGGCGAGTCCGTAGAGGTCGTTATCGGTGCCGCTCTCTTGCACTTCCCACTTTTTGCCGCCGTTGACGGTGGTGAGCATCACACCGTCATCACCCACGATTAATCCGTGTTGTGTACCCGCAAAATAGAGTTTGTTTAGGTTCGCTTGCGTGCCGCTGCGTTGGAAGTTCCACCGCTCTCCGCCGTTTGTCGTATGTAGAATTTCGCCAAACTGCCCGACAATCCAGCCGGTGTTTTCATCCGCGAAGTAAACGGCATAGAGTTCATTGAAGGTCCCAGTCGCTTGCTGGTTCCATGTCAACCCACCATCTTCTGTCGTGAGGCAGACCCCGGGCCATCCGATAGCCCACCCTTTCTTTTCATCAAGAAAAAATACGCCCTTTAGCATCAAGGAAAGAAAATCGCCCGTGGCGGTTTGCGAAAGCCACGTTGTGCCGCCATCAATTGTGTGTATGATACTCCCGAGGTCCCCGACTGCCCAGCCGACTTCAGGACTAATGAAGTGGACAGACCGGAGTGTAAAGGCAGAAGGGCCGCGTTGACGTTCCCAGTTCGTGCCGCCATCACTTGTGTGGACGATGAGTCCACGCTCACCGACTGCCCAGCCGTGCTTGTCCGTCGCGAAATAAATATTCCAGATGCCGTCCCAGATATCCGTTTCAATTTCGTTCCAAGTTTGTCCGCCGTCCTCACTCATCGCCATAGTCCCGCGCCTACCGACTGCGATGGCGCGATTGGCATTCGTAAATTGGACGTTCTGTAGATCATTCGCAGTCGTTCCGCTCGTCATCTCCCATGTCGCCCCGGCATCCGTGGTGTGCAAAATAGTGCCGTACCACCCAATCGCCCACGCCTCTGTAGGTGTCGTAAACTGAATGCCTGTCAAATTGTTTTCGGTGCCACTTTCCATCAATTGCCAGTTGTCGCCACCGTCCTCGGTCCGCGTAATAAAGCCGACATCTGCTACGGCGATCCCGTAATTTTCATCTGTGAAATGGATACTGTTGATGGTATCTCGGACGTGTCCATTGATGAGTGGAATCCGACTATCTTGGCGTTGCCAATTGACCCCAGCGTTCGCAGTGTGGAAGATAGAGCCGTCACTGCCGACAATCCAGCCCTCATTATCGCTGACGAAGAAGACCTGTTTATTGTCGTTGATCATTCGGTCGCGTTCACCTGCAAAGCGGTTACTCTGCTCTCGCCACGATTCGCCCCCGGTTTTGGTATGAAGAATTCTATCGTGAGTGCCGACGACCCATCCTGTTGAATCGTTAACGAACCAGACCCCGTTGAGCATAAATTCGCTGACGTACTCGAACCGTTTCCACTCTTTTCCGCCATTTTTGGTGTAGAGGACATCCGAATCTTCTCCAACAATCCACCCCTCTTTTGAGTTGGCGAAAAAGACATCAAGGAGCATCGCCGAGGTGCCACTCCGTTGCAAGGTCCAGTGTTTACCACCATCGTCGGTCGCCGCAACTAACCCTTCATCACCGACTGCCCAGCCGTAGTTTGCGTTCGTGAAGTAAACCGCTTTGAAGTCTAAAGAGGCATCAGGCAGACGAAATCCTGGGCTTGTTGTATCCACCTCTTGTTGCTTCCACGTTTTTCCGCCATCCATTGTATGAATAATCAGCCCTTTTTCCCCGACAACCCATCCCTGTTTATGATTGACGAAGTACAGATCCGTGAAGTGTGTCTCCCAGTCCGCCTTTCGGGTTGCCTCCATCTTTACACAACCGTTAAAAACGAACAAGATGCCAAGCAGAAGTGGCATGACAAAACTATTAACAGCGAGTTTTAACTCATACAACACGCCAAAACGGGTTAGATTACGTACCAAACTCATTTTTCCCTCCGATTGTTTGTTCTTTCCACATTACGCCGAGCTCACATTAAGATATTTAGACAGATGCCTCCACCCTTTTGTTCATCTTAATGAATATTAATAACCGCTGCTGTCCCCAAATAAGCCGGAGCGCGCGATAGCGATACCAATCGCGATAAGAACAGGTAACGCAATCGCTGCTATCTGGACAACGGTAGAACGCCATGCACCGAGTCTCTGAACGACCGCTATCCGCCCGACGGGTGCGAAAAAGAGTGAGATCGCTAACAGCACAGCACTCGCCGCCGGCACCTCCTCAAAAAAATAACCGTTCATCCAGATACCTGCGAGAAGGAGTGTCACGACGGGGGACGCACTCGATGAAAAGAGGTCCCAGTTACGGGGACGCCGTTGTAGAACAAGCACCATAATCCAACTCACGGCGAAAAGTGCTAAGAGGATACCGCCGTGTTGCGCTAATCGCAGCGTCCCCGAGACCGCAAGGATTAAAGCGGTTCCACCAGAAATCCCAAAATATACAAAGGGACGGGCGGCATCCGTCGGTAAGAGCGTAAAACTCTGCTGGACCAGATGCCAAAAGATAAAAATTACAGCGGCGAGACATACCCACCAGATGATCCCTTCAAGGGGTCCCCATGTATACTTAAATGCTGAGTTCAGAAGGAACCGTGGTATAGCAATCGACAGCACGGCTTGGACGCACACGCGTCCCCACAGCGAAAGATGCCAAAAACACCCAAGGATCCCCCCAAGCACAGCGAAATAGCAGAGCCACTGGACACCCTCACGCGGTGGAAAGGGTGGCAACCCCTCCAAACCGATATATCCAACGATGTATCCAGCACCCAACGCGACGGCGGTGCGACACCCAGAGGATATACCGGTTCCGCTTGTAGTGCTATCTCCGTCTTCTTTAGAGACCAAAGACCTTGCGAACACAAGAATCCCGCCGGTGACAACAGCCGGTAGCAGTAAACCGAGGATCAGTTGTTTGAATATTAACACCGTCACTATCCTCTGTGTGTTTTGGAACATCAATACATTTAAGGCGCATCAATGTCCTATTCCGTTCATTCAACGCCTTGCGAATTACTAAAAAACTACTTTTGCGCGGCTTCAATACTGACGGTAATTCGGATGTCGTCACTGACGGATCCCATCCCATAAGTCATACCGAATTCACTCCGCTGAATCGTAAAGGTGCTCTCAAAGCCGATCAGGGATTCACCCTGTCTTCCTTGACCTCGCCCTGTAATTTCAACGTCCACCGTGACCGATTTTTTAACACCGTGCAGTTCGAGGTCGCCTGTGACCTCCAACACATCCTCTTTCCCCTCTTTCGCACTGACTTTCGTGCTTTTGAAGGTAATAACGGGAAACTGTTTCGCACTAAAGAAGTCGGAACTTCTGAGATGCTGATCTCGCTTTTCGTTGCCAGTATCAATACTCGATGCTTTGACTTCAAATTCTACCGTGTTGTTGGACACATCCGCGTCCATCGTGATCTCGCCGGTGAACTCATTAAACCTTCCGTAGTTGTAGGTAATCCCATTATGTTTTGCGCGAAAAATTATCATCGAATGCGCTGTGTCAATTTCGTATGTATCTGCAGCATTTGTGAGTTGTATGTTTCCAGTGAAGCCGATGATAAGTACGGCTAAAATAACACCAACGGCATAGGGAATGCGTAGGGTGTGTCCTGAGTGAATTTTCATTGAGGAAAATCTCCTTGATTCAGTGAATAGTTAAGTTTTGTTAAGAGTATATTGCCGTGTATTCGGCAAAATCAGTATATCGTATTTTCTGACAGATGTCAACCTGAAATGTTCGGCATAACATTTTTCTTGAATTCCATTACGAAATTGTGATATAATTATTAAATTAAAAGCGTGTCAACTGTGCTATCTTGGGTGAAGTTTACCGAAATGGTGTAATGAGAGGGAGGGTTTTAAACAAATATGAAAGCATCGCGATTGAGGTTTATGATTCATTTAGGGGTGTATCTGCTCTGTTTTGTAGCATTAAGCCCGTATGTAACGGCAGACCAACACGCGACAGATTCAGCCGTCAGTTACCATTCCCAGATTGTCCCGCTTCTCAAACGGAGTTGCCAAGGATGCCATCACCCCGGTGATCCGAACGGCGATTTGATTGTGACAACCTACGCAGATCTCAAGCGGGGTGGAATGGCGGGGGATGCAATTGTCCCTGGAAAACCGGATGAAAGTCTCCTGATCGAACTCATCTCCGGCGATGAACCGGCAATGCCCCAAAACATGGAACCCCTCTCAACCGAAGAGGTTGAATTATTCCGACGCTGGATTCTTGAAGGCGCGCACGACGACACACCCGCTGAAGTCGACGATATGGGTGAGGGAAACTATCCGACTTACACAGTACCGCCCGTGGTTACGGCGCTGGCATACTCGCCTGATGGTAGTACCCTCGCGGTGTCTGGGTTCCGCGAAATTTTGTTATATGACACAACGAACTTTGAACTCAAAGCGAGACTGGTAGGCAAAGCGCATCGTATAGAATCGCTGACGTATACGGCAGACGGCAAGATATTGGGCATGGCAGGCGGCTCCCCCGCACAATTCGGCGAAGTGCAATTATGGGATACCGCAACAAATACGCTCATCAAAGCGATGCGTTCCAGTTATGACACCGTGTACGGTCTCTCCTTCTCACCAGATGCAAGCCGCGTTGCCTTCGGATGTTCAGATCAAACAGTACGCGTTCTGTCCGTTGAAGACGAGAAAGAACTGATTAAGTTCGATAACCACAGCGACTGGGTTTTCGGCACGATTTTCTCTACCGATGGCTCCCATTTCGTGAGTGCAGGACGGGATACCGCCCTCAAGTTGGTTGAGGTAGACACAGGTTCTTTCGTTGACGATATCAACTCCAGTAACAAAGGTTACGGAGAAATCAACACTATTGCCCGGCACCCGACTGAAGATTGGGTTCTAAATGGCGGTGAAGACCGGATTCCACGACTCTATAAAATCTTTCGTGAAATACGGAGAGATGTAGGGAACACAGATTTCAATCTCATCCAAGCGTATGAAGCACAATCAGGTACGATTGAAGGTGTCGCGTTTTCGGCAGATGGCAGTCGGTTCGCTACTGGTAGTACAGGTGGTGAAGCGCGTGTCTATAACACAGAAGACGGAACGCGTTTAGCAAGCATGCAAGGCGATGCAGTTGGTGTTTTCACAGTCTCGTTCTATCCGGATGGCACGCAGCTCGCTACAGGCGGCTTCGATGGAAAGATTCGGATATTTGATACCACTACCGGTAAACTCCTGAATGCCTTTATGTCTGTCCCGATCGAACCCGCGGGAAGTGAGGATGTCGCTCTGGTAGTGACAGGCATGACGTGAGGGGCTTGCGTCGCCAAAGTGCAGGATGCACTTACACAACATCAAAGCGTTATTAGCGTTGAGGTCTCTCTCCCCGATCAAGCCGTTATTAAAGTCCGAAAAAATACCGCAACTGCGGACGATCTCGCAGACATCGTGAAAGCCACAGGATTTAGTGCAAGGGTTAAGTAAGGCACAACTGTCATCGTCCTTGCTGCCCTCATCAAGAGTTTCTTTCTCTAATCCGCAGATACACAAAGGTTAATATGGCTGCTAACACGCCGAATATCCTCTGGGTTTGCACGGATCAACAGCGTTACGATACAATCGGTGCATTAGGGAATCCGTATGTGTCCACACCGAACATCGACAATTTAGTGGCGGAAGGGGTCGCGTTCACGCACGCGTATTGTCAAAGCCCTATCTGCACCCCGAGTCGAGCGAGTTTTCTCACGGGGATGTATCCAAACGCAACACACGCAATCCGCAACGGAAACGACTTTTTTCCAGATGCGTATCCCCTTGTAACGCGCACGCTTGCAGACATCGGCTATGATTGCGGATTAATTGGTAAACTCCATCTTGCGAGTGCTTACCGCCGGGTGGAACCCCGCGTAAACGATGGCTACCGCTACTGGCAATACAGTCACGCCCCACGCGATGATTGGGAACACGGGCATGACTACGCCGATTGGGTGCGCACGAAGGGATACATTTTAGGCGAACTGAATCGGAACCCAGAAGGCGTGCCAGCGGAGTTGCATCAGACAACATGGTGCGCGGAAAAGACGATTGAATTCATTCGTGAAGATCGGGGTGGTTCCCCGTGGCTCGCGAGTGTCAATATCTACGATCCGCATCCGCCGTTCAATCCACCACAGACACATCGAGAACAATATAATCCGGCGGAAATGCCAGAGCCACTCTTCCGAAACAGCGATCTGGAACAGCAGACCCGGCTACAAGCAGTCGATTTTCAATCCAAAGTGCGCACACCGGATGAACTGGACATTCGGAGTCCAATTCTACCCCAGACCCCGCGTCAAGAAGCAGAGGCGGTCGGGGCGAGAGATGCCAAAACACTCGTAGCTGCCTACTATGCCATGATCCAACTGATTGATGAGCAGTTCGGTAGGATCCTTGAAACGCTTGACGAAACAGGACAACGGGAAAACACCGTCATCATTTTCACAAGTGACCATGGAGAGACGCTTGGCGACCATGGACTCATCCAAAAAGGGTGTCGGTTTTACGAGGGTTTGGTCAGAGTGCCACTGATTTTCTCATGGCAGAGGCAATTTGCGAGCGGATGCAAGAGTGACGCACTCGTTGAACTCGTTGACAAAGCCCCGACGCTCTTGGAATTGGCAGGCTTAACAGTCCCCGAGGAGATGCACGGCAGATCACTCCTGCCGATTCTCCGAGGCGAAGCGGATCCGAACCATCACCGGGATTTCGTTCGATGTGAGTATTACGACGCTGTGGACCTGCCCGATCACACTTTCGCAACAATGTACCGAAATGAACGTTATAAATTAGTCGTGTATCATGGACACGAAGAGGGTGAACTCTACGATTTAATTGAGGATCCGGACGAGTTTGAGAATCTCTGGCATGTTGATGGGAAACAGGGGGTCAAGTTTGAACTCTTAAAACAGAGTTTTGATGCATCTATGCTCACTATGGACAAAGGCTCTCGGCGCGTGGGACCGATGTGAAGTCTTGAAGAAATTGTGATAGAATGGGTTGCAATTACCACGTTTGCAGTGTTTATCATTGGACTCGGGGTAGTCACTGGAAATGCGATACACCACGCCAGCAAAGATTGAGATAAAACGGAATTATGCTTGAGCGAAACACTATCCATTGTGGCGATACGTTTCATCTACTAAAAGAGATTAAAGACGCTTCGGTGGACCTGATTGTGTGCGATGGACCGTATGGCATAACAGGAAATTCGTGGGACGAGATTTCCTCAATTCAGGAATTTAATCTTACGCTTATCCAAAATTTCGCGCCGAAACTGAAGGACGGAGGCGCACTCTATCTGTTCGGAAAACCGGATTGCATCGACTTCATCGACTATCGAGAATACCTAAATCTGCGTTCAAAGATCGTATGGTATCAACCAAGTCGGCTCGCACAGGGGCGTATCAGTTACACGAATAACTACGACATTATTTGCTACTTCATCAAGGGCAAAAAGCCTCGGTGCTACAACTTGGACGCTATCAGAGTCGCGCAGCTTGTTGAGTTAGCGCATCGGAGTCGGTGCGAAAATGTGCCATCCGTAACGAACGGAAAATTTGGCAAGACGAAGTACAATCCCAAAGGAAAGAATCCCGGCGATGTCTGGGGCGATATAAAGCAATTAACCTATAAATCCAAGGAATTAGTGAGTAGAAAAACCCTTAACACGATCCAGAAACCGGAGAGACTCATTGAACGGATCGTATTGGCGAGTTCATCACCCGGTGATTTGGTTTTGGACCCTTTTGCGGGGGTCGGCACTTGTCCTGTGGTGTGTCAGCGACATCAGCGGGATTTCATTGGGTTTGAGATTGAACCGAGTTTCGTGAAAGCGGGGAATAAAAGGCTTCGTGAGTGCCATAATGGATCATATCTGGCTTTATCGGGATAATACCCACGCGTTCTACGCCAAAAACCTTGACAAAAACGTTATTGCATGATACTATTTATCGTAAATCAGAGAAAAGAGGAACCTGATACGAACATCAACGCCATTTTTGGAGGATGCTATCAGTAGGTATAGGCATCCGCGCCATTTTGTGTAAAGATACTTTGTGTAAAGATACAAGGAGCACCCATGAAACGGACTTTCAAATGGCAAGATTTGACTCGCAAGTCTCGCCAAACGGTATTTTGCTTGACATTTCTTTTCCTTTGTGGTATGGGTATTGGCAACGCAGCCGTGGAAGTCGGGTTTATCTATCTCGGCGAGAAGGGCAACTTTACTGAACCCGCATTGGAGTTTGCTGAAAGGACGTTTAAAACAAAACAACTCGCAAAAGCGGACTTGAAGAGCAACACATTCAAGCAGTTCGGCGTTATCTGGTGGCATGAAGGCGATACCGATCCGGGTGAACTGTCCGGGGCAGAAATTGCGGCGTTCATGGACTACGCGGAAAGTGGTGGGGCTGTCCTCTTAACAGGATGGGCGATTCGTCATGCGACCAACTTCGGACTTGAAAAAGCGGTGGCACGCCAGTTCGGTCCCGTCCCGGAAGATGGTATTGCGGTCGGTATTACCGTGCTGGAAGAGACGGTTGAACGCGGTTTGGTGGAAGGGCTCGAAAATATAGACGGAAAAGCACCACAGATAGACGATAGAATTCAGGTTAATTCGACAGGTTATCCGAAGAGTGGTGATTATTACGACAAGATTTGGAAGGAGTTCATTACGCTCGCAAACGCATGGGGGCCACCCGCAAACGATTGGGGTGATCGGATTGCGGCGTTCGGCTATTGGGAGGCTGGTGCCGGAAAGGTATTCAATATGAACTGGCGACTGCCGAACTATCACAAGAATAATGAGGATATCGAACAACTGGAGAAACTCACAGAAAACGTCATTAATTGGTTAGCAAGTGAATCGGAATACGCAGCAGTTTCCGCTGGCGGTAAGCTCCCAATTGTGTGGGGACGATTGAAGAATAGCCATTAACTGTGATTCACATTGTATCAGCATTTGCAAATCTACTACAATAACAGCAATAATAACAAATTTTAGTTTGATTGCCTAAAAAGGATACTCTACCATTGGATAATCTAAAAACGCAAACAGACGCACAATCGAATTTACCGGAGGGCGTCAAAGCACGCCTGGATCAAGGAAACCTAACCGGAGACATAGCATTTTCAGCAGATGGCACGCAACTCGCAGTCGCCTGCGACATCGGTGTTTGGATCTATGACGTGGAGAGTGGTCTTGGACTTAACCTCCTCGTTGAGCACAAGGAATACGTCAGATGTGTCGCGTATTCCCCTGATGGCAGCGCGATTGCCAGCGGGAGTATAGACAACACGGTAGTCTTATGGGACGCGACGAGTGGAGTTCCGACAGCGACGCTTATAGGACATACGGATGCTGTTAGGAGTGTTGCATATTCCACGGATGGTGCCACCGTCGCAAGTGGAAGCCCTGATGGGACAGTGCGGTTATGGGATGCCAGCACAGGAGCGGCTAAAAATACACTCACAGGCCGCGCAGACTCTATCAGATGTGTTAAATATTCCCCAGATGGAAGCACCCTTGCCGCTGGAACTGGAGACGACACAGTGGAATTGTGGGACGCGACGACCGGAAGGCACAAAGCAACGCTCAAGGGGCATACACATATTATCGATTCGATTGCCTATTCCGCTGATGGAGCGCTTCTTGCGAGCGGAAGTATTGACGGCACGGTTCGGTTGTGGGATACAGATACAAGGGAATTGATAACGACCCTGACCGGACATGCCGGTTATGTCTGGAGCGTGGCTTACGCACCTGATGGCAAAACCGTCGCAAGTGGTGGAAATGATAACACGATTCGTTTATGGGATGTTGAGGCGGGAGAACTTAAAGCAACACTCACAGGACATACAGGGAGTGTTAGGAATGTGGCGTATTCTCCTGATGGGAGTGTCCTCGCCAGTGGTAGCGACGATCACACCGTACTCATCTGGGATCTCACGTAAATCATCAACATAGAATGAAGGCAGATAATAAGTTAGCGAAAGTTGCGAAGTTACGAAGTGTACAAGTGTGCGAAAGTTACGAACTTTACAGATTTTAGAACACTTTACTGACTTTACTTAAGGTAAAATTAAAAAAGGAGGCGGGCTTCCTCTCCTCCCTCAAGGTAAGGGGCTCCAGCCCGAAGATTAGATGAAACCCAGGTTTAACTTTGTAACAACATTCCTTGTTGCATTTTCCATCTGTCTCGCCTTCCAATTGACAGCCGCGAGTGAGATGGAGCAGCCTGCGAGCGCAGAAGTTCCAATGGTGCAAGCGTTGAAGGTTCATCCTGAGTCCCTGACATTGGAGCATGCACGTGACGGTAGACGGGTGCTTGTGTCAGGAAAAACGAAAAGTGGTATGTATGTAGACGTAACACCTTATGCCACACTGACCCCCACCACCGCAGGGGTGAAGGTATATGAAGATGGTTATATCTTCCCGATGGCGGTTGGCACAACAAAAATTAAGGTGACGGTTAAAGGGGTCAGCACTGAATTGCCCGTGACCGTTAAAAGCATGGATGCACCCCCTGTCAGCTTCGTGCGAGATGTTATGCCGCTCTTGAGCCATGCTGGGTGTAATAACGGCACATGTCACGGTGCAGCAAAGGGCAAAAATGGGTTCAAACTCTCACTCCGTGGCTACGACCCCGATTTCGATTATGAACTCTTGATTGAGGATATATCCGGACGGCGGTTCAACCGAGCATTTCCCGAACAGAGTCTGATGTTGCTAAAACCGACATCAGAGGTGCCGCATAAAGGCGGACAGGTCATCGTTCCTGGAGATCGGGATTATGAAATTATCCATCAATGGATAGCGGAAGGTGCTATTCCTGACGTTCACACCACAAAACGCGTCGAAAGGTTGGAGGTCATACCAGATTCGGCTGAACTCGCAGTGCCGGGTATGAAGCAACAACTCATAGTGATCGCACACTATCCTGACGGCACAACACGGGATGTCACCCGTGAAGCGAAATTCACAAGCAGCCTCAATGAGGTGGCAAAGGTCACAGACAACGGTGTGGTAACCGCAGAACGCCGCGGCGAAACGGCGATCCTCACCCGATATGAAGGTGCCTATAGCACGAACGGCATCATCGTTATGGGCGACAGGAGCGGTTACAAGTGGGTCAAAACCGCTGAATACAACTACATTGATACGCACGTTCACAATAAACTGAAGCGGATGAAAATCCTACCTTCTGAACTCTGCACAGATGAAGAGTTTGTCCGACGCATCTATTTCGATTTAACAGGGCTCCCACCGACGCCAGCACAGGTGCGGAGTTTCTTGACCGATACCACAGCCTCTAAAGCCAAACGGGAAAAACTCATTGATGCCCTCGTTGAGACCTCAGAGTTCATTGACCACTGGACGCATAAATGGGGGGATCTGTTGCAGTCTAACCGTAAATTTCTCGGTGAGCGTGGGATCTGGCTCTTCCAGCAATGGATCCATCAAGCCATTGCCGAGAATCGTCCGTATGACGAGTTTGTGCGAGAGCTGATTACCGCAACCGGTAGCACTTACACGAATCCCGCAGCGAACTATTTCCGCGTTTCCCGTGAATACACGGCTGCAGTGGAAAATACGACGCAACTTTTCTTAGGGGTTCGATTCTCATGCAACAAATGCCATGACCATCCGTTTGAAAAATGGACGCAAAACCAGTACTATGAACTCGGGGCATTCTTCGCGGATGTTAAAGTCAAACCGGGTCAGCTTCCCGGCGATGAGGTCGTCTACGCTAATTACAGTCCAGAGCCTGTAAAACACCCCCGGACGTTAGCAGTGGTTGAACCCTCAGTCCCGTTCGGAGAGGTCGCAGCGGAAACAGACGACAAACGCGAAATGCTTGCAGCGTGGCTCACCGATGAAGAGAATCCGATGTTTGCTCGGGCAGGTGTGAACCGCATCTGGAGCTACTTCATGGGACGCGGAATCATCGAACCCGTGGACGATATCCGCACAAGTAATCCACCCACTAACCCCGAATTGCTTGACGCATTGACAAAGGATTTCGTGGACAGCGGGTTTGACATGAAACATATCATGAAGACAATCACACGTTCCCGAACCTACCAGCAGAGCATCACAACGAATAAGTGGAACAAGACGGATACGATCAACTTTTCGCACGCAGCTGCCAGACGTTTGACGGCAGAACAGTTGTTGGATGCGATTGGGATCGCGACAGGAAGCCGACCACGGTTTGAAGAGATGCCGAAAAAATTCCGGGCAGTGCAGTTGCCAGACAGCAAGGTCAAAGATGACGGATTCTTGAAGTTGTTTGGCAGACCTGAGCGCGAAACTTCGTGTGAATGTGAACGGACCACCGAGGTCAGCCTCGCACACGCAATGAACCTTATTAATGGACCGACGGTTGCAGAGTCCCTCATCGATCCTGAAGGACGTATTGCACAACTCATCAAAACGAATCATGATGACCGAGTTCTCGTCGAGGAACTCTATCTCGCAACGCTTTCTCGGTTACCGGAGAAGAACGAATACGCAGTAGCGATTGAACACCTTGCGAATGCTGAATCTAAGGAAGAAGGTGCGCAAGACTTGTTGTGGGCACTCATTAACAGCCCCGCTTTCTTATTCAATCGTTAATAGTTTTCAGTTAACCAACAGATGGAGGAAACAATCGATGTTATCGTTACCACAACTACCCGGACGTTTATGTGACGGGTTCTCACGTCGTGAATTTCTACGTGTCGGTGGTGCGGCGATGCTCGGCATTAGTTTGCCACAGGTATTGTCACTCCAAGCCAACGCGAATACAACGGTTGACCCCGCCAAGCCGCTCAACGGATGGGGGAAAGCCAACTCGGTCATCCTTCTTTTCTTACAAGGCGGTCCGAGCCACCTTGACATCTGGGATCCGAAACCGGAAGCGCCGTCGAATATCCGCGGTGAATTCAATCCGATCCCGACTAATGTGCCAGGAATCCAGTTGTCTGAAACGATGCCGCGCTTGGCACAACAGATGGATAAAGCTTGTCTTATCCGTTCCGTAAGTTACACACCGGCAGGACTGTTCAACCATACCGCTGCGATGTACCAAATGGTAACCGGTGAAACACCGGACAAGGTCGCGCCCTCGGGACAGCTCGATCCACCCTCTCCAGCCGACCATCCGAATGCCGCATCGCATATCGCAAACTATCGTCCACCGGATGAACCGATGCTCGCGGCAGTCCAACTTCCGCGTCCGATGCAAGAGAGTAACATCATCGGTAAAGGTGGAAACGCTGGTTTCCTTGGCAGGGCATACGATCCGTATTTCCTCTTCCAAGATCCGAATCAGGAGATTAACCTCGACGATTTGAGTTTGCGTCCAGAGGTGCCGCCGGTGCGTTTGAAACGTCGGAAAAACCTCCTTGAGACGATTAACAAAGGGATGCCCGAAATTGATAAGGTCGCAGATTCCTACGCTTTGAATGAGTATTATGAGAAGGCGTATAATCTGATCCTGTCGCAGCGGGCACGCAACGCGTTCGACTTGTCTCAAGAACCCGATGAAGTGCGCGATAAGTACGGTAGACACACGTTTGGACAGAGCGCGCTCCTCGCTCGCCGTTTGGTGGAAGCAGGCACCCGTTTCGTGCAGGTGAACTGGCCCTCTGTTGCTAACGGAGATCCGAATACCACGGCATGGGATACGCACGCAACGAACTTCGGTCCGTTGAAGAACCTCCACTGCCCGAAGTTAGACAGTGCCGTCTCCTCACTGCTGGAAGACTTGGATCAACGTGGTATGTTGGAGGATACGCTCGTCTTAACGATCGGTGAATTCGGCCGCTCGCCACGGATGGGTATTAGCACCTCCGGTAACAGCAACGCGCCTGATGGACGCGATCACTGGCCCTATTGTTACACGGGTCTGATTGCTGGTGCTGGTGTTCAAGGTGGACAGGTCTACGGGAAATCCGATGCAACAGGCTCAACGCCGCTTGAGAACCCGGTGCATCCGACAGACATCCTCGCCACGGTCTACCATACACTCGGTATCGATCCGCACACCATCGTGTACAACCACTTGGATCAGCCACGCGAGTTGGTGAAAGGCGAACCGATTGCTGGAATATTTTAATTGACTATCAGTTATCAGTTAACGGTTATCGGTGGCAAGAGGTTTTGTTAAACGAAAGCCTCTTACCGATAACCGACGACTGACACCCGACACCCCTTTCCTCTAACAATCCTTTTACAATATGAACGCAAATCCCAACAAAATCGCGCTTAATATTGATGGGGACACCAAGGTTTCCATCAAAGGCTTCATCGCCCCGATTGAACATACCCAATCTAACCACCACGTGGCGTTTGAATGGGACGAGTTGGTGAATCTCCGAGTTGCGGTGCCAGAAAAGGCGTATTCGGCATCCGTTTTTCGCGCATTCCTCCCAGACGGATCGGTGTCTGTTGGAGATCTGTGGCAGATTGAAGAAATGGGTGCCCTTGAACTGTTACGGCAACTTCACCCGAAACCGAATTTGGACATGCGCGATTATGGGGATCCTGGGTTGTGGGCATGCCTGCGTGCTTATACTGATGAATTCGCGGACATTGTGATTCGCATTCACACAGAATTCAAGTTAGGTGATGGTTGGTTCACGCCTTCACAGTTTACGGGACATCTCGTTATTAACCGTTCTGAAGAGACCGTCGCGTTCTTTCAGATGCGTGTGCCGGAGGGTCCCGTGAACTTTGAGGTTGGCTGGGAGGACGAAGACAGTTGGTGTGACTCTAACTGGATTGCGGATACTGGTTTTTGCGCGCAAATGGAACTCCGTGCTGGTAACGAAGACGTTCTGCAAAACATCACGACGCGAGCAAGCAATTCCACTGTCATTACACAGGAAGAAGCCGAGCGTGCGCTAAACTGCCAGTTTTACAAATCGGAGCAGATCAATTGGGTCCCGATGGAGGCGGCGTTGGAATTAGCACAAGCACAGCAGAAACCGATTCATGCCATTTCCATAGATGGTCCCTTGGCGGACGAAACTTGCTGAGGGAGTGGCAAAAGCCTGAGGGCAGGTGCTCTCTCTGATGAACAAAACATAGAATTCTTGAACGAACATTTTATCAACACATGGGTGTCCAATGTTGCCTTCGGACGCACGCCAGATAAGTGCGCCTACCTTGCACAGAGGATCCAGCAAGGTTTCAAGGCGGTTGACACAACACACCCGTTGGCACAAGCGATCATAAGTGGATGGCAGCTACACTCACCAGTGGATTCTCTGGTTATCTCGCCTGAACTTGAAGTGATGGGTAGGCAAGATGCCAACCGGCTCTTCGGAGATAGCAGAGATCGGGGCATCTCCCAAGTGGAGGGATACCATCTGTTTTTATCGGAAGCCTTATCAGGAAATCGCCCCGGTTTGGATAGAATTGTCCTCACCCGTGCGTGTCCCTCAATGGAGATAATGGACACTTTTCAGACCCCTACGGTCCCGCATCAAGACTATACCATCGTAGAGGTTGATACCACGGCGTTTGAAGGCGGTACACTTACGCTGGATATCGGTGTCGGTCGAGGTAAGGCAGCAGGAACTTTCTACCTGTTTGATGGTAACCAAAACCTCCCGACAGAAAAAGCACCTGAAGGCGTACCCGCCTCCGTCTGGGAGGGCCAGCACGGCGACGCTTATGTGGAAGCTCTCGGTGCCCTCGCGATAGAATGGTATATTGGTCCCGAAAAAATGAAAAAAATCACGTACCCTTTTGACCAAGGTAAGTTGTTTCGGTTGTGCGTTACCGGGAGTCGGTACAATGTGAAAGGGAGCCGCAACGCTTTCAGCCTCAACATCTCTATAGAAGAGAGTGACAACCGATAACTGACAACCACGAATGAGGTAATTAAAAATGCCGAATACGCTATTTCGGAAACAGAGAAGAGAAGATTGGAAGATTAGAATATTAGAAGATTGGGGATTCCTATCCTTCCCTTCCTCCGTTCTTCCATCCTTTCTCGTCATAGCGATCTCTCTCCTAACGATTGGTTCCGCATACGCCCAGGTTCAACCGACCTTGACGACTGTCTTCCCTCAAGGGGGTCAACAGGGACGCAGCGTAGAAGTTACACTCACAGGCACGAATCTCGGCACAGCAACGGCGGTGTGGTTCAGTGGGAAAGGTATCACCTCGGAAATTAAAGAAAAAACCGGGCAAGCCGCCGTTGTTTTCAACGGTGTTGGTGTCTCTGGAAGTATTCCGAGCGACGCGCAGTTGGTCGCAGTGCTGACGATTGCCAGTGACGCACCGTTAGGTATCCAAGAGATACGCGCTGTCACACCTTATGGTGTTTCCAATGCAGGTAGCTTCGTCGTTGGAAATCTGCGAGAAATCGTTGAAGAAGAGACAACGGCATCGGCGTCGGAAACCGCGTCTACAATGGAAACCGACTGGCTCGCGCTGCCGGTTACCGTGAACGGCACAATCGCTTCAATCGACGATGAAGACAGTTTCACCTTTCAATTGAAGAAGGATACGCGACTTATCTGTGAAGTGGCAGCACAGCAAATCGGCTCGTTGCTGGATTCCTATCTCGTTCTCCGAGATGCTAATGGGACTGAGGTCGCCAACAGCGGTCTTGGCAACGCCTTTGACTCCGTTTTGGATTACACAGCACTTGAAACCGGGAAATACACGCTCCACATCCGCGATATTCGTTATAAAGGCGGAGATGGATACGCCTATCGTTTGAGCATCGGGGAATTACCGTATCTTGAGACGATCTTTCCGCTTGGTGGACAACGCGGCACTGAGAATACAGTCACTGTCACTGGCGCGAACCTTGAAACGGTAGAATCCATACAAGTTTCAATAGGTGCTGAAACACCGGCAGGCGAGCAATCCCTGCGGGTCCAGACGCCCTCTGGATTGGCTACCAATTCACATCCGTTTGCTATCGGCAATTGGGTGGAAATGGCAGAGACTGAACCGAATAACACAACGGGAAATGCGAACGCCGTAACGACACCGATAACACTCAACGGGAAAATCGACAAATCCGGTGATGTTGACTATTTTTCGTTTGAGATTGAAGAACCGCAACTCCTCGTTTTTGAGGTAGAGGCAAATAAACTGTCATCAAACCTCGATGCCTTGCTTACGCTTTACGGACCGGGCAAATCGATGGAAGCCTCGGAAGAAATGGCATGGAACGACAACAAAGAACAGGTCTTGATGGTAAACGATGACGGCATCACTGCCGATGCCCGTATTGACTGGAATTTTGAAGAAGCTGGAAAGTACTCTGTCGCTATTCGAGATCTGAACGATCAAGGCGGTGAGACCTACCCGTACCGATTAAACATCCGTCCGTTGGAACCAGACTGCGAACTCAGTGTAGTTGCACTTGACCTTCGGAATCAAGCGACTGCTATGGATAACCCGCGCGTCAGCAGAGGCAGCAGCGTTACGTTGCAGGTCGATGTTACGCGTCTCGACTTATTTGATGGTCCAATTCGCCTACTTTGCCCAGACCTTCCGAAAACATTCGATGTAAGTCCGACCATCGTTGGCGCAAACCAAGCGCGGGCAATGCTTACCATAACGGCGCCATCGGATGCTTCACTCGGACTCATGCCACTCTCTATCGTTGGGGTTTGTGCTGTGCGGGGGCGCCAGATAGAGCGCGTTGCCACGCCGTCTCCAATCCTGCTTACCGTGATGGATGCCCCGGAATTCACGCTGACGCTCGCAGAGATCGGCTTAAATGCAATCCACAACAAGACGGTTGATCTTCATGTGACGGCAACACGACGCGCTGATTTCGTCGGTCCGATCGCGTTATCGGTATCAGGACTGCCAAATCGCGTTTCGGCACTTCCTGACCCTGTTACCGACAAACCTGTCACTTTTGCAGAAGGTGAAACAGAAGCAATGGTTTCGGTTAAAGCCGGGACTTTTGAACGGAGAGAGGAATTTTCCGTCCTGCCGACACCCGGTACCAGTTATATTTCAGTCACCGGAACGGCGACTGTCAATGGCGAGACGGTCAAACAGTCGACCCCTGCTATCCCTTTGACGATCGTCGAGGCACCCTTTATTGTAACGGTTGAGCCGTTGCGCTTTAGCATTGTCTTCCCAGCAACGGAAACTTCAGGGTCTGAAGTCGAGACGGTGGCACTCACAGCAGACACCGAAACAGCAAAAACCGAAGATTCGCAAACAAAGGAAGCGATATTGACGTTAACGATCGTCCGGCAAGGGGGCTTCACAGATGAAATCACACTGACACCGATCGATGTCCCAGAAGGCTTCACCACGGAAGCGGTTACCATCCCGGCAGATGAGACGGAGGCAAAAGTCCCACTCAAGGCTCTCAGCTCCTTAATGCCGGAGACATACGAGTTTAGATTCCGAGGGTCTGTGACGATTAACGACAAACCCTTTGAACAGGATAGTCCTATCGTCAAGGTAAAGATTATTCATTAATTGGTTATCAGTTATCGGTTGTCGGTTAAAGAGGGATATGATTTAACCAAACCTCTCTTAACCGAAGACCGATAACCATTAATACCGACTGCCATTCCTCTGAAATACCTCCCAACATGACTGAATCTCCCTATACGCTTGTTCACCAAGATGAAGCAACTTCAGCCCGAGTCGGAACAATTCAAACGGCGCACGGTGTTGTGAACACACCGATATTTATGCCTGTCGGGACACGCGGGACGGTGAAAGCGTGCACACCACAAATGCTATCCGATCAGATTCAGGCGGAAATTATTCTTGCAAATACCTATCACCTCTATCTACGTCCCGGACACGAGATCGTTCACGAAGCGGGTGGTTTGCATCCGTTTATGGGTTGGCAAAGCCCCATTCTTACGGATAGCGGCGGATTTCAGGTATTTAGCCTCGGACCTCTACGTAAGATTACAGAGGAAGGTGTGGCATTCCGCTCCACGATAGACGGGACTGAACACTTTATCAGCCCAGAACGTTCAATCGAAATTCAAAACGCTCTCGGTGCTGACATCATTATGGCGTTTGACGAGTGTCCTGCGTTACCGAACGATTACACATATCTCAAGGATTCGATGGAGATGACTTTGCGGTGGGCAGAGCGGTGTCGAGAAGCGCATCGGAACCCGGATCAACTCCTCTTTGGGATTGTGCAAGGTGGTATGGAGCGCGATCTCCGTCAGGCAAGTGTTGATGGGACTGTATCGATCGGTTTTCCGGGATATGCAATCGGTGGCTTAAGCGTGGGTGAGGAGAAGGATTTGATGTATGAGACACTCGCTTATGTTGCCCCGCTCCTACCAGAAGAGAAGCCGCGCTACCTCATGGGGGTCGGTACACCTGAAGACTTAGTCCATGGGGTGCGTTGCGGGATCGATATGTTCGATTGTGTGATGCCGACCCGAAACGCGCGCAACGGTTCTCTATTCACAACAGCAGGTATTATCCGCATCCGTAACGCGAAATATAAGAACGATTTCGGCCCGTTGGATGCAGCGTGTACCTGTTATACCTGTCAGAACTTTACACGGGCATATCTCCGACACCTACACATCGAAAATGAGATCCTCGGTTCACAATTGCATACACTGCACAACTTACATTTTTATGTGAGTTTAATGCGTGGGATTCGACGCGCTATTTGTGACGGAAGTTTTGCAGCATTAGCAGACAATGGACCCAATATCGGACAACTTGTGAAATTGGGACAACCTACAGAAACCGAAACACTCAAATAACAATCTATCGCACAGGTTACCCAACAAGATATTTAAACACAGAGGAAAGGTTATCATCAGGTGAATAGAGTTGGGAGACATTCAATTCGTTTTCGATGAGAAGTTCAGGGAGTCGTGCGTAGAAGGCATCGGGTTTGGCGGTTTCTATGATAATATCACCTGATTCTTTTTCTTTTTCTGATTCATTGACGGCCCCATCGCCATCAACAAAGGTAACGCTCAGAATATCCTCAAAGGGGAGGCAGACCTGCGCCAAACGGCGCGGTTCATCTGTGCTCAAATAGACTTTGTGTGGGTGTTCGTCAATCAGTTCGCGGATGTCGGAGATCGTGCCTTCTGCGAGAATACGCCCTTGATGGATGAGTAGGATCGTTTCTGTTAACGCTTCAATCTCATAGAGGATATGACTCGAAACGATGATGCTAATTTCCTGCGCAGCGAGTTCCTGTAGCAGCGTAATAACATGTCGTCTCCCATTCGGATCTAAGCCGGTAAGCGGCTCGTCAAGAAAAAGGAGTTCTGGGTCATGGACCAACGCCTGTGCAAGTTTGACACGCTGCCGCATCCCCTTACTATAAGAGGCGATAGGACGATCCTTTGCGGATAGCATATCCACTGTTTCAAGAACGCGTAGACTCCGAGATTCAACTTCTGATTTATCGGACCCGCTCAACGTGGCAAAGAAAGTGATAAACTCAAAGCCCGTCATGAATTGATACGCCAATTCTATATCTGGGCAGTAGCCGACCCGTCTCGTGAGTTCCGGATTATTCCATACGGGCTGGTTCAGCACGCTGACCTCGCCTTGGTTGGGTTTGAGTTGCCCGGTCATGAGCTTAATCAAACTCGTTTTTCCCGCCCCATTCGGACCCAGCAAGCCAGTTATTCCGGGATAAATTGTGAGGGTTACATCGTTTACCCCCATTACCTCGCCATACCATTTGGATAGATTTTCCGTTTGCACGATTGCTGTGTTGTTCATGTTTTTTCTGTGTGGGATTCACTCCTGACAGATTTTCAGAGTCTCTTCAAGATTTTGGATGCCGGCAGTCGTGCCGATGGCAGTAACACAAGCGGCACCGGTTGCGGAAGCCAATTCCGCTGTCGCCTTTAGGTCCCAACCCATGAGAGTGCCCGCGAGGAAACCGGCGACGTAAGCGTCCCCTGCCCCTGTTGCATCAACAGCGGTCACCGGATACGCTGTCGCAAAATGCTCCCTCTCTGGCGTGGAGACGTAACTGCCGTCTTCACCCATTTTAATAGCAATTGTGTGGATACCGTAGCTACGCCGTAAAAATTGAGCGATTTCGCGAGCATCAGATAGACCGGTGAGCTGTTGCGCTTCGACGATGCTTGGCATAAACATATCTACGTAAGGTAAGCAGGGCTCGAGTGTCTCCATCCACTTCCCTGTGGCATCATACGCTGTATCGAGTGAGGTGGTTATTCCCAAATTTTTTGCTTTTTGAAGGACGTTCGCCATCGGTGCACCATCAAAACGGGGCATGACGAGTGCCCCAGCGATGTGCAAAATTTTGGCACTTTTGATGACTTCCCAATCAAGGTCTGCCTCACAGAGTTCGCCGTTCGCACCGATGTAGTGGTAGAAAGTTCGTTCGCCATCGGAGGCAACTGCGACGAACGTAAAGGAAGTGCTGGAACCCGGATCCTGTTGCATGCCCACTGTATCGACCTCGTTATCCCTGAGTTTTTGCAGAATCAAGTCGCCAAACGCATCAGTGCCAACCTTACCCATCGCGCCAGCAGAGAGACCTAAGCGCGTGAGCGCAATAGCTGTGTTGTTCGCACAGCCTCCGGTATGGATTTCGAGTTCATCAAAGAGGACTAATTTCCCCTTTTCAGGAAACTCATCTATGGGTCGTCCCAATACATCAACGACATAAATGCCGAGCGATAGCACATCCATTTTTTAATTTTACCTTGCGGATTTTTAATTATTCCTTGAGCCTATAAATTAAAAAGCACCCGGACGAAAAATTACGAAGGTTTCATCGTTTGTGTCAATATTCTCATCTGCTATTGTGCCTGTAAAATCCTGAGAAACCCACCCGATAAAGTAGGGTGGAGGATTCAGGTTCGCCTCTGTCTCCAGATACCGCAGCACGTAATCTCGCTGTAGGATTCGCGCGAACCTTTTTCGGACACCATCCAATTCCTCATCAGGCGGCATTTTTGGTGTCATTCGCAACCGAAGTCGCGCCATTGAAGGATCGAATGTAGGAGGGGTTTCCAAACCCGATGCTTCTCTGAGTGAGACGCTCCCTAAGTAAGTCATCTCTTTTCCCGCAACACGCCACGTGTTTTCAAGGATGGACGGAAGTTTTTGGGTATCCATCGTCAAAAATTTCTCTTCCACATACGTCGTTGGATGCCACGGCTCCACCGATAAATCTCGCAGTTGAACGCGTGAATCTTGAATCAATGTCCCAATTTTTTCAAAGAATTCATCCTTTGACACCTCAACTCCTTGATGACGCACGAATGTTCCCTTGGCAAGGTCAATAGATGTTTCGGCACGCGATGCAGCTCTCAGGGAAACATAACTCAATAAGTGTGCGCGCTGCCGTTCAGGATAAACCGATAGAATTGACAACCTGTCTGCTGTGACGGTGTTCGGAAACCAGACGGTTTGCGCCGATGCAACCGCAATTACCGAAAGTAGAACGAAGAGACCTCCGCCTATCCAATAGGTGCGTGATTTTTGCTTCGACTTCCCGAAATACAACAGGAATCCACCAAAACCCAGCAGGTATATTGGTAGAAGTATCGCCAACAGTTTAATGAGCGGCACCCGGGTAGGCATGTCCGATAGAAAGTGCTTATGAATTTCCTTTTCATGTTGGAGGGCAAGTGCGTATCGGTCCGCGAGGTGACGCGGAGATTTACCATGCTTACTCAGTAATCCGTGCCAGAACGTTTCAGCGAGAGCCTCATCGGAATTGGAAACCCCTCCTACACTGTCTTCGGAGTGGACCCCAAACGGAGGAACATTGTAGTCAAACGCAAAACAGAGAATCTGTCCATCTCCAAATTTCCGTTTTGCGACATAAATCTGCTCCGCCGTGCCAATTAAAACCTCGCAGCCTGCTTTCGGCGCAAATTGGATATGCTCAAAATGGTTGTCGGCGGAAGAGTTATCAGTTTTCTTTACACCCCTTAATTCGACAGGAAGAAAGGGTTCTATAAAACTGCCTTGTAAGTAGTTAAAACTGCTACCGCCGGAGACAATAAGCGTCCCACCGCGCTGTATCCAATCCAGCATCGCCGTCTGTTGTGCTTTCAGGATACGCCGTTCGGTTAAGCCGACCTCACGCACAACGAGTATATCAACGGCACTGTAGTCTATCCAGTGGCGCGGCAACGCTCTCGAATTCGGAAGATACTTGACATGTACCTGTGCGTCTCCAGGAACCGCCAACTGTTTCTGGTCAACAAATCGTTTTAGCGTGTCGCCGCTCGGAGCCAATACCACCACAAAATAGTCTTTGCGGGGAAGGGGTGTTGGCAACAGTACATCCTTCACCAGACCGGACGCTGTCCTGCGTACCCCTGCCGTCTCCGAGGGTGTGAAAGGGACAAGTCGAAGGATGAGTTGCGTAGCGTTTTTCGGGCAGTAAACGTAGAAATTTTTCTGTTGTCGTTCGAGCCCGATAAGGTACAGGGACGTAGCGTAACGTTCGATAGGGATGTCCGAAGAAAAGTTCCGAACTTCTACAACCAACTCACCCCTAAACACAGTGCCTTCATCTTGATTCCAGACAGTTACAGTTAAAGGCGCCCACGTGCCTATTCTATAACCGTCGCTGAATCCGAATGTCACATCCTCAATCTCTACCGCACCAACAGCAACAGATACCGCAAAAAAAGTCAAAACCGAGATTTTTATACTATGTTTAATTCCCATGTTTTAATTTTACCTTGCGGAGTAATAACGATGTGGGTAACTTTACGGTTTCCGACGGCTACTCGGCTATATGAGACGTGCTGGATTGTGAACAAGCTTTGTCTCCACCGCCGCCTCAAATGGATGCGTGCTGAAAACGCCGTTTCCTAACATAATCATTGAAGCAACACCACCCTCCCCCTCAATCTGTTCGATTGTCTCTATCACACGGGCATCACTGAGCAAGCCGCTCTCCACTGAAAACCGCTTTGATACCCTAAAACAAGCGTTAAAGAGTTTGGTATTAGGCTCAGCACTGGTAAGCGTTTGTAAAACGTTCAATGCAGCATCGGCGGCGCGATTGATACGGATTGTTTGTTCTCTATTTCCGAGTACCTCGCTGGTCTGAATCGGTCCAAAGTAGCGATAATAGATAGGCTGTTCTATTATCGGTAATCTATCGGCAACCAACGGCGCGCCTTCTTTTAACTTGACGAGGCACCCTCCATGGTATTGCGAACAGACATCACCCAAGCCCGTGCGATTTTCAACCTCTGCGACATGCGCTATCATCGCGAGGGTCTCCATATCCTTACCCAGATGGAGCAGTTCATTGAGCGCGTAGGCTGTTGCGAGCGAAGCGGCACCGCTAAGACCAAAACCGCAACCGAGAGGTAATGGAGACGTAAGATCTACCTTCACACCAGCCGCGCCTGCCGCTTGGGTTAACCGATCCGCAACAGTCCCGACCGTCGGAAAATCGATGCTTTGTCCGTTAAACAACACATTTGTTTCACGGTGCTCAGAGACGGTGACTTCTATCCCCTCTTTAACGGTGAACCCCATACCGAGCGAATGCATACGGGTTGCATCGGCATGCGGAATAACCTTAAAAACACACGAAATGTTGCCGGGAGCAAAGGCCTTCACCATTCTACACATCCCGTCGAGGTGAGGCGTATCTGGGATGGAAGGCATCTTCACCGCATTGTCCCGCCTCAATTTTTGCCGCCTGTCCACCACCGGTAACGGAGCACCTCGCGCCATCTAACTCCGGTAAGACGTATCGCTGAAACCATGTGCCCATCTGTTGTTTCATGTCAGTGACGCGGGCGTTCTGAGACTTGTCATCTATTAGATTTTTCCGTTCATCCGGGTCGTTTACCAAGTCATACAGCTCATGTGGACCATACGGATACCTATGGACATACTTCCACTCCTGTGTTCGGATCATGCGAACGGGACCGTATTCATCGTAGATGACGATCTCATCTTTCGCGTCGTTTGTTTCCCCAGAGAGTGCGGGCACAAAACTTCTGCCCGGAGACATATCGTCATTCGGATCGGGTAATCCAAGATAATCGAGGAGTGTCGGCATGAAGTCGTATTGGCTCACCATCGCTTCGCTGGTGCGACCTTCCGGAATACTGCCGGGTTGGCTGATAATGAAGGGGACTTTTACAGAGTTTTCATACATATTCAGCGGGAATGTTCCGTTCCCTTTATGCCAAAAACCGTGATGTCCGCACGAATAGCCGTTGTCACTACTGAAGACAACAAGAGTATTCTCACGGATCCCTAATTGTGCAAGCCGCTCTAAAATGCGTCCGACGTTCAAATCAAGTGCGGTAATCGCTGCGAAATAGCCTTTCAACGACTCGCGGTTGCCCATGTGCACAGCGGCACCCTGGACAGCCCACGGGTGCAACGCCTCCTGTGGACATGTTTTGAAGGGGCAATCGTCATAGGAGTCAACAATGTCTTGAGGGTGTCCCGTAAACGGCGTATGGGGCGCGTTATAGTTGACGCTGAGATAGAACGGTCCCTCCTGATTCGCCGAGATAAAATCCAACGCATCGTCAGTGATAACATCGGTAAGGTAGCCGGGTTGCATTACAACCTGTCCGTCTCGGATCATATCCGCATCGTTATACTGGCTTCCGCCTGTAAGCAAAGCGAACCAGTGGCTGAACCCGTGCTGGGGCGTTAAACTATCGCCAAGGTGCCATTTGCCGCTCAACCCGACGGTATAGTCATTGTCGGCTAAAACATCGGTATAACAGGTCAATCCGTCGAGGTATTGAGCGGGATTCGGTGGCATATTTCCGTCCCGGATCCAGTCGTGTACGCCGTGTGCCGACGGGATGCGACCTGTCATGAGACTTGCGCGTGCCGGTGAACAAACGGGACTTGTACAGAAGAAATTAGGGAAACGGGTCCCCTCCGAGGCTAACTGGTCAAGATAAGGCGTTCGGACTTCATCGTTGCCGCAACAGCCTGCTGCCCACGGTCCTTGGTCGTCGGTTAAAATAAAGATGACGTTTGGTCTGTTTTCCATATAGAATCCTCCATACAACTCTCGTGATAAACGTTGAATCTTTCATGTCGTTATCCTTACCTCGGCACCTCTGTTGTGGAAAGGGTTTGTAACCCCGATGCCGTGTGCAGCTACGCTACCGGGAATCCGTCACCGACGAGCGGTTCACCGTCCGCGACCTCAATTGTTGGCACGAGGACGTGGTTCGGGGATTGCGCGTTGTTATAACAGACATCTTGTGCCATGAAAATCATGACGAAGGCGCGGCGTTGACGCTCCGTGACATTCGCCGGCGTGCCGTGCCAGTTCAGGCAATGATGAAACATGCATTCGCCGGCTTTCAATTCCACCGGAATGCCGTGATCAATGCTCAACTCCCGTCTTTCTGCCCACTGGTCAGGCAGCGGTTCTTGCCCTGCCTCACGTGCCTTTGCCGCTGCCGCATTTGCTGCAGCCCTCGCTGCGACGGAAAAGCGTTCGTCTTTGTGGCTCTTCGGCATAACGTGCATGCACCCGCTATCCACCGTTGCATCGTCCAATGCGAGCCAGCAGCTCACAATATTCGGTGGGCTGAGGGGCCAAAAGAAAAAATCGTGATGGAATGCGAAATGACCGTTATCCTCTGGGGGTTTGGAAATCACCTGATCGTGCCAAAGCCGGACTTCAGGTGTATCCAGCAGGGCGCGTGCCGTCCCAGCGATGAGTGGGTGATGAATGGCTCCCTCATAATGGGGATCCCGCTTCCACATGTTAATGTACTGATGAATCGCGCGCGGATGCCCGCTTCCCCGATTGAGTCGGTTCTCACGTCGGTCGTGTCCGTATTTGAACTCCGGTGAGGAATCGTCGCCTTCATTAAGTTCTAATTCAATGACCGCATCCAATCCCGCGCGCATGGCTTCAACGCCATCGCTATCTAAAACGCTCCCAAATTTGAGATAGCCGTTTTCCTGAAAAAAATCGACCTGCTCTTGTGTTACCATTTCGTTGCTCCGTATGTCATATTGTCCTGTGTCTGAATTGGGTGTTTCCTTCTACCGACCTATTAAATCGGAAATTGGTGATTGCCTGCCGTCAACCCGCCATCAATGACGAAAACTGCTCCCGTTGCAAAACTGGCTTCATCGGAAGCGAGGAAGAGTGCGGCATTCGCGATGTCAATCGGTTGTCCAATCCGTCCTAACGGATACCAGGGCGTGATTTCGTCCAAGATCTGTGGGTTCCGCTCCATCATCGGCTCCCAGACTTCGGTTTGAATCGTTCCCGGACAGATACAGTTGATACGGATGTTGTCTTTACCGTGTGCGACTGCCATTGAGCGGGTCAAAGCAATAACGCCACCTTTCGCAGCAGAATACGCATGGATCGCCTGTAACCCGATGAGACCATTGACAGAAGCGATATTGATGATGCTACCGCCACCAGCCGCTTGCATCACGGGGATAACGGCGTTGGAACAGTGGCTGGTGCCTTGAAGCGCGACCGCTAAGTTTGCTTCCCAGTTGTTATTCAGCACATCAGCCGTCGAGCAGATAGCGTTGTTCACCAAAATATCAACCGTGCCGTAGGTGTCAACAGTTCTTGTAACCAGACTTTCCGCATCAGCAGTATCAGAGACATCGGCATTAATGAAGAGTGCTTCACCACCTGCATCGGTTATAGCAGCGACGGTTTCTGTGCCGAGGGCATCGTTTACGTCGTCAACAACGACTTTCGCGCCTTCTTCGGCGAACCGAAGGGCAACGGCTCTGCCGATACCGCGTCCAGCTCCTGTAACAATGGCTATTTTACCATTCAACCGCATCTTTTGTCCTATCTCTTTTTTGTCAGAATTGAGGATATTAAAGACGGCTTTTGAATTATAGAATCTGCCGCGTTCACCCTCTGAAAAATCATATTTTGCTTTCATCTATTTTGTATGATATAATAAAAACCAGACTGAGGTTAGTATTTTAGCTCGCGAAGAGGAAATAGATGGCTGTAACCGGCATACGTTGGACTACCCATGATCGATACAGAAATGAAATTTATCTAACGCATGAGCGTTGGCAACATATCATTGCTTCAATTAATCACCCAGACATGGCAAACTATGAGGAACACCTAAAAGCAACAATTCGGTATGGGACCCGGAAGCAGGATTCGTTGAATCCACAAAAGTAGCGCTACATTAATGCCTTCGCTGATTTATCAGCGGATGATACACATATTACCTCAATTGTCCTTTTTCGGTTTCGCGAAGGCTCAGATGGTGAACCCATTTCAAATAATTACATTGTCACAGCTTACCAGAAAAGGATTAGGTGAAAAAATTATGCCTCAACCAATTTTTAACTACGATGAAGTAAGTGATACACTCTACGTTTCGTTTGCCCCCGGTGAACAGGCGACAGGTATTGAACTGATTCCCCACATTTTACTGCGGTTCAATAAACAAGAACGTAGGGCTGTTGGGTTGACCTTTCTGGAATACTCTCTACTCGCTCAGAAGACTGATATGGGACCTCGGAGCTTTCCGCTCACGGGCTTAGTCGAGTTACCCGAGGATCTGCAAGAGATTGTGCTGGAGATTCTCCAACGTCCCCCGGTCAATGAACTGCTTTTGCTCTCATCGTATACACCTTCGATTTCCGAAACGATTCCGATTACACTTTTGCAAGCAATTCATTGAATGAATATGCTGCGGAAGTATTCTATTCCGCGAGATTTACCTAATGTTGTAGCGTCTGCGAGATGAAAAGTTTCGTGCGTTCATGTTGCGGGTTATCGAAGAAATCTGCGGGTGCCGCGTCCTCCACAATTGCTCCCTCATCAAAGAAAAGGATCCGATCGGCGACCTCACGTGCAAATCCCATTTCATGCGTCACGACAAGCATCGTCATCCCGGAACGTGCGAGTTCACGCATCACATCCAACACTTCCGTAATCATCTCCGGATCCAGCGCACTTGTCGGTTCATCAAAAAGCATAATCTTAGGCTCCATCGCCAATGCCCGTGCGATTGCGACCCGCTGCTGTTGCCCGCCTGAAATCTCTGACGGATACTTATATGCCTGATCCGCAATATCTACCCGTTCTAAAAGCGATAAAGCGATCTCTTCGGCTTCACTTTTTGTCATCTTCCTGACCCGGATGGGACCTAAGGTGATATTCTGTAGGTTCGTCAGGTGCGGAAATAAGTTGAACTGCTGGAACACCATACCGACTTCCTGACGGATGAGATTGATATTGCGGAGATCATCACTCAGCTCAACACCATCAATGACAATTGTGCCGCGCTGATGCTCCTCCAAACGGTTCAAGGTTCGGATAAATGTAGATTTCCCGGAGCCAGAGGGACCACATATCACCGCCCTTTCGCCCTTTTCAAACGAGGTCGTAATTCCTTTGAGGACGTGGAAATCGTCAAACCATTTGTGTACATCCTCGCAGACAATAATAGAATCATTCGGCGCGTTTTCGTGTTCTGCCATATTATTTCATTCCCTCCTAATTATTCCCAATTTGGCACAGGTTGAACCTACAAGTTTTAGTGCTCCCCGACTCCGAGTGCGGTTTCAATTTCCTGACTGCCGTAGGACATTGAATAACTGAAAACGAAATAGATGATTGCAGCGAACAGATAGACCTCGGCTTGCAGTCCGAACCAGTCTGGGTTGGCGATAACGCTTCTGGCGACACCTAAGAGGTCGATAAGTCCGATGATAGCAACTAAGGATGTGTCCTTAAATAGTGCGATGAATTGTCCAACAATCGCTGGAATGACCGACCGGAGTGCTTGCGGTAAGACGATAAATAGCATTGTCTGCACGTAGTTAAGTCCTATCGCTTGTGCAGCCTCATGTTGTCCGCGCGGAATCCCTTGGAGTCCCCCTCGAACGTTCTCTGCCATGTAGGCAGCAGAGAAGAAGGTGATTGCGAGCCCCATCCGTAAAACCTGGTTAATATCAAGCCCCGGCATGAAGATCGGTATCAAGATATTCCCCATGAATAGGATTGTTATCAACGGCACACCGCGGACCATCTCAATATAAGCCGTTGAAACCCATCGGATCGCAGGAAGATTGCTCTGACGGCAGAGTGCTAAAAACACACCAAGCGGAAAAGAGACGACGATACCTACAACCGCTAAAATCAGGGTCAATAGAAGTCCACCCCAATTGCTTGTGAGAACACTATTCTCCCCGAACCCGCGTAACACTATCATTATCAAGGGGAAGGAGAGCAACCAACCTCCCAAAATCCAAGGGCGTAACGCTGTTCTGCCACGTCCAAGGAAAAGGGCGGCTGCTGTTATGGCGACCGCGCCTAAAAACCACCCTCGCGTCGAGAGTTCAAAGGGGAGCAGAGCACCAATGAACCAAACACCCCCAAGCACAACGGCAAACCGGAAAACCAAGCCACCCCACATCCCGGCGCTCAAACCCACAAGCACGCACAAAATATAAATCACACTCCATACGCGCCATATCTGTTCCCGTGGATAGGCCCCGACGCCAAAGAGCTGAAGGTTCGCCGGAATAACGCCCCACTTCGCTTCTGTGAAAGCCCACGTCAAAAGTGCCTTAGAAATAAAAAAAATGCATATAAGTGCCAAGCAACTTAAAAGCACGTTGTACCAAGTGTTAAATAAGTTGTCCTTAATCCATCGTGCGGGACCTTTTGTATGGGCTGGGGGTTTCATTGCTTGCGTAAGCTCTCGTTCTTCCACTGTGTAATACGCCTTTCTCATCGTAGGGGCGAGGTTACCTCGCCCCTACAGATAATTCAATCACCGTCCAACTCGGTTAATCCAACGGTTGTACCAATTCATGGCGGCTGATGTCGTCAAACTCATCACCAGATAGCTTACCATAATCATCGCAAAAACGGGAATTGATTGTCCTGTCTGAGTCATCATCGTATTTCCGACGCTAACCAGATCGGGGAAACCGATTGCAACAGCCAAACTTGAATTTTTTGTGAGGTTCAGGTATTGACTTGTCAGCGGTGGCACAATGATCGGGATAGACTGGGGTAGAACGATTAACCGCAATGTCTGCGATTCCTTCAAACCGATGGCTCTCGCTGCTTCCCGTTGGCCCTTAACGACCGATTGTATACCGCTTCTCACGATTTCGGCAATAAAAGCCCCTGTATACACAGAAAGCGCAATTAAAAGGGCAGAAAACTCTGGTGAAAAGCGCATTCCCCCTCTGAAGTTGAAACCTTGTAACACCGGTAAGTCCAGCGTAAACGGTCTGCTCGGTGCGAGAAACCATCCACAAAGTGCCACGATAAGGAAGGCAGGCAGTGCCCATTTGGCACGAAAACCGGGACGATCCAACTGTCGGAGTTTCCGCCATCGTACAACATAGAGAATCACTGCCAAGAGTAAACCCGCGCCAAGAAAACCGAGCCAAATTCTCAAACCTGCGGTAGGCTCAGGCGATGGTAGGTATATCCCTCGGTTGTTAATGAACACGCCTCCAAACAGTGCTATACTCTCCCTAACTCTGGGGAGTTGACCAACTACGGCAGTGTACCAAAACAGAATCTGAAGCAGGAGCGGAACGTTCCGGAAGCATTCAACATAAGCAGTCGCTATCGTCCGGATTAACCAGTTACTCGACAGTCGAGCGATGCCGAAAAGGAGTCCCAGCAGCGTCGCACAGACGATCCCTATGATGCTGACTTTAAGGGTATTCAGAATCCCAACCCAGAACGCTTTGAGATACACATCCGAAGGTTCATACGGAATACCCTCCGAAATGTCAAACCCGGCTTCGTCCTGAAGAAAATCGAGATTCAGTGTTAGCCCAAGCCCACGGAGCCCCTTTAGCATGTTCGTGTAAAGAATGACTAACAACAGGATCACACCGAGCAAGAAGATAACCTGAAACAGGACTCGTAAAACTCGGATATCTCGCCAGAAGGGGATTTTTCCCGATACAACTTTAGGTCTTTTAATTATACCTTGCGGAGTAATTCAGTTGGTTTCATGCTGAGAGTGCCTTCCACCTATCCGCCCTCCATTTCATTACGGACTACGGTTATGAAAATTAACTTAAAACAGCAGCTTGCAACAATACGCAGAAATACCCAAGCAAAAACACGCAAGCGGATATGAGAAAAAAATGTCAATAAACATAAAACTTCATTTAACGCCTTGCGAATCATTAAAAAACCATCTTTAACGGAACGGCATCGCGTAGAGTAAACCGCCTTGCGTCCAGGGTTTATTAACCCCACGCGGTAGACCCAATGGTGTCAGATTACGGTCAAAAATCTCGCCATAGTTGCCAACAGCAGCGATGACTTGGCGTGCCCAATCTTTCGACAGCCCGAGTTTTTCACCCATACCCCCACTTCCATCTAAACCCAAGAACCGTTTGATTTCGGGATTCTCTGTTTTAAAGGTGCTGACGTTGGCTTGCGTAATGCCGTGTTCCTCGGCGGCGAACGTGGCATAAACAACCCAACTCACGACATCATTCCACTTGTTATCACCATGGACGGTGACAGGCCCCAAAGGCTCTTTTGAAATGGTTACATCAAGAATAATATGGTCATCCGGGTTTTTTAAGGATTGACGACGGGAGATTAATTGGGATTTGTCGCTTGTCACTACATCACAACGCCCCTGATCGTAACTTTGGTAAAGCGTCTCAGTCTCCTCAAAGACAACAGGTTCAACTTCAATCCCTAAGGCGCGTGTCGTATCGGCGAGGTTCAACTCGGTGGTACTGCCAGCGGTGACACCAACAGTCGCTCCCGCCAACTCCTCGAGTGATGTTATCCCCAGCTCCTTGCGGAGCATGAAACCTTGGCCGTCGTAAAAGGTCGGTGGGCAGAAGTCAGCACCGAGATCAGTGTCGCGAGTCAGGGTCCAAGTGGTGTTGCGGATAAGCACATCTATTTCGCCCGTCTGGAGAGCGGGGAAACGCTCCGCAGCTTTTAAAGGACGGAACTCAACCTTATTCGGGTCCCCCAGAACGGCAGCGGCGATCGCCCGACCGTAATCCACGTCGAACCCCTTCCATTCACCCGTTTGACCGAGGAAACCGAAACCGGGCAATTCCTTATTCACACCACATATCAGTCGGCCTCTGTTTTTAACTTTGTCCAGAATACTCTCTTCACCTTCGGCGAGTAATGGGACTACCAATGCTATCGCTAAAACGAATGCGGAAACGCGAAACAATAATTTACGCACAGAAATCCTCTCTTTTCGATGTGATCCTGACTATAGGGATCGTTTAACAATATACCTTGATTGATTAACGTTTTTTATATTTGCTCACAATTTCACTAAAATCTGTTTTATGCTTCTCTTCAAACAGAAAAGCGATTGTCATACTTTCATACATTCTATCAAACCGTCCTTATGTTGTCAAGCAAATTAAAGGCTCTGTCAATTTGCCCCATTCCGTGCAATTGAGCACAAGGTATGCCCTATTTGGTGCAGTCCATCTGTGATGTTTGGCTAAGTGTCGCACCAGTTGATGTCGTCAGATCGGCACAGAATTTGCTAAAGTAAGTCCATACTTCAGGATTTCTACCATAAACTACACTTGACATATTTCAGCAACCCTGTTAATATAGTTTGAACCAATACTTGCCAAGGAGAGAAAAGATGAAGAAATTCATAATCGCAGAAATTTGCGTTGTGCTCGCGGCCGTCCTCGGGTTTTGGGTCGGACGTATCACGGGTACCGACACGAGTTACGAAAGCTACTACGACAACGCCGACAAAGCATGGACAGCAGCACAAGCACTCGACAATCCGCCAATCACACTTGACGAACCCGACAAAAGCCGTTTACGCAAAGCTCGAGCCGCATATCGCGAAGTCTTCGACAAATATCCTGACAGTCTATGGGCAGACGATGCTATCTACCAACTCGCTTCACGGATTCCACGTACCGATGAAGAGGCTTTCGCACTCTTCCGTCGGCTTATCAACAATTATCCAGATAGTGAGTGGGCAGACGATTCGATGTACGCTATCGCTTTCGCCTCTTATCAGATCGCGGAGCAATTAAAAAAGACAGGGACGCTTGAATCCGTAGATGCTTACTATGACCGTGCCCTCGCGCTTTATAACCAATTAACTGCAATATACCCGGGCAGTGACCTGTCAGATCAGGCGGAGTTTAATAAAGCGATGTGTTACTATGGAAAGGGTGAATTGAACCTCGCACTTGCGCAGTTTGATGCGCTCAGAGAGCCGTTCAGTGACAGTCCACTGCTCTACCAGATTCTATACGTCACCGGCGAAATTTACATCAAGAAGCAGGACTATGAAAGCGCGCGCGTGGAATTTACAAACGTCGTTGATTCCGGAGATCCGGACCTTTCACCGCTCGCGAGTTTCGGTATCCCCCAAACTTACCTTGCGGAAGGGAAATATCAGGAGGCGATTGACGGCTACCAAAGGGTCATAGATCTCTATCCAGATGCCAAAGTGGGTCAGGATGCGTACTTTTATATGGGGTGGGCATACGAGCGGCTTGGCAAATATGACGAAGCCATCGCTCGACTTGAGGAAGCCATTGATTTGTACCCGCGCAATGAGAATGCCGCCAACTCACAGATTTATATCGGGCAAATTGCCTATGCCAACAACGACATGGCGAGTGCCATTGACGCGTATCAGAAGGTCGCAGACAACAGCACTTACGATTACGATAACCGACGGCAGGCACAGTACTGGGTAGGCAAAATCCATGAAGACGGTGGCGATTCGGATTCAGCAGTAGACGCATACCAGAAGTTGATCACAGAATTCCCGGAACCGCACAAAGAGGCAACCCATCCCTCGAATAATATCAATGAGAATTACATCCAAAATTTAAGGAGTGCAGGTTTCTAACGCCTGTTCGAGGTCGGCGATAATATCTTCGGCATCTTCCAGTCCAACCGAAATTCTGACTAAGCCATCCGTGATGCCGGTCTGCCGACGGATCTCTGCGGGAACATGTGAATGCGTGGTTGATGCAGGATGACAGATGAGGGTGCGCACGTCGCCCAAACTGACTGCCAGCGAACAGAGCTGGAGGTGATCGACGAGGTGTTCACCCGCGGCGCGTCCACCTTTCAACTCCAGCGTTATCATACCACCAAACGCATCCATCTGACGTTTGGCGAGTTCATGTTGCGGGTGACTCGGCAAACTCGGGTGGCGGACCCATGCCATTGCCGGATGTGCCTCAAGAAACGCTGCGACACGTGTGGCGTTCTCACTGTGCCGGGCAAACCGTAGCGGTAGAGTCGTGAGTCCGTGAAGCGTTAACCATGCGTTCAACGGACTGATAACTGCTCCAAAGTTGCGGAGTGCCCCCTCCTTGGCACGCACAACGAATTCCTTTTGTCCAATAATCGCGCCCGCGATAACTGCGCCGGAACCACTCATGTACTTCGTCATGCTGTGAACGACGACATCAATGCCAAAGGTAATCGGCTGCTGACCACACGGGGTAGCGAACGTATTGTCAATCATTGAAATTACGCCGTGTGCTTTTGCAATCTCGGCGGCTGCCTGTAAATCAACAAGTTTTAGGAGTGGATTTGTTGGGCTTTCGAGATAAAGGACCTTGGTATCCGCTCGGATAGCGTGCGCAATTTGCGTAGGGTTTGTAGCATCAACAAACGTAGTCTTAATCCCAAAGCGTGGCAATTCCTCATTGAGGATTTGGAATGTAGCGGAATAGAGGTTCTCCATTGCGACGACATGCCCACCCTCCGCTAAAGCCGTAAAGAGTGCCGTACTGACTGCTCCCATCCCTGACGCGGTAGCGAGTGCGGCTTCACCAGCTTCGAGAACAGCGAGTTTCTGCTCTAACACCTCTTGTGTTGGATTCCCCCAGCGCGTATAGACATAACCACTCTCTTCATCTCGGAACGCCTCGGCGCATTCAGCGGCGGTTGCGAAACGGAATGTACTGTTTTGATAGATAGGCGGTAACAAAGGCATCCCCGTTTTTTGCGTGGAGGATGTCCGTGCTTCACCGGCATGGATGGCTTGGGTGGCTTTACCTAAATTTTTTTGAGATGTCATTTTTTAATTATACCTTAAAATTGTTCGACAGGATGACCTTCAAGTGCCAGCAACTGACGTTTGCGTTCCAGTCCACCACCGTAACCGCCTAAAGCACCATTGCTTCTAACGACACGATGACACGGGTTGAGAATAACCGCAACGTTTGCTCCAACCGCATTGCCGACAGCTCGAACCGCTTTCGGTTTTCCTACCTGTTCTGCGATCCATTTGTAACTCCGCACCTCTCCATAAGGAATCTGACGAATAGTCTCCCACACTCGGTTCTGAAAGTCCGTTCCCCAGCTGAATCGGATCGGAACCTGAGAAAATTCAAGTGGCTCACCCGCGAAATACTGGTCGAGCAGCTCCTGGGCATCAGTGAGTACAGGATATTGTCTATGGATGGGTGATGATTCACCGAACGGAAAATCATCGGTAAAGAAAACATGCGAAAGGCTCCTTGCATCCGCCGCGACTATGCCCATACACCCCATCGGAGACGCATAGGCGATCGTCCGGGAGGCGAAGTAATTTCGCGCATCTTCGTAAGCTTGCGCATCAAAAGGTATCCCGTTAGAGATTCCCTCACGAGACAGTTTGAATGGATTTATTCTCATTTTTTATTTGACTTCCCATTTATTATACAGTATGCTATACCGCAAACTATGGCTATATTTGAAACACCCGATCAACTCTATAGTTACATCAGTGAACTGTTTGAAGAAATCGCCACGCTACCGGAAGCGAAAGAGGCACTGAAGTCGTTGACGTTGAACGTTCAATTCAACTACAGCATGCCTGATTGCAGAATGACCCTAACGGCAGCAAATGGCGGATATACCCTTGCCCGCGGTACCTGTGACGACACTTCTCCAGACGTTGAACTCACTATGACAGGTGACACCGCCTACAAATTTTGGACAGGCGAACTCAACGTTATGGGCGCGATAACAACACGCGAGATCGGTATCATTGGCTCTCTTGGTAAAGTGATGCGGCTCACACCGCTCATCAAGACAGCAGTCCGTTACAACCGCGAGCGAGAAACAGGCTTTTAATTTATGGGCTCCTGGACTGCTTTCCATTACAAGCAGGTTTTCGGTTAAGTCGCGACGCTGTTAGTGAATTCGCGGCGTTTTTGCAAGCGGCACATCGGTGTCGCCGCGCTAAAAAGGAGGTATCAATGGAAACCGATAATTTATTAGCAACAATTGAACCCCACGTTACACAACTGCGAGAAGAGGGCTGGTGCGTCTTAGAGAACGTTATACCCGCCGATGTGGTTAGTGAGGTCCGTGAAGAGGTCGAAACCTCTGAAGCGGACTATAATGAATTTAGAAAAGAACAGGGTGTCTGGGGACGAAATGTCATCAGTTTCATGCCGAAGTTTGCTGCACACCTTGCGAACGAGCGGCTCCTCACTACTATCCAACAACTCCTCGGACCGCAAGTGCGTATTTCGCAGACTGAGTATAAGATCCGTCCCCCACATTACGAGTTGGTGCGTGCATACCACTCCGATTTTCCGTATGATCTGAACCAGAAGTGGCACATTCCCCAACCGTTTCCGAGTGCTGTTATCGGTATCACTACCCTCTGGATGCTTTCCGAGTTCACAACGGAAAACGGTGGGACCTGGATTGTTCCCAAAACGCATGTGGACCTCCGGAACCCCAGAGGCAAAGAAGACAACATCGGTGACCGAAATCCAATTGACGGGGAGATGCAAGCCGTTGGCAGCGCGGGCAGTGTGCTCATCATGGACAGCCGGATTTGGCATTCCAATGCAGAAAATCCGAGTGCTGGGAAACGGACTGCAGTCGTCGTCAGATACGCGCCGTGGTGGCTGAATTTAGAACTCTTCGGTGCGAATACCGCCACGATTCCCGGCGAAACGTTCGATAAGTTACCGGACGATGTCAAATTGCTCTACGAGCATCGCGCAGAAAACCGGGAACCGACTGTCTGGATTTAAAGCAGTAGGCATACGCTGTATGCCGTAACACAAAAGGAACCTTTTATGTCAACGACACTTGTACACATCGGCGTTCGCACGACCGATTTGGAAAAAAGCATTCGCTTCTGGCGCGATGCGCTCGGATTGCGGGTCTTTTCAACGATGAATGGATGTTATGATCTTACGGACGGTTATCACAACTTCCGCGTGTTTCAACACAGCGGTCCCGATCGTCCGAAACATGTCGGCGGGATGTTAGACTACCTCCACATCGGGGTTCGTGTGCCGGACCTGCGAGAAGCGGCACAGCGGTGTGAGGACCTCGGTTTCACAATCACATGGGAAGGATTAGGTGGTGACAAACCCTACGACCCAAATTCGGACGAATTGCCTTCAGAAGCCTTCAAGATAGAAGACCCGGACGGTATCGTCGTCGATATTACCGAGCAGGACGACCAGTGGCCCGGTGTGGATATTGATAGCAAGTCTTAAAGACGACAATTCACGCCGACATCAATAGGCGCGGTTTCACGCTGCGCCATTAATATAATTACTCGTCACTGCCACCCAACAGTCCCAATCGGAATAGGTAGTAGAGCAGTGTAAGGAGACTGGTCACTGCCGCTGCGAGATACGTCAAAAATGCCGCGTTGAGCACTTTACTGGCGTGCTGATTCTCTTCTTGCGTGAGCATTCCTGCTTCCGCCATTGCGACTTTGGCGCGCTTACTGGCATCCCATTCAACGGGAAGTGTTATCAACGAAAAGACGACCCCTACTGCAAAAAGTCCGACACCGAACAGCAGGAAGGGTTGAATAAAGAAACCGACCATTATCAGAATATAAGAGGCCATCGAACTAAAGTTCGTAGCCGGGACGAGGGCGGTCCGTAGATTCAGCATCGCATAGCCGTGGGCATCCTGCATCGCATGTCCGGCTTCATGACAGGCAACCCCTATTGCGGAGAGCGATTGACTTGAATAGACGTCATCGGATAATCTGAGTGCCTTCTCGCCTGGATCATAGTGGTCACTTAACCATCCACTTGAACGTTCGATTCGGACGCCGCTAACACCGTGCCGTTTCAGCATCAGATCGGCGGCTTGCGCGCCTGTCAATCCCCTACGCGATCCGACTTGTGAATATTTTGAGAATGTCGATTTTGTGCGAAACGTGGCGTAGAGGGACAGTGCCAGTCCCGGTGCAAGAAATACGAAATAGAGCGGATCAAAGAAACCCAAAAACATAATAGACACCTCTTTTTAATTTTACCTTGCGGATAATTCTTAATTTTACCTTGCGGAGAAATGACGTGCGTTTGGATGCTTACGTGCGTCCCTTAAATCCGCACTCCATTCCATTACGTGCTAACGTTTTTGAAACTTTTTTAAGAAATTATACAGGATATTTTGACGAAATTCAAATCATTTTTAAGTGAGGAACGATAGATGCTTAAAATAATAGATACCCACCAACACCTCTGGGATACCTCTAATTTGGAATATCCTTGGTTAGAAGGGTTCGATCTATTGGGAAAGCGATACACGGCAGAAGACTATCGCGAGGCAATTGGGGACCTTAACATCGTCAGGTCGGTACACGTTGAAGGCGACCCCGCCGAAACGGATGTTGTCAAGGAGGTCGAGTGGCTCACACACATATCCGAGACAGATGGGATGATCGGCGCGATAGCGGCAGCGGCACCCCTTGAAAAGCCGAACGCCGAGGCGATTCTCGAACAACTCACAGGATTCGGACTTGTTGTAGGGGTGCGGCGCATGGCGTGGCATCATCCGGATCCGCAGTTCTACGCTACACCTGAACTGATTAACGGCGTGAAATTGCTGACGAAATTCGATCTCTCTTTTGAACTCTGTGCGAATCATGCGCAGCTGCCAGCGGCAATCGAACTCGTCAAGGTGACCCCGGACGTTCGGCATGCCCTTAACCACTGCGGGGGACCGGACATAAAGGGTGGGCAATTCGAGCCGTGGGCAACGCGTATCAACGAGCTCGCTGCCTTCGAGAACGTCCACTGCAAGGTATCGGGGATTGTGACGACTGCAAGTGAGAACTGGACGCGTGAGGAACTGAAGCCGTACATTCTACATCTAATAGAGGCTTTCGGATATGAACGGCTGATGTTCGGAAGCGATTGGCCCGTGTGTACCCTGGCGGCGACATATCAGGAGTGGGTCGCGGCACTCTTAGGGACGGTTGAAGATGCGTCAGACGCGGAGAAGAATAGGTTTTTTTACGAAAACGCTGCGGAATTCTACTCGATATAGAGCGGTACATCCAACCGAATAGGTGCGGTTAGAAACCGCACCTACCGTTTTTGGGGAAAGGTGTCATTGAAATGAAATTAATACCGGTTCGACTTCGAGGGTCTCTTGAATGCGTTGCTTCAACGCCATTGACTCAGCCCGTGTGCTGAATTCACCGATCGTTACGCGGTGCACAGTTTTTCCACCAACAGTGGCGACGCGGAGGGCGACCGTCTGATTTGGATTTTGCAACCGTAATCTTTCCTCCATGGCTTCAGCGTAGGAACGTTCTACAAATGAACCCACCATGAGCGTCAACTTGCTGGATACCGAAGTGCTTTTTCGCTGATCCGTGATCCCAAACTGTAACGTCGCTTGCTCCGTGCTCCGATTGCCAGCGATGTCCTGAACATGTAACCTACCGGTGTAAATTACATTCGGATCTACTTGAACTTTGCGCAAAACGACCTCGGCAGGCGGTGAACCATTTCCTTCTGCCTGCTCAATCAGCGCGTTTTTCGTATCGAACATCTCGAATTTCCACTGCGCAAGCGGATTGATGTCCCACGTTTTTACACCGACGGTTGTCGGTGTTTTCGCGAAAAGTTCCACTGTCGTTGGAATGAGGTCCACAGTCACCGTCCCGGTATCCACGAAATGTAAGGTGCCTTGTGAGTCAAGAACGTGGAGTCGAGCCTCGTAATTTCCGTCAGGCACTAAGTTACCAGTATCAGCGAACCCATTCCAGACGACACCTTCCGTTGGCACACCTGTCCCAGATTTTTCCCAAATATTTTCGGTGTATTCGTCGAGTATGTTCAACTGCCATCGTAGCGGTGCGGTGCCGTCTTCTCCGAGACGCAAACGGAATGTGGTGCTATCCGACACACCATCGCCATTCGGTGAAATTGCGGGTTCCGAGAGATCCAATTCTCCATCAAGTGTTTCAGGGTCTATTTCAAATGTCTCCGGCATTAAAATCGGTGCAGTGTCATCGGTATCTAACGGCTCGGTGCGGGTTGCCACCGATACGGGTGCCATGTCGTTTCCATCCCACCGTAACGTTGCCGAGATCCAATGCACACCTTGCTCCAATTCACTGCCGCTCACATAAGCATAATCGAGTTGTCCGGAGGAATTTCGGAAACTCAGTCCGCGTGCCAACTCACCACTCCAGAATCTTTCAGAAGCGGTCAAAGCAGTATAACCGAAGCGCAGCCCGACGTGTCCATCAATGAACCAGTGTTCTGCCCCGAAGTGCAATCGGAGGCGTTCCCCCCAATTGACATCGTTCTGACCTCGGACGGCGAGGTCCGCGGAGAAGAGTGTGTTTCCGCCTACCTCGTAAGCTGTTCCGAAGCGTGCGGCTAAAGGCGCGCTCTCAAGAAGTACACCGTTCTCACGAATGCCACTGCTCAATTCAGCGAAATTCATGCCTACTTTTACCGAATCCCCCCATTTTTGCAATGGATAGGCGAACTGCATCCCTAAATCGACACTCCACAGAAAATTGGTCCTGATGGGTGTATTGTTCTGATAGTAGCGCAGGTTCGCACCCGCCGAAGCACGCTGTCCGAGTGCCAGTCCGTATCCCAACAAGACAATTTGTGTGGACTCCGTCGTGTTATTTTTCCAACCGTCAAGCCATGTGGCGAAGGAGACATTTCCTAAATTTCGGTTCGTCATACCGAATGTCTGTGGATTCGCAGCGACTGAAAACGCCTGATCGCGGCTCGAGAAATTTCCTGGAAACGGCATGCCTCCCATGTTGACTTCCACACCATCCATAAATCCCAGTGAAGACGGGTTCCATAGAAAACCGTTGGTCGCCGAGGGACCTGCGGTGAACGCACTGCCCATCCCGACGGCGCGGGCACTTGCCCCCACAAAAATATCGCGTTGGCTTATGCTGGAGGTCGCCGCGGAAACAGACATGGCTGCCAACACCATCCCGACAATACTGATTCTTTGGACGATTCTCAGCAGGTGTTGTCTACTGTATTGAAGAAAATTGAATTGCATCGGATACACCCCATTGCTGTTTTTAAGTTAGTGATATGTTCATCTACAACGTTTAACGTTGAATCCATGAAAATGGGTACAGACGGGAGGGTTAGGTTTTCCTCAGATGGAAGAGATCCGATGGTTGGAAAGAAAAAATGGAGACGGATTTTCCGCCCCTACCTGAAGGCAGGGGTTTCCAATCCGTAAAATCTGATGAATTGCGTCTTCTTAGTCTGTCGGTTGGGTAGCATATTTGAGAATTCTATCTGCGTCCGTGAATCGTAAATAGAGGCCCCACGACCAGCCGAGATCAATCTTTTGACAGAGAACCGTATTCCATCCCGTTTTCAGTTGACACGGAACGGCATCTGCATCCGCCGTTGCTCCGGCATCGATACTTTTCCGATGAATTTCGGTTCCGTTTAACCAAACGGCGATTTCGTCATCGCTGCCAATCAACATCACAGAATCTGTCGTCTTCGGCGCGTGGATGTATACCAACATGTATCCGACAGTCATTGGCGTAGGACTGAGGTCTCTGCGTAAATCGAGATATCCGTCTGCCCTTGAAGTTGCCTCCTCCCAGCGGACGGGTTTGCGATTAACGCCTGTGTAAGTTGTCTTCAAGTCCAATTGACCACCAGCCTGCAGCAATTCATCAATTGTTTCAACATCCGTCTTGGGAAACGGACCTAAAACCGCGTAGCGTTTCACAAACGGTGAGGCGTTCAACACTTGATAGGAATCGATACCAATTTTATAGCCTGTGGCTTCGGATGCCTTTCCAACAATACTGAGCACAATCTGATTTTCACCGGCATTCAAAGGGGCAGTCCCAAATGAAACCAATGTCCCGGCTATCGACGCAGTAGAATAGCAATCGTAAGGCGCACCGACCGCTATGTTATCTACAGACAATTGGACGTGTGCATACGCTGGTCCACGCATCAAAATGGAACGAATTTCATACACATCTCTGTAAGGCACTTCAATTGGGACAGTCAAGGCAGCCGCCTGTCCAGTAGTTTCCGGTGTGAGAGTGATGTGGCTTCCACCGATATCAATGCCTCCCGCTCGGTAGCTTTCTGTTTGAATTGCTGCGTTTTGTGTTGTTGTCTTTGGTAGAAGGTCGATTGCCGAGTGGGTGTTTTTGGATGGTAATGTCCACTGCTTCTCATACCAAAATTGCGGGAGATAGTAGAGGTCTCGTGCTTCATTTGTCAAGACGAGATCGTAACCATCAAAGCAGACGGCTTCTCCATAGAAGCTGTGAGGTAAGTGCCACGGTGTGCTTTGAATCATCTGTGCTAAATCACCCGCTGTGCGGTGATATACCCAGAGTGCGTCGTAAGTACAGACAGCAAGGCGGGTTCCATCTTCGGATACGCCAGCACCCGTCACGAACTTTGCCCCGGTGAATTCGCCAACCCTTTCCAATACCTGTTTCGCATCTGGCTTCAGCGTCGGAAATCGGTAAAGCACGGCACGTTCTCGTTCTTTAGAAACGATATACGGAATATCTTCAACAATAAAAAGTCCTTCCGCATCTACATTTTCATTGGGATATCGGTATGGATAGCTTGCAATGACTTGTGCTTCTGTTTCAGTAAACGGATCTGGTTCTGCGACGACAACGACCTTCAGATCAAACCGCAGTCTGCTGTTATTCCCGATCTCGCCGATCCAGAGTTGATTTTTGTCGTCAATCCCGAGTGCTTCCCAATCGAAGTTCCTGGAACCGTTGATTTCGATCTTTTGGATTAATTCGCCATTGTGCTTCGTGGCGTAAAGTGCAGCGGGGTTTCCGGAGTCGTTGAGGGTCCAATAGACCCCTTCAAACTGTCGACTGGCGACGATGCCGGAGCTCTCTTGAATCTCGGGATGTGTGTAGTGTCCTGTGGGTTGCCACGGGGGCGTGTCAATTGCGTCTTGGGGGGCTGCCGCTACAGTGGTGCAAAATCCGATGGTTATCGCGAAAATCAGTAGAAGGGACGGTAATTTCATCAAAATGTTCTCCTTTGATATATATTTTAAAGCCTTTGCGGTGAGAAATCAAGTAGGTTTTTCACTGGACTCAGGGCTATTTATGATATGAGACACTTTTCTATTAAAACCGGAGGTTGGATTGAGCAAACATAAAATATTAAACTCACTTCACACAGCAACCTTCAAAAAAATATGGACAAACCTGCTATTTTGTGGTATCATTAAGTACACATAATGTGAAAGACAAGTTAATACCTCGATTGTCTTTGGGATCATCGAGAGACAAGTTTTCAAAAGGAGTATCTGTTTTGCATCGACAATCTGCAAAGAAACACGCACGTGCGGACAAAACAAAGCGGAACCGCAACCGACACCGTAAAGCAACGCTTCGGACAGTGATGAAACAGACAGAAACCGCCCTTACGGAAGGGAACGTTGACACAGCCCAGGAATTGTGCCGAACTACGGTAAGCCTCTTAGATAGAGCTGCCAGTAAAGGTGTTATCAAAAAAGGGACAGCGAACCGCCAAAAGTCCCGACTCACCCGCAAATTGCATGCCCTCACCGCCGAAGCAGCATAATTTTGGCTTTCTGTTAGAAGAAGTGCCGTCGAAACAAAGGAGACTCGCGAGGCATCGGGACAGTGGATCCAATACCTCGCGTTATTGCGAGATATGAACGCGCGCAGAGTCGCCTTAGAATGCCTATTGACCCTTTCGCACAGCAGTGCGTCAATAGCATCCGTTGTTGACAGTGCATTCGGACAGAGACCCGCAATTGACGGGCAAGAACGCCGATTGGTAAACGGGCTCGTCTACGGCGTTATTCGGTGGCAGAAGCAGCTGGACTGGGTGCTTGATCGGTTTATCAATCCCAAATTTCAGTTAGACGCGAGGCATCGTAATATCCTTCGACTCGGCGCGTTCCAACTGTTACATCTCGATGGGATACCTGCACATGCAGCGATCTTTGAAACCGTCCAACTCGCGATGTCCCGCCGACGTAAATCTTCAAGTGGACGGAAGACCGCGGGGTTTATCAATGCAGTGCTCCGCTCCATCCAACGCGAAGGCACAAGCATCGCCTATCCACCCCTCAATACAAACCCGACTGAACACATTGCGTTCTCGTTGTCCTACCCAACCTGGTTAGTAAAGCGATGGCTTCAAACGCGCGGCGTTTCGTGGACGCTGGCGTTCTGTCGTGCAAGCAACCAAACCGCACCGCTCGCGTTCCGCGTAAATACCCTCCTGACCCAACGCGAAGAAGTTTGCCAATTTTTGGAAATGAAAGGTTTACCTGCCTCCCTTTCCAAAATCGCACCTGACGGGATAGCACTCAAAAACCGTACGATCACCACTTTTGACACTACTGGCGAACTGACATTAAAGGACATTCTTAACCGAGACGATATCTATGTCCAAGATGAGAGTGCCATGTTGGTGGCACATCTACTCTCACCGGAGGAAGCGGGATTTATAGTAGACTTATGCGCTGCACCGGGTGGAAAGACAACGCATTTGGCACATCTCATGGGGAATACCGGAAAAATTATCGCCGTGGATGCCTCAGCAGAAAAAATAGCGTTGTTGCAAAAGAACTGCCGACGCGTCAATGCCCACAACGTTGAGACTTGTGTAATGGACGCGACGAAGGTCGACCTTGCGTTTATCAAAACGGCGGATGCTGTGCTTATTGATGCCCCGTGTTCAGGATTTGGAACACTTCGGCGGCATCCTGACATCCGATGGAACAAAACGCTCAAACAGGTTCACGCGCTTCGTGAGATACAATATAGCCTCCTGAAGAACGCAGCACCACATATCAAACCGGGAGGTATTCTCGTCTACAGTACATGTAGCATAGAGCCGATGGAAAACGAGGAAGTTATCCAACGATTTTTGACAGATTTTCCAATGTATAGGGTGGAAAACGCGCGACGTTTCCTCCCCACTGTTCCGCTGAGTGCGATAACACCACAAGGTTTTGTCCAGACGTTTCCACACGAACACGGGGTCGACGGCGCGTTCGCGGCACGTCTCCGACGGGTTCCGATAGAATAAATGATCGACTTTAAGCTGTACGCCATTACCGACAGACACCAATGTGCCCCGACTCCATTAGTGGATGTTATCTCGGAACTGCTGGATGTAGGTGTAAAAGGCATTCAGCTGCGTGAAAAGGATTTAAGTGATACCGCGTTGATGAAGTTGGCGCAGCCGATAGCGGCGTTGTGTCAAAATTACGATGCAAAACTTTTCATAAACACACATATAAACGTCGCACGGGATGTCGGTGCCGCGGGGGTTCATCTCCCAGCGAAGGCAGAACCCGTCGGCTCCGTAAAGGCAACCGAGACAGGTGATAATTTCTATATTGGGTGTTCGGTGCACTCTCTTGATGCGGCAAAAAGACGGGAGGTAGAAGGGGCTGATTTTCTGACCTACAGTCCTATCTATCCAACAGCAAGTAAACCGGGATACGGTCCTACGGTCGGCACAGCGAGCCTCGCTGAGGTCGTCGAAGGTGTGAAACTGCCAGTCTTTGCATTGGGCGGTATTACACCTGACCGAGTGCAGGAATGTTTCGCTGCGGGTGCTTTCGGGGTAGCTGTGATGTCAGGTGTCATGTCTTCCAAAGGAGCAGGCATACAAGCGAAACGCTATCTTTTTTAATTTATGGATCTTGGGCTGCTGCGTCCGTTGTCCTTGCAGTATTCCAGTTGTTAGAAACCCTTTCATCAGTTAGAGGGGTTAGAATTAACTGAAAACCCTCGTGGAATGTAATGGAACGAGGTCCAGAAGCACATAATTAGAAAAATGAAACAGATTTTAACGATTGCAGGTTCAGATTCAGGTGGAGGGGCAGGCATACAAGCGGACATCAAGGCGATCTCCGCGAATGGTGGCTTTGCTATGTCCGCGATTACCTCCGTTACAGCACAGAATACGGTTGCGGTCACAGACGCTTTCGATCTGCCTATTTCACTGATTGAAGCGCAGTTAGACGCGGTTTTCACGGATTTTGAGGTCGCCAGCGTCAAAACAGGGATGCTCTCTGCGTCAGCGATTGTCGAGGCGGTTGCGGGGAAATTGAGAGAATATACACCACCAGCCATTGTTGTAGACCCCGTGATGATCTCCAAAAGCAAATTTCCACTGTTAAAGGAAGAGGCGATTGATAGCCTCAAAACAGCGTTGATTCCGCTTGCGACAGTGATTACACCGAACGTTTATGAGGCGGAACTCCTCGCGCAACAGGACATCCGAAACATAGACGATGCCAAAAGTGCCGCAAAAGCGATAGCAGAGCTCGGTTGTCATGCTGTCCTTGTTAAAGGCGGACATCTGATCGGAAGCAAAGCAACCGATGTGCTTTACTGTGAGGGTCAATGGCGTTTTTTTGAGGCGGAACGGGTCGAGACAGAAAACACGCACGGGACAGGTTGCACCTACTCGGCGGCAATCGCGACGCAACTTGCACACGGGAAAGATTTGGCGGACGCTATTAACACAGCAAAGGCGTATATTACCGGTGCCATCCAGCACGCTTTGGATATCGGATCCGGACACGGTCCGACGCATCACTTCTTCAGGTCGTCGTAGGGGCAAGGTCCCCTCTCCCTACTACTACAACGGCTGTCGTCCTTCAAATCCGTCCTCAATTTCATGCCAGTAGCGGATCTTCTTTTCACCCATCCGCCAACAGAGGTAGACCTCTTTGCCGTTGCGGAGGTGCGGGAAATCGACCAATCCTGGGTCAAGGCCTTTCAGATGACACCCGCGGGCCGCAATCCGATCCAGAACTTCCTGAAAGCGTTGCGTTGCATTGAGTAGGACGGGTGTATGCTGACTGCCCCCGTTGGAAGAAACGACCTTCAAGAGAGGGGTAATTTCTGCGTGAAGTGCTGAAAGTTGTGCTCTTATTGCTCTTAACAGTGAAATTTCATCAACTAATTCGGGGATGCATTGATTTGCCTCTTCAAGCGTAAAATATCGTTTTTCCTGCATCTTTTTGTTCTCCTTATGCCTGTAGTGAATAGTGTGTTAAATTTCTGTTGGCACTGCTCTAAACTTTACACCGAAACAGAAGCGATGTCAAGGATAAGTGGTTGTCAGTTTTCGGTTGTCGGTCTTCGGTTAAGAGGTTTTCGTTTAAAGATCCTTCCGTCTGATGACCGATAACCAATATAAAATGGAAAACAAAACGAACGCCACAGCGCAAGAGAATCAAAAGGTCACTCGTGCGGTGGGAATTGTCAGCATTGCTGTGATGGTATCCCGGATATTAGGTCTCGCCCGCGAAACGGCGATAGGTTACTACTTCCCTGCCAAGACCAGCGCGGACCCTTTTTATCTTGCCTTCCGTATACCGAACTTTCTACGCGATATGTTCGGTGAAGGGATTTTGAGTAAGGCATTTATTACCACATTCCTTGCGACAGAAGCTGAAGACGGCGAAGAGGCGGCATGGAATCTTACGAACCGCATCTTTAACCTAACGTTCCTCGTTTTAATTGGTATCACGGTACTCGGTATCATCTTCGCTCCAGTGCTTGTCGATGTGTTGGCACGCGACAACTTTGATAGAAATTTAGACACCCTTGAACATTTCGGGTTTGACAGCAAGATTGAATTGGCAATTTATCTCACGCAATTGATGTTTCCGTATCTACTCTTTGTGTCATTTGCGGCAATTGCTATGGGATTATTGAATAGCAAGGGACGGTTCGGTATCCCAGCCTGTGCGTCCACCTTCTTTAACGTCAGCTCCCTCGTTGTCGGAATAGGCGGCTACTATCTGTGTCCGTTGGTGGATATTCACCCGGTAACAGGCATGGCTATAGGTGTAATTGTCGGCGGCATCGCCCAATTCCTAATTCAAGTGCCGTCCATGTATCGGGTCGGGTTTCGGTATCGTCCGCTGCTGAGCTTGCGAGATCCGAGGGTACTCCAAGTTGTTCACCTCATCGGACCCGCTGTGTTAGGGGTCGCGGCGGTGCAGGTGAATCTACTGACGAACACCTTCTTTATTACTTCAGATTCTGGATGGTTGACTTGGATCAGTCGGGCGTATCGCATCATGCACCTTCCCATCGGGATATTCGGCGTTGCGATTTCAACGGTAGCACTGCCACAACTCGCGAGGTTTGTAACAGCGGGAGAGACAGAGAATTTTCGCGACGCACTTTCTCATGCCCTCCGCTTAATGCTTGTTCTGACAATTCCTGCTGGCATCGGACTCATGATATTGTCAGAACCGATTTGTCGTTTGCTTTACGAATGGGGGGCAACCGTTGAAGAAGACACAATCGAAACAGCGGGGATCTTGTTCGTTTATGCCTTCGGTCTCTGTGGATTTTCGACCCTTAAGATTGTTACGGATGGGTTCTATGCCCACAAGGACATTCGCGCACCCGTTATTGTTGGCATTTGTGCCGTTGTGCTTAATATCTGTCTCAACTACCTGTTTATCTATCGTGAACTCTTCTTGGATCCGCGTGCTGTGGTATTTTCAACGGTCTTGACAGTGACGTTGAACTGTGGAATTTTACTGCTACTGCTCCGCCGCAAGGTTGGGCGGTTGGGGCTTCGATCGCTCGCCACGCTGATGCTCAAAATTTTAATCGCTTCAGCGGTGATGGGGATTGTTTGCTGGGTGACAAATAGCGTCATTGAGAAGGATTGGCTCGGAACAGTAGGTATCATTCCACGCACGGTTGGGGTGTTCGCACCGATAGGATTAAGCCTGCTGGCACTTGCGGCACTATATAAGTTTCTGAAGGTCTCGGAATTTGACGATATTCTGAGGATATTCAAACAACATCTCTGAGGATTTTAAGGAAAACTCGTAAGATTTGAGAAAAGGACGCTAAAGTCCAAACCAACGATATTTAACCGCAAGGAATAATTAAAAATGCTAACGAAACGGATAATTCCATGTTTAGACGTGCGCGCCGGAAAGGTCACCAAAGGCATTGCCTTCAAGGGGAATGTCGATGTCGGTGACCCGGTTGAGATGGCGCGGTTCTATTACGAAGGCGGTGCGGATGAACTCGTCTTTTACGACATAACGGCGAGCAACGAGCGACGCGATATAATGATTGATGTTGTTTCTGCAGTCGCCGCCGAAATTTTTATCCCGTTTTCTGTCGGGGGTGGGTTACGCACCCTTGAGGATATGCGCCGCGTCCTACTTGCAGGTGCAGAAAAAGTCAGCATAGACTCCGGTGCCGTGCGGAACCCTCAACTCATTGCGGAGGGAGCACGGGCGTTCGGGAGTCAATGCGTCGTGCTGAGTATGCAGGTGAAACGGGTCCCGAAAAGCAAACAGATTCCAAGCGGCTACGAAATTTTCATAGACGGTGGGAGAACGCCAGTCGGCTGGGATGCGCTGGAATGGTCGGCGCGTGGGATCGATTTAGGGGCAGGTGAAATTGTCGTCAATAGCATCGACGCTGATGGTACGAAAGCCGGGTACGAACTCGAGTTGACGGGTGCTATTGCGGATCTCGTGCCGGTGCCGGTCATCGCCTCTGGCGGTGCGGGAAACCCACAGCACTTACGGGATGTCTTTGTCGAAAGCAACGCCGATGCCGCGATTGTTGCTTCTATTACACACTACGGCGAATTTACGATTGAGAACATCAAAACCTATCTGACGGATGAGGGGGTGAGCGTCCGAGATACATGGTAGGAGTGGTCATCAACTGACAACTATTAAAATGGAGGAGATATGGCACCTAAATTACCCGATGCAAGAAATGAAAACATATTAATCCACGTTAACGGTGAATTGCTGCCCCGTGAAGACGCGAAGGTCTCTGTGTTCGACAGCCTCGTCCAAGGTGGAGATGGCGTATGGGAAGGTTTACGCGTCTATAATGGAAAGATATTCGCACTCGACCCACACCTGGACAGACTCATAGACTCCGCACACGCCATGGCGTTCGCTGGTATTCCGACACGCGATGCGATCAAAAAAGCGATCTTTGAGACGCTTGAAGCCAACGGCATGCGGGACGGTGTGCATATACGTCTGACGCTCAGCCGTGGAAAAAAAGTCACCTCCAGTATGGACGCACGCGTCAACCAGTACGGGACGACCTTAATCGTGCTTGCGGAATGGAAGCCACCCATCTACGCGAAGAGCGGTATCCGTTTAATCACCTCAGCGATCCGCCGGAATCCACCGCAGTGTGTTGACTCCAAGATCCATCACAACAATCTGATTAACAATATCCTCGCAAAGATTGAGGCGAACGTTGCTGGTGTGGACGATGCGATCATGCTCGACATCTTCGGTTACGTTTCAGAGACGAACGCGACGAACATCTTTCTCATAAAGCGTGGGGAGGTACTAACACCGCACGCCGATAGCTGCCTCCCAGGGATCACGCGAGGCACGGTCATCGGTATCGCTCGTGAGGCAGGTATCCCCCTGACGGAACGAAATGTTTCGTTGACTGAGGTCTACACCGCAGACGAAGTCTTCACGACGGGTACTGTGGGTGAGTTGAGTCCTGTTTTAGAGGTCGATGGCAGAAAGATCGGGGACGAAGGAATCCGCCCCGTTACGACTCGACTACAGGAACTTTACGCAGAACTGACTGCTAACGAAGGTGAACCCCTGCCATAGAACAATTGGTTCTGCGAAAAAGGACGTTGTAGACTCAAATCTCAGCGCGTACAAAGGCGAGATACGCTCCCGATAGAAGCACGACAACGAACAACGCCAACATCAGTATCTCTATTGCTCTGGCATTGAAGTCTTTACTGAGGCTGAGCGTGTCTTCAAACCTCGGAACTCCTGCTGAACTGACAGGCTTCTGCGACATGCCTTCACGAACACCTATGATATGAAGGCTTTCAGGGTCTCCTCTATCGGTGTCAACGATGAATTCACGGAATTGTCGGGCGTAACGTTGTGTATTCTCCACAAATTGCAAATGTCGCTCAAACCCCGTTCCAGCAAACGCTTCAATGAGGTGCTGCAGCAGTGTGGCGGGTGAGATGCTGGTGATGGCATGGGCGCGGTGTACCTGAGAAGCCCGATACTTTAATCGTTCTTCGCGCCAGCGTTCGGATCTTTCAACGTGTTCGGTGTAAAAGCCGCTTTTCGCTCTCAACGTCTCTGCGTCTGATTCCTCCGACCAGAGCCGATTCCCGTATTTATCCCATAAATCCTCTTGTGCTGGGTTCCGCTGCTGCCAAAATTCATCAAAGGACCTGGCAGGCGAGAAACTACTTGCGATTGCAGCGAGGGTGCTCGGCATAAAAACGACAAAGGTTACCCACGTCAAAAGAAGTATCATCAGACTCACCGCGCTCCGTTGCACGCGCGTGGAGACCAACAGTCCTAACGCCAGAAACAGACTCGTGTATAAAAGCGCGAGCAAGAAAATGATACCTAAGCGTCCCCATGCTTCTGCTGTCAGGTGAACAGTATTTGCCGTAGAAATCAGTAAAAGGTTCACCAACACAGCAAGCATAAACGGGATGCTAACACTGACCAATGCTCCTAAGAACTTACCGATAAGGACAGTGTGTCGGGGGATTGCGTTTGCTAACATCAATCGGAGTGTGCCGTGTTCGCGTTCACCAGAGAAGGCATCAAAGGTAAACAAGAGTGCGATCAAACTCAAGATGTAACCGATGATGAATGCCCAATCCACTTGTGAAACGTCCGGTCCAACGTCCTTATTTTGGAGGTTGGCATCTGGATAGGACAGGGTCCAGATACCGTGGAGGACTACCTTCTCTTCGTATGAATCGTCCGTGCCTATCGTCCCGAACACAATGGGTTCGTCCACTTCTACCGTATCTGGTAGAATGGGTTCACCTCCGTTTGCACAGAAGTGAAGGGGAGACGGCTTTTTGTAGAAATTCCCCGGTCCGTATTGCGCCAATTTATAGAGACTGTCGTCAGCGCGATCCGTTAAGTGGTTCAAAGATTCGGTAACAGCACTTTGATACCTCTGTACCCGTTTTGGATGCTCTCGAAGGTGCCTAACGGCATTGGTTACCATCAGTGCCAGCAACAACACGATTGTCAGTGCGAATCGGAGGCTATTGAGGTTATCGTAGATTTCACGTTTTGTAATATGCCACATTGGTTTTTGGTTCGCTCACTTCGTTCGCTTTCGGTTATCGGTTTTACACCTCACTCTTGATGAAAACCAGAAATATTATTGTGAATAGGATTAGGTTAATCGTCAGCAGTAGGAATAAATCTGGTAACGCTCGCTTTGTATTTATGTCTATACCACTTCTCTGAAAGGAAAACTGAGGGAGTGCATCCCAGTCAGCCGTGCCTTGGTCGGCAGCAAACCATTGTCGCGATTCAAATATCTTTTCGTCATTAAAATAGTCAAGGACTGCGCGTCGGTAATGTTGAACCGCGTTGAAAAAGTCTTGAATGCCCTCCAAATCGGTGCCTGCCCACGCTTCCGTTGCCGCATCATACAACCCGACGGGTGAAAACTTTAACAGCATTCGACCGAGATTCGCGGGTTGGATGTAGATAGCCTCTAACGCCGGTTTCCGGACAAGCCATGTTCGTTGGACGGTATTGACAGTCTCTCTATTGTAGAAGCGGTAATAATTCTGTAGGAGTGGCACCTGTGGCTCAGATTCTGTCTCGATTTTTCCAGCATAAAATCCGGTTTGATAGAAATAGAGCAATATTGCGGGTGTGTCTTCACTCTCAGCGAAGGTATATTCACCGCCTTTCACGTGAAATCCCCAACCTTCGCCGTTACGTGAGAGGGGACCTAAGACGGCATCATTGCGGAGAAACTGCTTATTTTCTCTATCCAATTCTTCCCACATCTGTTTGATTTGATTGTAGACGGAGATCTGCTCGCTCGGTTGCGGGGCGGTGTCAACTGCGGTAAGAATCAGATTGGGATACACGAGCACTAAGAACCCCCAGACGAACATGCACAGCATGAGCGCCGTGCTGGTTCGACGCGTCATTGCGGAGATACATAAGCCGATGAGGTAGAACAGGGACAGATAAAGAAGCGATGTCAGGACGATCCCACCGATGCGAAGGAATTCAGCCGTGTTCAAGGAGATCGCAGTGGATGTTGTCAGCAAGATGATGGACAGGAGAAGGCTGATCAGCAGCGGCACAAGTAGACAGAGCATCGCGCTGATGTACTTGGCAAATAGGATGTATCCGCGCTGGATTGGGTGCGTCAGCACGAGGCGTAACGTCCCGCGTTCCCGTTCGCCAGCGATAGCATCGTAAGCGAAAATCAGTGCGAGGAGACTCAGGACTCCCTGAAACACAAGCGCGATATCAATTGAATTGAAGAGGTTAAGAAACGGATTATCTGCCCCGTGCTTCTTGGCATCCCAAATTGTCGGCACAAAGGCGTGGTATACAGCAATTTCGTTACCCACCTGCTTATCCAATCCCAAATTGAAGATGCTCAACGGATTGGGAGGACGATGGATAGCTAATTTTTCATAATAATAGGAATAGGCTTTTTCTTTGCGTAATCTCTGGTGACTTTCCTCGGTAGCCGTGTTGTAAGCGGTGAGGCGCTGTTCATAATCCTTGAGGAGCACAACGGTATTGGCGACCACAAGCAACAGCGTGATGAAGACAGCTGCAGCGAAGCGGAAGGTCATTAAGTTATCAAGAAGTTCTCGACGGATAAGTGTGAGTAGCATCGTAAAGTTTTCCCTCTACCAGTCTACCGGTTCATACCTTTTTCAGCGAATGCAAAGCAAGATATGATACTTGTTTCAAGCGAAACGCAACCTGAGTCCAGGGTACTAACCCATTATAACCGAATCGGCTTCTGCTGCTTCATTAAATTTGTTTTCTACTCATAACATACGTAATGAGTAGCAGTGAGTGGGAAAAGAGGGGCGAAAAGAAATGGTGGGCTTACCTGGAGTCGAACCAGGGACCTCGCGCTTATCAGGCGCGCGCTCTAACCATCTGAGCTATAAGCCCGCAAAAAGGGGAGATGTTTGCGAAAAAAGAGTTTCGCTTCCGTTTGTCAATAGGCACTATTAAGTATACACGCGAAAAGAAGATTTGTCAAATTAATTTGTTAAAATAGTGCTAAGGAAAATCGGGTGGGTGCGTATAGCAAAAGGCTTGCTGTAGGTTGTAGAAAATGTTCTTGAAAGTTAAACAGTGTTGGTGCGTGTCTTGTAAGGTAAAGAGTTGAACATAAGGACTGTGTTAGAATACTTATGTTAGTGCTCCTTAGAAAGGAGGTGATCCAGCCGCAGGTTCCCCTACGGCTACCTTGTTACGACTTCGCCCCGGTCATCGGTTTCATTTTAGAAAGCTCCCTCCCGAAGGTTGGGTCACCTGCTTTGAATGCTACCAACTCCCATGGCGTGACGGGCGGTGTGTACAAGGGCCGGGAACGTATTCACCGCGACC
>JAJEIP010000014.1 GCA_022827885.1 Candidatus Poribacteria bacterium
CACCGCATACCAAATCATAAAAGATGAACCCGATCAAGTCGCCGCAGTATTGGATAAAATGGCGGAAAGCGACGCACAGGTTATCCTCTTCAACGGTGGCACGGGTATTGCCCCGCGCGACACCACTTTTGACATTCTCAATCGCAAATTGGAAAAGACTTTGCCCGGATTCGGCGAACTCTTTCGGATGTTCAGCTACGATCAGGTCGGTGCCGCGGCGATGCTCTCCCGAGCAACAGCGGGTGTCTACCGCGGAAAAGTCGTGATTTCTACACCCGGTTCGACCGCTGCTGTGCAATTGGCATGGGAAAAACTGATTGGACCGGAATTACAACATCTGGCATGGGAAGTCGGACGTTGAACCTATAATACCTCGCGAGTGAACGTATACGCATGCCGCAACCACGAGGCGTAATAGATACCGTTCGCATAAAAGAAATAGAGGAGTTTCAACCCAACGACACCGATCAAACAGACGAACAACACAGCGAGCAGGCTGTAATCCCACACGCCCATCTTCAAAGACCGGAGCGAGGTGCGTCGCGTCGCCATTTCTGGCGAGAACCCACGACTCTCAACGGATTCGCCGAGGTGTGTCGCGTGCCGGATGTTACCTGCCAAGATCGGACGGAAACTGTTGATAACCCCGCGGCAGGTCGCGAATAGATTGAGGCGGAGATACCGGAACCCTCTTAGCCTTTGCGAACGGAACACAGTCGCAGCCTCATTCGTAATCACTGGAATGAAATGTAGCGCCGTCGTCACCATAAAAGCGAGGGTGGCAGGCACACGCAACTGCGTCAAGGCGAGGAGCAGATCACGAGGTTGCGTCGTCCAGACGATAAAGCACCCGATAACGAGGGTCGTATTGAAACGGAGGGATTGAACGATCCCGTGAAAGAGTCCTTCTCGATAGACACGGATGCCGCCCGTCATTTTCCCGATGAGTGGCAGGTCGGCAGGCACAAGCGTGAACAGCACTGTGCGTGGAAATTCGTTATAGAAGATCGCTTGACTGTAAATCAGACCCCACGTCGTAAAGAAGAGGAACGCACAGAGCAATCCGATCTGCCGCCATGTTGGGATGGACAGTGCGACCAACGCGAGACTCCCAACGAAACAGACGAGTAGTGCCGTCGGGCTATCCAGCAAAATGACGAGGCAACCGCTAACGAGCATCATCAGGATTTTAGTGCGGGGTTCGAGTATTGTATTACGCATTGTGTTATTTTCCGATTTACATCTCCGTGATAAGTATAACAGGTTCGGAGTCCGTTTGCCAATGAAAATGCTTCGATGGTTGTCAGCAATTAGCCGTCGGCCGTCAGAAAGCGTTGGGATTCGGAGCCCCTCTACCCGGTAGGTGCGGTTTCTAACCGCACTGGTTCCATCCTTCTCACAGGCAACTTCGTTTGTAGTAGGGCAATTCATTGCCCGTCATTATCCAATCATTTTTTTATCTCCATTCAACCCCGCCTTGCGATACTCCCAGAAGGACCAACCCCAGAGGAGCGACATCTGTCAAATTTCCCTTGACGTATTCCCCAAAACCCATTATCATATCTTCAGTCCACAAGACAATACAAAACCACTATGTTATACCAAAAGGAACATGTACATGAACCTACGTTTCCATGAATGTGAAATTCGTGAATGGGCTGAACGATACGAGTTCGGATCTACCGAAGCCTATTTTATTGAGATCAGACCTATGGTGCGAGAACGGGGTTACCTGAATAAAGAACTATTGAAACGCGTTGCACGTTGGAAATCACCGAGACCTGCTCGTCACGTTGAAAAAAACGATGAGGATTACGTCAAAGAAATTACATCGTGGTCGTTTAGTGCCACAAATGAACACGCCAGAATAAGAGTCTTGCGCCTTCTGGACGGCGTTGAGTGGCCAACCGCTTCCGCTATCCTCCATCTTTTTCATAAAGACCCGTACCCAATCCTTGATTTTCGGGCATTGTGGTCCATCGGATTGGAAACATACAAATATTCATCCAAATTCTGGTTGGATTATGTGTACTTTTGCCGAGATATCGCCTCCCGCAACCGAATTGACATGCGAACTTTAGACAAAGCACTATGGCAGTACTCAAAGGAAAACCAATAGACATCATAACACTCCAAAACCCCATGCTACAACTGAATCTGAAACCCCATCACAAAGCAGTCCGAGACTACTACGCTACGCTGCAGCAATACGAGCAACACCACATCATACACGAAGGTGCGGTCAGCAATCCCTTCGCTTTCCTACTCGACGCCTGTGCAAAACAGGTGAACGGCACACTCGTTCCACAATACTCCATGCGCGCCCCAAAAGGCAACCGTATCGTCATCGACGGCACCGTCCTCGATGAATACGGACTCCCCTTCGCCTACTGGGAAGCGAAAGATATGGACGACGACCTCGCCAAAACCATAATCGACAAACGCGAGGCAGGCTACCCGCTAGACAACATCCTCTTTCAAAACCCACAGCGCGCCATCCTTTACCAGAACGGACATGAGGCGATGGACCTTGACATCACCGAACCCACAAACCTGATTCGGGCACTCCAGTTCCTGTTCTCTTACGCAGCACCCGAACTTGACAATTGGCAGACCGCCGTCACCGATTTCAGAGAACACGTCCCAGACCTCGCAAGCGAACTCAAAGAACGAATCGAGCAACGCTACGAAACCGATCCAGCCTTCAAAAAGACATTTACCGATTTCTACGATACCTGCCGCACCGCCATCAACCCTGAACTCTCACAGGACGCTGTCGAGGAGATGCTCATGCAACATATCCTCACCGAACGCATCTTCCGCACTGTCTTCGATCGGTCGGATTTCACTCGTCGAAATATCATCGCACGCGAGATAGAGAACGTCAGCGACGTGCTGATGCGGGAGAACATCAGCCGAGATGCATTCCTTGGACCGCTGAATCGATTCTATATCGCCATTGAACAAGCAGCGACGCTCTGCAAAGACTTCTCCCAAAAACAGCACTTCCTCAACACCTTTTACGAGAAGTTTTTTCAAAGATTCTCTGAAGATGTGGCGGATACATACGGTATCGTCTACACGCCCCAACCGATCGTCGATTTCATGGTGAACAGTGTGGCACACATCTTGGAAACCGAGTTTGGTCGGTCCCTGTCGGATAGGGGAGTACATATTATTGATCCGTTCGTCGGGACGGGGAACTTCATCGTCCGTCTCATGCAGGACATCCAAGGCACGGCGTTGGAAGAGAAATACCGTCACGAACTCCACTGCAACGAAGTGATGCTCCTGCCTTACTACATCGCTAGCCTGAACATTGAGCAGGAATACTTCCAACGGACAGGGACGTATCTGCCCTTTGAAGGAATAGCGCTTGCCGACACGTTTGAGTTGATGGACCAGGAGCAAGGGGAACTTTTCACACAGGAAAACACAGAACGAGTGAAGCGGCAGAAGACGGAGGATATGTTCGTAGTCATCGGTAACCCGCCTTACAACATCGGGCAAATTAACGAAAACGATAATAATAAAAATCGGTCGTATGAGTCGATGGATACGCTGCTGAAGGAAACGTATTCGCGATCTTCAAAAGCAACGAATAAAATTGCCCTCTCGGATCCGTATGTGAAGGCGATACTCTGGGCATCAAAGAGAATTGGAGAAGAAGGTGTTGTTGCGCTCGTAACGAATAATAGTTTTCTCGACGGTTTAGCGTTTGATGGGATGCGGAAACACCTCACACAAGATTTCGATGCAATCTACATTCTTGATTTAGGTGGAAACGCTCGAAAGGGATTAAAACTCTCAGATGCTAATGTATTTGGAATTCGGGTTGGTGTGAGTATAAACCTGTTTGTGAAAAGGAAGGAAAAATCATCAGAGGCCCCTCAACTTTTCTACTACTGCACCGATGAAATGTGGAAGAAAGAACAAAAGTTCGACTTTCTTAAAGAACACCAACATGTAGGTAATATCACATTACAGGCAATCTATCCAGACGGGCGATACACATGGCTCACCGAAGGGCTTCACGCAGAATTTGATGCCTTTATTCCGATGGGAACGAAGGAAGCGAAAGCACAAAAAAGTGCCGCGGTGGATGTAATTTTCAAGACGTATAGCCGTGGGGTGGCAACTTGCCGCGACGCATGGACTTACAACTTCGATCGAAATACCCTCACTGAAAATATCCAACGTATGATGGAATTCTACAATGCCCAAGTACTGAAGTGGCTTGTCATACCAGAAAAATCAATTATAAAGATTGACAATTTTGTGTCGTATGACGACACGAAGATCAGTTGGAGTTCCGGTTTAAAACAGAAGTTGAAAAATGGACGAATGGTCGAATTTTCAGAAGGTAAACTTCAAAATTCTCTCTATCGTCCTTTCACAAAGTCAAATCTTTACCTTGACAGGATGGTGATAGAGCGCGTATATGTATTTCCATCCATTTTTCCGACACCTGAGACAGAAATGGAAAATCGGGTGATATGTGTCAGTGGCTATGGTCGGAAAGAATTTGCTGTCTTGATGAGCCAATACCTTCCCGATGTGAACCTCTATGGTGATCCACAACAATCCTTCCCCTTCTATACCTACGACGAAAATGGCGCAAACCGGCAAGAGAACATCACCGATTGGGCGTTATCGGAATTCCGAACCCACTACGGCGATGACACCATCACCAAGTGGGACATCTTCCACTACAACTACGGTCTTCTGCACCATCCCACCTATTGTGAGAAGTATCGGATGAACCTCAAGCGCGACTTGCCGCATATCCCTTTCGCCGAAGACTTCTGGAACTTCGCCAAAGCAGGCGCGGCGTTAGCAGATCTCCATGTCAACTATGAATCCGTCCCGAAATACGACGGACTGAAATACATTGAAACAGAGGATATGACCCTCAATTGGGATGTCGAGCGGATGAAACTCTCCAAAGACAAGGCACAACTGAAATACAACGATTTCCTGACGTTGGAGGGTATCCCTACCGAGGTTTATGAGTATCGACTCGGCAACCGTTCTGCGTTGGAGTGGGTTGTAGACCAGTACCGCGTCAAGACGGACAAACGGAGCGGGATTGTCAACGACCCGAACTGTGCGGATCAACCGCAGTATATCGTAGACCTGATAGCCCGCGTCATCACCGTCAGTTTGAAGACAGTAGAAATTGTCAAGAACTTACCACTACTTGATAAACCTAACCAGTAGATAGGTTTCTAACCGCACCGAATTCCACTCAAACTCGCGATCCTCCTCTTCCTGTAAGAGCGACTTCCCGGTCGTGATTCGCACTCTTGTAGGAGGGGTTTCTAACCCGATTCCTCACCTATGTCCCCTCTTCGTGATAAAGGAGGTTAGAAGTTTCCGCTAATATCTGATAACTATAGCTGACAATATCCTAATTCACGCGCAATTCACGGAGGTATCACGGAGAATCTTTTTAACCCAGTCGTACCGCGGGTTCAAAAAAAGAAATTTCCTTTTCTCCGTGAAAACACAAAGTGAGATAAGTCATATTTCACGAAATATCAATCACAAACTACACGTGTTCTTCATCCACAAGAGCACTTTGGCTTGTAAAGGTGTGATGAATCGCACTGCGTGAAACGTAATGAATTAAGAAGATTTGGACTCTTCTTCACCAAATGCCTTACGAATTGTCTGGAACAACTGGATGGCTCTCTCTTTCGTCTCCTCAGGCAACTCGCTGATGTCTTTCGTCTTACCTAACCTATCTCGCAACCGCTTCGCCACCGAGTCTTTGTTAGGTTTTTCTATACCTATTTCTTTTAGGTAACGCTCAAGTCTGTCCCAGAGCAGATCCTCACCCTTCAGTATCATCCCCGCGACACTTACATCCGCAAGTTCCTTACTGTAAGTTTCCTTAACAACTTCCTTCATGAAATCTTCAGGGAAAAGATCTTCAAGTTCAAAATCGTGCTCAACGCCTACAGCATCACCCAGCATAACAACTTTAGTCCGAGTCTTCTTATACTGCGTCAGCCATTTCTTTACGAGTTTATCATGGGCTTCCCGCCCTGCCTTATCAGAATCAAACAATACAACCACATCAAGATTCTGCGCAATCATCAAACCAGCAAGAGGGACCGCTTGAGAGGCTCCTCCACCGGGTGCCATCAGTACATCCTCCGGGACCCCCTCCATTCCACTCCGTCGTAATAAGTTTGATAATTCCGTTAGCACCCAATAATCCCCAGTCCCTTCCACCACGAGATTGCGTTTCTCAATGAGATATTTCTGTGAGAGATCGATTCCCAATGCCGCCTGAAGCACGAATCTTGATTCTGGAGTAGTTTCAGTCAGATTCGTCTTTACAACGATTCCCTTGTCGTTTGTCTCCTTTAAGACTCGGATGCGGCCTGGATGGTTCAGGTCAACCATGAAGGGAAGGTGCGTTGTATAGAGAAATGTATTTTCCTGCGCGTATTCCTCAAGTCGGCAGAGTAAGTCCTTCTGAGCTCCTGGATGAAGGTGTAGCCCGGGTTCATCCAAAAGAACGACCCTTCCTTTAAACGTTTTTTTACTACCGTGCATAAACATAAGATCGAAAGAGAAAAACCATTGAAAACCCTTTGATCTCTCCTCCAACTTGATCGGAGTTGAATCAACATTATCTTTTACAAAAGTCAAGAAGTAGGAACCATCGGCTTGGTATTCAACTTCATAATTGCGTTGGCGTAGATGATTTGAGAACACCTTTGTTAGA
>JAJEIP010000017.1 GCA_022827885.1 Candidatus Poribacteria bacterium
ACCCCTTTTATAACTATCTCAGCCAATTTGAGAGGCGCCCACTTCTGAAGTTCAAATCTCACGAACGATCAACCCTTAATTTGGATGATTGAAGCACTCCTATCAGACGAGTGACAACAAGATGTTACTAATACTCATTCGGCGAGAACTTCTCGACAATCTCATGACATTCCGATTTGCGGCAGCTGTCGTGATTATGCTGTTGCTGGTGGTTGCGAATACCGTTGTGCTTCTCAAGGATTATGAACAGCGGTTGGCGGACTATAATACTGCTGTTAAAACCCATCGGCAGGAACTCCGAGAGATCAACAAAACCTATTCAGATGCAATGCTTGGCGTGTGGGGGATGCACGTTGACCGACCGCCGAACCCGTTGAGCATTTTCAACACGGGTTTAGATAAGCGATTGGGGAACAAAATTGCGATTTCCCATACTTTTACGCCGACAGTTTGGGATGCCGACAAGTACGCAGCGAATAATCCATTTTTCAACATCCTCACTTCAATTGATATTGTCCTTATTTTTCAAGGGATTCTTAGCCTACTGGCACTTATTTTCGCCTACGATGCTATCGCTGGAGAATACGAACACGGCACCCTCCGCTTGGTACTATCCCATCCCGTGGGACGTGGGTCCATCCTGTTCGCCAAATATATCGGTGCGATGGTCTGCTTGCTCGTGCCGTTGTTGATGAGTCTGCTCCTGATGCTCATTTTGCTGGCGACATCCACCATGATTTCCCTAAACACCGATGATTTTCTGCGTATCGCTGGAATTGTTCTTACGTCCCTCGTCTATCTATCACTGTTCTATCTCACCGGCATGCTCATTTCTGCAATCACACGCCGAACTAGTACTGCGCTCATCTTCTCGATGTTCGTCTGGGGGTTCTTAGTGCTCGTCTACCCAAATATAATTCTCACTGCAGTTGATACTGCCCCGCGCATGGATACGGAAGCCGCCGCTTACCATCAGGTGAAACAGATCTGGGAGGAACTTGAGAGAGAGAGGAGACAGTTTCTCCGCAACGACCCTGTCCTATCAGCAGAAGGTTGGGGAGATGACATTTATGGGGCGATAACAGACAATCCATCACGTTTAGTGTCTTACCACCTCAGACGTGCTTCAAGCGATCTTGAAACGATTGACGCGAAATTTGAACCTTATGTGCCGCACGTCCAGAATTATTTCCGCTTCCATGGACCGCTAACGGTCAATACCGCGGAACGAACATGGCTCATCCGAAAGCCAGCCTTCGAGAAGATCTACGTCCAACCGGCAAACAGAGGACGAATGTTGTTAAAATTCTCACCTGCAGGGTTGTATGATGCCGCAACCGAAGCGTGGGCAGGCACTGACCTCAATGGCATTCAAGATTTTTTCAGAGCGGCACAACACTACCGACAAGCTGTCGTCAATTACTTCTATGATGAAAAGATATTTGCGTCCCGACAATGGTTTTCTGCCGATCAGGGTGCCGTCGATTGGGACACATTCCCGCAGTTCTCTTTTCAGAGAAGCGACCTCAGCATCAATGCAAAACGAGCATTGCCAGATCTGTTTCTGCTGTTCATGATGAATGTCCTTCTCTTTATCGCAATATTTCTCGTTTTTATCAAAAGTGAAGTGTAGAATGGCTATCGGAAACCGTCAGCCATCAGCAGGCGGTTAAAGAGGTTCTTGACCTAACCAAGCCACCTCTTAACTGAGAACAAACCGTAAGGAAAATTTATGGATTTTTTTATCAGTATAACCAGAACGCGTAAGTCTACCCAACCGGTAGACTGGATATAAGGCAAAAGTCATTTTTCCCAGAGCTGCCTGACCGAACCGCAAGGAAATTAAAAATGTGGCATATTACGAAACGTGAACTCTATAATAATTTGAATAGCCTCCGATTTGCGCTGACAACTGTGTTGCTGCTGGCACTGATGATAACCAACGCTGTTAGACATATCCGAGAGCATCCGAAACGGGTCCAGAAGTATCACGACGCTGTCACTGAATCCATGAACCAATTAACGTCCCGCGCCGACGACAGTCTCTATAAACTGGCACACGAGGGTCCCGGAACGCTCTACAAAAAACCGTCGCCTCTCCATTTCTGCGCGGCCGGTGGAGAAGCCCTTTTACCCGATAGGGTTGACACCCCTTATGGTAGCGACATTTTCTGGAAACTGAGATATCCAGATGCCAACATAAATATGAAGAATGTTGGACCCGACGTTTCCCAAATCGATTGGGCCTTTATCATCGGTTATATCTTGAGTTTCATTGCACTCTTATTTACGTTTGATGCTATCTCCAGCGAACGCGAGCACGGCACGCTCCGATTGATGTTGGCAAATGCAATCCCACGACATACTGTCCTGATCGGTAAGTTTCTGGGGGCGTTAATCAGTGTGACTATTCCGTTTATGCTGGCTATGTTAGTGAACCTCCTAATGATTTCCTCCGCAAGTGAGGTTCACCTGAATACTGAAGCATCGGGACGCTTAGGTATCATTCTCTTTATCGCACTTTTGTATACGTGTCTGTTTCTGGCGTTGGGGCTGTTAGTCTCGGCGCGTGTGCAACGGAGTGCCGTGAGCCTTGTGATACTTCTGTTGACATGGGTCACTTTTGTCGCTTTTATGCCGAGTACACTCGCCGCACTTGCGAGCGGCTTTTCATCATCTATGGCATCTCATGAATATACAGACCGATACGGCCAAAGTTACAGGAGACTTAAGAAAACTTGGCGATACGCTTGGTATCAGTCAAATGACGAAAAAATGCTAAGGATAAGAGGTGAGTGGCACACCAAAATAGCAGTAAGCGGCGAACGCTTGGCTGGAGAATACTTAACCTTTAAGATTACCCAAGTTCAACGTGCGCGTGCCATAACCAGCGTCTCACCAGCGGCACTCCTCCAGCATCTGCTTGAGGCGTTCGCTGGAACAGGTCTGGATCGGCACCAGCAATTTATCGAGAATGTTCAACGTTACGCTCGCGAATACCGAGAATTCGTCGTCGATATGGAGAGAGGCGATCCGGAGAGCCCCCATATCATGGGCGTTCGCGAGGGGATGTCCAAAAAGCCTGTCAGCCCAGAAGCGGTTCCCAAATTTGAAGACATACGCAACATCGGTAAGGATTTCAACACCGCGGCGACAGAGTTGCTGCTATTGACGCTGTTTGTCGTGGTTTTGCTGGCGGGTACTTATCTCGCGTTTGTGCGTGTTGAAATCTAATTAATTAAGGAGTAAAAAAATGAAAGATGATCGAGCCGTCAAACTGAGTCGTCGGGAACGGCAGATAATGGATATAGTCTACCAACGCGGTAGTGTTTCTGTTGCTGACGTACACAAAGATCTGCCCGACCCACCGAGTTATTCCGCAGTTCGGGCATTGTTGCGGATTCTGGAGGAGAAAGGCTATCTCACGCACCGGAAAAGCGGCAGACGCTACATCTACCGTCCGACGCAACCACGCCATCTAGCGGGACGTTCCGCACTCAAACAGATTTTTCAGACGTTTTTTGATAAGTCTATTGAGAAAACGGTCATGGCATTGGTTTCTGATGCTGACCTCTCGGATGAGGAACTTGACCGTTTGAGCCAACTCATTGAGCAAGCGAAAAAGGGAGATGCCTCATCATGATGAGATTCATTGAGATACTCTATGTAGACCCATTGCTGAAATTTCTCGCTGACACCACAATGAAAAGTTTCGTGATTTTGGTGGTTGCGGGTTTATTCGTATGCTATTTCCGTCAGAAATCAGCAGCGGTGCGCGGTTTCGTTTGGGGCATGGCAATCCTTGGATGCTTCATTGTTCCGATGTTTTCTCTCACGCTTCCGAAGTGGGAGGTCAATGTCTTACCAGAGATGTCTATCCAATCTGAGACTTATCGGTTAACAGATAATACGCCGTCTTCTACCGTACCTGTATCAATTGCACGAAGCCAGCCATCATCAGAGACAGTCGGACCAACGCGAGGTGCCCCAACACCATCTCAATCGAATCCTGTGCCTACTCGAAACGGTATCCTCACTACAATGCGTTGGACAGATTGGATGGCGGTGGTCTGGGGAGGTGTTGGACTGTCTCTTCTTATCCGTTTGATTGTCGGAATCGGTGCTGTTTGGCATCTCTCCGCTCGTAGTTGCAGTTTTAGCCGTGCTACCGAGCAGTTAAGACCCAAGTGGAATCGACAAGCCAATGTCCGTCTCAGCAACAGGATTACAGTACCAATGGTATGGGGTTTCTTACGTCCTGTGATCTTGCTACCGGTTGATGCAAATCATTGGCAGACCGAGCGACTCCGTGCTGTGCTCCTACACGAATTGGCACATATCAGACGGTGGGATTGGACGATGCAAATGATTGCACAGATCGCGTGTGCAGTCTACTGGTTCAATCCACTCGTATGGTTTGTGGCGCATCGAATGCGAATAGAGGCGGAACAAGCATGCGATGATGATGTACTGAATGCTGGGTATCGATCAACTGACTATGCGCAACATCTGCTTGATATTACACGCAATATGAAAATCGCAAAGGCGACTTCGCGCGCAGCTGTGACGATAGCACGTTCCTCAAAGATTGAAGGACGACTCCAAACCATTCTTGCTGAAAACCTAAATCGTCATCCGATGCCAAAAAGTGCCATAGGCATAGGACTGTTTGTGCTCCTCTGTTTTGCCGTCCCGATGGGTGCAATGCGTTTGGCACAAGCAGTTAGCACAAAGGAGATATCCGCGTCTCAACCAACACCGAGCGAAAGTCGTTCTGATGAATCGGCGAATGTAGAGCAAACTGACAGAAACGTTGAAACCTGCAAGCAGCAACTTCTCGCAATTGGCAAGGCGATTCAAGCCTACCAGAAGGAGCATGGGGATTTTCCTGAGTGGCTCTCTGAGCTTCATCCGAGATACTTGCCAGATGCAAACCTCTTGCTTTGTCCAGCGGATAAAGTCGGTGGCAAAGCACTCTTTCCGCCGAATATAGATCCGAAAATGCCCGTGAGTTACGGGTACGGGTTGCACCCTGGGTATCGAGAAAGCACGCCGAAAAACCGAGCGATGTACGGCGATGTCCTACCACTTGTCCGTTGTCGGCATCACATGAATAAACCGTTTGAGTGCCTAAACTTGAGTTTCGCCTTTAAAGTATATCCCTCATCCCAGGTTTGGGAATACACACCTGAAGAGATGTATGGAACCCCTGAAAAAGCTATTAAGGCTTTGGAAAACGGACTTCAGCAACACGCGGATAATGAGGGGTTCTTCCATGTCTATCGCTATGTCTATCGTGCACTTGCCCGTCTTTACATTGAAGTCGGACGCGAAAAGGATGTTGATAACCTCGTTAACCGTTTCAAATCGACTATGAAACCTGACGATCTTCAAGCACATTTCGACCTCGGCACGATGCTTAAGATGGCGAATCGGAATAAAGAAGTACTTAAAGTTTTCGAGAAACTTGAGAAACGGTATCCTGACAACGACTACGTTCTTGATGAACTTGCCCGAATTCACGAGGAACTCGGCAATTCTGAACTCGCAGGAGAATATCGAAGAAAGGCAGATCCTATGTCAGAGGCAGTTGGGAAGGTTGTTTCTGACTTCTCTGCGTCTGACCTAGATGGCAATCTGATTTCGCTTCAGCAGTATCGCGGGAAAGTCGTACTACTTGATTTCTGGGCAGTTTGGTACGGACCCTGCATTGGGGAAATGCCGAATGTCAAAAGGGTTTACGATACCTATAAGGACCAAGGATTTGACGTTATCGGTGTTAGTCTTGACACTGATGAGACGAGGCTGCGCAACTACCTGAAAAATAATAACATTTCTTGGCGGCAGATTTTCAGTGGACAAAAGTGGAAAAGCCCTCTCGCGCAACAGTATCATATTCAGACAATCCCTGCCCCTTGGCTCATTGCCAAAGATGGTACATTAATCTCGCGCGAAGCCAAAGGGGTGAAGTTAGAACGACTCGTAGTGGAAGCACTCCGGGACAAAATCAAGAATGAATAGTTAAACGTGCCTGAGACTTACGCAAACACCTTTTGAGAGGCAAGCGCGCTACCTCTGTTGGCGAGGTTGCCTTGCGAATTTCAATAAGGTTTTTCGGACCGTCTCCTCACCCTGTAGGGGTGACATGTCTATAGAGAATGGCGTGTTCAAGCGATTGCACCCCGTAGGGGTGCTATATCTATAAATAGGTGGCAACTTGAGTTATAATTGTGGATTTTACCATAGTAAGAAATCTGAAAAAGAGGGGACTGAAATGAAAGCAATTTTGACTGTAGCAATCGTGCTGGGTCTACTGATAACTTCTGCGAACGCAGATACGTCTGTAGACAAGCCAAGCGAAGATCTGATTACGGAACAGCATGAGAAGAACATTGAGATTTGTACCCAAAATTTGCTTGTGATCGGCAAGGCAATCCAAGCCTACCACAATGAAAACGGCGATTATCCAGAGTGGCTCTCAGATATGCATCAGCCCAAGTATTTACCGGATCCAGATGTGTTGCTTTGTCCCGCAGATAGCAGAGGCGGCAAAGCAATCTTTTCGTCGAATATAGACCCGAAAATGCCCGTCAGCTATGGTTACCAGTTTCATCTGGAGTACCGGGAAGGAAAAACTGAGGAACGCCTCATGTATGGCGACGTCTTACCACTCGTCCGCTGCCGACATCATGTGAACCGAGAGTTTGAATGTCTAAACTTGAGTTACGCTTTTAAGGTATATCCTTCATCCAGTGTATACACGCCCGATGAGATGTATGAAACCCCTGAAGAAGCCATTGAGACTTTGGAAAAAGGGCTTCAGCGACAGCCGGATAATGAACGGTTTTTCCATGTCTATCATTCGCTCGTTCGTTTTTACAGCGAAGTTGGACGAGCAGAGGCTGCCGAAAACATCGTTAACCGTTTCAAAGCAGTCATGAAACCTGGTAATATTCGCCATTATTTTTACCTTGGCGATATACTTCAGATGATGCACCGATATGAGGAAATGCTTCAGGTCTTTGAAAAACTTGAAGAACAGGCACCAGAAAACCGTAGGGTCGCCCGAAAGCTTGCCGAAATCCATGAGATGTTGGGCAACGCTGAACTGGCAAAGGAATACATGGAAAAGGCTGAGCCAGTATTGGCATTACTTGGAAAGACTGTTCCCGACTTTTCCGCGACCGACCTTGATGGGAATCCGATTTCGCTTCAGCAATATCGCGGGAAAGTCATACTACTTGATTTCTGGGCAGTCTGGTGCGGACCCTGCCTCGGAGAGATGCCGAATGTCAAACAAGTTTACGGTACCTATAAGGATCAGGGATTTGACGTTATCGGTGTTAGTCTTGACACTGATGAAACGAGACTGCGCGATTACCTCAAAGAGAATGGGATCCGTTGGCGGCAGATTTGCAGCGGACAAGGGTGGCAGAGTCCACTTGCCCAACAGTATGGCATCAATTCCATCCCTGCCCCTTGGCTCATTGCCAGAGATGGCAAATTAATCACGCATAGAGCCAGAGGATCAAAGTTAGAACGACTCGTAGTAGAAGCACTCAAGGACAAATCTACGAACCAATAACCAAATCTACCGAGAAAGTGCAGCTCCAACTGCACCGGAAACCCAACTTCCAACCAAATACTTGAAAGGAAGGAGCACGTCAAATGAAAGTGATGTTGATTTGCGGAATCGTGTTGAATTTGCTAATCACTTCTGCAGTGGTGGCAGAAGAAGCGGCGCAGAAGCCAAACAAGGCTGTCGAGGAGACACAGAACATGAAAAACATTGAAATCTGCACGCGAAACTTAACGGCTATCGGTAAAGCGGTTGAAGCCTATAAGAAAGAGCACGGTGACTTTCCCGAATGGCTCTCAGAACTTTACCCCAAATACTTGCCAGATGCAAATCTGTTGCTCTGTCCAGCAGATGAGTTGGGTGGAAAGCCAATCTTTACTAGCAACGCAGACTCAAAGATGCCCGTGAGTTATGGTTACCAGTTCCATCCTGAGTATCGAGCCATGAAAAGTGAAGAACGTTTCGTGTATGGGGACGTTATACCGCTTGCCCGGTGTCGACATCATAAGAATCAAGCGTTTGCGTGTCTAAACTTGAGTTTCGCTTTTAAGGTATTTTGGTCATCGGGCGTGTACACACCGGAGGAAATATATGGTAGCCCTGAAACAGCGATTGCTGCCTTTGAAGACACACTTGCCCAATACCCGGATGATCCGCGTTTCTTCGAGCTCTACCCACGGCTTGTCGGACTCTACATCAACGTAGGAAATGAACAATCGGCAGCTCTCCTTATTGAGCGTCTCAAATCAGACATGGTCCCAGACCTTGATGAATATCGCATAGTATTTGATGTACTTGTGAGAGCAGGACTCTATGAAGATCTGTTTAAAATTTTTAAAGCGGCTGAACAACAACATCCAGACGAGCAACCTATCCTCGCGAGACTTGCCTACATTCATAGGAAGTTAGGAAATATTGAACTCGCCGACGTGTATGACCGCAAGGCTGATCCCAAGTATGAATTGTGGGGGAAATTGGTGCCTGACTTTTCCGCAACCGACCTTGATGGCACTCCGATTTCACTTCAGGACTATCGTGGAAAAGTCGTCTTGCTCGACTTCTGGGCAGTGTGGTGTGGTCCGTGCCTCGCGGAAATGCCGAATCTCAAAAGAGTTTACGACACCTATAAGGACCAGGGATTTGACATCATCGGGGTTAGTCTTGATGATGAAGAATCGGAGCTGCGGGACTACCTTAAAGAGAATCACATTCAGTGGCGGCAAATTTTCGATAACGCCAGGGGTGAAGATTCCCTTACTCGGCAATACGGTATCCGTGGTATTCCAGCACCCTGGCTTATTGATAGAGATGGCACATTAATTTCGCATAAAGCGAGGGGTGAAGATTTAGAGCGGCTTGTAATGGAAGCTCTGAAAGATAAATCTGCAGACCGATAATCTTCCTAATAGCAGGAGTGAAAACATTGATAGACCTTCGTAACGTGCTAAGAACTTCAGCGAATATCCCAGTGCAAGCACATTGGGATCCAATCGAGAATACATCAAGTAACTTGCATCGATCAACAGAAGAAAAATTTAATCGAGCCAAAACACAGTGGCAAGAGCCGGTGGATATGACGTGGGAACAGTGGTTGAAGGTGTTCAATCCCGGACCCACACATCCATTGAAGCACTACAGCACATCAGATTTCCAAGTCTTTCTGCCACCCGCAACCGTCAATGTCGGGGATGTCTGGGACCTGGATCCGGAGCGGATTCTCCCTTTTTTTCGCCAGTTTCACCCCGGCGCAACAATGGATGTCGGATATGATGGGAACGGTGCGAAAGCGTGCTTACGGGCACTATCGCCTGAATATGCTGACATCGTTTTCCGAATCCATACGCGCTTTACGCTGAACGCGTCTATCAAGGCTTACTTGAGACCCGCGCAATTTGCGGGACATCTGCTCATCAATCGCAACAGCGGAACAATTTGTCAATGGACGCTATCGCTTCCGAACCGAAATAGTAATGTAGATATCGGTGCTTTTAGAACACACGATATAGGATTTGTGCCGCGCATGGAACTCCGCACTTTATCGGAGACGCAACCGAAGTCGATGGCTTGGGAGGCAGCCATCACTGTGGAAGAAGTCGATAAAAAGTTTCAGAACGCACTCTACAAGTTCGCTGAGATTGAATGGACCCCGATTGAAGATGCGGTTGACCTCGCGAAAGCATCGAAGCGTCCGATCCATGCTGTTCTCCTATTCGGTGTCCTTGACGATGAGTCCTGCTGAGGGACGGGCAAAGTTTTGAGGGCGGGTCCGCTCTCCTCACCGGAAATTATCAGTTTTCTCAACACGCACTTTGTGAATGTCTGGGTTCTACAAAGGGAATTGCCCGAGTTACAGACAGGTGCCAAAGGCG
>JAJEIP010000025.1 GCA_022827885.1 Candidatus Poribacteria bacterium
ACTAAAATTTCTGAATTTTAATTTGACATCTGACTTAAAGTATGGTATTATTAAATGTTGTTAATTCGAGCCGTTAGCTCAGCTGGTAGAGCATCTGACTTTTAATCAGGTGGTCACAGGTTCGATCCCTGTACGGCTCACATTATTCTGCCCCCGTCGTCTAGCCTGGCCAAGGACACCGCCCTTTCACGGCGGCGACACGAGTTCAAATCTCGTCGGGGGTATCTCACTCAAAGCAACGCAAAAATAGTTCCTTTAAAAAAACAAGCCTCTGTTGCCAGGGGGCTTGTTTTTTGTTACCAGACGCAGACGAAATTCTTTTGTGTCCTCTGCTACAATAAGTGGACACCTACTCTTTAACAAACAATGGTTCGTAGTCGTGCGATTCATCGCACGTTATGCCAAGAAGTGCCCAGATATTTTTCCACTTGACTATAAAAAAATCAACGGAACTACTGCATGAACAACACGCGTATCATCCACTCGATTTTACTGCTGATCTTTCTCTGGACTGGCACCGGCATCTGCCAAACATCACCAGATGATACCACTTTCTACGGCACGTGCGTTGATGCCCAAAATGGACACCCTATTCCGGAGGTTCTCGTCCGCGTTGCGCCTGAAAAAATTGAACAGGTCTATCCCGATCAGGAGTTCGCACACGCAACCGTAACGGACACGAATGGCACCTTTTCACTCACCATCCCCAGCGAAAGCCAAGCCTATCACGCCTTTTCACTCATGGCACTCCACCCACAGTATCAGGCGAAGCGCTTACGAAAGGAAATGCCGCCCGGTAAAAGCGAATATAATTTGGGGATGATTCCGTTGAAGCGGACGCTACCTCTGCAAGGCAGCGTTTCTGGTGAGCAAAGCGTCGGTGGACTTGTTGTGAACCTGAAGATGCACGACAAGTCGGCAGACTTCTTTCGCGCCGCTGCACCGATTGAACACGCTGTGAAGACCGATCCCACCGGCAATTTCCATTTTTCCGAGCTCTATCCAATCGAATACACCTTGACAATTTCTCGGAGCGGACGTATCATAGCCTTTATAGAGTCTATTCATCCACAAAAACAGGCACAGATTTCTGTCCGTCTATCGCAATTGAAGACCTTACGCGGCACAGTTGTCGATGCGCAAGAACGACCCATAGCGGGCGCACAGATCCACGCAACTCGGCACGCGGAAACATCTCACGGGCACGGGGCCCTCCTCTCAGCAGCACAAACAAACGAGGCAGGCAACTTTCAGATGGCGGTCTTAGAGACTGAACCACGACTGCTCTCACTTGAGGTCAGCAAAAAAGGATACTTTTCGAGGGTATACGAGAATGTAGATCTCGGTACGATGCCGTCAATTCTACCCTTAAAGAAGGGGGTGGGTATTAAAGGACGTGTGATCCTCCCGCAGAATATACCAGCTGACGGGCAGTATGCTGTGAAGGTGTTTCCTATGGAGGCACGGATGGAGCCAAGCCTGAATCCGTTGGTATTATACAGACCGGTTTTGTCAAGACACTTTTCTGCGACAGAATCCGATTTTGTGGTTGGTGGGCTTTTTGCGGAAAAATATACGCTTTATGTCGTTGGAAATGGTATTGCAGCGGCTCGAATTGATGTAGATGCCGCAATGAATACCGAACAGGTGCTTGTTGTAGCGGATCAGTCCACAACAACACTGCATGGACAAATTTTCTGGGCAGATACAGGTGAACCTATCCACGATGCTATCGTTTCGCGTTCATGGTATCCTTGGGAGTTACAGCCCTATGACATGTCAATGACGCTGGATCGGTTTGAAGTGGAAACGGACGTGCAGGGCAAATTTAAATTCCACAACCTAACACAGGCGCCCTATCAACTCCACATCCGTGCTGTTCATGCGATATTTGAAACAGAGACGGAACGTTATCAACGGACACTTCTTCACAAACGGGTTGAAATTCCTGCCGCTGGTCCCGAATATCATATCTACATCGGCAGGCGGGACGGCACCCCCTTTACGCAATGACACAGAAATATGCCTTTACACTCGCATTAACAGCAATCGTCACTATCCTATTTCTCCTTCTCCCGGCAAATGCTGGCTTGCACGGCGTGTATAATGATGGGGAGCGGATCATCACTCAGGAGATTGCTGTCCCGAAAGCCGCTGGCGACTACTACCGAAACCCGGGCAAATTCATTGAATCCGAAGACGAAAATCGCTGGTTCGGACCGGAAATCGATAGCCGGGTGCTTTGTCATGAGATGACAAACCCCTTTAACGACGCGGGATTCTTTGACATCATCTATACCAGAGAAGAAGCCAAAGTTTGGCCCTCCTCAAGACCCGGAAAAGTGTGGTGGTATCGGAAACAGGAGTGGCGTTTCGCAACTGACGACACGCCTTGGGGCACAAACACCGTCCGCGTCACCCTCGCATCCGAGATCGGTTGGACGGAAATCGACGCTGGGAACAGCACTACCGGGTTTCCTTGGAGCGGGTTCGAGGAGCATTGGCGTGAGGGAGACCTCGTAAAATCTAAGGCAGATATAGTCGGCTACTACCCACATGAACACGCTGGCAAAAAATACCTCACACCGAAGTACATCAAAGTCGGGACGCTGGACTACATCTGTGCGACTGGGACGGGATGGCTTAACCTGAAAGTTCTAAGCCACACCGAGGGACACTTGACAGATCCGATATTTCGTCCCGAATCTAACCAACTCAGCCGCCGCGAAAAAGGCACAGACAATTGGTACGACTGTCTACCGCTAAAATAGTTATTTTCTACTGGTTAAGTTTCTAATCTCTTGTGAGAGGGATTTGGAACCCCGGATTACGTCGAACCTTATGAAAAACATCGCGCATTTCCTAAATGCACTCATCATTGCTTATACCTTCCTCCTTTTGCAAGGGAATGTGAATGCCGTTTTTTGGGAAGACCACTTTGAGCAGGAGGCAGTGGACGATTGGCAGCACGTCGGAAACGATGCCGTCTGGACGATCGAAGATGGATTTTTAAGGGCAGAAATTCAGGCACAGAACCAATGGAGTGTTATCTTTGAACGCTACCAACTCATCGCCTATCCCGGTCCCTATAATGATTTTACAATCACCCTTGAAACCGTCGGCGCAACACGCGCCCGATTCGGTATTGCACTCGCAAAGCACTTTCAGAATCCTGTGACCGAAATAGAGGAATTCGGCTACTATCTCTTTTTCACGAACGATATGCAAGCCTCACGAAACGGGGGTGTGTTTATCGGACCCGGACGACGCTGGGCCACCGACGCACTCCAACAGATGGAACTCCACTTCAAGGATGGCAGATTCCAATTGAATGCGGATGGCGAATCGCGCCTCGACTTCAGGGACGCAAACTTCCATCACATTGATACCATTGCCTTTGTTCTCGCTGGATTTGTCACAGAAGACGTTAACATAGGGAGCGCGTGGGTAGACACATTTATGATTGACGGACTCGCAGTTTCACCAAAACGGAAATTAACAACCACATGGGCACATCTGAAAACTGAAAACTGAAAACCGACAACTGAAAACTATCAAAAAATGTATAAAAATTTGGATCTGATTTTCAATGCATTTCTACTCGGAGTGGTGCTCCTCATCGCGTTTTGGAGCACCTACGCCAGAGCAAGATTGAACCCTGGGGAGCGGGCACAACCCGCGAATTCAGGATTCTATTACAGAACCCCGGGATCAAACGGCACGTGGTTCGGACCTGAAGTCAACTCGCTGACCCTCTGCGCCGGTGTTCACAACCCCTATAACAATAGAGGACGGTTCGATATCGTAGAAACCATCGAAAATGCAACAGTTTCCCGTTCAAGCATCCGAGGCGCGCTCCGTTGGTATCGTGGACAGCGGTGGTATTTCAGCACGGACGATACGCCGTGGGGTACGAACTTCTCCTATATTACGCTCCATGACGATTTAGGATGGGATGAAATTAGTGTAGGCGGCGGAACAACCGGCTATCCGTGGAGCGGTGTCGAACGACACTGGCGGGACGGGAACATTATCCGAGCGCAAGCCTCCGTTATCGGTTGGCGGCGGTATGCCCGCGGCGCGGAACGATGGGTCTGCCCGATGTATTACAAAATCGGCGGATGGGAGGGTGAAACCATTGAAGTCGACTGCAAAACCCTCAGAACGTGGTTCCCGCCTGATTGGAACGTCCTGAGACAGAGGGATGGAGACTTCGGACCCCCAGTCGAACGCAAACCTGGGGTCCTCAGCCGAAAAGGAAAGAAAACGCAGCAGTGGTACGACTGCATCAAAATCAATTAATCCCATGTCAAACAAAAACACAACACGCCTCATACTTTTTTATACATTTATGATCTGCACCCTTTCCGCCTCCGCCGCAACGTGGCACGACGATTTCGATGCGGAAAAGCCGGAGGCGTGGCACGTCATCGGCAACGATGCCATCTGGAAAATCAGCGATGGATTCTTACACGCAGAGGTCAACCGAGACTGGAATGTGCAATACGAACTCTACCAATTCACCGCGCTCCCACCCCCTTATAGGAACTTCACAATCACGATAAACGACTTCGGTGGCGACAAAACACGTTTCGGTTTTTGTGTAGGACGGCATTTTCCAGACACCTCGGAAGAGGATCCCTTCTTCTACGTGTTTTTCCCAGATGAAATCAGAGCGAGGCGTTTCGACGGTAAAGGGAGCAGCCATCCCTTCCGAACTCGGCTCTCCAGAGAACCACGCACCCGCTGGGAAACGGATGCGCTCTCAAAGATGGAACTCCAATTTAATGCCGGGCATTTTATAGTGTTCGCAGATGGCGAACTCCGCACAGCCTTCCAAGACGCGAACTTCGATAAGATCGAAATTCTCGGATTCGTTATGGAAGGCATTAACATCGCAAACGAATGGGTCGGCGCGGCGTGGGCGGATTCCTTCACCATCTCCGGACTGAATGTCTCTCCAGAGATAAGATTAACCCTAATATGGGGGCGACTTAAGCAGAGATAAATAACACATAGTTCAGGAACAGCACAGGCGGTTCATGAGAAAAGCAGTCGTTTGATAGACCGCCTTTATTCCTCCATAAGGTAAGTTTAAAACTGAGTAATTTTCTAAGTGGCAGCCTGCAACAATACGCAGAAATACGCAGAAATACCCTATCAAAGACCCCTATCAAAAACACGCAGGCGGCTCGTGAAAAAGGCATTCGTTCTACAAACCACCTTTATTTTTCCGCAAGGTAAATTTAAAAACTCCGCAAGGTAGGTTTAAAAAATGATAGAAAAAGAGTTTCGGAACGAAGACCCTTCAGGCAAGACGGTTGCCCTTATGTTGCTTATTGTCTCTCTCATAGGTGGAGGGGCATTCGCAGTTAAACTCGGTTTGCAGGGGTTTCCACCACTCATAATGGCATTTTTCCGTTGTATATTAGGACTCGTTGTCGTTGGTGGGTTAGGGTTCTACTTCGGGATGTCAATGCGATTGCGTTTCGACGAAGTGCCCCGACTGCTTATACTGGCAGCACTTTATATCTTACACACAATTACCTTGAACGTCGGGACGCAATTGACAATTGCCTCTCGAGCCACTATCTTTTTTACGCTCTATCCACTTTTCACAGTGATATTCGGGCATTTCTGGCTGCCGGATCAGCGACTTTCTGCAATAAAAATATTGGGTATTCTTATGGCATTCGGGGGGACTTTTATAACCGTCGCACCGAACTTTCAAGGGGGCGGAGATACCCTCATCGGCGATCTGATTGTCATACTTGCAGCGTTCTCCCTCGCGCTCCGTATTACCTTGACGAAAGTCTTCGTTCAGGATATCTATCCCTACCGACTCCTCGCCTGGGTGTTAGCTTTAAGCATGCCCTGTTTTTTTAGGGCTTAGTTATCTCTTTGAACAAGGGCAACCCGTTAAATGGACGCTGGCAAGTAGTGCCGGTCTTATCTATCAAGGTTGGATTATCACAGGCTTCTGCTTTTTAGGATTGACATGGTTGCTCAGAACATACAAAGCAAACAAATTGGTGGTCTTCTCTTTTCTCATGCCCGTATCGGGGGTCCTATTCAGTCACCTCTTTTTAGGGGACGAGATGACTCCCAGCATATTGATAGGCACTGGATTAGTAGCAACCGGGATTTATCTCGTGAACGCGCAGCGTTAAAATGTTTGGTGGTAAACAACAATTGAAAGGATCTCAGATCATGAATCTAAAACAAATCGCATTCATTTTTGTTTTTGCTATTCTATGGCTCTGTAGTATACAGCGTATCCCTTCTGCAGACGATGCCCCCGCTGGTATGGTTCTGATTCCCGCAGGCGAATTTGAGATGGGGAGTCACACTGGGAAAAATAATGAACGTCCGGTGCATACCGTCTATCTCGATGCGTTTTATATGGACACTCACGAGGTGACCAACGCACAATATAAGGCGTTCATCAACGCAAATCCTGAATGGCAAAAAGAGAACATTGCGGCGGAGTATCACGACGGTACATACCTCCGACTTTGGGACGGCAACACGTATCCCGAGGGCAAGGCTGACCATCCCGTCATTTACGTAAGTTGGTATGCAGCGATGGCTTACGCGGAATGGGCGGGAAAACGATTGCCGACAGAGGCGGAATGGGAGAAAGCGGCGCGCGGTGGACTGCGCGCGAAAGCGTATCCTTGGGGTGATACGTATGAGGCAACCCACGCAAACTACGGACGGCACCACAACGCTCCTATCGCTGTCGGGCAGTACCCACCCAACGGCTACGGTCTATACGATATGGCAGGAAATGCCTCCGAGTGGTGTCTTGATGAATACGATCCGGATTTCTACGCGATATCCCCGCGTGAAAACCCATTCTCAAACGGGACGATCGAAGCGACTATCAATGATTTCAAAACGTGAAAGACAAAAACCGAGTGCTGCGGGGAGGTTGCTGGAGCGATAATGGATTATTTTTGCGAGTTGCTTTCCGTGACTGGGGACCCCAGCACTACTCCAGTGTCTTCCGCGGGTTTCGGTGCGTAAAGGACATTCCACTTAAGTAGAGCCTATCTCATAACTTAATATATCAATGACCGGTAGGGTCTTTCACCCAACCGCACCCCCTTAACCAATCCGCTTGCGTTATTTTACCAGAAAGGAAATTTGATATGAATATAAGAAGAATTATAACATCTGCGTTTTTATTCACAATTCTTACTGTCGGACTTTTCGGTTGCGATAAGGTCATCTCCGTAGTATCTGATGACGAAATGTCACGGGGTGTGCGTGAAGAGATTCCCATCGGTGTTGTCGTAGCGCTGACAGGACATCATGCCGAACCGTATGGGTTCCCAATGCAACGCGGCTTTGAGTTGGCACGAGAAGAGATTAACAACCTCGGCGATCTAAATCTCACGTTTATTACTGTGGACGATATGAGCACCCCGGATGGGGCGAAGGCAGCTGTAAGGCACTTGGTGGATCAAGGTGTCCCTGCTATTGTTGGGCTTGCTATCTCGACGCACCTTAAAGAGGCGGCTCCAATTGCGCAGGAGAATAAGGTCATCGCTTTCAGCTCGGTCTCCTCCGCTGTAGGTTTGAGCGCGATCGGGGGTTTTATCTTCCGAACCAGTCTCGCTGTGGATATAAGCGTTCCCAGTGGGGTGATGGCGACCCAGGAGAGACTCGGCTATAAAAAGGTGGCAACGATATATGATGAGATTGATGTCTACTCCAGAAGTAGCAACGAAATGTTAAGGACAGTGCTTGAAGCAAACGGGGTCGAGATTCTAACGCAGGAAGTTTTCAAAACCGGCGATACCGATTTTTCTCAGCAATTAACCAATATCATGGCGATGGAGCCGGACGCACTCTTTATCTCCGCACTGTCACAAGAAATAGCGGGGATTCTCGCACAAACACCCGAGGTAGGTTTTCCCGACACGATTCAAATTATTGCTCCGGATTTAACCATGGATGAAGTCCAAAAGGCAGGTGACGGTGCCGAAGGAACAATAGGTTTTATCGGATGGTCCAGTATATCTGACGCACCCGGAAACCAAGCCTTCGTTCGGAATTATCGAGCGAAATACGGGATTGAACCTGAACCCTGGGCGGCACAGTCGTATGCGACGCTTTATGTGCTCGCCAATGCAATGAAAACAGCGAAATCCACAGATTCGACCGCCATTCGGGACGCACTCGCACAGACGACGGATTTTCCCACAATTTTGGGCAAATTAGGCAATTACGCTTTTAATCCTGACGGAGATGCACTGTATGACCAGATTCTAATGATCGTCAAGGATGGAGAACTTCAGTTCTTTGAATGATCTGGAGTGTTGGATGAACGTAAAAAGTATGCGATTCTCTATTAAATCTGACGGCAAACTTACTTTATTCGCCTCTCGTACGCGTCATGTTTTCCAATCCAAAACCAAGATAAACCCTCTTCGTCCTCAGTCGCCAATGCTCGATAGTTCAATCCAACTCTTGCCACCCAGTACTCGCCTACCTTTTTTAAGCCAAGAGATGGGTGATTTGGATCTCGCTTGAGTAGTTCAAAATTTTTGTTTGCGAGTTCTTGAATAGTTGATGGAAGGTTGTGATAATACTCCCAAAACTTAGAGGTCGCTTTATAGATCGGTGAACCTCCCCGCTTTAATATCCTCAAGGGCTTCTTTGCGAAGATGTTCAAGTTTCCCGGCTTTTATATCTTCTTCGATCTGCTTGTCCCAAGCATCCGCACGAGCCTCTAAAACTTCAGAAAGTTTGTCTTTCAGTGTTGTCAATAAAGTTTCTTTCGTGGTTTCTTCACATGTATCAACTTCTGGCACCTCAGGAATCCATCCACACCATCTATCCAATTTTTTTCTTACAGAAGCGGTATAGGCTTCTCCCCATTCTGGATCCGTAATTTCAAAAGTTAGGATGTGTTTGTTCTTGACTTGTTGTTCTGGTACTACTTTTTCAGTGGGCTGTTCGGTGATAACGCGTCCCATATAAATCCCCTCCTTTTTTGATTATCAAATTTCACCTTAAAAATAGTATACGACAAAAACAGAGAAATTACAACCGACAACTATCTCAAAAACTCCTCCTGTTCCCCATCGAAATGCCGCTCCGACTTCTGACTCGGACGAATCCGCCATTCCATCGGCAACTGAACGAACGTATTGATAATCTCAGGATTTTCGAAATACGCATCATTAATCTGCCAGAACTGGAGACGTGAATAACGCCGTCCATTATGCTCAAAACTCCCCATCTTCTCCGACTACTGCACAGCGCGGTGGAGGATTAGGTTATACCCCTTCAGGCATTTATCCAGAACCTTATAGGTATCACTGGCATAAGCACGATGTTCAATGTCAGCACGGGTATCTTGTGCCGCCGTATCCCAGGTCCACATATCTGTAAACGCCTTCTTCTGTGCGAGCGAATCCCCAATGAACGAGTTATAATCGCGTCCACTGTTAAACGGCGGATCTGTACAGATGAGGTCCACCCGCCCCTCATCCATCTCCCGCAAGATTTCTAAGTTATCACCAAAATAAAGTTTATTCATGTTTTCTTTACACGGTAGGAGGGGTTTGCAACCCCGACTGCTACGGGCATGTAGGAACGTCATACCTATAGAAAATCACCCGGCACATAAATCCTAATATCGAATTTACATTACCATAGCACACAGCACGCGCAAAGTCAAGCGAAAACCAGGGCTATTTAGTTTTCCGTTTTTTTTTACACCTTTTTGATCCCCGGACTCGGTAGGTGCGGAATGTAATACAAGGAATGGATTTGGTCTATTCCCAGACCAAATCCCCTAACCGCACCGGATCGTCCAAAAAGATCGTAAAATCTAAGAATTTCTTAAAACTGAATGACCCTGAGCGAAAACGGGTGTATAAACAGAGCCATTCAATTCTCCGTGAAATTCCCTAAATTTCATAAAGATTCTGGAGAGCAACGACTTAAGAATCCGTGTCATCCGTGATTCAGACAATTTAACAATTGAATGACCCTGGGTGTGTAAAGTTTTTGGTGGCATATTGGTTCTTTCAAAGAGGATGGGTGTGTTTACATAGCACTCCGCTGGAGTGCGTTCCTCGTAGCACACGGTTTTCTATAGACATATCACGCCTCTGGCGTGAAGAAACCTTTATCTTTCTTTCAGGACTTACGCAATTTTGATCATCGCCTCCGCAATGAGAAAGATATCGTATAAAAAACGCAGATGGTTCTTGGCACAGGCTAACAGCCTATGCTACAAAAGAACAACGTGCGTAAGTCCTATTTCTTTATAATGTACCTCTTTGCTCCAGCGGAGCAACATGTCTATAGAAAAAGGTGATCTCCTTCTCTTGCACTCCAGCGGAGTGCTATGTGTCTGAAGGGTTCCAGTGGTTATGGTTGTGTCAAAAATTTACATACTCAGTGAAAATCCAAAGCTTGGGAGCACTCTGTCCCTACTGCCGAATCGCCCAACAGACGATTAACCGCACTCCAGATGAAGTTTAATAGAATATTTGGGTAATTCTATAAAGAACAGTTCTTAATCACAGAGGTTTTATAATCCTGCCAATCCCAAAACCCTGATTCAGACAAGAAATAAATTTGCATTTCCAAATTAAATATGTTATGGTTAGACACTCATGTTGACACCTCGAGGATCCACCGGACTGCATCAGAGACGGAGCTTACAAATCGAGGTTGTTTTTACATCTGAAATGAGAAAGAATCTGTCATCAACAATCACAATCAAACCATGTCCAAACGCACAATCCTCACAACCATCGTTATCCCTACACTGCTGATCTCTGGACTTATTGTTTTTCTCATCAACAACCGACAGGAACCCGCAGCCGAACTCGTCCTAACGCAGCAACAAATTCACTTCGGAACGCTCCCAGAATGGGAGGGACCCGTAACACAATCCCTAACAGCCCGAAACGTCGGAAAATTCCCACTCCACATCCACAGAATTCACACCGGGTGCAGTTACGCCGAAATCACAGCACCGGAGATAATCCAACCCAATACAGAAGCCACATTCCAGATACGCCTCACCCCCGAACTTCTGCCCGATGACGAGACCTCGGCAACCGCCACAATCTTCACGGACAGCCCCAAAACCCCAGTTGTCCATCTAACAATCGTCGCCGCCGCGAAACGGTTTGCGACCCTCACACCAAGTATTTGTAAGTTTGGGAAGGTCCGCCCCGAAACGATATATCAAGAGACCCTTAAACTCACTGTGAACGCCCCACTCAACACATCGGACATCCGTCTTCTGCCATCGGGACATGAGGCACTCACATGGGAGATAATACCCAATCTGGAAACAGATACCGCTCTCATTAGCATCCAACTCAGTCCCCTGAAAGACGGGGGTGCCTTTGCATCGCTACTCACCGTCCACTTCCCGAACCAACGAACACTGACCCTCCCCGTCACCGCCAATGTTGTCCGCATTGACAACTGACAACAAATAACCCCTTGACAAAATACCCCAAATTGTCGTATCATTAATGTAAGAATACGCAAAAAAGCAGAAGAACCCCTTCATGGAAAAACGCTACTTCGATTTCAGGGATATTTTCCAAGTTATTCGTTACGGATTCAGTGGACGAAAGATCGCAGTTCATTTCATTGGACTCGTTCTCGCATATCTCATCTATGAAACTTTGGTGTATCTCAGCCTCGTCAGTGTAGGAGGCACTGCCGTGCAGGACTTCTGGAACACGTATGCCCTCCTACCGTTACCACCCTTCGGTGATGCAGGACTGACGCAGACAACTGAAATCGCAATGTGGGTAGGGATGGTCAGCTTCGCGTGCATCTTTTTCTTGGCAAGCACCGTGGCTTCTAAAATTACCATCGAGCAGCTCCGTGGGGATATCTTCTTTTCGGTCGGGGACGCTCTGAGGTTCCTCAAAGGACATTGGAAATCCGTTTTCGGCGCGTTCATCGGCTTACTGCTCATCCAGATATTTCTCGCGATAATCCCTCTCAGCATTGCAGGGATCGCGAAGTTACCAGCAGTGGGAAAACCGTTCCTCATGCTCACCTCGCTGCTCATGCCGATCGGATTTTTCCTCGGTCTCCTGATGGTGTTCATGGCGGTCGTTTTCAGTGTGAGTTTGCTCTTTGTGCCAGCCGTTGCCGCTACCACGGGTGCCGATGCATTTGAAATAATTTATCAGCAATTCGCGATGGTTTGGAACAAACCTTGGTTGTTAGTATGTTATGAGGTGATGTTGCTCCTGATCAAGTTTATTTTCGTGCCGATCTGGGCATTCTTTTGCCTCGCAGGCTTTTCGATCATGACGCTCCCAACGCGCCTCTTCCACACCGAAATGATGCAGCACTTCATGAGTTACGCGAACCTATGGCTCGGTGGGGCTGTCGAAAGGATAGCAACACTGCCTTATGTTAACAGTCTCGGAGTTTTCAATACCGCTACAAGTGATCAAATACCAACACTAACAGGAATAGCGACAGTTACAACCCCAGTAACCGCTATCTTTCTGACGATCACACTCCTCATGAGTGCGGGATTGGTAATTGCATACCTGTTTTCAATCGCCTCTGCCGGAAACACGGTAATTTATACGATAGTAAGAAAGAAACTCGACGGACAGAATGTGTTAGTCCCATCTGAATCGCAATTAACTGAAACGAACGGGGCGTAGATGTCAAGTCGATCGCGACTTAGAGATATACTACCTTGCGCAGCGTAAAAGACGTCCAGGAGCAATATCGCAATTAACCGGGACAAATAGGGCGTAGATGCCAAGTCAATCACGACTTAGAAATATATCGCCTTTCACAACGTGAAAGGCGCCCAGGAGCAATAGTTAAAAAATGTTCCAAAAAATGATAACCAAAGTCTTCGGCAGTAAAGAGGATCGTGATGTCAAGAAGTTTCGCGACATCGTCGAAGCCATCAATCAACGTGAACCCGCAACCAAAAAACTCACCGATGCCCAACTGCAATCCAAAACACCAGAATTTCGCAGACAGTTGGATGCCGGGGTATCCCTGGATGACCTCTTGCCAGACGCCTTCGCTGTCGTCCGTGAAGCCGCCGTGCGGACTCTAAAGCAGCGACACTACGATGTCCAACTCATGGGCGGTATCGCACTCCACCAAGGCACTATCGCAGAGATGCGCACAGGTGAAGGCAAAACGCTTACCTCAACCCTCGCTGTCTATCTGAACGCTTTGACGGGAAAAGGGGTCCACCTCGCCACCGTCAACGACTACCTCGCACGGCGTGATGCCGAATGGATGGGCAAAATTTATAACTTCCTCGGACTCTCCGTGGGGTTGACACTCAGCCTAATGCCGAAGGAACAGAAAAGACTCGGATACAAATCTGACATTACCTACGGCGTTCACAGCGAATTTGGATTCGATTACCTCTGGGATAACAAATCGCTCTCAATTGAAGATAAGACCCAGCGCGGGCATGTCTACGCTATCCTTGACGAAGTTGACAGCATCCTCGTTGATGAATCCCGCACACCCCTCATCATCTCAGAACCCTCTGGCAAACCGCCAGAACTTTACAGGCAAATTAACGGCGTCGTCGCACAACTCCGAGAAGGCGAACACTTCCAAATCGATCAACAGGGGAAATCGCGCGGCAGTGCAACCCTGACCGATGAAGGCGTTGAGGAGGTCGAACGGCGTCTCGGTGTGGGGAACCTCTATGAACACACGAACATCGCTATGGTGCATCACGTCAATCAGGCACTTTCTGCGCACCAGCTCTATAAGCGAGATGTTGATTACCTCGTCGAAAATGGCGAAGTCCTTCTCGTTGACGAATTCACAGGACGAAAACAGATCGGGAGACGGCTCAGTGAAGGGCTCCATCAAGCCATCGAGGCGAAAGAACGCGTTAAGGTCGTCGAGGAAAGCGAAACCGGTGCCAAGATTACCTACCAAAACTACTTTCGCATGTATGACAAACTCGCAGGTATGACAGGGACCGCCGCTACGGAAGCCAACGAATTCGCACACATCTACGGATTAGAGGTATCCGTCATTCCCACCAACGAACCGATGATCCGGGTTGACAATCCCGATCAAATTTACAGTACTGAAGACGCAAAATACAACGCCGTTCTGGAAGATATCGTCGAGCAAACCGAGAAAGGACGTCCTGTCCTTGTTGGCACTGTTTCGATTGAAAATTCCGAGAAATTGAGCAAAATGCTCAGAACCAAACACCGTAAAATCCGCCATCAGGTGCTGAACGCCAAAGAGCACGCACGCGAAGCCGACATCATCGCACAAGCAGGAGTGCCGGGTGCTGTGACAATCGCAACGAATATGGCAGGTAGAGGTGTAGACATTCTCCTTGGCGGTAACCCCGAAGGTATGGCACTCGAAACGCTGCGGAAACGGAAAGCGAAGACAGAAGCACTCTCCCCAGAGTCCGAAGAATTTCAAGCAGCACTCGCAGAAGCGCAAGCCATTTGCGACGAAAACAGAGAGAACGTATTAGCCGCTGGAGGACTCCATATCGTCGGCACTGAACGCCACGAGTCTCGCCGTATTGATAACCAACTCCGTGGACGCGCCGGGAGACAGGGCGATCCAGGCTCATCCCGATTCTACCTCTCCCTTGAAGACGAATTGATGCGAAAATTCGGATCTGAACGTTTGCAAGGGTTAATGTCACGCGCCGGAATAGATGAAGATGTCCCGTTAGAGCATCCGTGGGTCACCAAATCCATTGAGAAGGCGCAGACGCGTGTTGAACAGATGTATTTCGAGATCCGAAAGAATCTTCTCAAATTCGATGATGTCATGGATACACAGCGCGACACCATCTACACCTTACGTGACACCGTCTTGGCTGCTACCACGGATATCGCCGAATTACCTGAAGAACACACACAGACAGCAGACGCGGGTGGGCTCGCCGCACTCGCTGAAAAGGATGCCAAAATCCCTACCTCCCTCAAAACCACAATTTGGGGAATGATTGAGAGGGTCGTCAGAGATGCAATTGAGGACAATATGGGAGAGAAGGCGGAAAGCCCCCTTGAGACTCCTGATAGGTTTCAACAGTGGTTGACGACCACATTCCCAGTCGAGCCGATATGGGAAACGCCCTTGGCGCAGGCGAGTCCGGAGGAGGTTCAAGAACAGACGCTGCAGGTGTTGCGCACCGCTTATGAAGCGCGCGAAGCGGAAATGGGTCCAGGAATGATGCGTATCCTTGAACGCTTACTCCTTTTGGACCGAATTGATGATCACTGGAAAGAACACCTCCATAACATCGACTACATTGAGGAAGGTATTCGGTTCGGCGCAGGGTATGGCGGCAAAGACCCGATCGTCGTTTTCAAAAACGAAGCACTCTCTGTCTTTGAAAGTATGTATCAACAGATTGAGGAACAGGTCAGTGAGTTCATCTTCAAATCTCGCGTCAATACCGAGGCACCGCGCAGGGCACCGAATCAGCAAACGGGAAGACGGCGTAGACCTCAGCAGAGGGCACCCCAACGCAACCGTGCAGCCGCAACTTCTGATGATGCCGAATTTGCTACACAACAGGCGATGGGGAACATGCCGAAGGTCGGTAGAAACGCACCTTGTCCCTGCGGAAGTGGTAAGAAATATAAGAGATGCCACGGGGGCTAAGACTTCACACCAAAGACTTACACAAGGAGGGCGGCTCTACGGAGAGGATCGTTGTTCATTCAAGTGACCTCACCGAACCGCAAGGTAAAATTAAAATTTCAAAGACGCTACTTGAGATTCTCGCATGTCCAGCATGTAAAGGTGGGATAGAATACAATGAAACAGCACAGAAACTCGTGTGTGTCGGCAAATGTCAACGTCGCTATCCGATCCGTGAAGGCATCCCAGTCATGCTGATTGATGAAGCGGAATTGCCCGACGAAAACGCAGCGAATGAAAATGTCCCATAGTTAAAAAGATGAAGATTCTATTTTTAAGCCTCCGATGTCCATATCCACCACATCGGGGCGATCGGATCCGGTCTTACAATTTTATTAAACAACTTTCGAAACAACATGCCGTAACACTCGTTTACTTTGCAGAATCTGGAAACGATATTGAATCCGCGAAGCATTTAGAACCTTTTTGTGAACGCGTAGAATGGGTCCGTTTTCATCGTTCTTTTGCCTTCATGAATACAGGCATCCACTGCTTATCGCGTCGTCCGCTTCAGTTGCATTATTGGTACTCGCCCCAGATGCAACGGAAGATTAACCAACTCCTCGAACAAGAGAACTTCGAACTGATTCACGCACAACTTTTTCGGATGGGACAATACGTGACGGAAGTCCAAGGTCCCATCAAAGTCTTGGATTTGTGCGATTCATTGGCACTGAATCTCAGCCGCCGCGCCGAACTGGAAAGCAATCCGTGGCTCGCGAAAATTAAATTAGATTGCACTCCGAAGCGTTTTTTGGTAAAATTGGAGGAAAAGCGGGTCCGGCGTTACGAAGTCAACATTATGAAGGCTTTTGACTGCGGCACCGTTGTCGCACGTTTTGATCAGGACTATCTCCTAAAGCAGGACAATAGTCTAAATCTGTCGATAGTTCCAATGGGGGTCGATCTCAGGTATTTTCAACCGAGGCCAGCAGCACAATCCGCACCCTTGATGCTCTTTACCGGAACAATGAACTATTTTCCGAATTCGGATGCTGCAATTTATTTTTGTAACGAGATTTTTCCACGTATCCGCGAGAGTCATCCGAACGCGCAATTTTATATAGTAGGCAATCATCCATCGGATCAGGTAAAGCGGCTTGAGACACAGGAGGGTGTAGTCGTCACAGGGTATGTCCCAGACATCCGCCCCTATTTTGAAAAGGCATCTGTTTTTGTTGCCCCTTTACGGGCAGGATCAGGCATACAAACAAAGAATCTGGAGGCAATGGCGATGGGAGTGCCGGTCGTCACAACCTCCGTCGGTGCTATGGGGTTAGAGGCAGACATCGGCAAGGAATTGCTCGTTGCGGATACACCTGCCGACTTTACGAAACAGGTCGTTCATTTACTGAATAATGTGCATTCGCGAGAGACTTTCGCGCAAACCGCCAGAACTCGTGTCGAAACCAATTATAGTTGGGAAGCCATCGGTGAACGCTTAGAGCATGTCTATGCACAGGCAATTGCAAAACGGATATAAGTAAGACATGTCAAAGTCCGAACCCACACTGTTTAACCGCAAGGAATAATTAAAATATGGATAGACCCAAAATAAAATGGAGTTTTACAATTGTTGTTGATGTGCTTCTCGTCAATCTCGCATTTCTATTCGCTTACTTGACAGGTAGACAACTCGGTTTTGATTTTTTAGAACATGCTATAGGACTCTCCACTATACTGCAGAGTGTTGATATATCTCCCTTCCAGCCACAGCATATTACCGGATTCGGTATCGCAGCTGCTGTCACAATAGTCCGCGTCGGCTTACTACTATCTTTCAATCTCTATAAACCGATATGGCAATACGCCGCTGCTAAGGAATTTCGCGCCTTGGCAACAGCAATTATCCTCGCTACTGTAGGACTTATTGGGCTGTCCATGCTACTAAAAATCGCTTGGGTCCTTTTCTTAATCGATGGATTTTATAACTTCGCACTCATCGGGTTTACCAAATTTTCAGCGCAAATCTTCCAAAGAGACAAAGGAACGATACATAGGAGACCTCAAAGCAATAAAGGTGCCATAGGACTACACGCCGGATCGCAACCGTCCATGCAAAAACCGCCAACAAAAGTCCTTATTGTTGGCGCAGGTGAAACAGGGATCGGTGTGCTCCGCGCCCTTAGAAACCACCCTGAAAAAGGCTACGTGCCAATCGGCTTTATTGACGATGCACCACACAAGGTAGGCAGAAGCGTCGCAGGACTTGAAGTCTTGGGGACGACCCGCGACCTAACCTATATCGCTCGCAAGCGTGAGATTGATGAGGTCGTCATCGCTATCCCTTCAGCACCCGGCGGCAAAATTCGTGATATTATCCGACAGTGTGAATACCGGGACTGTCAGTTTAAAATCGTCCCGAACATTCATGCTATCCTTGAAGGACGCGCCAGCGTCAGTCAGATTCGGGAAGTCCGATTTGAGGATCTTCTGAAACGGTCTACCTCGCAAATGGACCTCGCGGAGGTCTCTAAATATCTCTCAGGAAAACGCGTGATGGTAACAGGAGCGGGTGGCTCAATCGGGTCCGAACTTTGTCGACAAGTGGCGAAACTGGACCCCGAACTCCTCATTCTCTTCGGGCGGGGTGAAAACAGTCTCTACCATACAGATATAGAACTCCGGGAATCCGAACCATACATTAATCGTGCTTTAGTGATTGGCGACATTCGGGATAACGCTAAAGTTTCACAAGTTACGCGCAAATACCGTCCTGATATTATTTTCCACGCTGCTGCGCACAAGCATGTTAAATTCATGGAAAACCATCCCGATGAAGCCGTCAAAAACAACATACTTGGCACGCAAAACCTCATCAATGCCGCGATTGAACATGAGGTAGAGGCTTTCATACTTGTCTCATCGGATAAAGCCGTGAACCCAACGAGCGTTTATGGTGCCTCCAAACGTGTGACAGAGAAATTGGTGCAATGCAAAGCAAAGCAGAACCGCACCCGATTTATCGCAGTCCGCTTCGGAAACGTTATTGGGAGTCGGGCAAGTGTAATTCCCAATTTCAAACGGCAGATTGCGAAGGGAGGTCCCGTCACCGTCACACATCGCGAAGCGACACGCTACTTCATGACCATTCCGGAAGCAGTCCAACTCCTCATCCAAGCAGGCGCTATGGGAAACGACGGCGAAATTCTCATGTTAGATATGGGGGAACCCATTAAAATTCTTGACCTCGCCCAAGACCTCATCCGCCTTTCGGGGCTTGAAGTCGACACGGACATCAAAATTGAATTTACAGGTTTGGAACCGGGCGAAAAGTTGTACGAGGAACTCCTAACCCCTCAAGAAGGCGTTACAGCGACAAAGCACCAGCGTATTTTCGTCGCACAATTGGAGCAGATCGCAGAACGCCAACTCCTTTCCCAGATAGAGGAACTCTCACAACTCGCAGACGCATTGGATTCAGAAGGCATTGTTACTAAATTCCAAGAATTGGTCCCAACATACCAGCCGAACCGCGCCTTCCTCACTGAAAATGATGAAGATAGTGCGTCTGAAATTATCCAGTTTCCTACGGAAACGGAAACCGTCAGAGCAAGCCGCCGTTAGTCCGGCATAGGATAAGCGCATGCCTCATACCAAGCGTTTAACCACAGGAATTCAAGATGATATAGAACCGAAACGTGACTGGTCGAAACGGGCGTTCGATCTTCTGTTCACGACGATTGGGATCGTGCTTCTCTCTCCCTTTTTTCTCCTTGGGAGTCTGCTCGCAAAATTGCAATCAAAAGGACCTGTATTTTACAAAGCAGAACGCGTCGGTAGGGGCGAGATCATCTTTGAAATGTATAAATTCAGGACTATGGTCGTAAACGCCGATACGCTCGGCGGTAGCTTGACAACCTATAGGGATCAACGCATTACACCCATGGGTAGGTTCTTGCGGTGGACGAAATTGGACGAACTTCCAAACTTAATCAACGTTATCAAAGGCGAAATGAGTCTCATTGGACCACGTCCGGAAGCACCCGATTACGTCAAGTACTACACACGGACGCAGAAACGGGTCCTACACGTAAAACCAGGGATGACCGGACCATCACAACTCGCGAACCGCGATGAAGAGGCGAAACTCAAAGGGCAACCCGATGCAGAGCATTACTACATAACAGAGTTAATGCCAAAAAAACTTGCATTGGATCTCCACTACATTGCAACGCAGAGCATCATTGCTGATGTCGGATGGTTGCTAAAAACCTTTTGGGTGGTTATCTTCGCGCCCCACCGCTCCAAATGATATTTTCGTTAAACCCAAGGTATGTAGCCTGCAACAATACGCAGAAATGCCCAAGCAAAAACCCCAAGCAAAGACACGCAGGGTTTTTGATAGGGTATTTCTTCAGATTTGAGGGACGTACTTCAAAGTCCAAATGCACGCTGTTCCTCCGCAAGGTATAATTAAAAAATGAGAAAGAGACGTGTTTACATTATTTTAGGAATTATCATCGCGCTGTTCTTCGTGCTCCTGTTTTTACGGTCAATAGGCGGCAACGTGTCAATAGGAGAAAAGGTCGCAGTCGTAGACATTACGGGTATTATCTCAGGCTCAGATGACACAATTAAACTAATTCACACCTACCGCGATGATCCAAGTATCAAAGCAATTGTCGTTAGAATCAACTCCCCCGGCGGCAGTGTCGCCCCGGTCCAAGAGATTTACAGTGAATTGAAGAAGATAGAGAAGCCTGTAGTCGCTTCAATGGGGGGGAGTGCAGCATCTGGCGGCTACTACGTCGCGTGCGCCGCCGACACGATCTTCGCAAACCCCGGCACCTTGACAGGTAGCATCGGCGTTATCATGCAATTCACGCAACTGAAGGGTTTATACGACAAGGTCGGCTTGGGGCATCAGGTCATTAAGAGCGGCGACTTTAAAGATACAGGTTCACCTTTCCGCGAGTTGACGGAACAGGAACGAGCCGTTCTCCAATCCACTGTGGACGATGTTTACAATCAATTTGTGGATACGATCTTCGAGGCACGGGGGAATCACTTAACGCGCGACGAAATTGTTGCACTCGCAGATGGACGCATTTTCTCTGGAAAGCAGGCGTTAGATTCAAAGTTACTGGACCAACTCGGTAATCTCCCTGATGCAATTAAAACCGCCGGAGAATTAGCAGGTATCGAAGGCAAACCCAAGGTCGTGCGTAAGGAGAAAAAGACATCACTCCTCGAACAACTCGTCGGAATGAAACAGATGCCCCCTTTGGATGAAATGTTGAGCCTTCCTGGTGTCACCTTTCGTTATGAAATGCACCTTGGCAAATAGCCGTCAGTGGATAGGATCTACAAAAGACTGTTGTGATTATCAGGTAAATCATAAAAACCTTGGTCAAAAATGAATGACACTTATCAAGTTAACCAACACTGGGAAAAACTTGAGAGTCGGATTGTCAAACCCCAACAGGTTGTACTTGTGATAGGGGCAACCGATGTTGGAAAATCGACCTTTTGCCGTTTTTTGGTTAATTCTGCCGTTGATCGGGGCCTGAAAACCGTCTTTGTGGATACAGATGTCGGACAATCTCAAATCGGTCCTCCCACTACAATTGGTATGAAATCCTTTGATCCAGAAAATTCCCCTGTTCAGTTCAATAGCGTCGCCGACCAGTTGTATTTTGTCGGGGATTTGTCGCCACACGGGCACGCTCTTGAAGTGCTAACGGGGACGCGGTTGATGGTAGATCGTGCCCGTGAAACCGCGGCTGATTTCATTATCGTTGACACGAGTGGTTACATTCACGACGCACCCGCTGTTATTCTCAAACGACACAAAATTGAGCTCACCAGACCTAACCATGTGGTATGCATCGGTCGTTCCAGCGAATTGGAACAGATAACCGCATGCTACCGTCAACAGGACTGGCTCGATATTCATTACCTGCTACCACATCGAAATGTTCGATCCAAAAGTAGCAACGCACGCAGCCGATACCGAAAAGCCCAATTTGAGGCGTATTTTGACGCAGCTTGCGGGTTTCCAAAGCTTGCTGTTGAAAGTGGCGAAGCGTGCGGGTTTCCAGAACCTGTTCTACAAAAGTCCAAAAATAGTATCCAATCCCTACCGTTTGAACAGATTCGCGGGGAGCGCACCCCTTTCTTTATCGGACGCATCGCAAATGAGAAAGAATTGAAGATCCTCTCTCGACTCGCCGAAACGCAAATTGACCACGCCGAATGGGGACATCGCACCTTGTGCCTCATTGCGTCAGAACGGCTCCCCAAGGCAACGATCATCCACATCAAAAACTATTTAAGTTTGACGCACGTCACAGCAGAAGTCCGCGCGTATTTTGAACGCCGTTTGGTTGGCTTAATCGACACTGCCGGTAATACCTACGCCATTGGGATTATTGAGGCTGTTGATTTCCAAAAGCGAGAATTCAGTATCCGTTTTCCATTGTCAAAGGGAGATGATGCCGTGAAGCAGGCATGTGCCATCCAATTTGGCAGTTACCAATTGAAATGAAACAAATCTGTTGGGTTGCGCTCCGGTTCAGATCCAACGGATAGACTCGGCATGGATAAAAAAACTTTCACAAAAAACCCAATCTTTACTCGATTCGTCCGGTATCACGCTCCCTACACCGGTTCCCTTCTCTTGGCAATGGCTTTTGCCTTGGTAATTGCTGTGTGCGAATTAGGGGCTGTTCAGATTTTAGCCGATACAATTAATACACTTGAAATTGTCGGTGGAAACCCATTCGACGAGACTGTATCCATCCGATACTTTCAGCGCGAAGGTCTGTTTGCTTTCGAGGGATTCGAGATGTTATTGGTAGATGCCGGTGATGCTCTCAAAGCCTTCTTATGGCTTCTCGGTGGGTTGCTTATCCTTGTATTCATCAAGGGGTTCTTCGTTTACGGCAACGATTACGTGATGGCGCGTGTCGGACACAAACTATCTTTCCGACTGCGGAACGCCCTTTATGAACGCATTGTATCTGCCCCTTTAGGCATCTTACGTGAAGAACGCACTGGCGATCTCATGGCACGCGTCACAGACGATGTCCGGGTGTGGCAAAATCTCGTCGCCGCGATGGCGAACATCATCCGCGCTGTCGTTCTTGTGAGTGTCTTTGTCTCTGTGATGCTGATCACAAGTTTCAAACTCACCCTGTTCGTTCTGCTGATTCTTCCATTTCTTGCTTACTTCATCACATCTATCGGTGCCCGAATTCGGGGTGCCAGCATAGAAATTCAGCAGCAGAGTGCGAATATCTATTCACAACTCAAAGAGACACTTGCTGGTATCAAAATCATCAAAAGTTTTACCTCCGAACACGCTGAAAGCAAACGCTTCCGAGCCATTAACTGGAATCAGTACTGCTCAGCGATCCGGCGCGCCCGTTTCGCCGCACTTCTCCCACCAACGATCGAATGGTTGGGTGCGCTCGGTGTGGCAACTGTTTTCGGGTTGGGCTGCTGGCAGGTCATTATAGGACAACTCTCCACAGGATGGTTTATCGGCTATGTTACAATGGTCAGTTGGATGTTCAAGCCTATTAAAACCATTGGCAGTGTCAATAGTGCGTTACAACAGTGCCTTGTCTCTGCAGAACGGATCTTTTATCTCCTTGACTTCGGACCAGAGATGGCTCAAAAGAACGACGAGCGTCGGTATAATCTCCGTCCGAAATCTACAGAGGCACGCCATCACGATAATCGTGATCGCGGGATCCCCGAAAAGGATACAGCAGGCGGAATTCAACTGCAAAATATCCACGGCACTGTCACATTTCAGAACGTCTCTTTTTCCTATCCCCAACCTTTAACAACACATTCGGGAAATCCGCACCCAAGATCGAAACCCGTCATTGACAACGTAACCTTTGGAGCGAAGTCGGGGGAAGTTGTAGCACTTGTCGGACCGAGTGGCAGTGGAAAGACAACTCTCCTTAACCTGCTGTTACGGTTCTATGAGGTGAGCTCAGGGAGAATCCTGATTGACAATGTCTCTATTTCCGAAATAAATTTGGAAGCATTGCGACAAAATATCGCGCTTGTTCCACAGGACACGTTTCTATTTGATGGCACGATTTTGGAGAACATCGGCTACGGATGTCCAGGTGCCACTGATGAGGCGATTATCGCTGCGGCGAAGAAGGCAAACGCTCACGAGTTTATTACGAAAACCCCGCAAGGTTATAAGACTCCTATAGGTGAAGCGGGTATGAAACTCTCAGGAGGCGAACAGCAACGTTTGTCTATCGCCCGTGCCCTCTTAAAAGATGCACCGATTCTCATCTTAGATGAAGCCACATCTTCATTGGATACACACTCTGAGGCACTCATCCAAAAGTCGTTGGTGAACCTGATGGAGGGGAGAACCAGTTTTATTATTGCGCACCGGCTTTCAACCGTGGTTCGGGCTGACAAAATTCTGGTTATCAAGGATGGGGAAATTCTGGAAACTGGCACACACGAAACATTGTTAGCAAGCGGGGGGTTATATCAAAAACTCTGTGAAATGCAGCTCAGTTAATCCTAAGATTAGAGAGTGCCGGCCCCGGACTGCTACGCCTATAGTCCTATAGGAGCAGTGTTCTCTCTTAACTGACGACTGATAACTAATCACTATTCCGTAGGAGCGATCTCTCGGTCGCGATTTCTTACCTTTTTGAGGATACTCTTAAATATTTAGAGGATGCGCCGTAGATTGTCGAAACTCCTAAAAAAAATGAAATTTGGATAAACCTCTTACCCCTTGTTAACGTCACACATATTAGAGGAACGCAGGCCCTGCTATTCAATTTTTTGAAATCTCAATTTCCGAGCGGTGGATGAGATCGGTAGATCGAGATGACAGGGACGAAATGGGTAGACGCTATGGCGAAAACAAAAAACCTCGTGTTTAATTTCGACCTTTTTTCGTAATAGCACCTTCAAGATCGGCTTCACGATAGACGGCTTCAGAGAGGTCAACCTCATATAGATATGCATCTTTGAAATTGGCACCGAGCAAAACAACACCTATCAGCTTGATTTCACCGAAAATTGCCTCTCCGAGGTTCGCGTTCTCAAAACTGGTGAGTGAACCGAAAGGTCCCGACACCTCGCATCTTGGACAACCAAGGGTAGCACGACGCAGATCAGCATCTCGGAAGTTCGTACCACAAAGCAGACTTCCGCTGAGGAACGCACCACATAGATTCGATGCTTCAAGGTTGGTATCCGTTAAATTAGAACCGACCAAATACGTCCGATGTAAAGTCGCGCCGGAAAGATTCGCGCCGGAAAGATTCGCATCGTTGAGATTTGCATCCGTTAAATCCGCGTTCCGTAGATCGGTCCCGCTCAAATCCGCTTCCGATAAATCAGCACCTACGAGCGGTTGATTCGCTAAATCTAAGTTTGCCAGATTTTCACCAGAAAGAGATTCACCGGCTTGACACTTTTTAATTATTTCATTCTGTGTGAGTTGAGCCATTAATTAACTGCCTCCAGTGTGATACTCCGTTTTAGGGGGCTGCTTGCAAGCCAATTATATTATTTAGAAGGTATACGAATAAATTATACATAGTAGCATACCATATACGCAATTAAAAGTTAAACTTTTTTTATCCTAAAGCCCCAGCGGGGCAATATATCTATAGGGAGGTTGGAGACATGAGAGACTATTACCCGGCATACGCAATAGAATCTGAACTTTTTGCAGAGGATGAGGAGCGGGAAGAGAACCCTACAGAATCACCAAGGGATGAGACCTTTGCGTACCTACAGAAAATTGCCAAAACCCCTTTGTTGGAACCTGAGCAAGAAACCACACTCTTTGAAAAATACCGGGAGGGTTTCCAGACGTTTACCAACCTGCTAAATCAATTCCCAGATTGGATGATAGCCTCGCTTAACATTGCTGAGAACCCTACTTCAGACAAAAACCAAAAATTAGAACCCGCACAATCAGAACACGGATTCATTATAGACCAAGTCCGCGCCGAAATCCAAGCACTTGGTGTCCTATTGGAAAAATTAGAGGCGAAGGCGAATTTATTAGAACAAACACGCTGGAAAATCTTTGAAGAAAACTTATATCTCCTACAAAAATATGTTGATCCTACTGCATCTCCCGAATTGATGCAGGTCGGAGGCCTCGGACTCTTGAAAGCTATTGACGATAGCGACACAAAACGGGGCACGGAATTTCGGACATACGCTCGCAAAGCGATTCGCAGCAACATCAGCACCTTCAATAAAAAAACCACGAAAGTGCAGCAACGACAGGCTGAGTTCCCTTTGGCAGAAGTACATCGGATCCCTGAACTCTCTCGTGTCGCAGCAGCATGTTTTGACAAAGAACAGGAGTCCTTGGCTTTTCAAGAATTCGACGTTATTCGTCGCGAAGTTGAAACACTCTTGGAGGAATTACCTGCTGATATGTTGGGCGGACGGATGATGACCTGCAAGCCGCATACGCTCCGGTTTGTACTTGAGGACATCCGAAGGGAATTTGCACATGTCAGGTGGTTGGCGGAACAATTGGAAGCGGCCGACCAAGTCACACACGGGACGAAACTAAAAATTGTCGAAGCAAATCTACGCCTTGTCGCCAGTATTGCCAAGCAACATCATTTTAGTAAAACATCCTTAACCTTCCTTGATTTGATGCAGGAAGGCAGCCTCGGATTGATGCGAGCCGTAGATAAGTTCGACCACACCCTCCGATTCCGATTCAGCACTTACGCCACTTGGTGGATTATGCAATCCATCAAACGGGCCCTCGATCAACAAGGACAGATGATCCGGGTTCCCTGCTATATCGGCGAAGCGCGTCGCGCCATTAAGCAGGCACAATCAGATCTGACAGCCCAACTCGGACGTGAACCGACTACGACTGAAATTGCAAAAGAGGTCGAACTTACGGAAAAAAAGGTTTCCGAAATTTTCAACGCCACAAAGGATCCGGTTCCGCTCGATGCACCGATCAATGAAGACTCCCCGGACGGTTCGTTTTCCGAACTGATTCCGGATCAATCTCAAATTACACCTGAAAACTACTTGCTCGATTATGCAAAAATCGAGGTGATTACGGAGGTTCTCAACCGAACGCTCAATCCTCGTGAGACACAGGTGATCATTCTGCGATACGGTTTAATGGACGGCACCGAGTATACCTTAGCCGACATCGGAAACAAACTTCGGATTAGTCGTGAGCGTGTCCGGCAAATAGAGGTTGAAGCCATTGCTAAGCTCAAACGACACGACTCAAAAACACTGCTCCAAGACTTACTTCAAGATTTCTAAAGAGGATGACTATAATATAGTGAAAATTGCGTATTTCGACTGTTTCTCAGGTATTAGCGGCGATATGACACTGGGTGCCCTCGTTGATGCTGGCGTTCCCTCCGAAATGCTTAGGGAGGGATTGTCTACACTCAAACTCGATGCCGAGTTTAGTCTACACTTTGAAAAAGCAAAGAAACACAGCATTACCGGTACCAAAGCGATTGTGGAGGTGCACCCTGCACACACCGCGCACGCAGATGCACACCACGAGCATGGGCATCACCACGAGCATGGGCCGGCTCGTCATCTCTCCGATATTTTCCAATTGCTTGATGACAGCCGTTTAGACCCAGAAATTCGGGATACCGCCAAACGCGTCTTTGACAGGCTCGCTGAAGCAGAAGCGGCGGTTCACAACATGGACAAAGCCGACGTTCATCTCCACGAGGTGAGTGGGATTGATTCAATTGTCGACATCGTCGGTTCTGTCATCGGTTTGACATATCTCGACGTTGACGCAGTTTACGCATCACCCCTTTCTCTCGGTAGAGGCTTTGTCCAATGCGCTCACGGACGCATGCCTGTTCCTGTCCCCGGCACAATGGAACTCCTAAAAGGTATTCCAGTTCATCAAACCGATATACCCAAAGAACTGGTAACGCCGACTGGCGCTGCACTCATTACGACAGTATCGCAGGAATTCGGTGCCATGCCCCACATGCGATTAGATCGCGTCGGATATGGTGCTGGCACTCGTGACCTTGAACAACGACCCAACCTCCTCCGCCTCTGCCTCGGTGAACAGATCTCAAGTGGCGGTTTACAAACGATCCACGATCACGCGGAAACTGACAGCGTTGACATCATTGAGACCAATGTAGACGATATGTCACCAGAGATTACGGGGTATGTCACTTCTCAGCTCTTTGAAGACGGCGCGCTTGATGTTTTTCTAACGCCCATTTTCATGAAAAAGAACAGACCCGCCACACAGATAACCGTCCTTTGTCCTACGACCCATCGCGATAAACTCATCAAACGCTTGTTCACCGAAACTACGACCTTTGGGGTTAGACTCTCATCTGTCAATCGGGTCAAACTACGGCGCAACTTCATCTACGTCGAGACGCGGTGGGGAACAGTTCGAGCGAAACGTGGGTATCTCAACGATGTCCTTATTAAAACCGTCCCCGAATATGAAGATTGCAAACGGCTTGCGGAACAGAACAACGTCCCCCTCCGCCAGGTCTATGTGCAGGCACTCAGCAACCTCAATCCTGTTGATACTGTAGATCGCTCTGAAACCTAAACTTACCTCTCCAATTTATTTTCTTCCGTTTCACATACGCCGGAAAACTGGTTTTATCTTTTTTAATCCTTTTTTCCGAGAATCCACCTCTATATAACCACAAGAACGTCCGACGAGATGAATTTTCAAGTGAAAATAAGGTTTAAACACCTGTGATTCTTTAAATTAGCACTTGAACGAGACTTTTGAATTCCTTGAAAGTGCATCCAAAGGTCTGTATAAGTAATTATCGGTTCTCGGTTTTCGGTTAAAAGGATGTGTGGCAGACAAAACGTTTGCAACGGTCCCGCGTCCTACCGACAACTGAAAACTGACAACTGAAAACCATAACAATGAAATTTCGTGATGCTATCACCGCAGGTATTGCGCATCTTGCCCAAAATAAACTCCGCGCCGGTTTGTCCATTCTCGGTATCTTTATCGGGATTGCCAGTGTGTTGTGCATGATCGCAATCGGCGATGGTGCGAAACTTCTTATCGCCCAAGACATCGATACCCTCGGCGGTGCAAACCAAGTCCAATTCTGGACCCGAACCTCTATTTGGAAACGTCGACGGCTCGTCCGACGCACCACCGAACGATATACCCTTGAGGACGCGCTTGCGATTGAAGCAGAATGCCCCAATGTCCTATATGTCCTGCCCAAACATGAAGGCTACACAACTTTTGTTACCACCCGAAACGGGAACCAAGCCAGACCTCTTTTAGAGGGTGTTACCGCAGACTACGCACACGGCATGAGATGGGAGTTACAGTCTGGCAGATTCCTTTCGGAGGGGGATGTTGAAGATGCCAAGCAGGTGTGTGTCCTCGGTGCCGATACCGCTACTGAACTGTTTGGAGAGGAATCCCCAATTGGACAGGAGGTAAAGGTTCGGTATCGTTGGCGGGGAGCGACAGTCAGGTTACAGGTCGTGGGGGTGATGAAACCAAAGGGCCGTAGCCTCAGTATCTGGTATTCTTTGGATGATGCCCTTTGTGTTCCGCTAACAACATACCAACAACGGATTACAGGCACTCGCTATCTCGAAGACATGGTCGTCTTTTTTGAGAAAGGTACCGATATTGACAGCATCGTTGATTCGGTTAAGCACATTCTACGTAAAAGGCACCGCGGGAAAGATGACTTTATCGGACTCTGGATAGCAAAACGGACAGCCAGGCGACTTGACCACATTGAAAAAGTGATAAAGATTACTTTGGGGAGTATTGCCGGCTTTTCGCTCTTTGTCAGTGGCATCGGTATTATGAATATATGTCTCGTCTCTGTCGGTGAAAAGACGCGAGAGATAGGCTTGCGGAAATCGGTCGGGGCGAAACGGATTCACATTTTCTATCAGTTCTTGACGGAATCCATCTGTCTCTGTTTGTCGGGGGCGGTGCTCGGTATTGCAGGAGGTTGGACGGCAGCACAGGGTATGGCGCAACTTGCTGTCCGAATTGTACAGGTTGTGCCAGAATGGCCCGTTGTGCTCTCTTTGCCGTGGATATTGACCTCCGTTATCTTCTCAATTTTCATGGGGGTTACTTTCGGGGTCTATCCAGCGATACTCGCTGCTCGGCTTTCACCGATTGAAGCACTCCGCACCGAAAATTAAATAATGGACAGTTATAGTAAAGACTGAAAACTATTGACACAAATCGCACGTCCCGCACCGGTAACCTTCGTCATCAGATTCACCGAAATAGTCTCGAATCACACGCATTCGGCAGGTCGTCTCTAACGCATAAAAAAACATCGTATTGAGTTGGCTCTGTTTTCGGAGAACATAGTCGCCGACCTCAATCTGTTCATCTGTCAGTGTGCTGAGCATTTGACTGTCCTCAAGGAGTTCAATGAGGAGCAAATCTTCTTGTCCCCAGTACTGGATATAACCCTCGCTTTGCAACTCGGCGAGGCCTTCCATGATCTCCTTCGGGTTTTCTCCAACGGCTTCACAGAGTTCTAAAATCGTTTTTGATTTTCCACCCCGCAGTTGACCGAGTAATTCACGCTGGGGTGCCTCTGCTGGTTCTGCTTTTTCAATCCAAGATCCGCGAAATCTCACAGAAAGCTGAGACGGCACGTTATACCACCGCTTCAAAAATCCGAGTTTTTCCAGATAACTGAGGCAGACGTGGACTTTTGTCCCCTTAACACCACTCATCCACTCCAATTCATCGTTAGAAATTGTGCGGTATCTCTCGCTCCCCTTGAAATTTTCAACGACCTTTAAGAGCTTAAGCAAGGATTGCTTGTCCGGTGTGCTCTCTTTGATAAACCACTCGTGTAACCCGCGGTCATCGCTACAAAAAAGCAGAATACATAGCGAATCCTCCCCATCTCTCCCTGCCCTCCCCATTTCTTGGCAGTACGCTTCAAGGGTGCCAGTGAACGTCCAATGCACGATGTATCGGATATCCGGTTTGTCTATACCCATACCGAAGGCGTTTGTGGCAACAACGATATCTAATCCGTTCTCACTATTGTCAAAAAAGGCTTCTTGCACGCGTGCGCGTTCGTGAGGTTCAAGTCCAGCGTGATAGAAATCCGCCCGGAATCCGCGTCTTTGAAGAAAGTCCGCGACCTCTTCAGTATCTTGCCGCCGTCCCGCATAGATGATCCCATTTTTCGGTGAAGTCTTCAGATTCCCCAGACGAATTGGCAGAAGATTTGGGTTCTGATCGGTGAGAAATCTTTCGAGGTGTTGATACTTTTCATCGTCATCTTCATTTTCTTGAACGACCAATTTTAAATTGGGACGCTCGATCCCTTGTGTAAGGGTGCGCGGTGTTGGTATGTTCAGCACGTTGAGGATATCTTCTTGAATCTCTGGGGGTGCTGTTGCGGTGAAAAGTGCGATAACGCGCGGTTGGAGAATGTCAATCGTATCTTTGAGCGATAGATAGGCAGGACGGAAATCGCGTCCCCATTGTGAGATACAATGCGCCTCATCAATGACAAATAGCGAGATAGGAAACGCATTTAGGATATCCAAGAACCGTCGGCTCCGAAGACGTTCTGGTGAGATGTAGAGCAGTTTTATTTCATTACGTCTCAGACGCGCCAGTTCACGCTGGTATTCTTCCCAGGTCTGCGTGCTGTTTATGAGCGCAACCGAATGAATCCCTTGCTCTCGCAAGGCATCGACCTGGTCCTTCATCAGTGAAATGAGAGGCGAGATCACGATCGTTATGCCCTCAAGCATCAACGCAGGAAGTTGATAACACAACGACTTCCCGTGTCCTGTTGGGAATACAGCAAATACGTTCTCTCCCTCTAAGATTGCCTCGACAATCTCGCGTTGTCCTTTACGGAAAGAAGTGTAACCGAAGTAGGTATCAAGTGCTACCAGAAGGGAATCTGTTGGCGGTTCGCACTCCTGTGTCGGAACCCTTGGCACATCGGTTTCCGAGTTGAGGATAGCATCTACCTCTTTAAGCAAGTCTCGCAAATTAGACATATTTTCACTATGAAAAGAATCGGAAACGGAGGATGTGAAAAATTGCGGCGACACCATCTTTCCAACTCACTGTTTTCCCTTCATGGTAGTCTCTGCCGCGGTAGGAGATAGGCACCTCAACGATTTTGCACTTTCGTCGGGCAAGCTTCGCCGTAATTTCAGGCTCAAAGCCGAACCTATCCGAATGCAGCGAAATCTCCTTTAGAATCGATGTCCGGATCACCTTATAACACGTCTCCATATCGGTAAGTCTGGTGCCATTGACGATGTTGGCAAGGGTCGTCAGAAATTGATTCGCGAGGTAACTGCGCAACAATCCTGTTTGTCGTCCCTCCAGAAACCGAGAGCCGTATACAACATCGGCTTCTCCGGTGAGGATAGGCTGAAGTAATTTAGGATAATCTTCTGGGTCATACTCCAAGTCAGCGTCTTGGATGAGGGTAATTTCACCCGTGATATGCTGGAATCCAGTTCGAAGGGTTGCCCCTTTTCCTTTATTCACATCGTGATAAAAGACTTTTGCGGAGATATAAGAGGTGTTTTCTGCGGAACTTTCGAATGTCGGGACTTCGCTATCAGAGATAGCATTTTCATTTCGAGGCATCTGGGGTACTGAGATATACTGACGTATCTCGTCTGAATCTTCTTGAATGGCTTCAATTTCCTTTAAAATATCGCGTGTGCCATCTGTTGAAAAATCATCAACGAGAATCAACTCTTTTTTCATACCGATTTCAACACCAGCGACCTGTTGCAGAAGTTCTTTTAGGCTTGCAACCTCGTTGTAAATCGGAATCACAATGGATAGCGTAGGCTCCATCTGGATGCCCCCAATGTTTTTCCCTCTATAAATATATCGTCCCTACCGGACGAAAGAGGATTGGAAATCTGGTTACGGCACACGGTGTGCACCTCCTATTTTAGTATGATACCCAATCTTTCTTTTTTATGCAAGTCTAAAAACCGAATCCTACGCATACGATAACCGCTCAACCCTTCTTTCCAATGGCTCCATTGTTTCAAGAATACGACCCAGAAGATACATCCGATCTGCAGCGTAGGCACTATTCTCCCACTGATTGACCCGTTCACTCGGATCCTTTTCCAGATCGTAAAGTTCCCCATAAGTGTGCCCACAATACCATGTCAGTTTCCGTGTATCCGTCACAATCGTTTTGAGCCGCAAGCCGCGCGGATCGTCCACACATTCAACCAATACCGAATCTCGGGTGGATGCCGTCTCACCTGTAAGCATCGGTATAACGTCCACACCATCCGTATCTGATGGGGTTGACAAGCCGATTGCAGAGAGGACCGTCGGGACGATATCGACATGGCTGAAAAGTGCCTGTGTCCGCTGTCCAGCAGGAATCATTGCGGGAAATCGCAGCAACGTTGGCACACGGACAAGCTGCTCATAATGGAACGGTCCCTTCATCCAGAGACCGTGATCACCGAGAAGTTCACCGTGGTCCGTCGTGAAAAGTACTAACGTATTCTCTGTCAGTCCGTATGTATCCAAACACTCCAGAATCCGTCCCATCTGCTGATCGATGATCTTCACCATATTGTAATAGTAGGCTCTACCAAGACGGGCATCGGTGTCGGAGACCTTGCGATAATCCGCACCGCCGCCCTGTCCCGCGATGGCAAACGTGCCACGGATCTCCGACTTTTCAAGCTGACCGTATCGTGCCTCTAAAAAGTGGGGCGGCTTGTCGTCCAATTCGCCTTCAACAAAATCCGGCAGTGGGACGTGCGCCGGATCAACGCGCGCCTCAAATTCAGTTGGAACACAGTGGGGATGATGCGGATCTTGGAAACCGACTGCCAATAGGAACGGCTCAGAGGTGTCTCGGTTCGATAGGAAATCTATTGTCCGATCGGCTGTCCAGACGCTATTATGGTATTTCAGGGGTATATCCCAATCGTAAGCCTCACCACCGAAACCTCGTTCACTTAGGCGTGTTGCTTTGCTGTAACTCGCGAACGTTTCCGCAGCAACACATGAACGCACCCACTCACCGTAATGTCCCGCAACGCCATAAGTCGCATGACCGAGTGCCAGTTCCACCGTCTCAAATCCATAGTAGGGACCCCGGAAATTCGGGTAACGCTTCGTATCGCCGCGGGTTTCAACTGACGCTGCCGGGGATGCCCCGAAAGGTTGGAAGTGTGCCTTACCGATGTAGTGCGTGCGGTAGCCGACTTCGGCGAGCCGATGCGACAACAGGGTTTCGTCTTCAGGGACGTTCATGCCGACGTTCCACGCCCCGTGACGACTCACATATCGTCCCGAAAAAATTGAGGCGCGAGCGGGTGTGCAGACTGGATTTGCACAGTATGCCCGTTCAAAACAGACACCTTCAGCGGCGAACTGGTCCAGATGCGGTGTATCTGTGAACGTTGACCCATAGCAGCCCAAACTATCTGTCCGCTGCTGATCGGTCGTGATAATCAGGATATTCGGTTGTTGTGTGCTCATAGTGTTAAGGGTGCTACCTTTCCTATCCACAAAAGGGTTTGAGATAGGTGTAACTCTGCTCCGCTGCGTCTTCAGGCTCCATAATCTCTCGGAACGCCTGATGCACCGTCACGTATCCATCGTAACCGATCGCTTCCAGTCCGCGAAACACCAGTGGATAATCGATGCCACCTTCGTCCTGCAAACGGATCGGATCGTGCGGGACTTCACCCTGAATCCACGTCAAAAGGCGGGTCTGTCCCTCTGGGCGGCGGATGTGATTCTGAAGATAGACGTTCAAAAGATACGGTGAGAACCGTTTAAGCGTCTCAACACCGTAATCTTGAGCACACAGGTCGAGGTTGGCAGGTTCATAGATGATCCCGAAATTTTTTCGACCCACCCGCTTCAATACATCGACTGAACCCTCTACCGTTTCAAACAGACTTTGCGTATGCGATTGATGCGCCAGACGGATACCGCGCTCAGCGGCTTCATCGGAGGCACGTTGTGCCCACGGAATGTCTGCCTCGACCTTCATCGCGATGCGGATGAGATCCGCCCCAAGAAGTTCTGTTAAATCCAGATAGGGGGTTATATTGCGGAGTCCATCCGGTCCTTGCTCGTTGTTGAGTGGAACGGGAAAATCCCCAGTGATCATTGACACCTTCAGGTTAAGCAATGCCGCCTGTTTGCGCGCGGCGGTAATTTGCTCTAAAGGCGAGTGGATACCGACTTGGGAGGCACGCATACAGACTGCCGCGTAGCCGAGTCCTGCTGCCAGTTCAGTCAGTTGTTCAAAGGTATGCGTGGCATCTCTTTTCGATGCCGTTTCTGCGACGCGGACAGAAAGTGAAAGTTTCATTTTTTTAACTGTGTGCTCCTGGACGGCGTTTCCGTTGTCAACGCCGATCTAAAATTGTTAGGAATTCTGTTTCAGGTGATGAAAGGTCTGTTAACAATTGAAACACTGTCAGGACAACGGACACAGTTTTAATCGTTAAAAAAACAGAATATCGGCGATTGAAAGTGCCATTAGGACCAGGCTAATCATGCCGTTCAGTGTGAAAAAAGCGAGGTTAACACGGGACAGGTCCGTCGGTTTAACAATAGCGTGCTCATAGATGAAGATGAGCACCACGATCCCGACCCCGATGTAATAAAAGAGTCCTAATTCAACAAGAAGTGGAAGTCCAAGGAGTAGCAATACCGCGATGACGTGCAAGGCAGACGAGAGCCATAACGACCACCGAACCCCAATTTTCGCAGGAATCGAGTGCAATCCATGCTTCCTATCGAAATTAACGTCTTGACACGCATAGATAATGTCAAATCCCGCTGTCCAGAGGAGCACCACAAGGCAGAGAATTATGGGTGGCACCGCAAAACTGCCTTGGATCGCAATCCACGCGCCGACAGGTGAAATGGAGAGGGAAAGTCCGAGCCAGAAATGTGAGAGCGCAGTGAAACGTTTCGTATAGGAGTACCCCATAACGATAATAATGGCAACAGGCGACAGCGCAAATGCAAGTGGATTCAGTTGCCACGCCGCAAAAACCAATAGTCCCGCCGACGCAATTGTGAAACCCCACACAGTGCTCTTCGTGATTAAACCCGCAGGAAGCGCACGCATAGCGGTGCGTGGATTCTTCGCATCGAACTCGGCATCAGCGAGTCGGTTAAATGCCATCGCGCAGCTACGCGCCCCTACCATCGCCACGAGAATCCAGCCGAATTTTGCCAGCGCAGGCAACCCGTCTGCAGCAATAAAGGCACTCATAACCGCAAACGGAAGCGCGAAGATCGTGTGTTCAAATTTAATCATCTCCAAGATGATCTTGAGTTTCTTCATCCTCTATCTCGCACATTTCTCACTACCTTCTTTGTAGGAGGGATCTCCGAATCCCGACGCTTTCTGACTGATGGCTACCTAAAACGGCAACAGGTTGCCTGCTGCGTCAAACGCAAGCGGTTTCGTCTCGCCGATAACCTCTAACCTTGAGTGCAGTTTCGCGTCTTCAAGCAGCACTTCAGAGATGTCGAGTTCCGTTAATCTCAGGGTGCTCTCAATCCGGATAACCCGTGCGTCCTCCGGCTCCGTGAGACCAATGGTATCGAGTGCCACTTCAATCGCCTCCCGATCCGTGTCATAGTAGAACGGAATTTTCGATTTCTGCGGTCCAAGTGCTGTGATGCCGTTCATATAAGTAGAATGTCGGTCAATCTTATCCACGAGGCGGGTCGTTGTGAAGTCAGCGAGTCCGATACCGGTGGCATTGCCATCGCTCTCTTCGGTGATATCTCGGACAAATATTCGGAGAATCGCCGGTTTTGCGGGTTCCGGCTCAAAGTTCTGCATCATCCTGCCGATGACGTTTGTATCCATACCCGTGCCGCTCATGTTTTTACCTGTCCAATCCACGATGAGCAGATCCAGGTCGTCGAATGGGAGGCGTCCCATCAGCGATTTCGCCTCAACAAGCAGTTCACGTTCGGTTTGAAGGAGTTGTGCCGCGGGCATCGCGACCGCTTTCGCAGTATCTTCGTGTGCGTTCTCAATCAATCCGATACCGAAAGCGATCTTGCCGCTATCGAGGATGAAACCCCCCACAGCGGTGATAACGTGCTCAAAGCCGTACTGAAAGAATGCACGGTGGTAGAAGTTCGCTCCCCGCTGTTTGCCGAGTCCGATAACCATCATCTTCATCAAGCCGCTCTCGATGGACCCATTGAAATCTGTGTGCGCCTTAATGCGATTGAGCGGGATAACGTGATCCGCCTCAGCGGCATACCGATCAAAAAAAACGGGCAAGCCATCCGCTGTCTTTCCGAGTTCCACGACTTCCATTGTCGCTTTCACCGGTGCACCGACGGTTTCTTCGGTGATACCGTAATGTTCCAGCACACTCCGCTGTCCTTCCGGAGTTGCGCCACCGTGGCTTCCCATTGCTGGAACGACAAAGGGGTGCGCACCGAGTGTTTTGAGATAATCAGCAGTCGCCTTGACCGCCGTCGCGACATTCGCAACACCGCGGCTCCCTGCGGTAATGGCGACAGTCTCGCCGGGTTTGATAAGAGCAGCGGCGTGAATCCGATCCAGTTCTGTATGAATCGCTGCGGGGAGATCGGTGAGAACGGGTGCCTCGAACCGCTGTTGGATCCGTGTCATTTTTGGAAGTGCCATGCGTTTCCGTCCTTTTTTAATTTACCTTGCGTACGATTTTGGAAATAATTTTTTGCTATAGATTCTGTCTAATTCCTAATGATGCCGTTATGTTCACCTGTGGGTGGACTGTGTCGGCAATTCTATCAGAAACAGAACAGAAATACAAGAGAAATGTGGCGTTCCTCGAACTCGGTAGGTGCGGTTTGTAACCGCACCGAGTGATGCAAAACATCATACCCATAGAATTTAACGGGAGATAATTCGTCTGAATCACGGATTGTCGCGGATTATACGGATTGCGCGAATTGTAAGGGGGATTTGTGTGTTACTGACTGTTAGTCCCAGCGGGGCGACATCTGTGTAGAATTTATGTGCCCTTCTTGTGCGATGGGCAAACCTCATGGTTGGGGTCCCACCAAAGTAAATAGGCTTTTCCTTCCATTTGAATTGCCCAAAGTCGCTGCCTACCGGTTAGTCGAAATGAAACTAATTCTTCTTGGTCATCATGTCCTAATTCTTCTAGCCTTTTTTGTGCGTCCCTTATAATTTTGCTTACCTGTATTTTATGGTTCTTGTGGTGGTCTCGTCCTAATATTTCACTCCACTTCTTCTTTTCAAAATCGCGCATCTTTTCCCATATCTCCTGAAAGAAATAAGAACAATTGACTTGATTCCAACCCCATTGACCATCACTATCAACCTTTGAAACATTCCAGACGAGTTCCCCGCTATCGGCTGGCACCACAGAAGAAGATTTGGGTTTCTTTGTTTTCTTAGGATTACGTTGTCGTCTAGGTTTCCCCTTACTCATCTTCAACATCTTCCTCAGCTGGTAGCGAACTATAATAATCCGCCATCGTGTCTAAAGATATAACCCTATTACCCCGTGCTAGTGGGAGTAAGCCTTTTCTCGCTTGGATCCAAGGATCTTCCATGTGGGTAAGTTCAATTAGCCATTGGGCAGATTTATTTCCATAATATTCAAGCACGGCATCCACTGTTTCCTGCTGTGCCGGATTTAATAAACGAGGGTTGCCAATTGGCATCGCCGATATTTCATACATTCCACGATGGTAATCAAATAATTCTCTTACGACGGGACCATTTGCCCAAGCCTCAATATTTTCCTCAAATAGAGGATTTTCATCCCACACCAATGACCATGCTTGACTATAGTATACCAGTTTTTGGAGTTTCATTGTAGTCATTGATTCCATCTTCTGTAGAATATAGGCTGCAACATCAAAGACTCGAATTTTCGGTGTTTCTGGATCCAGTTCCTGTAATTTCTCCCAAGTTAGGTATTCTTCCAACTCAGGAAAATTAAGGTCTGCATCAAACTCTGAATCTAACAATTCTTCAAAGTCAAGGTCTATATCAAACTCAGAATCAAATGACTCTTCAAAGTTGGTGTCTTCATCAAACTCTGAGTTGAAGGTGTTTATGGTTTTTTCATAATCCACTGTGTCTTCGGAAAAAGTGACTTCCTCTTCAGGGATTTCACTTGTGTCGCGCCATTTCCTCATGCGATATCTCCTTTCATCTCTAAATTATAGACTTCAGCGATAAATTCTATTGCTTCTTGTTTTAATTCGAGGATTGAAGTTTCCGAAATTCCTGCCTTAAACGCAATTAAATCGGGGATCTTAAAATCGAAGTTAAACTTAAAGGTGCCTTTCCCTTCCTCAAGTCCAATAGCGAAATTAAGGGGGTGCTCATTTAATTCCAAACGACGAGTATATTCTTCACTGATCAATGATGCACCAAACTGTTTAATTTCTTCTAAATCTTTTGGACGTATGAGATTTCTTAAATCTTCACTGACATTATCTTGAGTAAAAAGAAAGTTAACACCGTATCCAGAAACAGGAGTATGCGGAAGATAATCAGCAAGTTGCAGGGCCAAGTCTTGTATTCGATCTAAGTTCTCATCTTCGTTTTTTACTGGAATAAAATTTAGTTTGTTCCCTTGCAATAAAATTCTAACTTCCTTGGATGATATACGTGGAGAAACAAGTTGTGGGTTAAAACCTTGCGGAAACTGAGCTTGTATGTCTACTGTTAACTGCTCATCCGCTGCCGGAAAAAGATATCTTTTAATCCAGTTCGGATTAAATATGTGACCATTCCAACCACCTACAATAACTAGCCCACTAGAGGATTGGTCTAATTTCATAAGCACTTCCTTTCAAAGGCTTGGATCGTTTGCACAAACGCTCGACTTAGTACCTATTCAACGCTGAAGTCGAGCGTTTACAAATCGATATATACATACTTGTTAAATGATATGTTTGTCTATATTGGTCATAATGTAGAGTAATTATAACACATTTTCGCTCAGAAACCAAGTTTTTTATTAACAGCGTTTCTGGACAGGCGATGGAGATACGTAACCATGATGTCTTCTCAATATAACGATCTCAAACGATCCTGACGTTCCTCCCAATCTGGAAGATACGCAGACATGAAACTCTTGAACAACTTACCGTGATTCGGGACAAGTAGATGCACCAATTCATGAACAATCACGTATTCCGTCAACGCCTCCGGCAAATTGAGTAGGTCGGTGTTGAGTGTCAATCGTCCTTTCATTGATATAGATGCCCATTTCCGCTCCATCTGACGGAGATGAATCTCCCGCACCTTCACACCGATACGGTCTGCCCACTGCACTACTGTCCCTTTCAAATCCTCTCTACTGGCGTTCATACGCGCTCCAACCGCAATAATTTATTTGTTGTTTCAATGAGTTCTTTTGTGCCAACGGTAGGTCTTAATGTTTTATAGAGCATTGCCCTCAACTCTTTTTCTTCTTGCTCATTCCACTGATAATCAGAAAATTGTGCGAACACTTGATCAACGGCTCGCGCCTGCTCTGGGTTAACATCTTCTATAACATTTCTGAGAACCGTATAGACTGCAAAGGTGTTCTCATCCATGTTGAGGCGTTCGCTTTCTCTCGCGGCAAGCGCACATTCCTCCACTAATCTCCTAAACTCAGCCAATACATCTTGGGTCGCCATCTGGTGATTTCCGTAGGTTTCTGTAATTGCTTCTGCACGGTCACCAATCGAAAGTAGGAAAGGCTTTGATTTGCCTTCGGTTGTTACCGTCTGATATAATGCCTTCTGTAAATTCAGCACCTTGACCGTATCGGAGGCATCGCTCTGATCTATTTTCTCCAAAGTGTCCGCGTCCAATTCATAAACGGCATCCGGCAATTCAAACAAATCACTCTCCGTCCGCTCTTTCAACAACTCTCGCGTCTTGGCGGTCAACTCCTTATCAACATAGGTCCGATTGGCATAAGCGTTACGAATCAGTCCATAAAGGATTGTCAACGCCTGATAATCCGCGATGAATTCGCGTAAGAAGGCATCCGGTGAAAGAATGTCATAGAGGTTTTGCAACCCTTTGAAGAACTTGAAGAAAGCCTCTCGGTCGTCTTTGTCCTCAAAATGTTCAATCGCCCGCTGCTTTGCCTTATCATCCCAACCAGTGGTAAGAGGTAAATACACCGCTGCGTCTTCACGCATGCGCTTGGCGAAAGTTTCTTTGAGAACGTCAATATTGCGAATTACGCTCGCCACTTCGTCGGAATCAAACGCTAACGCCTTTTCAAGGTTCTCAAAGATGCCGACAAAATCTAAGACGAAGCCTGCGGGTTTCACCAATCCATCTTCGTCTTCGTAGGGTCGATTGACACGGGCGATTGCTTGTAATAGCACATGATCACGCATCGGTTTGTCGAGATACATGCAGTAGAGGATCGGGGCATCAAAGCCTGTCAATAACTTCTGGGTTACAATCAGAATCTTCGGCTGTTCATTCTTGTCAATGAATTTTTTGCGGATGTCTTTTTCCTCGTCTGAGGCGCGGTGATACGTTTTCATAAATGCAGCGTCTTGATTGTTTTCAGAATAGACGACTTCTGAATACTCCGGTGGTAGATATTTATCCAATGCCTGTTTATACAAGGCACACGCCTCGCGGTCAACAGCCACCAGAAACGCCTTGAAACCCATCGGCTCTACAGTCTCACGGAAGTGTTCCGCGACATATTTCGCAATGCCGTCTATCCTCTCCGGTGCTTTCATCATTGCCTTGAGTTGAACAGCGTTGTCAAGGATTGCGTTGAGTTCCTCCAGATCACTCATTCCCTCCGTCATCACGAGGTTTAAAAATTCCCGTTCCAACGTCTCGCGGTCAACCCGTAGTTCAGAGGCGGCAAGGCCATAATTCAACGACACAGTGGTGCCGTCTTCAATGGATTCCACGATTGCGTATTTATCCAAATATCCCTGCTCGTCATCCACACCGAACACCTTAAACGTTCCTTCACCTTTGGAAAGCCTGTCGATCGGGGTACCGGTAAAACCGATATAGGTCGCATTGGGAAGGGCGGCCATCAAATAATTCCCAAAATCGCCACCGGTGGTGCGGTGTGCTTCGTCAATCAACACGACCACACTCTCGCGGGTGTTAAGGTTCGCCGGTCTCCTATCAAACTTATGAATCATTGACACGACCAAACCGCGGTAATCGGAGGATAGAATTTCTTCCAGATCGTCCTTGCTCTGTGCAACCTCAAGCGTTGTGATACCGTAACCCGTGATGTTTCTGAAGAGTTGGCTCTCCAATTCGTTGCGGTCAACGACCATCAGCACGGTGGGTTTTTCTGCTTGCTGCTTGCCGCGTAGGAGACGGGCAGCGATGGTTATCATCGTGAGGGTTTTACCGCTGCCCTGCGTATGCCAGACAAGCCCGCGTAGTTTGTTCGGGTCGTGGACCCGTTCAATGACTTTCTCCACTGCACGCGTCTGGTGTTGACGCAACATGATTTTGGTGAGTTGGTCGTCTTTGCTCTGGAAGATGATAGATTGCTGTAATACTTTGAGGATGCGATTGCGGTCGAAAAAGGTTTTGACCTTCTGTTCATAGTTGGTGGGTTCATCTGTTTTCCAGCTAAACAGGTTTTTGCGGCTGGTGTTCCACGTCACGCCGTAGAAGAAGTCAAGGAGTTGTGTGACCCCAAAAAGTTGTGCAGTGGTAAACATCTCTGGTGTTTCGTTATGGTAACGACGAATTTGTTCAACACCAAGTTCTAATCCATCCGGTTTGCCAGCATTCTTTGCCTCCACGATTACCACAGGAATCCCATTAATCAGGAACACCACATCGGCGCGATTGCGATATGCTGCGTTTTGTTGTTCCCATTCATCGGTAACATGGAAGAGATTATTATCCGGATTTTCAAAGTCGATTAGGGTGACGTTGCGGTTGCGGTTTTCATTTGCAACAAAAGTTGATCTTTCACCGCGCATCCATGAAAGTGCCTCTTGATTTCCTTCAAGTGTCCCATTGAGCAAACCAAGTTGTCGGATAACGTCCGCGCAATTGGAATCGTCTACAACTTCATTGTTGAGTTTCAAGAGTTGCGCCTTCAGCACATCGGTGAGATAACACTCGGTGGCATTACCGCCACGCATGCGCATGGCTTCCGATGGCGAAATGGACTGCCAGCCGATTTCATCGGCGTATTTGAGCATCGGTTCTTGGACTGCGGAACGTTCAGACATGGTTATCTCCGAATATTAATCAACTTGTAGGTCGGATAAAGCTAAGTGAAACCCTGCAGATGCAACACGTTTTACTCTACTATTTCAAACTTACTTTCTGATGATTTCCTTGTCAAGATGCGGTTCCCTCCATAGCCAAGTGTGCCTCCTGTAGCATAGCAATATTCAAAAAGTAATATATCTTCAATACCATCTCCATTAAAATCAGCTCGAACCACTTCTATCAACCGCTGTCCCATCGCATACCCTTCAATAATCAATGAGTTCTGACTCACCCCTTTCACCACAAGATCGCCATCCTTTACCTTTTTTTGATATGTTGCGTCTAACTCTGTACAGTCCGGTTCATCGCCAATCCAAGGAAAAAGGGACATCGGGAGCAGTTCTAAATCGACAACTCCCGCTTTAGGATTCGATATAAAGCTCTGTTGTGGAGTAGTTGCAGACTGAAGTGACTTTAGCAAGCCACATCTTTGGTGGAAACTTACCGACATTTTGAGAACAGCATTCGATTCTGGAAGGTAGCCTTGTTCACACACAGACTCATACTCTCTACATGTCCGAACGAAAGTTTTCTTACCTTCTTCATTTGTAAATGGTAATCCATCTATATAATACTCTCCAAGACAAATAGGTAGATCCCACAAAGACTCTATATCGGCTTTAGCAATAGAGTTCACTTCACTGCTATTAGCAAACGGCATGCTTTCAATTAGTTCAAATATAGCTTCCGGATGTTCAGAATATCGTTGGAGAATTTCCGCAACCTT
>JAJEIP010000070.1 GCA_022827885.1 Candidatus Poribacteria bacterium
CGCTCCACCCGCGGGTTCTTATTCCGAATCAGATCGGTTTTATCTGGTTTAGGTCCAGGGTACCCCAACCCGCAATATGTTTAGCGCAGCGTTGATGTCTCTATCGTGGTGCGAACCACAGTCAGGACACGTCCACTGACGCTCTGAAAGAGAAAGTTTTTCATTGTGTCTACCACAATCCGAGCAAGGTTTTGTTGTCGCTTCCCAACGTCCTGCTCTCAAGAGCGTTTTACCGTATTTCGCACACGTCCAGTGCAGGATCAATGAGAACTCACCAAAAGCAAGGTCAGACACTTTACGACCCCACAAGCGTTTCATACCTTCAAGATTCAACGTCTCTATGGCAATCTTATCGTATCTGCGAACAAGCCGAAGTGCTAACTTGAAGAACCAATCCCGTCTTCTTTGGGCGATCTTCTTATAGAGACGAGCGAGGTGTCGCTTCGCACGATACCACGCATTTGAACCTTTTTGCTTGCGGGAAAGTGCTTTGTTCGCTGAACGGATTTGATTTAACATCTGCTTGAAAAACTGTGGTGACTCTATCTTGATACCGTCTGAAAGTGTCAGAAACGTCTTCATGCCGAAGTCTACCCCTGCCTCATTACCGGTCAGTGAGAGTTTCTTCGTTGGTTCTGAACCTTCACAGACGAGATATAAATAGTAGTCGCCTACATTATCACGCTTGAGTGTTACAGTTTTTATCGTGCCCGTCCATTCACGATGTTTCCAAAAGGTGAAAGACTTGTCTATACACTTGATATGAATGCGATTGTCTTTGATCTCATAACCTGCTTGCGTGAACGTCAATGAGTTATACTTGTGTTTTGGCTTTATCTGTGGCTTGCCGACTTTACGGGGGGATAACCCTTTCTTTTTGTCCGCAAGATAATCAAAGAACTTTTCATATCCAAGGTGGATACGCTTGGCAACCTGTTGTATCACTTGGCTCGGGAGTTGTTTCCACTGCGGTTTTGTCCGCTTTTTCAACTTCGTGATATGCAAGCAGATACGCCCAAAGGACGCATACTTACCATAGATACGATAGTAGCGTCTCTGCAACAAAAGCAAGTGGACATGCACGCCATGCAAGTCGTCAAGCAGATTGCCAATCTGTATAAGATTTGACTGATGAGATAACTCATATTTGTAGGTTTTCATGGTTTATCAAGTCTCAAGTCTTTAACCCCTGTCAAGTGGGTAGGCAGACACGTAACCTTGCGGTTACGCTTGACATGTCTGCCAACTTGATAATATAATGATACTACATTTTTAGGGACCATGTCAACGCTTTTTGACATAATTAACGCGATTCGCGGGCTTATATCCCAAAGCTAAAGCATTGGGCTTTACGCCCGAATGCCCGTAATACCTATTTGAGGTGAAACAATGAAAGAAAAAATCGAAGCTGAAATCATAGAAGTGCTTGACACGTGGATAGCGGCATTTAATCGTCTCGATATAGTTGCGTGGGAGAAACGTTCCACTTTCCGCACTACCGTCTTGCGTCCGGCAACATGCGTATCCTCAACGAACCGGGTGAGCAGGATGTAGAGCGAATAAGAGAAAACCTAACTGCAAGGGGCTGGCATCACAGTGGTTGGGACAAACGCAATATTGTCCATGCCTCAGCATCCAAGGTCCATGTTGACACGCAATTCACACGCTATCGCGCCGATGGCACGGTCATTGCTTCCTACGAATCGCTCTATGTCTTAACCTACGAAGCGGGACGCTGGGGCATTAAACTACGATCGAGTTTCGCGCCATAGTATTTTAATTTTTCCTTGCGGAGAAACAAAGTGGGTTAAGATTTTATAGTAAATTCTGTAATTACTTATATACTCAGCATCGGTGCGGTTAGGAAACCGCACCTACCGGGGGGTTGAAAGTGTTTATTTATTTTTGGAATTTACTATAGTTGCCTCTTCTTAAATCCGCCCTCCACTTCGTTACGGGCTTATTTGTTTCGGACGCATCAGATACGAAGAAAAGGGAATTTTACCAAAAATGGGTGGCACAACGACATCTCGACCGAATATCGTCCTCATTATGTGTGATCAGATGCGGTGGGACGCTGCCGGGTTCGCTGGTAGCTCGATCGTTCAAACTCCCCATCTGGATCGGTTGGCGGCGAGCGGGGTGTGCTTTGAAAACGCTTACTGTGCATCCCCGGTCTGCTCACCCGCACGCGCAAGTTGGTTGACAGGACTCTATCCGCATGCCCATTTACAGCTGCGGAATTATGGACCCAAACGCATGGGCGAGTTCGGCGGCTATCTGCCGCAAGATCGCATCACGATTGGGGATCTGCTCAAACGTGCTGGCTATCGGTGTGGTATCGTCGGACCGTGGCATTTGGGGGACGACCATCGCCCACAACACGGATTCTCCGATTTCTGGCGGACGTATCGTTATCTCGGTGACTATTCAGACCCGCTCTTTGATTATTTTGAAACGGAAGAGGTTGAAAACCTCTATCGCTCAGGGGCACCGGGGATGACACAATACGGGAATATCTTGGAATTCGGCACGATTACGGACCCTCGACAGCAACGCACAACGTGGACAATCGACCGTTCACTCGAATTCGTTCAGCAGCAGGACGAGGACCCGTTCTTCCTATTTGCGAGTATCAAAGACCCACATCCGCTTGTCTTGGTGCCGCCCGACCTACTGGCGCACTATCGCGAAGAAGAGATGCCGCTACCTTCGTCTTTGCGTGACCCGCTTGACGGAAAGCCCGAATTTCAAAGGCGCGGAAAATTTCGTATCCCTTCAACGGTCACTGAAGCTGAATTCCGCCAAATGATGACTTACTACTATGCCCTCATCACACACATCGACAACCAAGTTGGGCGTTTGCTGAATGCGCTTGAGGGGACGAACACGGTTGTCGCTTTCATGAGTGACCACGGCGAGTTGCTCGGGGATCATGGCTACACCGAGAAGTGTTTGATGTATGAGGCTTCCGTACGGGTGCCGTGTCTGCTCTCATGGCAGAACCATTTGCCATCGGGTTTCCGCGTCACGACCCCGCTGGCGGGCGTGGATCTGATGCCGACCTTACTGAGTTTCGCGGGTCAGACACCAGAAACGCGGATCGATGGACGCTCCGTCGCGGAGGTGCTTTTGAACGGGCAACAACCGGAACATCAACCCGTCTTCGCAGAAATCGCCAGCCTCGATGCGATCTATCACAACGCCAACGATCCAGAAAAATTGGCGGCGCATGTGATGGTTGTCGATGGAGATTGGAAATACATTTGGAATCGTTTTGATATTGATGAACTGTATAACCTAAAGACCGATCCGGGTGAAATGCGAAACATTGCCGATCGTCCGGAACATCAGAACCGCATTGTACAGATGCGCCAACAGATCGCCGAGATGGTTTGTCGGACAGGTCCCGGTCCGTATGCGTGGTGTCTGTAGCGACACGCCCATCCGAGTTGGTTGCATCCATCACCGATAATAGGAGAAACACATGGATAACGAAGTCATGACGAATGAAGAGAACTATGCTTTTGATGTGGCAGGCTATCTACACGTTCCGGGTGTCCTCACTCAAGAAGAGGTGGCGGCACTCAACGGGGCATTAGATGCCGTTGGAGAAAGTGAGACGCTGTTAGGTGGAGAGAGTTCGGCGCGCGAATTGTTCCGCGACTTACTGGTGCACCCGAAATTGGTGTGGTATTTGAACCAGATTATCGGACACGGCTTCCGGCTCGATCAAGCACCCCAATTGTTGGGACATCGGGAAGGTGAAAGCGGCTCAACGCTCGTCGGCGGCGACGAACCGCGAAATCCGTCCTTGGCATACCGCCAACAAAACGGTAGGAGAAGCTGCCAGGGTGTGAGAGCGGTCTGGGTGTTGGACGATGTCGAAGCAGGCGAGGGCGGACTGGTTGTCGTTCAGGCAAGCCACAAGAGCAATGTTGAAACACCCGACGACTTGGCAACAGGTATCGACGATATGGGAGTGGTGGTGCAGCCGGAACTCAAGGCTGGCGATCTATTCTTGGTTGCGGCACCTACACTCCAAGGCGTGCGACCGTGGAAAGACAAGCCAAAAAGGTTATTGACGTACTGGTATGCGGCGCGTGCGGCAGTTCAGTCCAATCCAGTTGGGCCTCATTCAGAGACGGAATCTTTGCCAGGATGGGCAGACGCAGCGACCCCAGCACAAAAGGCGGTCATGTATGTCCCGGGGTATAAGGGTTCAAGTCCACCCCCCGTGATAAATACAGATGGCGAAGAGACATGGGTAGAGGAAGACCCGTCCATCCTTCATCCATCAATTTATACCCGCGACCCAAATTCTGGGATTGATGAGAAAGAATTTTACTTTTGGGATCTGAACGGATATGTGGTGGTGCGCGGCGTAATGGATGAACAGTGGCTTGCGGAAGCCAATGAAGCAGTGGATAAATTCCAAGATCGCATCGTCGTAGGCGAGGAATTAGCGCGCGGGTCGATAAGTCAGGCTGGCACAGGTCGCCCGCTCCTGCCGGGTTTGTTAGATCTTCCTGACCCGTATAACGCACCATTTCGGCGCATGATTGCGCATCCTGCCGTGGTGCAGCGATTGAATTGGATGGGCGGTAGCGGCTATCGCATGGGTGGCGCGACCGTGTTCTGCGCCGTTCACGGAACATCAGGGCACTCGCTCCACGATGGCAATGAACCGATGACGCCATCACGCGGTTATTATTTCAAGAACGGACGTAGTTATGCCGAGACCGTCACCATCACATGGCAATTACGCGATGTTGAACCGGGACTCGGCGGTTTCGCGTGTGTGCCGGGGTCTCACAAGACGCAGTACTCCATGCCTCCCGGGATTCGGACGTGTGATGATACCATGGGTTTAGTGGTCCAACCCGTTATGAAGGCTGGCGATGTCCTCTTCTTTATGGATGGCGGTTGCACACACGGTGCGTTAGCGTGGAAAAATCCTGTCCCCAGACGCGGGGTCCTGATTAAGTATCAGTCGAAAAACACCAACTGGAGCGGTGGTGTGATTGATCCGCAGGAGCGCTGGGGTGATATGGTTGAAGATATGACGGAGGCACAATTTGCCGTAATGCGGGGACCGGAACGCGATGGTCGCCATCGAACGGTGCCGCGACTGGTTGTGGAAGATGGGCAGGTGTCCGTTTCCTACGATCCAGAAGGGGACAGTTATGCCTCAAAGCATCGACGAAAACCCGGTGAAAAACGCGGGTAATCCGTCTTTCGATTGAATCCTGAATTGTATGCTATCACTGACCTTTCCAGTGCGAAACCTACGAATGGTCAGTGATAGCATAGGTGGATAACACCTTTGTTCGCATCGGATTGGACCAACGGATCCGTTATCAAATCAGCTGGAGCACTATTTATCATTACCGACTTTTAAGTCGCCCCACGTCAAAGCCAATTTGTCTGAAGGTTCGACAGGTAGTATACCGAGTGTCTCTTCCAAGCCGTCGTCCATTATGGCGTTGATATCCTCTTCTTCCAGCGCAACACTAAAAATCGCAGCCTCATCAATAAGACCGTCCACTGGCTGAATGCCGTTTGGGTAATTAGTTCCAATGACCACAGGTGCGTTCGTGTCGGCAATCTCTGCAGAAAAAACACGCGTAGCAGAAAGCACGCCATCAACGTAAAGCTGCGTCTCTTCGCCGGTATAGACAGCACCCACATGATACCATTTGCCATCTTCTGGGAGGATGTCGGATGCTGTCCAACTGTCGTTGCCGCCTTCTCCAAAGAGAGCAAACTCGAATTTGCCATTAGCAGCCCGTTGCAACAGGTAACACATATCGACGCGCCATCCCTGTGCTTTTGTCACTAACCCGTGCCAATCGTTGGGTCTGTAAGTGCCTTGGACCCAGATGACGATTGTGAATGTCTCACTGATTTCGGTATCCAAAGTTTTATGGTCGGGGACGCTCACATAATCACCTGCCCCATCCAATTCCAGTGCGTTGCCAAATTTGCCATCGGGGACCCATTCCGGGTCACCCTGCAGTGTGCCATCGTTGCCGTTTTCAGAGGCGTCGGATGCTGTGTCCCCATCCGTCTCATTAAAGAGCCACACGCCAACGGCGGTTGTTGGGTCGATTTCAGCATCGCTGTGTTTCACAGGTATGGCAAGGCAGCACAGGATACTGAAGGCAATTAATATTAGACGTATCATTGGGTTTCCTCCGTGATCTACGGGTTCAGAAAACTGACTGTAATGAAAATGAGTGGACATCAAGTTTAAAAATCTGTTAGACTTTTGACATTATCACACATTCAATAGATTAACGCAAACGCGTTTTAGGTGAGATTGAATCGGAAAGGGGTATTATATGAGACATGAGGTGCGGTGGGAACGGATGTTTCCAGATGAGTTAGAAGCAGCGATAGAGGCGTGTCCGATGGTATATCTCCCGTATGGGTTGTGCGAACCGCACGGTTGGCACAATGCGGTTGGGATGGATGCAATTCGGGCACATGAATGCTCGTGTCAGGCGGCGCAGGAGCACGGTGGGATTGTCGCACCCCCGTTTTATTGGCACTGTCATGAGATTAGCGGCTACGGTTCATGGGGGCACAAGCAAGTTACCGAAGAGCGACCGTGGCTGACAGCCATACCGCCCTGGATGTTTTTAAAGAATATCTGCTATCACATTCGAGCGGTGGATGCGTTGGGGTTTCACGGTGCGATTCTGTTTTCAGGGCATTCGGGTCCGCATCGGTTGGACGTGCCAGTCGTGATTGAGATTATGCAGGCACATGTCGGGGTTCGGATGTATTCGACGATGAGTATCGGCGCGGATATCGAGCGTTTCGAGGATGGAAAAGGACTCGGTGGGCACGCTGGACGCGGTGAAACGTCCGTGCTTTGGGCAGTGGCACCGGATTGCGTGGATATGTCGCGGATGCCGACGGATGACACACGCGCCCCCCATTTCGCAATGGGGGATTTCAACGAATCCTCCAGCCGTCAAGTTGGGGAACAGATGGTGAGAGATATCGTGGCGCATTTTGGTGAAAAGACGCGGGCGTTGTTATCGGCATATAAAGCGGAAGTCTCGAACCACACGCCTCTAACGTTTGATGATGTCGAGGGGATTTGGGAAGACGAGATCCGACCGAAGTTGACTGCGTTTGCTTCCCTGCAGCCTCCCGAACCCGCACCGCCTTCCGATTCTCAATGGTATCCGAACTCGCAGGTCCCCAAAGGACGGATACTGTAATACATTGGGGTATTGCGATAAGTGTTATGCATTGTGGACGCAAGTTCACCACGGGTTGGTTGCGTCCATCTCCCATTTGACGATATTCCTGACCGTAATCCGTCCATCTTCGCAAAAGAGTCGCACTTCCTTGCTGTCGGGTTGCATTGGATAAACCCGCTGGACGATGCACACTTCTGAATTGACGAATATCTCGATTACGGATCTGTCAACGAAAATATCCAATTCAAGTGATCGGTTGTCTCCGAGCGCGAAAGGCACCGTCTGCTTGAGCCCTCCAGATTTCAGCACTTCACGCCCACACCGGTATGAAAGTGTTTTGTCATTGCTCGCATTCTCAAAGTCAATGATAAAGGCTTGCTGCTCGGCATCGTAACGGATCATCGTCTCCTCTTCGAGGTGTGGCGAACAGAACAGTTTTACCCCAAATCGCTGCGCGGCATGTGGTTCTATCGTGAGTTTCAGTTCCATACAATCCGAGGCAAGCCCGTCAACGGTAATTTCCTGCTCGGCTTCCAGAAACAGATTTTCGACGTAGCATGGATTGTATCGCAAGGATTGCAATTCCGAAGCGGGTTCGATATTGAGACGGTTCTCCGATGTCGGTTTCAGGTGCCACGGCAGCGTCATGATGCTCTGCCAGCCATATTCATCTGCGTCGCGGGCATCGGCGATCCACCCCCAAAAGAGGCGTCTCCCTTTATCGTCAATGAGGGTTTCGGGACCGGAGAGCAGACTCCCGCGATGGCTCAGTTGTCCGTTAATTTCGGGAGAGAAGGTCTCATTTTCGTAGTGTCCGATGTAATACTGGCATTTGTTGAAGGGGTGATGGGTATGCATCAGCAGCATGTGTTTCTCCCCAAAACGGAAGAAGTCGGAGCAGGCGCAATCTTCAACGGCTGCTGTCCATCGGCGCGAGGATTTATAGAAGGGACCGATGTAGCTCCACTGCTTGAGGTCTTTCGACTTAAACAGGCTTGTCGAGTCGCCTTCGTAGCCGGGACGATGGTTTTTGTTGCCGATTAAGGCGTAGTAGGTGTCCCCCTCTTTCCAACCACTCGGATCGAAGATCACGCATTCAGGGAATTCATCCGTATCGATTGGAATCACTGGATTCTCCGCCAGGGGTGTCCAGTGTGAGAGATCGGCATCGTGGCATTGGTAGATACAGATGCCTCTTCTGGGCATGTTGGTGATAATCGTCGGAACCTCCATCCCGTCCATGACATCGCCGCTATTGAAATAATCGCCCTTCTTTCCTTCGAGTGGCTCGTCGAGGGACGCTGTGTGATAGGTCCAATGGAGCAGATCCCGACTCGAAATGTGTTGCCAACTCGAAAAATCCCTTTCATCGGGCCCGTTTCTGATCTTTTGTAGGTAGCCGAGATGGTATCTACCGTTGAAGAAGATTGCGCCGTTGATGTCGTTCCAACGACCGTGTGGCGGTAAAAAATGGTATTTCGGTCGCAATTTATCGGCGACCATCTTTTCCCTGACTTGATAGGATTCCATTAAAAAATCGTCATACGTGCGCATAGTTTACCTTCCTTTGTGTGGGTTTCCGCGCGTCTATGAATTTTTCATATCCAAGACTTACGCAATTTTGGGTGTAGCCCGATCTATTGGATTGCGAACCGCTAAAAAACTAACACGCATAGGGACACAAACCATAGTAAAGCCTACAATTAAGTGAGCACTTCGGAGTCGGTGCGGTTAGGAAACCGCACCTACCGGGAGCGGAAAGTGTCCATTTATTTTTAGCATTCACTATAAATGAAGATTAATTTATTAATGCGGTAATTTCCTAACGAATCCGGTGCGGTTAGAAACCGCACCTACCGGGTCTGGGGAAAATATCAAATTACCGAAATATTTTCTGAAACTTCATACAATTTGTGCTACAAAAGAACAAGGCGTAAGTCCTAATATCTCAATCCAGTAAGATGCGATAGCCGGTTTGGACCCCGGTTAGCATTCCAACGATCGACCAGAGTCCGGCGCAGGTCATCTCACCGAGGATTAATCCGAGAAACAGGGGACGCGCGTCTCTATAGGCTTTGAGTCCGCCGTATTTCACAATCCCGTATTTCAGGAGATAACCGAGGAGGATAGAGAACCATAATTTAAACGATGCCCACGAGCTGAGCATCGTGTATCCGATCGGATGAATCGGCCACCAGACGAAAACTTTCCGCATCCACATCAATCCCATTGTAAAGGCACTGCCGAAAAGTGTAAAACCGGTATTCGTCCAGTCCGTTCCCATCGGCGGACTGTTAAGGACGGCACTCAACCAGCGGACCCCGCCGCTGCCCCCTGTATGCACGTGTAACGCCCCGTGTTGGTAGCTGACTTTCAGCACGGAATAATATGAGACGAGCAACCCGAGCACCATTGCCACTCCCATCGCTATGAGGAGTTTACGCCGGTTGGCTTTCACGGTATCCGCTGCCTTGAGTCCATTCATCACATTCGGCATCATAAACTCTCTGAGGTGCGAGGTTAAGCCGGTGGGCTGCATGAACAGCCACGTTGTTGTTGAAGGGGTCATCCGTGCGGTGCCAAGCGTTGTGAGGAAGAAGCTTTGCGGTGAAAATGAGGGATTGATGAAAGGGATACCGCCGTTGATAATCTGCCATGTCAAGGCGACAAACACACCGACCGAGAAGATCACAAAGAGGATGGCGAATACCAGTGACATTCCCATCAGGACGCTCAGGTATACCCAGAGGAGTAAGCCCCCGATTAGCCCTATAACTGTGAGTCCAGCGGGCATCGGTTCCCCTTGGACATCCGATTGCGGAGCACTGCGTCCAAAACCGCTTAAGAACAGTTGCTTGATGTGTCGCCGCGCCTTGAAGAGTGCGAACCCGCCAAGCGTGAGACACGCACCGGCTTCCTGCGCCGCGCTGAACGAATACGCCGTCCATTTTACACCCGGACCCTTCGTTATGAGGAAACCGAGCATACTGCCGACGAGACATTGGAGTTTGAAAAACAGGAAGAAAAACCAGAGGCTGAAGGCGACTTCAAGTGTGAGCAGGTAACTGAATCCGATCATGGACATCAGCACGACAATCTGAAAGGGTCTTAGGGCGTTGAGGGGTCTACCGACGAGAAACGGATCGAGCCAAAACCGGACGGGGATGTGTGGAAGGGTCGGGAAATACGCTTGCAGTCCGTTTAGGGTATGGATGAACGCCGGTATCGCGAAGCCGAGCCACATCTTTCTGCTTTTGAAGAATGAATTGACAATGCCTGACCGATGGACGGAGAGTTCTACAGGCAATTGGACGAGCGGAAATGTGCATTTCTCATATTCGATCCACTGTTTACGGAGGATCACCGCGAGGCACGCCATGACGAAATAGGCAGTAAAGACATACAACGCCCACACGGAGAGCGGTTTCAGCCACGCGCCCCAAGGGATCCGCTCGCCGACGGACACGCCTTCATAGAAGGCACCAATCGCGGTCTCATCTCGCACGACACGCCATTCGGGGATGTATTGAAAGAAGAGGGATCGCCACTCGTTCTCTGGGGTTGCGAAATAGTGGTAAGCGGCGAAAGCGGACAATGCGTCGCGCATCATTCCCGATGAGGGGATCCCGGCGACGGCAATCATGATACACCAGATAACGACGAGTTCTTGCGCGGAGAACGCGAGTTTCGGATGTAGGCATCTTAGGACGGCATTCACAACCAGCGCCAAGACGGTCAGGGCAAAAAATGGGGCAAGCGGAAAATGCCCCCCTGCCAGAAAGGTGTTCCGAATGACAAAATCGTTGTAGGGCGCGATTAAACATTCTAAAACAGCTAAGACGATGCCGACAATTAACGCCCTTTTTGACCAGTGATTTTCATGATTTCTGTGATGTGCCATGATAAAGACATGTCATATCAATTATAGTTCAGTAGCAAACGATAAGGTGATTTCTCCAGATTATAGCATATATCGGATAAGATGTGATTTTTTGTTTTTTCCCTCCACTTTCTTCGGCTTGCTAAAAGGAGAGAGCCGTGGTAACATAGCAATATGTTTACGATGCAGCTTAAACACCTCAGTCAATCGGCACTCGCACGGAAGATAGCCTTATGGGCACTCTCCATCGGACTCCTATTCTTCGGGTTTCTCTCTAACCTATGGCACGTCGCGGAACAGGAATGGTTTGATACGCATCAGCGGGACACTGAAAGCCTTATTATCGGAAGGATGGTCAAATCTCGTCAAGATGGCATCTTCTCGGTAGGCGGTCTGACAGGTGCAGGCATTACGACGAGTATTCAGCAGGACTGGATATCCGAAAACCAGATTGACAATCAATATGCAGCCTATCTCAACAGGGGTTCCTTTGATAAATTCTCGCCCTACATGTCACAAACTGGCGGACAAGGCATGGTTTTCAGTCTCCTCGATAGATGCATTCCTGTATCGCCTGAAATCAAGTTGTGGGCATTCTATGTGTTGACGGCTTTGCTTTCAGCGATCGCATTGACCTTTATCGTAAACTGGTTCTATGAAGAATTTGGCGGGTGGGTCGCGATCCTCGTCGTGGGTTCGGGGGTGCTTTCTCAATGGTTGACGGTCTTCGGTAAGAATCTTTGGTGGAGCCTATGGGCATTCTACCTGCCGATGCTTGTCGTCATGTGGCTCCTGAAACGCCACAGCGTCCCCACGAACCGTCAGTTCATTCGGTTTGGTATCCTGATCTTCACGGCAGTGCTCATTAAGTGTTTCATCAACGGCTTCGAGTATATTACGACCACCCTATTGATGATGGTAACGCCGTGTATCTATTATGCTGTCCTCGACAGGTGGCGTGGGCATCAATACCTGAAGTGGGCACTTGCAGCGGGACTCGGTTCAGGCGTCGCAATTTTTTTGAGTCTCATCCTGTTATGTTTCCAGATCGGTGCTGTAAAGGGTGGGTTTATGGACGGGGTTGCGCATGTGATCTGGTCTTTTGGTAAGCGCACGTATGGAGAGGTTCAAGACTATCCGGCTGTATATGCCGCCAGCCTTGAAGCCGGGACGGTAGGGGTGGTCGTCACTTACGTGAACGGTATTTTCTTCGATCTCAACACCTATCTATCCAACACGAACACCTTTGTCTCTGATTTCCTATTGAAAGTCCGTTACGGTTACCTCATCGTGCTTTTTATGGTGATGTCTGTGGTGCTGTTTTTGCGTAGCACAAAGATACTATCAGAGCGACGACGGCATTCTATTGCATTAATCTGGACGACGTGGTTTTCAATGCTGGCACCTTTATCGTGGTATGTCCTCTTCAAGGCACATTCATATATTCATATACACATGAGTTTTCTGCTGTGGCAGATGCCGTTTACGTTCTTCGGCTTTGCTGTAGTCGGATGTGCAGTTATCACATGGAGGCAAGGAAGCATAGAAAAAAGTAATATGGAGGGGGTATGAACGCAAATAGATTGGACAGATGGATTGGTAGAGACCGATTGTGTTCCGACGAAATAGATGGCAATCGCTTTTTAAAAGCGGCGAGTCTCTTCGCAGAGACAGCGATACAACACGGGAGAGATAGATACAGCGGTAAAGACATGCCACTCTTTGCCGATTGCCTTCATACCGACCCTTTGAAGGCACCCAGATCTATGACATCCCATCGCACAGGCACCGAGCCGAAACCGGCGGTCTGGAGTTTCTTTCAAAATCAGCAGAACCTGATGCGGCTGTTGGCGTCCTTAAGCCAGTTCACTGGAGACGACACATACATCGGTGCCGCGGGAGCAGCCGCTGAATACATGTTCAACCACTACTGGTATCCAGAGAGTGGCGTTCTGCATTGGGGCGGACACGGTTATGTGGACTTGGTAACTCGGAATAGATACGGCATGAAGGGTGTCGTCCACGAAATAGAGGACGTATACCCCTACTGGGAATTGCTGAGAGCGGTGAATCCCGAACGCGGCGAGATGCTGATGAAGGGGATTTGGGAAGCGAATATCAAGGATTGGGATGCCCTACACTACAACCGCCATGGTGATTTCAGAAAGCGGGTCGATCATGCCAATACTTGGAACAGACCGTGGGACGGATACAAGGCGCCCGAAATCAGTGAGGATCTCTCGTTTATCAGTGTGGCGTTGGATCTGGCTTACGCCGCTTACAGTTTAGGGTATCAAAAGCAGGAGGAGGCACCGCGGATTTGGGGGGAACGCCTCTTAAATCTGATTATACAGCAGCGGGATCCAGAGACGGGCATCTGGCCCAATCTCGTTCATCCGCAAATTTCCAAACGCGGGCTTAACGTATTCGGCAGAAAATATCCGCAGGCGACCGAACCGAGCGTCTATGTGGGCAATCAGTTGAATCACACGATTACACAAATGATGGGAATGCTGACAATCGTAGAGAATGCCGAAAAGTATGGTCGCATCGGCGAAATGGCACACATCAAAGCGGCGGTTGAGGAACACATTATCGGTTTCCTCAATGCCTCCTACGATCCGACAAACAATACGCTGAAAAGCATTGTCATTGATGGGACGGATCTGACGGGTTTTCGGATAAAGGGACCTTTCAGGATAGAGAAACTCTATTTTGGTGCGAAGGAGGGTGGCGCATTTCTGCCGCAAAACATCACGCCGCTCTTTACCTCTGTTTGCGCGCGTGGGTATCGGGTTTCTGGGGGCAGGAGTGAGTTCAGAGACTACTTACGCACCCTATTTAAAGCCTTTGACATTGGTGACATCAGTGCTGATAAGGACTCGCCACCGTCGTTGAATTTTGACACAACTGCTTTGGAACCCGCCTATATCTTCGCGCTGGTGGATCTGTATCGGGTAGAGCCGAAGGCAGAATTTCTGGCGATGGCGGCGCGGATAGGAGACAATCTACTTCAAGGGAGACAACATACCGATAGCGGACTTTTCACGCTCGAAGATGACTTTATCCTTCACAGCCAGGTGATGGATAAACCGGAATTACAAGAGGGACATGAAGGGAAAAGCGTGGCTGCACTGCTGCAGGATACCCATAGGACGGCAAATCTCGATGCGATGGAACCTTTGGCACTGCTCAGTATCTATGCTGCGCAAATCGGACGGTATGACATCATGCCCGGATGGACAGCCGGGGGTCTTTACCTCAAGGTGAGCAGCGTGGGTCATATTGTTAGCAAAGAGATGCAGTTGTGGTTTGACAAGCCGGCACTCCAGCAATTTTACAAGGACAGTCATATCAACTGCACCTGGTCTATTGATGAAGCCTGATGGAACATCCGGTAATGCCCTAAAAAACTTGTAAGGCAATCACCACGCTTTAGCCTTACAAGTTTTAAAATGCCTGATGTCCCGAACGCAATTTATTTTTACTGTGAATAATCGTTCCGTTTCGCTGGATCCTCCGTGAAGTACTCGACGAACTCCCATTCAAAACCATCTGCATCAATGAAATAGATCCGTCTTCGGTAGGGATGGGGTTCGACTTTGTAACCCTCCTTATATCCAGCAGTTAGCAAGCGTTCCCTGATACCTTCAGCATCATCAACAGCAAAACCGAGATGGTTCACATAGGT
>JAJEIP010000023.1 GCA_022827885.1 Candidatus Poribacteria bacterium
TATGATCCTAATTTACATAGGGATCATAGCCAAGAGGGTGTCGGTGCTGCTTTCAAGCGCATGAAGATAACTATCGTTACACAATCACTTCACAAATTACCCGCTGCCGCTATAGCGGAAGGCATTGAACCCGAGCTTCTCCCCGAAGTAACGCACCAATTCGAGGTCTTTGCTGACGAACTCGTACCGGTTGATCATAGCGGAGGTACTTCCGAAATCCGAGATTCCGTTGACAGGAAGTGGAAAATTGTCACCGGTTTCAATAAAATGAAATATGATCTTATTCTGACGGATGAGAAGATTAACATTGACCCACGAACAGTTAAATCCATTGTATTTGATATGGTTGTTGCAGGCGATTACAATATAGCGGTTATTGGCTTTAGCGAAGCGAATAGAGCCGAGGAAAACCCCGACCTACAGGAGTGGATTAAAACGACAGATGGCCGCATTCAGATGCCGTATCGCGACATAATTCAGGCACCGGGGAATTACGGTCAATCCCCGGATTACATCAAAGACAGGAAAAAACTTGTAGACAATCCCACACAATGGAAGGGTGAAGGGAGACCTCGGAAAGTCCGATACCGCTATGGTGCTGCACGTGCTGCGACTCTCTATGGACTTGACCTTGAGGGAACTGTCAGTAATGTTTTCATCAGGGCACACTACTCTATTAACGGTAAATACAAACAGTATCCCACTATCCCGAAGCATAAAGTCGGCTTTAGTCGAACCAAAACCACGCTTCAGCTGCCCGATGGTGAAGAAGAAACAGGTGTCACTATTGATCTCGGCAGCCAACTCCCAGTGGATGCAAATGGGGTCCCGACATATTCGGAAACCGAGGGCGAACGTTTTGAGGCTTTTTTAGGGGGTGACGGCACAGATGAAGATGGCAACGGAAAACTCGGTAGAGAAACCGCCTGGTTCGTCCAACTTAAGTCTCGCTTTGACAAACTCCACTTAGAAGCCGTCTTGTATCATATTGACCCAGGCTACACAACCAACTACCTAAATTTCGGTGCCCATCCGAATCGTGGTCAAATTTACACGCTTGAACGCGGCAGGCGAGATAGACCCTTGGAAGAACGAATCCCGGCAGAACAAACTCCATGGGACACTGCCAATTATACATTGATTGAGGATGACGATGATGGAGATGACTGGCCCGATGGCATTGCCGACTTTGATGGCGTAATTCCACGCGCTGATGACCGAGACCAGAACGGGGTATTAGACTTCCAAGAAGATTTTCTTATTTTTGAAGCCGACCCACCTGTATTTACCAATGGTATCGATCTGAATAATAACGGCATTGTTGATCGAATTGAGGATGACCTTGAACCGGAGTACGAATACGGTATAGACCGTCAAGGGTATCACCTTAAAGCAAAATACGATCTGCTCGATAACTTTGTTGTTCAAGTGGGTTGGTTAAATGAAACTGAAATTTCAAGTCGACGGAAGAATAACTCCAAATACATACATATCACCTATAAACGCAGCATCCTCGATTTTGGGAGTTTTCACTTCCAAAATTGGTTCGTCCGAGTCCATGATGATATTCCGGATTACGCAATCGCTTTGCCTGTTGGAGAATTGGAGCCGATTCGCATTAATGACGAGCTTGATTTTTACAACGCGCGGGTGAATACAACAACGTTTCAATGCCTCTATACCGCGGTGCGGAACTTGACACTTGAAGCCAAATTTCTGGTTCACATGCAAAAACAGTTTGAACAGGAGAAAGAGAAGGCACTTTTCACGGATATTGAATACGACCCGATATCAAAGAACTTTGAATCCGATGAACGCGTTGACTTTATGGTCCCAATTGAACAGGTCCAAATTGGCGACAGGGGACGTGTATACCCGTTCTATCCCGATCACGGCATTAACGCACTCGACCCGACGGACACCGGTTTAATCTACGACGACACGAATTGGAAAAAACGCCGTTACCCTGGACGGAACATCCGTAATCAACTCACGATTCTGAAGGCGAAATACGAAATACCATTTGCGAATCTCCCTTATGTCCACAAAATTGTTGAAGATTTAACCCTAACACCTATGATTAAGTACGTCTGGGACCGCGCTTTTGATCGAAGTGCTAAGGAAATTCCAAAGACACTCAACCCAGCACTGTTCCTCCCTACTGACGATGAACCCATTGAATATTTGCGGTTCAATCGTCGAAGTCGGGAGGATATTCTTGGGGTCCGTTTTGATTATCAGTTTACACCAAGATTAAATATCATCGGCGGCTTCCAATACCGGAAGTTTTCCAACCGGGATAAAAACTTCAAGAACTACCTACAAACTTTCTCAGATGACACTGACGTTCCGAACTTATACCGTCCTGATCTGCGAACACGTATTTTTGAAATCCAAACTATTAACAGAGGCAGTTGGCTCGGTTTCTATATCGTGATTCTTTCAGGTCACCGTAGAACCACGCATCTGTTTCAACGGACGACCAGTAATACAACCTTTGTTCGAGCGATGATAGGTTTCTAATGGCGTGAAGGGAAAAGCGTTCTCAACAGACCTATTACCGACTCGTTGACTGTTGGTGTAATGTGTAACTGATTCTGTAGATACGCTGCATAAGGTGAGACGACCCCCAAAATGAACCGGGTGATCGTGTCATCGTCTGTAGAGAGACAAATTCCAACACCTTCTGAGACTTCTTCTGATACCTGGATTTCGTCATTTTTGATGGTAAGACTTGCCCAATGTTCCGAACCTTTGATGCCGATTGTTCCTTGCCAACCTTTGTAATCATCGCTCTCGTTCAGTCGTTTGGAAAGCAGTGGAGAGAGTTCGCCAAGTAGCATCGGCAAATTGAAGATCTTGAACATCCACGTCCAATCTGGATCTGTTGACATGTACCCAAAATTGTGGAACAGCGTTCTGACGTAATGCTTTTCCGCCTCTCCTTCTGGACGCCAGTCTATCTTTTTGTATTCACGTTTCACTAATTCGTTATGCAAGGCACATAGCATGGCAGTACCAACTTCCGCAAGAAAACCTTCTGGGTGTGTGGAACCTTCAGAGGATTGGGATTTAAGACAAAATTCAGTGATTGAGACATTCTTTTCCTTCTCAAAGCATTGTGCTTGTACATACCCCAGTAACTCGCTATCCTTCTCTGCCAGATAAATCAATAGGGTTTCCGTTGTTCTTCGCCTTTCGGCGCGTCCCGGTCTGCGCTCCATCTGGTCAGCATAGAATGAATTGAGTACCCTTGCCATCGCGACTTCATCCCCAGGCGTATAAGGTCGGACGACTAAGCCTTCGATTATTTTTGCCTGTTCATGCCGTAACGTTTTGATGAAACTTCCCCCTAATAACCCATCAACGAACCCAAAACTCCTGTACATTCCATGAGCGGTGTTGCCCGTGCCGGTGTGAAGAGAGGCACAAGAGTGCTGGCGGACCAGTTCATGCGACATTGACGCACCGAATATCCACCGTGACAATCCTCTCCTGCGATATTTCGGCTTAGTATGCACCCAGCTTACGTAAGTACCGGAAACATGCGTGTTGTAAGGAAAATGGTGTGTATGGAACGTTGACTCGCAAGTGGCAACGCGATAACCCTCAACGATCGGATAGAGATATAAGTCCTTATTACGCTTATTGCGTTTGATATCCATCGTTAGGAGAGGTGTGCCATTTTCGTCCGTGAGTTCTTCATAAGAGAACACTTCGGCAGCTGGATGGTCGATTTTGGCAAGGAGGTATCCGGTTTCGAGTTGGTATCTGTAATCCTGATGTGGTGCGATCTCTACGAGCCGATCCACAGTTCCCTCCGCACGACCGCTACGAACCAACATCAAGACCGCCATCGCCACAAGTCCATCATCTCCCGTTTCGATTGTCAGCTCTTCAAGCACTTTCACTGCCCGCTCATCACAACTGTTGATGAGTTTTGTCGCGGCAGTCAGTCGTTCATATCTGTCTAACGCGTCCAGTTTAGCAACTAACCCCGAAATCGTATGCGCAGATTCGTCAGCGATTTCGAGAAGACTGTCAAGTGCATCGATTCTGTCGCTTGTGTCTGCGGTTGTGTAGCGAATCACTCCATTGAGGTATTTACGGACTTCCGTCACAAATTCGTCGCTGTCATTCGGCAACAGTGGGAGCGGATGGACAGTCGTACCAATTTCCTCAAACCATGGAAACAGGTCTTCACTTACCGCTCGGCTGAGGTAATAGATGAGTCTATCCACCGATGAGAAGGTTGTGTCCGGCATGTTCTTTTCTGTGTCGCTTGGTTTTTCCGACAACACTTCGGCGAGTCGGACGAACAAGTCGTCCCCATATTTCTCAAGTAGTGCCTTCAGTATCCAGATCGGTTTGCGATATCGTTGCTCGTAAATCATTGCGAGGTCAATGAATTCCTCCGTTTGGGTGTTTTCACGAAATTGCCGGTCAGCTTCGTCGAGCATCTCTGCCGCCTCTGGTTCAAATCCGAGCAATTCCATTGCCCAGATACCGAAGAAAAACGGGAGTCCCTCTCCATCAAAAATAAGCTCAGTCACCTTTCCAAATGGCGTTTTGTGGGCGAGCAGCTCACTCGCCTCAACACCAAGCGAATAAGCGAGTCTCGGAAGACTGACGCATGCCCCAATTGTCATTACCGAAGCGTTCGTCCAACCGACATCATATTCATGAACACATGACGGGGTCAGATCGATTTCCCACTCAATTTTCTCACCTTCAGGGAATTTCGCGAGCATCTCTTTCGCCAGTTTTTTGGCATAAGCCATACAGGTATCCACACGGTCCTCAACGAAGTGCGTATAGAAAATCTTGATCTTTCCGTCCTGTTTGACCTGTTCCTCAATCGGAATTTCATCAGGAATCGCTTGATTACCCGTTGCGAAAGAGGGTTTTTGCTGGGGTGTTTCTTCGCGATTGATTCCCAGCCAATCGATGAATTTCTGAGATACAGAGTGCTTTTCGGTTTGAAAGAGTTGTGTGTTAATCAACAAGATGCGTCCTGATCCGAAATGGAGGCATGTCCCAACGGGTTCTCCTGTCTCGCTGTGTTCAAGGAAAACGTTACCGTCCGCGGGAATGTCAAGGATACCGCAATGCGTGAGACCGAGGTCATCGATTCCCAATCCATCGACAACTTCGTGGTCAGTGAAGCGAAGATTCTTCTTTGTATAGCCACGCAACGGATTCGCGTCGATGTCCATTTCTCCTTGTTCTCCGAGTAATGGAAGGAACCGTGCACCGAAGAGAGCTGCGACGTGATTAATCCCCAATTCTGAGATCGGTTCACGGACATCTCGCTCGAATCGACTTGTGCTGGAAGCCAAAAGGAGTCCACCGCCGTTTTCTACAAACTCTTGGATAAGTCGGAGCTCCGCATCGGTATGTTTTAACGATGTATTGCTGCAAATCGTCAGTACATCGTAGTTTTTTAGCACGGCTTCATTGAGATAATCACGGTTGTTAGTGGTATGATAGATGCTATCTGGCTCAATTCGTATCAATCCGTCTGACCAGCCGGTATCACGTGAAGTATCAATTAAGATTTGAATTCGTTCTTTTGTCATTGTTTTATTCCCTATTCATGAGATTGTTGGTTTGGATTTTGATCTTCAGTCGTTCAAAATTATAATTAATCTTTTCCTATATTCAACTATATCAACAACACTTTCTTCAATTTTTTCTTGCCTTCTGACTTTGATGTTGCTATGATAGGTGTAAATTAGCATACTCTCTTTGGCAAACTTGGAGATACACATGAACGACTACCGTATTGCAATCATCGGCTTAGGGGGCATGGGTGGAGCCCATGCCGAGGCGGTGCAGTTAGAGACCAACTGTGAACTCGTCGCCGGTGCGGAAATTAATCCAGAACGCGCAAAAGCCTGGAGCGAACGATTCAGCGTCAAGGCCATCTATGACGACTACGAAAAGATGCTTGACGAAGCACAACCCGACATCGTCATCGTCCCAACGCAGGCACCGATGCACCACGCACCAACAATCGCCGCGGCACAACGGGGTGTCCACGTCTTCTGTGAAAAGCCGACTGCCCTCAACCTTATTGAAGCCGATGAAATGGTCGAAACCTGCGACCAGTATCAGGTCAAGTTTGCCATTAACCACATTAAACGCGCCAGTCCCTATAATCGTCACGTTCTATCGCTGATTGAAAAAGGTGAAATCGGCGATGTTGTGTTGCTGAAGGCAACTGACAAAGGTGGACGCAAGGTGGGTAACTCGTTGATGGAGATGGGCACCCATCTCTACGATTGGTTGCGTCTCTTCGCTGGCGATGTCGAGTGGACACACGCACACCTCGTGCAAATGGATGGGCGCGAGTCAACCGTTGATGACATCAAACACACCCAAGAGGTCCACGCGTTTGATCGGGACGCTGGACTTGTGCTCGGTGAACGCGGACACGCCGCGTTCCGCTTCAAGAATGGTATCCATGCCGATGTGCAGTTCCTTGCGCAACCAGAAACAAACGATAACGCCTACGGTATTGACATCGTCGGCACCGAAGGCAGAATCGCTATCCGAGAGAGTGTCGGTACAACTATGTTTATCCACAAAGGACAACATAAGACACCCGCAGAAGCGTGGGAACCCGTGCATCTATCCGCCGAAGACTTGGACGAGCAAGGAAATCCACGAGACAAGGGATCGATACGGTTACTATTGCAACGTCTCATGCTACGCGACCTTATTGAAGCTATTGAAGAAGACCGAGATCCGTTCGCGAGTGGCAGGGATGGTCGCGATTGCCTTGAAATGATTCATGCAACATGGGAATCGCATCGTCAGGGGAAGCGAATTCCTATGCCGCTTACGCCACGCGAACACCCGCTCGAACGGTGGCAGAGAGAAGCACAGACTTGAAAATAGGAGACATTTATGCAACGTTTGGATATTCTTCATCCCTCAATTGATGACTACTTACTCGACATCATACCTGAACGCGATGAAGTCCTAACGGAAATGGAGGCACACGCGCGAGCAAACCGTTTTCCAATCGTAGGACCGCTCGTTGGGCGTGTCTTGCACCAATTGGTGTTGCTGACGAATCCAACTCGGATTTTCGAGATGGGATCTGGCTTCGGCTATTCGGCGTATTGGATGGCGAAGGCATTGCAAAAACCGGAGGCGTCTATCATCTGTACGGACGGTTCACAGGAGAACGCCAATCGCGCAGCGGGTTACCTCGCTCGCGGTGGTATCGCTGATCGCATTGACTATCGCGTCGGCAACGCACTTGAAATCATCGACGAAACCGAGGGTGAGTTTGACATCATCTATAACGATATCGACAAAGATGGATATCCCGAAGCCTTCCGCAAGGCGATCCCACGACTCAAAAGTGGCGGCCTGTTTATTACGGACAACATGATCTGGGGCGGGCGCGTCGTCACGCAGGAGCCCGGTGATCCGCCAGAGGAGCTTAACGAACAGGAACAATGGTTTTATGCAGCAACAATCGGAGTTAAGGAAGTGACACGTCTTCTCTACAGTTCGCCTGATGTATTCACGACGATCATCCCGCTCCGAGATGGAGTTTCGGTCGCATTGAAACGTTAATTCATATCTTCGTCGGCGAGTTTTTGTCTGAATTACTTATATACCTATTGCTTGAGAATCTACACCCTAAGCATATTTCTACAAGAAAACAAACGCATCTTTGCTTTCTACGGCAAAGAGTATCAATAGGAGATTCACAATGTTTTTTCAAAGGAATTTGTTCTCTGTGAAAGCCAGTACAGTTTTTTCCATCTTCTGCTGCCTTTTGTTTGTCCTCTCTACGTTATCGGTGATGGCACATTCAGGCGGTGAGGTAACATCGAAAAAAACTGAAACGCCTATCACGATTGATGGAATGATGGATGAGGCGGAGTGGGACGCAGCATTCCAAGAATCTTCACCCCTGCAAGATATTGTTGTAGACCCACGCGATCCGAAACATAACCAAGAGTGGTATCAAATTATCCCCGGCGGCGGTGCGGGTAGCGATACAAATGATGGTGGGCTCCGTGTCAGTCGCGGCAAATTCGATGGCGATGACGATTTTCTGGCACGTTGGGCAACCCTATGGGATGACGACTACCTCTATTTTGCGTTCGATATCACCGACGATACGCATCACGCTTACGCCAACGATCTCGCTTCTCGGGATGGGGACATTGACGGAATATGGTTGCTTTTTGACACCAAACACGATGCGCCAGTCTTTGAATTTCCCCATCATGCATTTGAAACGAAACACGTCGCGGATAACAGTAGTTATGAAGCCGACGACCACTATTGGATATTTGGGCCCGTAACGACTGAGGGGACAAGTGGCGCGTGGTCACAATCGTTGAGTGCGGGGCGTGATCCAGAGTTAGGTGAACCTGCCAATGGACACGTCGCAGGTCAGAAAACGGGAAGCGGTTATGCTGCTGAAATGCGTCTGCCTTGGTCGATTTTTGAGCCGTTTTTTGGTGCAGCCCTTGAGCCGACGGACGGCTTGGTCATTGGGTTTGACATCACAATCACAGACATCGACGGGGATGCTCCCGGCACATACGCTGCCCCGCTTGGCGGTGCAGTCGCTTGGTCGAGTGATTTTGAAAACGATAACAGCCCCGGTGTACTCGGCGATCTTATCATCTCCAACGAGGTTATCGGCAGCGCAACGTCTGTCGATCCAACGGGCAAATTGCCAGTGACGTGGGGTAAGATTAAGAACGGCTATAAATAGTCCCAAATTAACCGCGATACCTTTTGCGTTATTTTGCTTTCGCCTTCATAGATAGGACCAAGGGGTTCTTCACCATCTATGAGGGCGAAAAGCCTGATACATCGATTGATGCTTATTTATAAAAGCAACTTAAGTGATGAGATATCTATTTCAAGGTGCTCTTATCTTGGTCTACTGCTGTTTTGTGGCGAGTGCCCAACCCCCTGACCCTTTAATATGGCACTATCGGCAGGCGGAGACATTTGCCAACCAGCAACGCTTTGATGAGGCACTTCATGAATATCAGAAGGTCTTACAACTGGACGCGGATTTTGCCGAGGCGTATAGCGGCATGGGTGTGATCTACTGGAAAACAGGCAGGATAGATGACGCTATTGAGGTCTTCCAAAAAGCCTTGGCACGCAACAATCATCTCCTGCAAGCACACGCCGTGATGGGAATCTTGCTTTCAAAACGTGGGCAAAACACAGAAGCGATCGAACATTATAAGCAGGCAATCGACATCAATCCACACCTCAGTTGGCTGCATTCCAATTTAGCTGCGTTACTTTGGACTGAGAATCAAGTTCCACAAGCTATTTCTCGCTATCAAAAAGCCATCCAATTAGACCCCAAGTCACCGCAAGCATATCTTGGGTTGGGAAATATCTATTACACCCAGCTCAAGTTTAATGCCGCGCTGGAAACGTATACACGGGCTATTGAACTGAAGTTACAGTCACCAGGGATATACTGCAATCGTGGAATCATCTACACCAAACAGGGCGAGTATGATAAGGCAATCACAGACTTTCAGCAGGCGTTGGCAATGGATACCGATTACACGCCAGCAAGATTTGAACTCGGCTTCCTCTATCAGCAGATGGGTGAGTATGAAAAAGCGGTTAGCGAATACGAGCATGTGATGCCGCACCGGACAGGTGATCTCGCGCTGCACCATAATCTCGCGCGTTGCTATTTTCGTATCGGACAGGTCGAAGCGGCAAGACATCAACACGAAATTGCACAGGAGATCCGCGAATTTCAAGATGCCTTTGAGGCAGCACAGGGAAAAATTCGTGAAGAACCGAGTGATCCTGATGGTTATATGGCACTTGCGAAAATCTATGCAGAACATAACCAACCCGAGAAAGCGTTTGAGCAGTATAAAACGGTTATTCTCAAAGATGCCTTTCTGATGGAGGCTTACGATGAAATCGCCTCACTCTATATTCGGCATCAACAGGGCAGGAAGGCGATTCCCGTCTACAAAACTGCTGTCGGCGTTAATTCGGCGTATACGAAAGGGCATCTAAGGCTCGGTTTACTGTATCGACAGTATGAACAGCCAAAGGAATCCGCACAGCATCTGGAAATCGCCCGCCAACTCGCCCAAAAAGCAACCGAAACGATGCCAAACGTGCAAAGTTTCAATATGCTGGGCGCAATCTATCTCGCTATGAAAGATTATAGCCAGGCTGAAGTCACCTTTCAGAAGGCTCTTAAATTAGCACCAAATAACAAACAGACTCAGGAATACCTCCAGCAAGTGCGTCAAGAAAAAAAGAGAGCGTCGGACTGATTTGGGATGCGATACACAAGTTTTCTATTTCTCATAACCTGCTTGATTAACACACCCTACTGGGTGCATGCTGAAGGTAAAATCTCATTTACGGACATCACAACGGCAGCAGGACTCCAGTTTCATCACATTGATGGTAGAAGCGGTCAACGGTATTTTCTGGAGACCGTTGGATCCGGTGCTGCCTTCTTTGATTATGACGGGGATGGATGGATCGATATATATTTTGTTAACGGTGCGGATTTACCCGGCTTTCGCGCACCCCAATCACCAACGAATAGGCTCTATCGTAACAATGGGGACAGCACTTTCACAGATGTCACCGAACAGGCAGGCGTTGGAGATACTGGCTATGGTGGGGGTTGCGCTGTCGGAGACTATGACAACGATGGCAATCTGGATTTATACGTGACGAATTTTGGCGCGAATGTGCTTTACCGAAATAACGGGGACAGCACTTTCACGGATGTCACGCAGCATGCCGGCGTTGGCGATAGTCGTTGGAGTCTTGGGTGTGCTTTTGCTGACTATGATAATGATGGCTTTGTTGATTTGTACGTCACTAACTACATCGACTTCCACTTTGAAACCCATACCAACTGCACGCAAAAAGGTATAGCGGCATACTGTCCACCCGAAAGTTTTGAGGGCGCGCCAGACACCTTATATCGCAATAACGGTGATGGAACATTTACTGATGTTACCACGATCGCCGGTGTCTATAATGAAGGTGGAAAAGGGATGGGAGTCGTGTTCGGGGATTATGACAATGATGGCGATGCGGATTGTTATGTTGGCAACGATGCTGGGGAGAATTTTCTCTATCAAAATAGGGGGGATGGCACATTTACAAACGTCGGTTGGATGGCGGGTGTGGAAGCCGATGAAAACGGGAACGTCCAAGGAACAATGGGCGTCGATTTTGGGGATTATGACAATGATGGGTTGTTAGACCTCATCGCCATTAACTATCAACAACAGCCCAATGCCCTCTATCGCAACGATAACGCTAACTTTTTCACCGACGTATCATTCGTTGCGGGTATGGCTGACAGCGTTCCTTATGTTGGCTGGGGTGTCGATTTTTTCGATGTGGACAACGATGGGGATAAAGACCTCCTCATCGCCAACGGTCATCTCCAAGACACGATCGAACAATACGACGATACAACGACCTATCCGCAACACAACCATCTATTGATTAACAATGGACAGGGATACTTCGTTAATGAATCGGTGAAGACTGGAACCGGTTTACGGTCCCGTAAGGTGAGTCGGGGAATCGCTACAGGGGATTACGACAATGATGGCGATTTGGACGTGCTGATCTGTAATGCCAATGATACCCCTCAGCTTCTTCGTAACGATAGTGAAATTCAGGGAAATTGGATTCTGATTCACACGATTGGGACACGGAGTAATCGCGCAGGCATCGGTACACGGGTAAAAATTCAAACCGACACTCTCATCCAAATTGACGAAGTGCGGGGTGGCTCTGGCTATCTCTCTCAAAACGACTTACGTCTCCATTTTGGAATTGGTGTGCACAAGCACATCGACCGCATTGAAGCGAGATGGCCCAGCGGCATCGTCGACATAATTCGAGATGTCGCACCGAACCAGATAATTACTATCACGGAAGGCGCTCACGTTCGATAACACGACTGATGCGTTCATGAAATGGACGTTTCGCTATGGTTTCAAATGTTTTTCAAGGAACGCTTTCGTTAATGTTGGAACCTTTGGATCTTTGAACCAGCCGTGTCCTCCACCTTCCACTCTGTATAACGTAACCGGTACACCCGCCCCTTCCAATGCGTCCTTCAATAAAACGCTCTGCTGGTAGGGAACAAGTTTGTCTTGATCCCCATGGATAATCAGAAAGGGACAATCGTCTTTGGATACATAGGTGATTGGATTTGCCCTCGCGACCCGATCCTTATGCTCTTGGATGGGACCTCCTACCAATTGAGACTCTGGCGAGTCAGGTGCATCATGCACGAGTCCATCTGGCAGACGTTGCGTGTCCATCTGAAGGAAGTCTGTGGGACCGAAGTAATCGACCACGGCTTGCACGTGACTGGACACCTTCAGGTT
>JAJEIP010000036.1 GCA_022827885.1 Candidatus Poribacteria bacterium
TGTTTTTACCCCCTTATTCACCTGATTATAATCCGGTTGAACATGATTTCGCCAATATTAAACGAAAGCGTGAATATCACCCAGAAAAGTCCATTGAGGATATTATTCACATGTATAAGTAATTCTAAAATCTACCATAAATAGCCCTATCTTTAACTGATAACCGATAACTGACAACTGATAACCGACAACCAGTATAAGGAGAAACAAAATATGTCTCAGAACGTTATCACGTCTACAGACTTAACGAATTATACACCCGCCCACCGCGGAAAAGTCCGAGATCTCTATGACCTCGGCGACGAACTTCTCATCATTTCCACGGATCGGATCTCTGCCTTTGATGTTGTTCTACCCAACGGCATTCCAGATAAAGGGAAGGTTTTAACCGGCTTGTCCAAATTTTGGTTCAAGTCCACCCAATCCGTTGCCGACAACCATCTCATTTCAACGGCTGTTGAAGAGTATCCCGATGCTTTACAACCCGACGCAGAACTTCTTGAAGGACGCTCGATGCTCGTCCATAAAGCCGATCGGGTGGATGTTGAATGTGTCGTGCGTGGATACCTTGCAGGTTCCGGTTGGTCCTCCTATCAGAAGACCGGAGAAATCTGCGGACAGAAACTACCCGACGGACTCCAAGAATCTGACCGGCTCCCAGAACTGCTGTTCACCCCAACAACAAAAGCAGAGCAAGGCGAACATGACGAACCGATCTCCATTGAGGAGATGCGTAACGAGGTCGGTAGCGAACTGACAGATCAGTTGATTGAAACGAGTTTTGCGCTTTTCAGAGCCGCCAGTGAACACGCCGAAAGTGCTGGGATTATCCTCTGTGATACGAAGTTTGAGTTCGGACAACGCGACGGAAAACTCATCGTCATTGATGAGATCTTCACACCGGATTCTTCTCGGTTCTGGCCTGCGGATCTCTATGAACCCGGTCAACCGCAGCAGAGTTTTGACAAACAGTTCGTGAGGGATTACCTTTCCGAAATCGGTTGGAACAAACAACCCCCAGCACCTGAACTGCCTGAGACTGTTATCTCTAAAACAAGCGAGAAATATCGCGAGGCATATCGCCTCATCGTTGGTGAGGAATTGTAAGCACATAGGAGAGATAAGCGATGGCAGGTCCCCTTGATGGCATGAAGGTTTTGGATTTAACCCGAGTTCTCGCGGGTCCCTATGCAACGATGCTCCTCGGGGACCTCGGTGCAGAGATCATCAAGATTGAGCAGCCCGGCACGGGAGACGAATCCCGAAATTTCGGTCCCTTCAAAAACGGGTTCAGCCTCTATTTCATGAGCGTAAATCGTGGAAAGCAGAGCGTGACACTCAACCTTAAAACCGAGCGTGGACAGGCAATATGCAAGCAGCTATTGAAGCAGACCGATATCCTCGTTGAGAACTTCCGTCCGGGAACGATGCAAAAATTGGGATTGGACTACGACACGTTGAAGGGTGAACATCCATCGCTTATCTATGCCGCCTGCTCCGGTTTCGGACAGACGGGTCCCTACGCACAGCAGGGCGCTTATGACATGATTATCCAAGGCATGGGGGGGATCATCAGCATTACAGGTGAACCCGATGGACCCCCGGTGCGGGTCGGCACTTCTATTAGCGACATCACCGCTGCCCTTTTCACGACAATCGGAGTCCTCTCCGCATTGCACCACCGCAATCGAACGGGGAGTGGACAGTTTGTCGATGTCGCCATGTTGGATAGCCTCGTTGCTGTCTTAGAAAACGCTGTTGTCCGTTATTTTGCTACGGGTGAACCCCCGAAACCCTTGGGTGCGAGACACCCGGCGATTACACCCTTTGAAGCGTTTGCCTCTGCGGACGGACACGTCATTATCGCACTCGGAAACGATACCCTCTGGGCAAAGTTCTGTGAACACGTCGATCGTCATGCGCTTATTTCAGATGAACGGTTCCGAACGAATGCTGACCGAACCGAGAACCACAGTGAATTGTTTCCCATCCTCTCGGAGATTATGTCCCAGCGTCCGACGGATGACTGGATTGATGCGCTTGGTGCGATTGGGGTCCCGTGTGGTCCCATCAATGCAATGGACAAAGTCGTCAATCACCCACAGGTGCAGGCGCGAGAGATGATTGCGCGCATCGCACATGACATCACGGGTGAAGTGGAGGTGCCGGGTGTGCCGATTAAACTTTCGGAAACGCCTGGAAACGTGGACGCGCCTGCACCGAGTCTCGGGGAACACACCACCAAAGTCCTGACAGACCTGTTGAAGATGTCTGCAGATGAAGTAGAGCAGCTAAAACGAGACGGCGTTATTTAATTGAGGGTGGTTCATTATTTACGAAATCTTTGTACCGCAAACTGTTAGTTTGCGGACAGATAGGTACACGCTAATACATCGGACCTCGTAAAGAACACAATCTACCATAATTATGCCTTGCTTTACTTATGGAATGCAGTCCAAGTGTCCATAGATTAAAAACCTGAAAGGAGTTCGGATGTTAGACGAAACCGCTCAAGTTTTACGTGGAACGGAACCTTTAACGTTAGATGGCGATCTTGCCGCACAGATGGTCGAGGCGCTTGATGGCTATGTCTCCCGCGCGATAGCGAATTCTGTCGGGGAGCGGGCGGGTTTGTGGAATCGCGATTATAGTTCGCACAGCGCGTATACCGGGTCCGTTGAACCCAACCGGGCGCGGCTCCGAAAACGGATCGGCTGCCTCGATTCACGGCTACCCATTGAAGAGCTCATTTATAGTGCCACGACCAAAACCGAAGCGCAACTCGCGGACGATGACAATTACACTGTTTCGCGCGTTCGATGGCAGGTTTTTGATGAGGTAGAGGGTGAAGGACTTTTGTTGGAACCGAAGCAGAACGTCCCAATGACTGCACAGATTGTTGCCCTGCCCGATGCCGATTGGACACCCGAAATGATAGCAGGGATAACGGATGAACTACCAGCAACTGCCCAGTTTGCAAGGCGTTTAGCGAAAGCAGGATGTCGGGTCGTTGTCCCACTTCTCATCAACCGCGACGATACCTATTCAGGAAACCCAGCCCTCGGCGCCATGACGAATCAACCGCACCGCGAATTCATCTATCGGATGGCATTCGAACTCGGACGCCATATCATCGGATATGAAGTCCAGAAGGTCTTGTCGTTGGTCGACTGGATGTCTCTTTCCGACCCCCCGATCGGTGTGATGGGTTACGGTGAAGGCGGATTGATCGCACTCCATAGTGCCGCAGTCGATACACGGATTCAAGCGACAGCCGTGAGTGGATATTTCCAATCTCGGCAGGAAGTCTGGCGCGAACCCATCTATCGGAATGTGTGGGGATTGCTACACGAATTCGGTGATGCTGAAATTGCGAGCCTTATTGCGCCGCGTCCGTTGGTTATCGAAACAAGCCGAGGCCCTGAAATCGCCGGTCCACCACAAGTGCGTGAGGGACGTGGCGGTGCCGCGCCCGGTCAATTGGTGTCACCACCGATACATGCAGTAGAGTCGGAGTTTGAACGGGCTCGCGATTTTTATCAGCGGCTTAACAGCGACGATGCCGTGCACCTCGTTTCTCCTATAGACCGATTGCCGGGTTCTGAAGAGACGTTAACGGCGCTGCTTACGGGACTCGGTGTTGAAAACGTAGATATTGACAACCACTACTCTCTCGCCTCAGACACAGTTGACAATTTTGATGACGAGACGCGACAGCAGCGTCAGTTTATGCAGCTCGTGAATCTATCCCAACGTTTTTTGAGGGAAGCGGCAACACGACGGCAGCAGTTCTTCTGGGAGAAAACGGATACTTCGTCGCTCGCAAGGTGGGAGGAGACGTGTACCGATGCCAAAGCCTATTTCTCGGACGAAGTTATCGGTAAGTGTCCACCCGCCGATGTGCCTACCCATCCGAGAACGCGGCTTCTCTATGATGAGCCGCTCTGGAAAGGCTACGAAGTCGTCCTTGATGTGTGGCAGGACGTTTTCGCTTACGGTATCCTGCTCCTTCCGAACGATCTCCAACCAGGTGAACAGCGTCCCGTTGTCGTCTGTCAGCACGGCTTAGAGGGACGACCCCAGGATACCGCAGATCCGAGAATAGAATCCGTTTATCATTCCTACGCCGCCCAGTTAGCAGATAGGGGGTTCGTCGTCTACGCACCACAAAATCCGTATATCGGTCAAGATGCTTTCCGCGTCATTCAACGCAAGGCGAATCCGGTGAAATGGTCGCTCTTTTCGTTGATCGTCCGCCAACATGAGCGAACGCTTGAGTGGCTCGCCGAGCAACCCTTCGTCGATGCGGATCGGATCGGTTTTTACGGATTATCCTACGGCGGCAAAACGGCGATGCGGGTCCCTGCGTTGTTGGAACGCTACGCCTGCTCCATCTGTTCCGCCGATTTCAATGAATGGATCGTCAAAAATGCGACCTATCATTCCCGATATAGTTATATGTTTGGGGGTGAGTATGAGATGCCAGAATTCGATTTAGGGAATACCTTTAACTACGGTGAGATGGCGGGATTGATTGCGCCGCGCCCGTTTATGGTGGAGCGTGGACATGATGACGGTGTTGCACCAGATGAATGGGTCGCACACGAATTCGCTGTCGTTCGTCGGCTTTACGTTCAATTGGGGATCGCTGATAGAACGGAGATCGAATTCTTTGATGGTGGACATCAGATTAATTCCGATAAGACGTTCCGGTTCCTGCACCGCCACCTGAATTGGCCCGAAAGGTAAAATTAAAATATGTTGTATGCAATCACCGTAAGTGCAGGACTCGAAACCATCGCACGCCAAGAGTTATCCGAACGCTTGGGTTCCGACACAGGGCATCTGAAAATCCTTGAACGGAAACCGCAGCGGATCCTCTTTGAATATACGGGGAACCCGCGTGAACTCCTATCGCTGCGAACAGCCGAACACCTCTTTCTCATCTTAAAGCAGCTCCCGAAGATGACCCGTTCACGTGGTTCCTTAACAGCATTCAGCGGTGCCCTCTCACGCTTCAATTTCAAGGAGGCGTTTGCGTGTTGTCGGCAGATGGGTATCAACACATGGAAACGGATGCCGTTTCGAGTGACAAGCCGACTTTCAGGAAAACGCAACTTCCGACGGGTGGATCTCCAGCGCGTGGTTGAACGGGCGTTAATAGAACGCGGGTGGTATTCCGGATCATCAAAATCGGCTTTAGATATCTGGGCAGAGGTCCATGGAGACGACGGCTACATCAGCATCAAACTCTCCGCAAACGATATGGCGCAACGTCCGTATAAGCAGGCACATATCCCCGCGTCCCTCAAACCGACACTCGCATACAGTATGGTACGCCTTTCACGACCGCATCCAGAGGATGTTTTTTTGGACGCCATGTGTGGTGCTGGGACGATCCTCTTGGAACGTGCGTTTATCAAACGGTATCGCTATCTGATTGGCGGCGATGTTTCCACAGAGGCTTTAGACGCGACTGTAACGAATTTCGGACGCCAACATCAGCCACGTCAATTCTTTCACTGGGATGCCCAAAATTTGCCGTTAAGATCGAACACCGTTGATAAAATCGTCTGTAATCTTCCCTTTGGGGAGACGATCGGAGATGTATCGGAGCTGACGCGTCTATATCGTCAGTGTCTTACGGAATACGAACGCGTCCTGAGACCGAGAGGACGGATGGTCCTACTCACTTCACAAAACACACTGCTTGATGACGTATTGAAGCAACGGCGTTCCCTCAGAGTTACCCAGAAATTGACAGTCGATGTGAGAGGGATGCGGGCATGGATGTCCGTCGTGTGTCCAAAAACAAGGTAGAGGCCCTTTTAGGACCGGTAGGTGCGGTTCACCAACCGCACCGATCCAGAACAAAACCTAAATCTCCGGCACTCTCACCGCAACCTCTTTCCCCGCGGCATGCGATCGGAAAATACCGTCCATAATCACGTTCGTGAGGAGGACACCCTCCGGCGGTATCGGCGACGGTGCGTCTGCTTTGACGGCTTCTCGGAAGGCTATCATCTGTGCTGCCCAGTTATCTTCCTCTGGGAATCCTGAGAACCGGATCGTCGTCATGCCTTCCGGTGGATTCGGTTCACCTGTCAATCCCTCTGATTCCACAAACTTCTTAAGATCCCCCGCATACGCATCGGCGTAGATAACCGGTCCACTCAACGAGAACCCCGCCTTCGTCCCAAGATGGAAGTTACCACCAAGCGAATCCTGATGCACTGCCCAAGAGATTTTAAACACCATTACACCGCCATTTTCAAACCGCACCCACGCCGCACCGAACTCTTCAACGTCCATGATACCCTGGAATCTCGGATCCTGCTGCGAGATATAATCCTCAGTAATAGCGGAAACCCGCACCGGTTTCGGATACCCCATCGCATACAGTGAAGCATGCATGTTATAGACGCCGATATCGACGGTCGCTCCGGCACCCGCGGTCTTTTTGTAGATGAACGTATGTCCAGGGTTCCCGCGACGCCTGCACCCCGCAGATTCGGAATAGTAGATGTCGCCGAATAATCCCGCATCGAACGCCTTTCTGAGGAATTGGAGTCTCGGACTAAACGTCGGATTGAGACCGATCTGTAATATTTTACCTGACGCCTTTGCTGCGCGGGTCATCGCCGTTGCATCGGGAAGCGTCGCCGCCATCGGTTTTTCACAGAGGACGTGTTTGCCTGCATTCAATGCCGCGACTGTCGGTCGTCGGTGCCCCTGATTGTAAGTGCAGACGCTCACCGCATCGAGGTCGTCCATTTCGAGCATCTTATTGTAACTTGAAAACGCGTTCTTTTTCGGGACACCCCACTCTTCAGCGGCTCGGTTCGCCTTACTTTTGATAATATCACACACCGCGACGATTTCAAAACCGCCGACTTTCTCATAAGTGCTCTGGTGGGCACGTGAAATGCCACCTGTTCCAATAATACCGACTCGGACCGTCATATTGTTCTCTCCTTCTAACAAATTCACCGAACCAAACTTAAATCTCCGGCACTCTCACCGCCACCTCTTTCCCCGATTCCTGTGATCGGAAGATACCGTCCATAATTACGTTTGTAAGGAGGACACCCTCTGGCGGTATCGGCGACGGTGCATCCGCTAAGACGGCTTCCCGGAATGCGGTCATCTGTGCCTCCCAGACATCGACCTCTGGGAATCCTGAGAACTGGATCGTCGTCATCCCCTCTGGCGGGTTCGGCGCTGCCGTCAATCCTTCCGATTCCACCAGTTTCTTGAGATCATCTGTATACGCATCGGCATAGACAGCGGGTCCATCCAACGAGATACCCATGTCTTTACCGAGACAGAAGCTCGGACCGAGGGAGTCCTGATGAATCGCCCAAGAGATTTTGAAGACCATCACACTCCCATCTTCAAACCTGATCCACGCCACACCGAACTCTTCGACATCCATGATACCACGGAATTGCGGATCCTGCTGTGAAATGTAATCCTCGGTAATAGCGGAAACCCGCACCGGTTTCGGGTACCCCATCGCATACAGTGAATTGTGCATGTTATAGACACCGATATCTACAATCGCACCCGCCCCTGCGGTCTTTTTATAGATGAACGTGCGTCCCGGATTCCCACGGCGTCTGCCCCCCGAGGACTCGGAATAGTAAATATCGCCGAGCAATCCTTCATCGATGACCTTCTTCGCGAATTGGAGTCTCGGATTGAAAGTGCTATGGAGACCGATCTGCAAAATTTTGCCCGACGCTTTCGCTGCCCGGGTCATAGCAGTCGCATCAGGAAGGTTTGCCGCCATCGGTTTTTCACAGAAAACATGTTTACCAGCGTTCAGTGCCGCAACCGTCGGACGGCGATGTCCTTGGTTATAGGTACAAACACTCACCGTATCGATCTCATCCATTTCAAGCATCTTGTTGTAACTTGAGAAGACGTGTTTTCTGGGAACACCCCACTGATCAGCAGCTGCATTTGCCTTACTCTTAATAATGTCGCACACCGCGACAATCTCGAAACCGCCCACTTTCTCGTAAGCCCGCTGATGTGCCCGTGAAATACCGCCTGTCCCAACAATACCGACTCGGATAGTCATATTCTGTTCTCCTCGTAATCAGGATTGAATTGATGTATGAGTTTAGACGAAATCGGCTTACAATGCAAGCGAAATATTCTTTGAAAATTTCCTTGATTTTTCAACATTTTAAATATTACAATATTGTTATGCGAATTAAAATAAAGAAGGCGGTGAATATGCTACGCAAAATGTACCATGTTGGGTCCGATTCGAATACGGACGCAATGTCAAACGAGGTGAAGTGTCAAGGACATCAAAGCGCTTTGATACTAAAACCGATGATGAGAAGGTTGGTTGTGCAATTCGCCGTAATCACGGAACAGAATTAGTTGTCCATGGAACGGACAGGAAAATCCAGGGAGCTGATAGCCGCGGTAATGATCCGCATCTACCTAAAGGATAAGAAAAGTATACTCCTACTGACGAGGTTTGCCATCTCATCCACTTCAATTTAGGATTGACTATAATAGAAAGGTAAAGATTATGTCAAATCAATACGCTGAAAACTTTTTTGAAATCCCCACCGCTCTTGCCGCTAATGATAGATTGCGACAAGTAGTAATTACTCTGATTAAAAGTGAACCGATGCCTGGAAAGGTGCTTGAAGATAGTAACGGAAACCGTCTTGAGGTATTCCGGAGTATATTAACCGATCTTGCCAATGGTAAAATTAATTTAGTCAATGCGTTTCAACGGACACGAGAAGAATTGGCGCGTCAAACATCGCCTCATAGTTCTAACAACCGAGTATTTGCTCGCGGATGGGAAGAACGTCAGGTAAAAACCCAATTTAGCCGCTTTTACAACCAAGCAGTTCTTGAGCAGTTACACGCAGAAGGTGTAGAAATGTGTTTTGTTCCACACTCCGATGAACAGGATGCCTCCTCGGCCTGTACACAACAATTGGCTGGAGGATTACACTCGGTAACTACGCTTTATACAAGGTTGCTTGACAGTTACCAAAAGGGGCATTGGTCACAAGAAGTTAAAATTCCAAACCATCCCCATTGTACCCATGTCGTGAGACCCGTACCCCCGAGAATATAGGCATTTCTGGATAGGTGTGCTGTATATGTGTTTCAAATCTAAAGGGACAGATTTTAAACCTGTCCCTTTGCTTCAAGTGGAAAAGATTCAATAACCTGGAGAAGAAATGGGATTAGCAGACTGGTTTAAGACGTTTTGTTCAAACATACAAGTTCAAGATGGAGGGACAATCTCCACTCGATATAAAAGTATTACTCGTCGGCTAAATACGGATTTCTGGAGTACAACATCTGACACCTCGCATAGTCTCTATGTCGGCTCGTATGGTCGAAATACCGCTATTCAAGGATTCAGTGATCTTGATATGATATTCCAACTTCCTTACCCTGTATACAAGCAGTACAACGAGTATAAAGGAAATGGTCAATCCGCTCTCCTTCAATCAGTAAAAAAGTCAATCGAAAAGACTTATTCAACTACAAGTATCAGAGCTGACGGACAGGTAATTCTAGTTCCCTTTAATGATGGTATCACCTTTGAAGTTGTTCCTGCTTTTTCAAACAAAGATGATAGTTATACCTATCCCAATGCAAATGATGGTGGGAGTTGGCTCATAACAAACCCAAAATCGGAAATAGAGGCTATCAGAACAAGAAACAACGCCTGCAATGGAAACTTAGTCCCTTTATGCCGAATGATGCGTGCATGGAAAGGAAAATGGAGTGTTCCGATAGGCGGACTTTTAGTTGATACTCTTGCTTATCAATTCATTGACGACTGGAAGTATAAGGACAAGTCTTTTCTTTATTACGATTATATGTGTAGAGATTTTTTTCTTTTTATGGCAGACCAAGATAATGATCAGGAGTACTGGCGAGCCCCTGGTAGTGGACAATATGTATATGGCAAAGGTCTTTTCCAATGGAAAGCGAAGAGGTGTTATAACATCTCACTTGAGGCGATAGCATATGAGCAAGCTAATCCGAAAAAAGAATGGTCAGCCAAGCGAAAGTGGAGGGAGATTTTTGGAAATTCATTCCCAAGTTAATGAATCATTTGAATCTACTCAGATAATTGAGGGACAGCTTCGTGAGTGTTTTGGTCGGGTCGTTTATTCGCACAAAACTCATGAAAAATGTGCTGATATTCTTCAACAGCGGCTGTCAATACTAAAAGTATCGCAGATTGTGTTGTCCGCAGTAACGACGGGCGGAGGCATTTCAGTCCTTTTAGGCGCGGAAACAATAGGGGCGATTATTGCCAGTACTGTTTCCGCAATTCTCCTTGGTTTGACTTTATATCTGAAAGGAGAAGATTTGGGTGAGCTTGTCCGTAGACATAAAACAACAGCGGCTGATACTTGGCTTATTAGAGAAAAATATCAGGCACTAATCACAGATTTAGCAGTTGGAGACAAACCTTTGGAAATTATACGACAAGAAAGAGATATATTGATGAAAGATCTTCATTTAGTTTATTCCAGTGCTCCAAATACTACATATAAAGCGTTTAAAAAAGCCCAGCATGCTCTGAAATATAGCGAAGATATGACATTTTCTAATGAGGAAATTGACGCATTTCTACCCAGCGAACTGAAGCGGAGCGGACGAAGCAATTCGTCAGATGGATAATCTATTAAACGATAAATCTTTCGGTGATACGAGGAGTTATTATCAAAACAAATTGAGGAATGGTTACATGCCAAGTGTAGATGAAAACATAAATGAAATGCTTTTTTAAATGGAGATGCACTACATGCCCTCGCTGAGGAGATTAAGATTACATCTACGCCTTTCCGTAAGCTCGGTTAAAGTCCTTTATAGTCAAATCCAAGAATATGTGAATATTACAGTTAACAACAACTTTGCCAAACTGAACCTACCAAAATTTAATCCTCTCACTTATTTGACACATATTTGTAGATTGTGATATACTTTTCGTATCAGCGACGAAAGTCAAGCGTTATATTTTCCATACATTCATCTTCATTAGAAGGGACCAGATTTATGGCAGAGACACCCTATAGTATCTTTGACTCGCGCACTCCAGACGATATCCATCGTGAAATTCAAGAAGTCTATCTTGAAAACGCGCGCCCCTGGGTCATCGGTTACAGCGGTGGGAAAGATTCGACGACAGCCCTCCAACTCATCTGGTATGCTCTTGCTGAACTTCCACCAGAAAAACGGAAGTATCCCGTATATGTCATCTCGTCGGACACCCTCGTTGAGACCCCAGTGATTGTAAGCTACATTACTGGGACCTTAGACCGAATTCAGAAGACCGCGCGCGAACAAGAGATGCCGTTTCAGACAGACATCGTCCGTCCTAAAGTTGATGATACCTTTTGGGTTAATCTCATTGGCAGAGGTTATCCTGCCCCCTACACTCGTTTCAGGTGGTGCACTGACAGGATGAAAATCCGACCGGCGAATCAATTTATCTTAGATAGGGTTGCTGAACACGGTGAAGTTATTATGGTTCTCGGAGTTCGGAAAGGTGAAAGTACAACGCGTGATCAAGTTCTAAGTTTGCACCGTATGAAAAATTCACTCCTCTCACGGCATACGACCCTACCCAATGCCTTTGTTTATACACCCGTTGTTGATTTTACCACAGATGATGTCTGGATGTATTTGTTGTCTGCAGCTTCTCCATGGGGCGGTGATAATAAGCAATTATTGACGCTCTACCGCAACACGAACGCCCAAGGTGAATGCCCACTTGTTGTTGATGAGACGACTCCGTCTTGTGGAAACAGTCGTTTTGGATGCTGGACATGCACCGTCGTGACCAAAGATAAGGCGATGGAGGGGCTCATTGATAACGGTGAGGAATGGATGCTACCACTGCTTGAGTTCCGAGATTTTCTCGTCGAGACCCAAAATCCTGAGAAGAAACCTGAAATCCGGGAACATCGGCGACGGAACGGACAAATTACGATCCTCAACAATAAACTTGTCCACGGTCCCTATACACTGGATTTTTGCAAAAAACTTTTAAGAAAGCTTCTCACAACCCAACAACAGGTTCGCGAAGACGGACCTGATCCAGATATCAAACTCATTACTGATGATGAACTTGAGGAAATCCGTAAAATCTGGCGAACCGAACGTCAAGATTGGGAAGATGCTGTCCCACAGATTTACGCGGGGATTATTGGCGACCGCGACTGGATTGTTGATGATACCACTTCTTTTACGGAGAAGGATAAAGAGATCTTGGCAGCGGCCTGCAGTGAAAAGGGGATCCCTGTCACCCTTGTTGCAAAACTGCTTGATACAGAACGACAAATGGATGGAATGAGTCGGCGGGCAGGCATACAATCCCGAATTGACGAAATCTTCCACGAAGACTGGCGTTCAGAACAAGAAGTTCGCGCCGGGCTGGATAACCCTAATCAACAATGATTCTCCACAAACTCACCCTTAACAATGTAAGCTTGTTTCGTGGTACACAAACTATCCACCTCACACCGATGCAAAATCCGTTAGTAGCAACTTGGGTTAAAGACTATTCTCTGAATCTGTTTTCGCGGTGCCACACTAATGCTTCTTGGGCAGGATAGAGTATTCTGTCTTGTGGCAACAGGATTTTTCTGTTCCGCAAATTTCTGAACATCTGTTCCTCTGGTCCCTCTTCGGAAATAATTTTTGATACTCTCACTTTATACCTCTCGTTTACAGAAATTAATCCTTCGTCGAAGGCCCAATGGTGTAATTTGCAAAGCGATATCCCGTTCCGAATATCATCTTTGTACGAAATACGGAACGGAATGATATGTGCAGCATCGGTTATACTTTTCCCATCCTCCGTGACAACACGTAGCCTGCAAACGGCACACGTGTAGTTGTACCAACGCATAATTTCTCTACCGAAGGCTGTCCCACGAATTGGGTTTCTTTCTTCGACTGGTTCCGATCCTACCTGATATGAAAATGGATGTTCAGCAAATTGAATTAGTAACTGTCTGTGTTCTCCGATTTGTTGTTCTTCTCTGATAACGCTTTCAATTGCTTGCCTACAATCCCGAAAATACTTATCAATAATAGCTTGGCGGATGATTTCTCGTTCATGAGATTGTATGAGAAAATTAAAAAGTGGTTCATCCAAATACGCGTAAGCGATAAGTTCTTGAAGTCGTCGAATCGATGAGGGGATTCTACCACTTCGCTCATTTATGGTGAATGCTAAAAATATATAGACATTCTCTGAGATTTATGTTAGCCTCTGGTATTATGAGATATTCCATAGATTTACGCCAACGCGTCCTGAAATATATCCAAGAGGGTGGCACGAAAGTTTCGGCATCCCA
>JAJEIP010000024.1 GCA_022827885.1 Candidatus Poribacteria bacterium
TGGGATGCCGAAACTTTCGTGCCACCCTCTTGGATATATTTCAGGACGCGTTGGCGTAAATCTATGGAATATCTCATAATACCAGAGGCTAACATAAATCTCAGAGAATGTCTATATATTTTTAGCATTCACCATAAATGACCCTAAGGATTTCTCAAACCATTCAACTTTCAATTGACCCAATGTATTAAACCTGCTATAATTATTTTAAAGGGCTAAGGTTGGGAAGCCTACTGATATTAAAAATGGAAAATTTAATTTTTTAAAAGCCTGACAGGAAACAATACCATGCCACAAATGATTCCACCGGAAATCCCTAATGACGCACCGGAATCAGAAAAAATTATATTCAAAAACCTCATGCACGCTCCTCAAGCTAGAGACTGGGTTGTCTTCCATTCAAGTTACGTAGAAAATCCGAAGAACTCAACAAAACCCCGCGAGATTGATTTCATTATTCTCATTCCTGATATTTGTGCAGTTATCTGCTTGGAGGTGAAAGGTGGATCTTACAGAATTAGGAACGGACAATGGTATCGTTTCCCTTCCAACGAACTTATAATCTCACCTCTTGATCAGGCTAAAACTGCTATGTTCGCCTTGAAAAACGAATTTGGGGATTCTTACTTTAGCCGCGATTCGCTTCTTGCATTGGGATGCGCTGTAGTACTCACAGATGCAAAAACATCCAAAGACCTACGAAGACATGTAGCGTTATTGATAGAATCACGAGATGCTCGAGATCCGGATAGACTTTGCGAAATCCTAAAGGAATATGCTGAAGAACTCCCTTCAAGAGCTGCGAAAGAACAACTTAACAAACCTATTGCATCTCAACTCGCACAAGTTGCGTTAGATAACCTGCGCCGTGAACTGGAACCGCCCGATATGACCATTACAACAAAACCAGAAACGATATTTCGTTCCGACTTAGAAACTCGCCGCCCGCAGTTGATACGCCTCACAGACGATCAACTCAACAGTTTAAAGCGAGTAAAATTAAATGATCGTTGTGTAATTGACGGTGCAGCGGGTACAGGAAAAACTGTCCTTGCCATGAAACTCGCAAAACAGCAGTACGAGAAAGGCGAGAGCGTAGCCTTGCTTTGCAGCAATCCGTATCTGAGCCTCCGCTTCATGAAGTGGGCAGATACCCTTTCCAGTGAAAGTGGTGGCAGGATTGTGGCGGGAACACCCGCGACATTACCCTCCATTATTTTCAGTGAGGACAACGAACTCTTGGCAATGCACCTACAGCGATTAAAGGATTCGCCCGAGCTTGAGGGAACACTAAAGTTAGGTTACTTGGACGATGGATGGCAACAATTCATAGAAGATACTGTTGAAGACTTGGAGCAAGACTTTGATTATCTTATTGTTGATGAAGCGCAAAATTTATGTGACGAAGTGTTTCTGAAACTAATGAACGCGCTTTTGAAAGACGGGTTGATAAATGGACGCTGGACTATGTTCGGGGACTTTACCAACCAGAATATTGTTTCCCCTGATCGTAGCAGTAATGGAACAGATACCCTAAAGCATTTTGGTCTTAATTGGTCTAATGATGTGTTAGAAACCAACTGTCGAAATACGCATGAGATAGCGGAAACTGTCGCTAAGTTGGTTGATATTAATTCGCCACCGATTTCTGGTGTTCATGGACCACTTGTCCAAATCGAATATTTCAGCTCAGAGATGGAGTTAGAGGAGGTATTGGATCGTTTAATCGGAAGTTTGAAAAGCAGAGATTTCTTTTCTAGGCAGATAATCTTACTAACCAGCAGCGACAATACTGATTTTAATGCCGCGCGCCCCTATGGCGGATGGGGACTACTTAATATACGTGAATTACAAAGTGCAGAATCCCCGAAGGACAGCGAAGATGTTTTAGTACTTGACCAACTCGCTCCAGATAACACACTCAGATATAGCGATGTCTATGATTTTCAAGGCTTAGAAAGCGAAGTGGCTATCTTGGTTCTCCCTGTATCTGAGAATCAAACAGTTCTAGCGGGTGGAGCCATTCTACCTCACCATGAACATCTGCGAAGGATACTCTATACTGGTATGAGCCGCGCTAAAACAATGCTCATCGTTGTTGCCAATGAAAGTTACAAAGACTTTCTAGAACCGCCAGGTTTGTAAAAACGATTGGCTTCACACTAAAATCTATCTTGTTGTTGTGTACTTACTGTATGCATTACAGCACAGCAAGCACACCTATATCGACCACCAAAAAATCATCCCAAAGCCCTATCTCAATTCCTCAAGTTTTCGAGATGCTTTTTGACTTTAGTTAAATCATCATAACCCAGTTCCAATGCCTTTTCAAAATACCTCCGGGCATTAAGTCTGTCATTTCTAAATAGTGCCCGTATACCATAGTAATAGTGATCGGTAGCACTCTCAGGTGGAGAAGGATACTTAATCACACTATCCAATAGGGCAATAGCCGCTTCAACCGCATCTTCTTCTCCACCAATGAAGTTATGATCTATAAAGTAAGTTTCATAATTAGGACATAGTCTGACAGTATTGTCGTAGTCCTCAATAGCCTGTTCATAATTCCCTGTCGCAGCTCCTATTATGTGGTATGTGTTTCCCCTATCAAGGTAGAATACAGCATAATCAGGTCTAAATCGAATAGCTTCATCAAAGTCCGAGATTGCTCGACGAAGTTCACCTTTTGAACTGTAGGCGTTCCCTCTAAGGTGATAGTATTCGCTTGCCTCTCGTGATAAACCTTGGTGAACATCTTTATAGACAGTTCCTTTGCGTCCTTTGAGGAAAGTTGCGGCTTGTTCAGAGTTAAGCCTTATAGCTTCATCAAAGTCCGAGATTGCTCTATCATATTCTCCTTTATGTAGATAAGCAAGTCCCCTGCTTCTATAGTGATGCTTGTCTGAGTTAAGCCTTATAGCTTCATCAAAGTCCGAGATTGCTCTGTCGTACTCGCCTTTTCTGGTATAAGCACATCCCCGTCCATGGTACGCTGCGTCCTTCTCAGGATTGATCCGTATGGCACTGTTGAAGTCAGCGATTGCTTTGTCTAACTGACCTTTAAATAAGTGCATGAACCCTCTATCGTTATATACTTTGTCATCATTGGGATTAATCCGGACAGCTTCATCATGATGATTGAGAGCTTTCTCATAGGTGTCGAAGGTTGTGTCCTTCTCAAAGTCTTCCGAGTCAAGGTGATTGGCTTTCTCAATATCTGCGTCGAACTTGTCGTGGTCACCCTTTTCTAAGTAGGCAAAGGCTCTTCTGTGATAATAAGTTGAGGCGTTTTCAGGATTGAGTCGTATAGCAGCATCGTAGTCAACTATTGCTCTATCATAATCCCCTTTTCCGTGATAGGTGCATCCTCTATTGTAATAGGCTGTGGCATTTTCAGGATCAAGTTCTATAGCACTATCGTAATCAGTAATAGCCCTATCATGATTTCCCATTTGGTGGTAGGCATATCCCCTGTTGTTGTAACAGGCTGTAGCGTCTTTAGGATTGAGTCGTATAACAATGTCGTAGTCCCTGATTGCCCGATCATAGTCTCCTTTGAAGGAATAAATATTCCCTCTATCGTAGTATGCCGCGGCGTATTCAGGATCAAGCCTTATAGCATTGTCATAATCCACGATTGCCCTATCATAATATGCTTCAAGTTTCATTCTTACAGTGTCGTCGTAGTCAGCGATTTCTCTATTGTTGTCATGATCCGCTTTTTCATGATAGGTGTATCCTCTGCTGTAATAGGCTGTGGCCTCTTCAGGATCGAGTCTTATGGCGTTATCGTAGTCAACTATTGCTTTATCATATTCGCGCTTATGGCGATAGATATCACCCCTATTTCGATAAGCTGTGGCACTTTCCGGATTGAGTTTTATAGCGTTGTCAAAGTTCGTAATGGCCCTATTATACCTATTTTTGTGAAAGTAAGCAATTCCGCGGTTGTTATAGGCTATAGCACATTCCGGATCAATCTGGATAGCCTTGTCATAATCAATAATTGCGCTATCATAATTGCCTTTTTCGGCATATGTGGATCCTCTGATGATGTATGCCGTGGTGTCTTCCGGAGCAAGTTGGATGGCTCTGTCAAAATCAACTATTGCTCTATCATAATCACCTTCTTGATAGTAAGCAAACCCTCTGTTGATATATGACATGATATCTTCAGGGTTAAGCCGGATAGTTTCGTTCAATTTACCGATAGTTTGGTCATTCATATAGTAGTTGTCCGTTTTAGTTAATTCCAAGTTTTCATGGAAAGATTATTATGTTTCTGAGCGCAGAAACTGTACCAAGATAAGGCGTTTATATATTTCCCACAGTTTCCTAATATCTGGTTTTTGTAACAATCCACCCCATCGTATTTCGCATTTTTGTGCAAGTTCGATTTAAGCCAAGCAGATACTATAGAGATTTCTCAATGTCTATAGGACCTCACGTAAAAAGCGCGCAGTATGAGATTCCTGCACCGAGGCGACCTCCTCTGGGGTGCCCATCGCAACGATTTCTCCGCCACCTTTACTGCCTTCGGGTCCCAAGTCAATGATCCAATCGGCAGATTTGATAACGTCGATGTTATGTTCGACAGCGATAATCGTGTTGCCAGCATCAACGAGTCGGTTTAGCACTTTGAGGAGTTTTTGGATGTCGTCGAAATGGAGTCCGGTCGTGGGTTCGTCCATGATATAGAGCGTTGAACCCGTTTGGCGACGTGCCAATTCCTTCGCAAGTTTGACACGCTGTGCCTCACCGCCGGAGAGGGTCGTGGCGGATTGTCCTAATTCAATGTAACCCAGACCGACATCCGTTAACATCTGGAGTGTACGGCAGATGCGTGGACTTTCGCTGAAGAATGCGAGTGCCTCATCTACCGTCATACTTAAGACTTCAGCGATATTTTTACCGTTGTAACGGATCTCAAGGGTCTCCATGCTATAACCGGTGCTATTACATGTCTCACACGGCATCCACACATCAGGCAGGAAATGCATCTCAACACGATTGAAACGGTGTCCCTCACACACATGGCACTGTCCCTGTGCGAGGTTAAAACTGAACGCGCCCATACTATACCCACGCATCTTTGCGTCGTGTTGGTCCGCGAAGAGTTCACGGATCTTCGTGAACAGGTCGGTATACGTCGCTGGATTGGAACGCGGTGTTTCCCCGATCACTTTCTGATCTACATTGATGAGACGTTTGATATGACTCACACCACGGATGCGTTTATATTCCGGTTGCCCATAGTCGTTATATATCGGTTCTCGGTTGCCATCGCCGAGATAATGGGTATAGCGACGGTCTTTCGGATCACCGGTTTTGATAGAGCTACGACTTTCAAGCGCGGGTTTCAGTGTGCCCTCAACGAAGGAACTCTTTCCGCACCCAGAAACACCGGTTACACAGGTGAGCGTTCCGAGTGGAATCTTGACATTAATGTCTTTGAGATTGTTCGTTTTTGCCCCGAATATTGCTAACTGTTTACCGATGCCCTCACGTCGCGTTTTCGGAACAGGAATCTCCACTTCATTGGAAAGATAGGCGTGCGTCAAGGATTTTTTAATTTCACCTTGCGGATCACGGGCTATCAGTTGCTGATTTGATGTCGGACGCGGGGATCCTGCCCCTACGAAGGTATCCGGTGTGCCGATAGCAACAATCTGTCCGCCTCCCTTGCCTGCTTGGGGACCGAAATCAATCACATGATCGGCGGCCAATATTGTATCGCGGTCGTGTTCAACGACCAGAACGCTGTTGCCGATATCGCGAAGCTCCTTGAGTGCAGCGATGAGACGTTCTTGGTCGCGCGGGTGTAAACCGATGCTCGGTTCGTCCAGAATATAGGTTACCCCGGTGAGCCCACTACCGAGTTGGCTCGCGAGTTGGATTCTGCGCATTTCACCCCCTGAAAGCGTCGGTGCCCCACGTTCTAAGGCGAGATAGCCGAGACCAATATTCTCCAAGAACTGGAGTCGCGTCCGAATTTGGCGTAGGACTTCGGCTTCAAATTCCGGTGACGTATGAATGTGAAGTGCGGGATGCGTCGCTCTTGAGGTTGATACACCCTTCGTGACCGGGAGATCCGCGTTACCGTCTCGCGCTTCATCGGCGATTTGGACGTCAATCTGCTTCAGACGTGTGTTGAAGAATTCAATAACTTCGGTAATTGACAATGCCATCAATTCAGAGACCCTCATATCTTCAAATCTGACGCAACTTGGAAAGGGCTTGAGTCGTGTCCCGTGGCACTGGTTGCACGCCTCATAAGGTGGGTGCATGTTCCTTCCGCGTCCATCACAGAAATCGCACGCGCCGACTTTGTTGTTAAAGGAGAAGTGTCGGGGTGTCAATTGTCCAAAGTTGTTGCCGCAAGAACGGCACATCGCATGTTCGCTAAGGAAATGCCGTCCTGTTGTTTGTCCGCGTTCCCTTTTTTCTATGAGCACGAACCCACCACTTTGAACGAGTGCCAACTCTACCGCCTCTGTAAAGCGACTTCTTTCTTCGTCTACGAGTTCGACGCGGTCGATAACGATAAAGATTTCATGATGAATACCTCTACTGAGTTTCGGCACTTCATCCAGTCGGTGAATTTCACCATCAATTTGGACGCGGACAAACCCTGCTCTTTGCAATCGACGAAACACATCTGCGTAATCCTCGTTTCCTTTCAAACCGAACGCCGATTCACTCGCATTAACATCAACGATTTTACCGCGTGCCACGCCTTCTTGACCCTCTGGAAGTAGCAAGAAATTCGTGAGCGGTGCGAGGACATCCACTCGCTGTTCGCGGAGGATTCCAAAAACCTGCTCTGTTATTTCTTCCGCCGTCTGCGGCTGGACCGCCACTTGGCAATCGGGACAGTAGGGTTTGCCCCATCTGGCGTAAAGCGTGCGGAGCCCATCGTGTATCTCCGTAATCGTTGCGACAGTGGATCTTGGGTTCTGCCCAGCGTTGGCGTGTGAAATCGCAATCGCGGGCGAGAGTCCCTCAATCTTTGAGACCTTGGGCTTTTCCATCTGTCCTATAAACTGACGGGCATAAGTGCTGAGCGTTTCGATATAGCGACGCTGTCCTTCTGCATAAACGGTATCAAGTGCAAGCGAAGTCTTACCAGAGCCGCTCACGCCGGTCAATGCGGTCATTTTCCGGTGTGGAATGTCGATGTCAACATTTTTGAGATTATTTTCTGTAGCCCCACGCACAGCAATGGCTTTTGGGTCGGATTGGAAGACTGGAAGACTGGAAGCCTCGGAGAGCTTACCATCCTTCCATTTCTTCCATCCTTCCGTTTCTTCCATCCTTCCATTCTTCAATATCTCGAAATCGCCCTGAAGTGCCCGACCGGTATAAGATTCAGGCATCTCTGCGATCTGTTCAGGGGTTCCTACAGCAACGATAGTGCCGCCCCCAACACCGCCCTCGGGTCCCAAATCAATGAGGTAATCTGCGGAGTTGACGACCTCCAGATTATGCTCAACAACGACAACCGTGTTGCCGTCGTCTACGAGCCGATGCAGTATCGTCAACAGTTTATTTACATCGTCAAAGTGTAAACCGGTTGTGGGTTCATCGAGGATATAGAGCGTTTTGCCTGTGCCGCGTTTAGAGAGTTCCCGCGAGAGTTTGATGCGCTGTGCTTCACCGCCTGACAGTGTAGGCGCGGGTTGTCCGAGTTTAATGTAATCCAAACCGACATCGTGGAGCAGTTTCAATCCCCTCGCGACCCTTGGAATATCGGCAAAATGTGCGAGCGCGGTGTCAATATCCATTTCAAGGACTTCAGAGATGTTTTTCTCCTTGTATTTAATGGCGAGGGTTTCACTATTGAAGCGTTTTCCTTCACAGACCTCACACTCCACCCACACATCGGAGAGGAGTCCCATATCGACCTTCTTCGCGCCGTTACCGGTACACGCTTCACATCTGCCGCCAGCGACGTTAAAACTAAACCGTCCGGGTTTATAGCCGCGCAATTTCGCCTCGGGCAACCCCGCATAGAGTGCGCGTATCGCATCGAAAACCTTTGTATAGGTCGCTGCGTTGGAACGTGGCGTTCGCCCGATAGGCGCCATATCAATGTTGATAATTTTGTCAATGACCTCAGAGACAGGAACATTTTTTTCGTCAATGATACCTCGAATATCGTCGTAATCCCCCGGCACAGTCTTTGCTTTCATGAGGTCGCGGGCGAGTGCGTTGTAGAGAATATCGTGAATTAAGGAGCTCTTCCCGGACCCACTCACACCTGTTACACAACAGAGGGTCCCAACCGGTATTTTAGGGCTGATCTCTTGAAGATTGTTCTGGCGTGCGTTGCAGATTTGCACCCACTTATCTCCTATCGGACGACGGGATTCCGGCTGCACGATGACCTTATCGCCTCGGAGATATTGCGCCGTGAGTGTATTGCTCTCCTTCATGAACTGTGCCGGTGTACCGATATCCGTTATCTTCCCCCCCTTAATACCCGCACCGGGACCGAAATCGACAATCAAATCAGCCACCAACATGGTCGCCTCATCGTGTTCAACGACGATGACAGTGTTGCCCTGATCTCGCAAGTTTAAGAGGGTCATCAGCAACCCGGCGTGGTCGCGTGGATGCAAACCGATGCTCGGTTCATCAAGGACGTAGGTGACATCACGTAATCCAGCACCTACTTGGCTGGCGAGACGAATTCGTTGTGCTTCGCCACCGGAGAGTGTCGGTGCGGGACGTGCGAGCGTTAGGTATCCCAATCCGACATCCATAAGGAATCCAATCCGTCCTCGAATTTCTTTTAAGAGTTCCGATGCGATGAACGCCTCACGCTCTGGAAGTACCAACTCACCGAAGAATTCGGATGCGTCCTGAATGGACATTTCAAGAACGTCCGTAATGGAGGTATCGCCTATCGTTACGGCTTTTATCCACGGGTTCAGTCGGGTTCCCTCACAGGTCCTGCAGGACATTTTGACGAAATAATCGGGATAGGTATCGTCATTGGTTTCATCATCTTCAAAGTGGTATCTCTGTTCTTCCGTTGGAATAATCCCGTGAAAATGGACACGATATTGCCGTCGTTGCTTCCGCCCTCTGGATCTCCCTGTACTGGGGGGTGTAATCGTAAGAATATCGTCACCGGTGCCGTAGAGAATCGCATGCTGTTGTTCCGGTGTGAGGTCTTTCCAAGGGGTGTCAATATCGAACCCGAGGTGTTTTGCGAGTGCTTCAGCGATCACCTTTTCCTTGGCGGTGCTTCGTGTATTAAGGGGTCCCCATAGACTTATGGCACCTTGCATGATAGAGAGGGTATCATCCGCGACAATCAACCTTGGTAAGATGCCCATCTCCACACCTAACCCTCGACATTTCTCGCACATGCCATCGGGATTATTGAAAGAGAAGTGTCTCGGTTCCGGTTTCACGAAGCTGATCCGGCAGTGTGCGCACGTATAGTCTTCACTAAACAGTAGGTCGTCTTCCTCTGACGTAAACGGAGACCCCACGCCTTCAGTAGGAACGACGTGAACCAAGAGACTCCCGTCCCCACGCATGAGTGCAGTCTCCACGGCTCGAGCGACGCGCGGTTCACACCCGTCTTTGATAACAATCCGGTCGATGACGACATCGATGTCGTGACGTTGATTGGGATTGAGGGTTAGCCCTGGTCGGAGTTCATATATTTCACCGTCGATTCGCAATCTCGCGAAACCTGCTGTGCGTAAATCCTCAAGTTCTCTTTCGTGGGCACCGCGGGAACCTCTGAGTATCGGGGCTAAGATGATAAGTCTGGTGCGCTCTGGATAGTCAAGCAAAGCCTGAACGATATCTGCGGGAGTTTGTGAACCGACTTCACGTCCGCAGTCGGGACAGTGGAATTGTCCTACACGGGCATAAAGGACACGCAGGTAGTCGTAGATCTCGGTCACAGTTGCCACTGTGGAGCGTGGGTTATGTCCTGTTGACCCCTGATCAATGGCGATAGATGGAGATAATCCAACAATCTCGTCGACATCCGGCTTGCCGAGCTGCCCTAAAAACTGCCGGGCATACGCCGATAAAGACTCGATGTATCGGCGTTGTCCTTCGGCGTAAACGGTATCAATTGCCATCGAAGACTTACCTGAACCGCTCACGCCCGTGAAGACGATGAGTTTGTCTTTTGGGAGTTGGATATCAATATTTCTGAGATTGTGCTCGCGCGCACCCTGCACGAGGATCGACTCTTCTATCATCTTTTTAACTATTTGGCTCCTGGTCTGCCTTCCACTTCGTTTCAGGCAGGGTTTTGGTTAATGCTTGACTGGGTTGGAGGCGATTAAGGCTTTTAACCAGAAGAACGCAGTTAAATATCTGCGAAACCGCCTAACTCTTTGAGTTTGCGGGTGTCTTTGCGCCAATCGGCTTTGACTGTTACGTAAAGTTCTAAAAAAACGCGGGTATCTAAGAATTTCTCAATATCAATCCGGGCAAGCTCGCCGACCCGTTTAATCATTTTGCCGCCTTTACCGATAATAATTTGCTTTTGTGTTTGTCGTTCTGCATAGACAATGGCTCGGATATAGGTAATTTCACCTGATTTATTATTTCTCTGGCGTTTTTCAAATTCTTCGATAATGACAGCAGAGGCGTAAGGTATTTCGCGTTGGGTCAGGAGCATAATCTTTTCACGAACGGTTTCAGCGATGAAAAAACGTTCCGGGAGGTCGCTGAGTTGGTCCTCAGGAAAATAGCGAGGTCCGAGGGGTAGGTACGTTTCGATCTGCTCAAGCAGGAGCGGCACACCATCGGCAGTTAATGCGGAGATAGGTATCATGTGTGCGAATTCAAATTTCTGATTGTAGTCCTCAAAAAGCGGGAGCAAGGTTGGCTTCGCGACGAGATCCACCTTATTCAGAACGAGAATTGTTGTGAGTTTACTGCGCTTGAGGCGTTTCAGGATTCTATCCTCGATCTCACGGTCTGGGCGCGTAGCATCAATCACAAAAAGGACAACATCGGCGTCTCCTAAAGCCCCATACGCGGTTTTGACCATTTCACTTTGTAAGCGGTACTTGGGGTTCATCAGCCCAGGCGTATCGACAAAGATAATTTGATGGGCATCGGTGGTGACAATCCCCCGAATTTGATTTCGAGTCGTTTGTGGTTTCGGGGTGACGATAGCGAGTTTCTGCCCTAAAATGGTATTGAGCAGGGTGGATTTACCGACGTTAGGTGCGCCGATAATGCTAACGTACCCGGATTTGAAGCTTTGATTTTCGTCCATAATTTTTGAAGATAGATGGATGTTGTGATATGTATGAGTAAAACAAATAGAAACAGTTTTTAGATACCTACGCGTACAACTTCTCCTGCCTTGAGAGTTTCCAGTATAGAATTGACGTGAGGAATCAGAGGTGCAAGGCAAGTTTTCATCAAGCAGCACGCGCATCCACGGACTCCAGAGTCATCTTCAAATAAGCAATTGCTTGTTCACGCGATACTGTGGGAAAGTGGTCAAGGAATTTATTGAGTGAATCCCCTGCGACAAGGTGTTGAATCAGACTTTCAACGGGCACACGGGTCCCGGCAAATACTAAGGTACCGTTCATGACGCTTGGGTTTTGGGAGATAATTTGTTCCTTCTTCATAGCGCGCTTCCTCCTATTTATATCTTAGTCAGGCCGTGCGCCCCAGAACTCTGAAAATTCTTCAAAGGATTTAGCTGCAACGCAGTCTGCGAACACTGAACAACTTTAAATTATTATAGCATATCGAAAGGAGTTTTCCAAATTAGAATTCACAGGGAAGCCCTGAATCTTAGGCATTCTGTTCCTCAATCTGATGCAATGCCTCGCTGATGTAGCGGCGAATCCATTCGCTCTCAGTGGCATCTGCCAATTCGTTGAGTGCGGAGACGGCTTGTGGATTACCGATTCTGCCTAAAGCGACAACAGCGGCGGAACAGACGGCTCTGTCGGTGTCCCAGATGCTGCTCATGAGTGCCTCTATAATCTGGACAGGCGGGTTTGAAGCCCTTCCTTCATCAAGACCTAATTCGCCGAGAGCGACAACAGCGGCGCATCGCATGTCAACGTCTTCGTCTTGCAGAAATGGGATGAGTACATCAATCGCGCGTGGGTCTCGGATATGTCCAAGGGAAGAGATAGCGAAACGGCGAACGGTTGAATTGTTATCACTTAAGGCATTGATGAGCGGCGCGACGGCATGAACATCGCCGACACCACCTAATCCTTCAGCGGCATAAGCCCGCATTTCGGAGGATTCCGATTGCAGTTTTCGCAATAACACGCGGGTCGGGAAATATCGCCAATTCCTGAGAGGACCGTCTCGATGTGAGAACCACGTGATGAACTTGCGGAGCTTTTGCTGCAGGGACAAATTTGAAGCAGCGTTTACAGTTTCGCGTGCCATGGTGCCACCTCGCTCACTTTAGCAACGTCAATGGTACCCACAACCTAAAGGTTGGGGCTTGTGCTTCCTCGCGACTGCGGTTTTCTCTAAGAGTCCACCGTCTGAGTGTCGCTCCACTTTAGGCAACCAAGCCTGCCCGTTTGATATTGATAGCAGCGTTTACGTCTCTGTCGTGGTGTGAACCACAGTCAGGACACGTCCACTGTCTATCTGAAAGAGAGAGTGCTTTGTTATGGTATCCACAATCACTGCAAGGTTTTGTTGTCGCTGTCCATGGTTCGATTTTGACAAAGGTTTTACCGTGTTTGGCACACTTCTGTTCCAGTATTTGCAGAAACTGGTAAAAGGCGTGATCAGAGACTTTGCGTCCCCAAAGCCGTTTCATACCGTCAAGGTTCAGCGTTTCAAAACAGAGTGTGTCAAACTCTATGCAAAGTTCGGTAGCAAGTTTCCATTGCCAATCTTCTCTTTGTTGGGCAACTTTTCTGTGGTGTCTTGCCAACGCACGACACGCACGATACCAATTGCCAGAACCTTTGACTTTACGACTCAGTGCTTTGCTGAGAGAGCGCAACGTTTGAAGTGATTGTTTGAAAAACTCCGGAGATTCTATCTTATCGCCTTCGCTACTTGTGAGGAATGTTTTGTTTCCGTAATCAAAGCCTGCGCTCTTACCCGTCTTGGGTTTGGGATCGGAATCGTCAACATTCTCGCACGAAAAGCATATCCAATAGTCGCCGCACTTATCACGCTTGAGTGTGATCGTCTTAAGAATGCCTGTAATTTCACGGTGTTTATGAAAGGAAAACCACGTATCTATGCAATTGATTTTGATGCGATTTCCTTGAAGTTCGTATCCAGCTTGTGTGAACGTCATAGAATTATATTTCTGACGCGGTTTGATTTTCGGTCTGCCGACTTTACGGGTTGTGAGACCCGCTTTTCGGTCTTTGATATTGTCGAAAAAAGCGTCTTGAGATTTACCATAACGCAGCACTACGTCTTGTATCACTTGACTCGGGAGATCTTTCCAATGCGGTTTTGTCCGCTTTTTGAGTTTCGTAATATGCTTGTTGATACCAGACGCAGACAGGTTCTTACCAAATAGACGATAATACCGACGCGCCAAAAGCATAATATGAACGTGGATACCCCACATATCGTCAATCATATTACCGAGTTTGAGTGTGTTCGATTGATTCTGAATCTTGAATTTGTAGGCTTTTCTCATGGTATCTCTCGTATCTCGCTTTCAATCCCGTTGAAGTGAAGGCAGACACGTAACCTTGCGATTACGCTTCAACTGTCGGTTTCCAACAAGATACTATTGTTATACAACATTTTTATGTTAAGGTCAAGTTTAATTGAGACGATCAACCGTTACGCCGTCTACATCCCGTAAGCTAAAGCATGGGGATTTGACGGGGGAGTGTTAAAAACCGCGATAGTGGCACGTCAGATAGATTCAGACAAAATTAGAGATTGATGCCCAATTCGCTTGCGATAGTATACACATCCTTGTCGCCACGTCCTGAAAGGCAAACAGCTATGACTTTGTCCTTACCCAACTTAGGCGCGAGTTCCCGTAGATAGGCAATGGCATGCGCGGATTCCAACGCTGGGATGATGCCCTCTGTCTCCGATAACAATCGGAATCCTTCTACCGCCTCAGCATCGGTAACAGGGACGTATTCCGCTCTACCGGTCTCACGATAATAACTGTGTTCCGGTCCGACACCGGGGTAATCTAACCCTGCGGAGATGGAATGTGCGGGGGTTATCTGACCGTCATCTTCTTGCAATAGATAGCACTTCGCACCGTGAAAGACCCCGACACTGCCAGCCGTGAGAGGTGCGGCGTGCCGCCCACTTCGGATGCTTTCGCCTGCGGCTTCCACACCGATCAGCCGAACGGATTCATCCGCGTAGAACGGATAAAACATGCCGAGTGAATTGCTCCCACCCCCGACACAGGCGACAACACAATCGGGGAGTGTGCCTTCTTGCTCTAAAATCTGTGATCTCGCTTCGTCGCCGATGACGGATTGGAAGTCTCGGACGATCATCGGATAAGGGTGCGCGCCGACAACTGAGCCGAGAAGTAGATACGTGCTTCGGACGTTTGTGACCCAATCGCGGAAGCAGGCGTTGATCGCATCCTTGAGAGTGCGGGACCCGGAGTTAACGGGCACGACCTTTGCCCCCATGAGTTGCATACGAAAAACATTGAGTGCTTGCCGCTCTATGTCTTCCTCACCCATATAGACTTCGCATTCCATACCGAACTTTGCGGCGACAGTGGCTGTTGCGACCCCGTGTTGTCCGGCGCCGGTTTCAGCGATGATGCGTTTTTTGCCCATCCAGCGCGCGAGGAGGATTTGACCGATGGCACTGTTAATTTTGTGTGCACCTGTATGGTTGAGGTCTTCCCGTTTGAGGTATATTTTCGCGCCCCCCAGCGTCTCTGTTAAATGCTCGGCGTAATAGAGTGGGTTTGGCCGTCCGACGTATTCACGGAGGTAGTACTGAAATTCTTGTTGGAAGTCAGGATTGTCTTTTAGCTTTATGTATGCTTCTTCGAGTTCTAAAAGGGCGGGCATGAGGGTTTCGGGGACGTATCTGCCTCCGAATTGTCCGAAATGCCCTGTTGCGTCAGGGAGTTGTTGTTGCATGTAAGTTCTCCAATGATTACGGCACAGCGGAGGGTGCCTACTACTTTAATAATTTTGCTCGGAGGTTTGGTTGGTCCAGGACCGAGGGATTTACGACGGATTCTGGTAGTTTGCCCGTTAGTACTTCCACGACACACGTGGCGGCAGCAATCTCTAAGTCAAAGATCGATTCCTCCGATATAAAAGCAGCATGCGGTGTAACGACGACGTTGTCAAGCGTAAGCAGTTCTTCGGTCTGTTCAGGTGGCTCCGTTGCCAATACGTCCACGCCTGCCCCGGCGATCTCAGCGGTGCGGACCGCAGCGGTGAGTGCATCAGTGTCTACAATACCCCCACGCGCGGTGTTAATCAGATACGCCGTCGGTTTCATCGCCCGAAATTCCGCCTCACCAAACATGCCCTGCGTTTCCGGTGTCAGTGGTGCGTGGATAGTGATGAAATCAGAAGTCGCAAGAAGTTCTGAGAACGAAACCTTTTGGGCCCCGAACCCCTGAATCAATTCGGGATCGGTCCGTGGGGAACATACGTTGATTGTAAATCCGAACGCTTTCGCCTTCGGGACAATTGACCGTGCAATCCGTCCGAATCCGATGACACCAAGCGTTTTCCCTCGAATTCTGCGCATCGAGGGTCCGATGTTCTGCTCCCATGTGCCGCCCTTGACCGCCCGATCAAAACGTGAGATTTTTCTGGCACACGCCAGCAGCAACCCCATGGCGTGGTCGGATACCTCGTCGATACAATACGCAGGGACATTGGTCACAATGATGCCGTGTTCCGTAGCGGCTTCCACATCAATGTTGTCGAGTCCGATCCCGCAACGCCCGATAATCTGACAATTTTCAGCAGCGGCGATGACAGGCGCATGCACAGGTTTCCAACAGGTGAGAATGCCGTCCATAGTCGGTGCGAGGGGTAGGAGTTCTGCCTCATCGCCAGTCTCTGCGGCGATGAGTTCCGCCCCGATCTCGGCAAGTACCTGTCGCTCAGGTTCTATAGAGGGCCAGGCGTAATCGGTGATGAGGATTTTCCAACTGTTTTGCATATTTTAATTTTACCTTGCGGAAGAACGACGTGGGCTTGAATCACTGATGTGCTTTTCTGAAATCCGCCCTCTGTGCGGGCGAGGTGACCTCGCCCCTACGCGTTACGGACTACGGTTTTGGAAGAGTGCACAGTTATTTCTTTCTCCTACAGGATTTAAAAAAAAGCATCTACAAGAAGACCTTGCCAGGGTTCATTAAGTTTAGGGGATCCAAAGCGTGTTTGATAGCACGCATTAAATCGATTGCGGATCCGTGTTCCTTTTCGAGTGCTTTTCGTTTGCCGATACCGACACCGTGTTCGCCGGTGCAGGTGCCGCCCCTCTCTAAAGCGATGTCTACAATCTGATGGCTGAGGTGTTGCGCCTCTGCCAATTCATCGGCGTTATCCGCTTCAAGCGGGAAGACGACATGAAAATTCCCATCTCCAACGTGTCCGAGAAGGGACGGATCAAGGCTCGATTCAGCGAGGAGCGCTTTCGTTTTGGCGATGCATTCGGCGAGCTCGGATATTGGGACACAGACATCAGTGACGTAACCGACGGAACCGGGACGGCGGTTCAAAGCGGCATAGTAGCTATCGTATCGGGCTTGCCAGAGGCGTTTGCGTTCGTTTTCGTGTGTTGCCCATCGGAAATCGCCACTCCCATGTGCTGCTGCGATGGTCCCAGCAACCTCTGAACTCTCTGCGACGGTGTGCTTAGAACCGTGAAATTCAAAGAAGAGCGTGGGTGCGACTTGGTATGCTAACCCGGCGTATGCGTTGACGGCATCCATCTGGCGCTCATCTAAAAGTTCAATACGGGCAATACTCACCCCTGCCCCCATGAGCGCAATAACGGTGTCCACTGCTGCATCTACGGTTGGGAAAGCGCAGACAGCGGATGCTACGGCTTCCGGTAACCGTGTCAACTTGAGCGTGATTTCCGTGATGATCCCGAGGGTGCCTTCAGAACCGATGAAAAGCCGCGTGAGATCGTAGCCTGCAGCAGACTTCCGCGCCCTGCTCCCTGTCCGAACGATGGATCCATCGGCAGTGACAACAGTCAAACCGAGGACGTTATCGAGCATCGTGCCGTATCGGACAGCACTGGTGCCGGAGGCGCGTGTGGCTGTCATCCCGCCCAATGAGGCATCCGCACCGGGATCGACGGAAAAGTGGAGTTGTGTGCCGATCTCTGCGAGATGTGTGTTCAATTGCAGGCGCGTTACACCGGCTTGGACGGTGGCATCTCTGTCGTCGTGGCTGACGCGGAGGATGCGGTTCATATCGTTTAGCGCGATGCAGAGCGCGCCTTCGGTTGTGACGACAGCACCTTCAACGCCGGTCCCCGTTCCGTAGGGGACTATCGGCATCTTATATTTTGCGCAGATTTTGACAATTTCGGCGACTTCGGCGTTGGTTTTCGGGAAAGCGACGGCATCCGGGAGCGCGCCGCGGTGATAGGAGGCATCGCGAGCGTGTGCGTCTCGAACAGCGTCGTCCACGCTGAAGCGTGTTCCGAGAAGATTATTGAGTTCCTTATGGGAATGTTTTAAGTCGTGTTGATTCATGCTATGGGTATTTTAGCATAATTCGCGGGTGATGGCAAAGAAAAAAGCGGTAGTTACTTATTGAGAATCTGTTCTGAACGTTCCAAGGCAGCGTCAGTTTCTTTCTTGACCTTCTCAAAATCAGCGTTGAAACGTTCTATCGCCGCATCCGTCTCTTTTTTCGTTTTCTCAAAATCAGCGTTGAAACGTTCTATCGCCGCATCCGTCTCCTGCTTGACTTTTTCAAAGTCAAGCTTGGCGCGTTCGACCGCAGCGTCTGTCTCTGCCTTAACCTTTCCGAAGTCAGAATCGGAACGTTTTACTGCTGCATTCGTCTCCTCCTGGACCCTCTCAAGATTAGCATTGAGACGTTTTATGGCGGCATCTATCTCCTTCCACACCTTCTCGAAGTCACTGTTGAAACGTTCTACGGTGGTATCTGTCTCTGCCTTCACGTCTTTGAAGTCACTGTTGAAACGTTTTACGGCGGTATCTGTTTCCTGCTTGACTTTCTTAAAATCAGCATCGAACCGTTCTATAGCGGCATCTGTCTCCTGCTTTACCTTTTCAAAGTCAGCCTTGGCGCGTTCGACCGCAGCGTCTGTCTCTTGTTTGATCGCTTCGACCTCCTGCACTTTCGAGACCGCCGCAGTATCCGTGGATTCCTCTTTGGGACTCTCACATCCGAGTGTCGAGAGGAGTAAAACAGACAAAGAAAAACAAAGAACTCGTTTAAACATTAGAAATCTCCTTTTTGAAAAAAAACAAAATCTGTTGCATTCAACGTCATAAACTGTATCTCACTACTCCTTTGATACACAGATAGGCGCAATGGATAGTTTCAAATGGCTTTTTGGTGTGTTTAATGCGGGCGCGGGTTAAATCGTTCGCGTCGGGTAGTTGTAGCATTCATCAAGAAAGGCGTTGATTTTAGCAGTAAGGGTTATCACCTGGACACCCCGAACCCTGGGACCGAGGTGGACATAGCGTTTGACGATCCCCAGTATGATGACTTTATTATTTATATTTTAGCATAATTTGTGGGGGATTGCGAAGGAGAGCAAGGATACCAGAGTCATTTAATTTTCAGTTTTCCGTTGCTTTGATCGGATAGATCGGTATCCAAAGATCACTCCTACAAGAAAGGAGAATCAAGGTTCGGTCCTTGGAAGATTGGCTCAAGATAGGTGGGATCATCAGTGCGGAAAAGGATATGCCATTTTTCCGCAAATTCTGGTCTATCTATACCTTCTCTGCGACGGAGTGCTTGAAAATCAGTTTTTGAGATGATAAAGGAATCCATCTGAACGTGTTCACCGCGGAAGCGTTCATAAGAAAGAGTCCGTAGTCTTTTGAAGAGGGTGATTTTCTCGTTGTGCTCGTTGACAGCATCATGTACCATCCCATGTGGTTCGATGAAAACGATACGTTGTTTCGCGCCTTCGGTTATCCAAAGAATAAAGTCGGGATAAAAGCCCTCGTTCTGATAGAAGCCAATACCTTTGCCTCGACTCTGGTTACGTAAAAGAAAAACCTCCTTTTCAGTGAAAAGTGTTTCGCGTTGCTGACGGACGTAACTGCGCAGATCTTCTACAAAAAGTTTCTCACTTTCTTCTAAGGCAGGCGGTGTGGTTCGCCACAAATCATTGGCATTGGTAATCGCCAGGAGCGGTTGATAGAGGTGCCGATCATTATAGGCGTTGGGTAGATCGGTTACATTAGGTCCGTATATTTCACCACTCTCTATTAGATTTTGGATTTGGGGTTCAAGTTCATGTGCTTCGTCTCGGGAAATATAGATACTCCAATCTGTGAAGTTATCATCGTCTTCTTTTAACGTGTCTAATCTTATCCTGTTACCACTCCACTGTTTCTGAATAATACGGTAGAATTTGGCGATATACTTGCGGAGCAGTGTAATGACTAATTCCTCTAAGCGAGTGATCTCTTCCAGCAATGTTGGCTTGACTTCTGATTCTGCCATGACGGTAAGGCCGTACAGTTCTTGGTCTGGATCCATGATTGTTTGAAGCGTTTGGGTATCAAAGATGAGATTGTGAAACTGCTTTTCCTGCTTGTATTCAAGTAACTCTAAATAAATTTTTTCCCAATCTAATAACTCCAAAATTTCTTTTTTAATTTTACGCTCCAAGGTTGCTGTTGATTGACTTCCGCGGATGCCTTGTTGTGAACTGCTCCCGATAACCTCAACGATTTGTGTCGTGTGGGTGATATAGGCAGCGATATTAACACCGAGTGGGACACACTGTCCTTTAGCAGCTTCATTGTAAGAATCAACTTTCGGAACAAAAAGGCGACGCTCGAGGAAACTGTCATTTGAGATGATGGGAATCTCCATCTGGATAGGTTCATCAAGTTCTATACCTTCGCGCATGAGATAATCTCGGAATTGTGCCATAAAGTTGGCACGGACAGCGAAAATGTTCAGGGTTTCCAGCAAAGATATATGGGGTGGATGTTCGCCATCAAGGGCAGCACTGCGTTTGAGGCTCATATCTTTTCCACGAAGGCGAACGCCTCTGCCGAAAAGTTGAATAATCTGGGAACCTTCCTGTCTACCGATATTGAGGAGTCCCATCGCAGTGACTCGCCAGCTGTCCCACCCTTCAATGAACTTTTTTGCTCCAATGAGGATATTGATCGGGCTGTCGAATTTGTTGATGCCGTTAAAAAGACTTTCCGCGAGTACATCTTCGGAATGTGTTTCAATGCCCGCATTGTCGTTTTGGACGAGTTTTTTGAAAGCGGAAGTATCCCCAATGTAGATAAGTCCAAAGTATTGACCACTGCTACTGGCTTTCAATGCAACTTCACCCGGTGCATTTCGGACATCACATAGATACAATGCCCCACTTAAACCCGTGTGAAATACCTCGTTAAGAATGTCGGTGTAAATTTGCGCTGGTGTTTCGTCAAATCCATTGAGATAGCCAAGTCGATTTTGAAAGACATCATCGCCGTTGTCATCGGATAAGCCAGAATTGCCGCTGAGTATCTTTTCAATAGCATCAATTGCCCAATTTCTCTCATTCTTCAGAAATTTGTGCAGAAAACGAATGACATTAAGGACATCAGAGCGGCGGCGATGGTTCTCAGTATAAACAGCATTGACTTTACTACCCACAAACGCCCATAAAGGGGAGTCTAATCCATAGGCGCGGACAGCCTCAGTGTTTTGCTTGAAATAACAGCGTTGTTCATAAAAACTGAGGAGATTGGCTAAAAGGAGTGTTTCGGTTTGGGTCTCTTCATCTTGGCGAACGTTAAGTATACGAAAGTTCTTGCCGTATCCGTCGCTGTAGAAATATCGGTATGAGTAGTCAAAGATGATTGCTTTTCCGTATTCCTCAACGAGGTCAGCATTTTTCGCGGCTGCGAGTGCTTGTCCGAAGGTTGCGCTGTATTCAAAAGTAAAACCGGTTTCCCCGAGTTTCTCACGAATTTTGCGCCAGACTTCGCCGCCACTGCCTTTATGCCCTTCATCCACGAAGATGAGGTTGCTCCCCTCAAATGCTTCAACTTCAACACTCTCACCTTCACCTGTTTTTTCCTCCACCAACTTTGTAATTTCGATTACCTGTATTGCGTTGCGCGTAGGCGCGAGGCGATTCCTCTCAACGTCGAAACGTTCGCACTGGATGTCGGAGTTCGCTAGTTCACGAAGGTGTTGTTCGCTTAAGCCTTCATTCGGTGTGATAAGGACAACATGGTCCAATGCCTCTTTGCCGTAGTGAAGATACTGGTGATAGTTGATGTGCATGATGAGGGTTTTGCCTGCACCCGTTGCCATCCAGAAGGCGAGTTTCTCGAGATCCGAATCCGTGAAGTTTGTATCCATAGCATCGCCAGGGGCTTTTGCATCATTACGCTTTTGGACAAAATCATTGAGTTGGCGCAGGAATTCCCTTGGTCTATTGAATCTCCAATCCAAGAAAATTTCGGTGTAGAGCAGGGCGAGATACTGAAAATAGCGGAGAACAATTGGCTGTGAGCGTGTGTCGTTTATAACAGACAAATGTCGTTTGATGTTGGCATCGTAGGTTGGGAGTGCTTGTTCAATTACTGAATTTGGTGCCGCGCGATACATAAGAAATTCACAGACAGCGGAATGTCCACTTACGTTGAAACCTTCTTCAGCATCTTTCACATCATTAAGAAGATCGAGCGTGCTTTTATATCCGAAGTGGCTGTTTAACCATGCGTGGAGCGTGAGGTGGTTGTCGAGTTTAGTATTTTGGGTGTTAAGCATCATGGTAATTTCTTATTAAAATGTTACGTTTTTATAACATTTTTAAATTGGAATTTCTGCGCGGGTTTTCGGTTGGGATCCCAGTGGGGACGTGGGATTCTTAGGTGTTTCTCGGTTGCGATTCTGTGTAGGCGAAAAAATAATTTGGTGAAAAGTGTAACATTTTTCATTTTTTTGTCGGCATCTCGGATTCACTCGGATGACACGGATTTTACTCAGAGAACATCAACCCTTTGAAGAACGGATCCAAGGCTTCTATTTCCGGGACGATGCTGTCTGTGTTGACATAGGTCTTGTCTGCTCCTTCTGTGAGTTTGTTTTCTTGAATGAAATTGTAATCACGTTCCCAATCTTGTCGTTCCCACCCCTCTGTCTCGCGCCAGATAATGACGACGGTTTTCTGTCCAACTGTGCTGCGGTAGATGAGGTAGCACCTATCATCATCATACAAACATCGTCGGGTTTGGACGGAGACCCCGAGGAGGTAATTGAAGGTTTCGGGTAGATCCACAGATTGTGTCTGAGTCTGCATATCTTTGACGATGTTGAGTTGATAGTTGAACGGATTTTGGAGCTTGGATATGTTTAGGAACGTTGGGCTTTCCTTTGTATCGCTTTCCAACATATAACTCAATTGGTGTTCGTCAGGTAACAGATTTTCATGTCCGGTTTCGTTGAATTCAATGTTGTTGAGGGCATCTTCATAGGATTCGATACGCTGATATTTGATGATATGGGAGAGACGACTTTCACGCGAAATCGGTTTGGCATCTTTCCACTTTTCAGCATAGATGGCTTTTTTGACGCGCGGTTTTAGAACGGTATCAAAATGATGTCCCATCTCAATGAGGATGTATTTGCGTTTGCCGCCATCTTGACGATTGAGGTTGATGGCAGCGTGGGCAGTGGTGCCAGAACCTGCGAAGTAATCCAGTACAGTATCATTTTTACCAAGCGAGGAAACACGAAGGCAATCCTCAATGAGATAGATGGACTTAGGAAACGGAAATGCCAACGCGTCCCCTAGCATATTTTTTAACAAACCGGTTCCATGTGTTGTCGCGGAGTATTTTGCTTTGTTTGTATCATCATTCTCGTAATTGGGGTCCTGATCCTCATCCTCTGAATATTCTATTTTACCCCACCATGTTGTTGGCAATGTTCCTTCCTCGTTTAAAAAACGTTTGAAGCGAATCGAAATATTGTCATTATTGTTTGTTTTTGCAGATATTTCAGATAATGCTAGTCTTTCTTTCAGCGTTTTAACTTCATAGTTCCATGTCATTTCTTCACCGTTTCCGTCTATTGGCCAAACCTCCTTTTCACCAGGCCGAACTGTCTCTGCAAGGGACCATTCTCGTGAGGCGTTACTCCAATCCATTTTGGGAATTCGAATATGGTTATCCTTGACAAAGATTGGGTAGAATAAGCGCGGCCTGGCAACCCGTAGGGCGTTAGGTCCACCGGATTTCCTGAGAGATCTCCATTGGAAACGGTGTCCATTTTTATCAACATGTCTATAGTTCTCAAGTTGTCTTTTTGTCCACTCTAGGCGACTAACTTGTGAAGCTTCGGTCATTCCAAAGAACATCGCGTATTCATGGGCAGGAGCAAAGCCCCTTGGTCTTTTACGACCGCCTGGGTTAGAACAAACTGCCACAATTCCAAGTTCGTTTTTTGGATTAAACAGATGTTGGAGAAGGTGCCGTAGGTTAAGGGCTTCTACATCATCAATTGCGGCACAAAAGATGCCATCGCTCATTAGCAATTCATGTGAGACTGAAATTCGATCAACCATCAACGACATCCATGACGAATCCTTGTAGTTGTTTTTATACAGAATCGCGGAGGCATCAGTATTATAGGGTGGATCAATGTAGATAGCTTTTACGGATTCGCGGTATTTTTCTCTCAACAGATTTAGACCCTGAAAGTTTTCTCCGTGAATGAGTATCCCATCCACTTGGCGATCCAAATCGTTAAAATGCGCTAAAAGCCTATCTTTGAAGTCCGGGTCAAAGTGACAGGTATCCAAAACGAGATTCGGGTTTTCTTTGAGAAAACCAACAGAGAGCGGCTCCGAGAAGTCCATCCCGATAAGGTTATTCTCTATTTCGTGAATAGCAAAAAGATCTTTCCACTCTTCAAGTTGAGCGGTGTTCCGTGTGATTTCAGGGTAAAATTCTTCTGGAACGCGGTCGATCGTGAGGCAGTAGTCGGTGGAGAGAACAAACTTCTTTTTGAGCCAGAGACGCTTCTGGAATTCTTCAATGTGGGAAAGAAAGTCGATGATCCGGGAAGCAATGTGGTGGATAAGTTTTGCGGTTTCAAGCCAATTGTTACTGTAAGTTAATATAGGCGTTACACCCCCCCCCCTGCTTAATTCTGAATTAACGTTCGTTAAAATCAAGCCGGATATGGGGATAACAGAGTTCTTGATGTAGGTATCCAGTTCGCGATTGAGAAACTGCTTGAGGTCTTTGTGGATGAAGAAATCTGCAGTGTTAAGGCGTGTGTAGGTTCGGAGGTGCTTCTTTAGGACGGTTACGCCATCTGTTTCTTGTGCAAGGTCGCTCAGGGCATTGTAGTGATCAGTCAAGCGCCCCATGATTTCTGGCTCGGCGGCATTAATAATTCCATTCTGTTGTTTTTGACCGCTGTAGATTTTCTTTTCTTCGTTGGTAAGCGGACGGTATTCAAATGGAATGCATACCTCATCGGTTTCTGAATTGTATTTTGTTTGTGCAGATAGGGGAACAAAAAAACGTTTCGTGCCTTTGACGTTATCCTTTTCGATATCTACATCACGAAGGTCAAAGGTAATAGTAACGCCTTGGGATTTGAATCTATAGGTAGAGAAGTGTTCACCGCTCTTGACGTAGTATTGGTCTCGGTTTGCCCAGTGGAGATAGACTTCTTCGCCGTTGTATGGGACAGCGTAGCGTTCGGTTTGGGAATAACGTCTGCGCGGGATGAAGTCCCCGTTATCGTAGTATCGGGAGAAAAAGGTCCAGAGGTGATTGAAAACGGCATTTGCGCGTTGGTCGCGATTTTGCGGGGAACCGTGTTGTTCTCTCGCTTCAAGGTATTGCTGGATAAGCGGTCTTTCTCTGTATGCCTCATTGATGAGATTGCCATCAGCATCCAACATTTCCTCTCCAAGATTGCTACCCAACTCCCTGACTTGATTCTCAAGTTCTGTAACGTGCTCGCGTACAGATTCTGCTTCGGTGTTTGCTTCAAGTGCATTGTTAACAATAGTTGGTAATTCTTCGTCGACGAAGGCTTGGATTTGATTGCGTCGATAGTTGATGATGCGATAGATACCGAAGTCAAGATCGGCGGCATCTGCGCGGAAGAGTTGGAGGAGAAGGTTTTGTAATTTTTGTAAGGATTCTTGCATACTTTTCTGATTTCGTTATTTGAAACTAAAAGTTTAGGTTATTCTTTAAAATTATAGCAAAATTTGATTATAGGGTCAAGAAAAATTTTGTATCTACAGGGCAAGGTTGGGAAACCTTACCTACTATGGTAGGTTTTAGAATTACTTTGACACGCTGCATCGGCGAGGTTAGAAACCGCGAAGAAACACCCCAGCAAAAACCCTACCGTGATAGGGGTGCGTTTCGGGTTGGGGAACCCAACCCCTACGAAACTGCCCATATATTTTTAGGATTTACCATAAATGGAAGGTAGTCTTTAAGTATTGATGTTACTCAGGGAATGAAACGCTTTCGTATATCTCTTGTAGTGGCAGTTCACGTTGGATGGAAGTGAGTGGAAGGTGTTGCTCAAGTTCGCGAAAATCGGTGAGAATCCACTGTGTTGCATGTCGAACATAGTGATCAACGCATACCTTGTCTTGAGAAACGAGGATGTATTCTTGCAAGGATGTGAGTTGTCGGTAGTGTGCGAATTTGTCGCCTCTGTCGTAAGCCTCTGTTGATGGAGAGAGCACTTCCACGATGACAATCGGGTTGAGGAGTGTATCAAAGACATCGTCTTCAAAACGAGGCTCTTCACAAACGACACCGACATCAGGATAAAAATAAGAATTTACTGACGGAATACTGACACGCATCTCATTGGCAAAAACGACACATCCGCTGTTTCTTAAGCGATCATGAAGTCGAGCAGAAATGTTCATTGTAATCAGATTATGTGCAAAACTTGCGCCGGACATTGCGATAATTTCACCCTTCATGTATTCACTTCTGACTGTTTCCGCGTCAGGGATTGCCTTGCGCTCTAAAGTGATGTATTCCTCGGGCGTGAGATATGTTTGAGCTGCTCTTGTTGCCATGATTCCCTCCCGAAATTTATTGGTAATCCAATTATATCGTAGCAACATGTAGATGTCAAGGTTTTTGCGTGGAATCTGCTAACTTCTAAAGAGGTTCAGGTATTTTTCCAAAACAAAAAGGCGGTTGCGGGAGAAGCCAGTAGTTTCTCTTAGTATGCCGAGTTCTGTTAGAGATTTTAGGAGCAAGTTTGCACTGGAAAAAGCCATTCCTAATTCCTTTGTAGCCCAGTTTGCGTTGACTATTGGCTGTGCGAACATGGACTGCAGTAATTTATGTGCGTTCTTCGCCCTAGAACCAAGTGTTAGGATCTTCTCTTCATATTCTTGACGCAGCGAAATAATTTTTCGAAATATCTCAATTCCATGCCGTGCGGTGTCAGCGATGCCGCTTAAGAAAAACGTAATCCACTGTTCTAAGTTATTTGATGTACGAACTACAGAGAGTGAGTCGTAGTAGGAAGCCCTATGTCTTTCAAAAAAGGTAGACATATAGAGCACAGGCTTTCGCAATACCTGGGCATCAAGGAGCTGCAAGACAATTAACAACCTTCCACACCTTCCATTCCCATCTAAGAAAGGGTGGATGGTTTCAAACTGATAATGGGTGATAGCAATTCTGATGAGTTGGGGAATCTGTAGTGATGGATTGTGCCAGAATTTTTCCAGATCGCTTAAAAGATCCGGAACTTCCTCAGCAGAGGGTGGAACGAAAAAAGCATCGGCAAGCGATGAGCCACCGATCCAGTTTTGACTTTTACGAATTTCCCCAGGGGCCCTGTGTTGCCCACGAACACCCGAGAGTAAGATTTTGTGGGCATCCTTTAGGAGTCGTATACAAAGTGGAAGTTCGGGTAATTTGGCTATTGCGAAGTTCATCGCTTTGATATAATTTTGGACTTCATCCCAATCATCACGCTTTTCCGGATCAATTTCCTCCTGCGGCAGTAAAACATCATCCAGTTCGGTTCTGGTTCCTTCAATCAGATTGGAGTCTCTCGCTTCTTTTACAATCTTCATTCGGATAAAAAAATCAACATCGGGTATGAGTTCGGCGTAAGCGTTTAATTCACCTAAGAGTCCCCTGGCTTGTTCTATCAGAACATCTATCTGCGGATTATCCCAACTAAAACGGCTATTTACAAAGGAGGGTGTAAAACTTCTATATTCTTGTTGTTGCTTGTATTCGCCTGCCACGAATTTTTTCATATTATAATTCTCGCAATTTGTCGTAATATGGAATCCTATATTTTTATTTTCAGACATTTTTCATAACATAGAATCCCATATTACGAAAAGTGATAATATAGAATGACTCTACCGCTCCGAAAATACGTTGCGGACTTCGTTGACAATGGCATCGGGTTCAATGCCTTCGCCTTGTCCCTCGAAGTTGAGCAGGATACGGTGACGGAGGGCGGGGAGCAGGACAGCATCGATATCCGAAAAGGCGACGTTGTAGCGTTCATCAAGGATGGCTCTGATTTTGGCGGTGAGGGCTATCGCCTGGACACTCCGAATCCCGGCACCCAGATGGACATAGCGTTTGACGATCTCGGGGGCATCCTCGGAATCTGGGTGCGTGCCGCGGACGAGTCGGATAATGTGCCGTTCGACATGCTCCGCGATGATGACCTGCGGCACGAGTTGACGCATCTCGTTGAGCGTCTCGGCATTCGTCACTTTGTCGATAGTGATTTCGGCACCGGAGGTCGTGCGGCGCAGGATTTCGACGATCTCATTTTCACTGGGAAAATCGATCAGGAGTTTGAAGAGGAATCGGTCGAGTTGTGCTTCCGGGAGCGGGTAGGTGCCCTCCATTTCCAACGGGTTCTGTGTGGCGAGGACGCAAAACGGCTCGTCTAACTTGTGGCTGGTGCGTCCGACGGTGACAGTGCGCTCTTGCATCGCTTCGAGGAGGGCAGACTGCGTGCGGGGTGTGGCGCGGTTAATTTCGTCGGCGAGGATGAGTTGCGAAAAAATGGGTCCTTGCTGGAATTCAAACTGCCTGCTCCCGTGTTCATCTTCAACGAGGAGCGTTGTGCCTGTAATGTCAGAGGGCATCATGTCAGGTGTGAATTGGATACGCTTGAAGGAGAGGTCGAGTGCCTCGCTGAGGGTATAGATGAGTTGTGTTTTGCCTAAGCCGGGGATACCTTCAAGGAGGGCGTGCCCGTTGGCGAGCAAGCAGAAGAGGACACCTTCAATAATTGCGTCTTGACCGACGATACGCTTTTGGACTTCGGCTTTGACGTTGTAAAAGGTTTCTCGGAATTGTTGGATTTGGGTCTCTAAGTTCATGTTTTTTGGGCGAGGTTAGAAACCTCGCCAGCAGCTATAAACGCGCTTAAATGAAGACTAATAAAATATTTCGGTAATTCCACAACCATAGCGGGTGCGGTTACAAACCGCACCTACCGGGCCTGGGGAAAATAAATATCACCGAATTAAATTCTGAACCTTCATGAAAGCGCCTACCGGAGGGTAATGCTACCAGTTGTCTCTGGTAACGTAGAGCGATCGGTTTTCCATGGGGAGCGTAATGTGTTTGCCCCCAAGACGATGCGATTCGATCATGCCCATGAGCGTCTCTATACTCCGACGCGCGAGGTGGACGGGTCCTTTCGTTTCCCGGTCTTCGTCAAGAGCCTCGGCGATGTCTGTGATGCCCATGACGGTGCCCGTCGCGCGGGATGTCTCTGGGAACGGCACTTCTTCAAAGAAACTCCCGTCTTTTTTCCGGAACTGGATTTCTCTACTATTGTTCTGTATACGGATCTTACCGGCGGTGCCACAGACCTCATATTCGGGTCCAGTCCCTGCGGTGTTATAGCCGTGAACCCCGTTGGAATACCGGATATAACCACAGGCGATTCCCGGGTCAACGTTGAGCCGGTTGCCATCCCAATCTGAATCTTTGCATATAATCGCGCCCGTTACGAAGTCAACCTCCGGGTCACCGGCGAGGAAAAGGAGCATGTCTGCGGCGTGGGTCAAGCCCCAAAGGGCGGAACCGGATCCGTATTGGGCAATGGAGCATAAGACATCGCCGATTTCGCCGGCATCCACGAGTTCACGTACTTTTTGATAGATCGGCATGTAACGGCGCTGTGTGCCGTAGTTGAATTTGACACCGTGTTTTTGAACGATATCTACCATGATGTCCGCTTCCTCCATGGAGCAGCAGAGCGGTTTTTCACAATAGATACCCTTGACCCCATTTTCAGCGGCAAAGACGGTCATATCGGCGTGTGGACCGGGACGCGTGGCGATACAGACGATGTCGGGTTTCTCCTTTTCGATCATCTCTTGGTAGTCTGTATAGGCGCGCTCGGCTCCGTAGCGTTGCCTGATGGCTTCGGCTTTCTCGGCAAAGACATCTGAGACAGCGACGAGGTCTGTTCGTTCACAGGCGACAGCGGCGGCAGCGTGTGAGAAGGGTTGCCAAATAAAAGCATCGGCTCTGCCTTCGACTTCGTCGTCAATGGTCGCGCCCATCCGTCCGCATCCGATGAGACAGGCTTTGTATGTGCGTGGCATGGTTTTCTCCTTTGAGACGGGTTAAGTTAGATAGATTCCAATACTGATATAGTTTTGAATTACGGGGCATATGCTTTTTGGACTTCAAACTTCACGCTTAACATCAGCCCAACTTTTGAGTCTGCCGGCCTTTTCATCGGCCTCCGCACGTTCTAAACTTTTCACAATCTCTGCGTTACTTGCCAGTTCGTGTGTTGCATCCCATGCTTCCTTGTCATAGAGATAATTCATATAATCTATAGCAGCTTTGAGTTTTTTCTTTGGGAGTCGCTCGATTAACATCATAGCTTGCTTCTGCAGTTTCGAATTCTTCATTACAGAACTCCTTAAAGGATAATTAATTTTCTCGAATTTTTGTTAATATGGTATCAGAAGTCCGAAGCGCTGTCAAGTTCGGGGTGCGGTTGGAAAACCGCACCCACCGTGATTGGGAAAAGTCGAAAAAATTACTCACCCGTGTAGAGTTTCCCGAAATAGGGGCGGTAACCTGCGGGTCCAGGATAGCCGTCCCAGTAGTTGGCATCGGTTGGAAAAGTGTCCTCACCCCCACTCCGCAGCCATGCCATGAGTGCGGGATCGGTGCCACGGCGCTCGATTTCATCAATAGCGGCGGCGTGCAGTGTGGCGACGACATCGGGATGTTCGCTGGCAACATCGTCCAATCCACCGAGTCGGACGAGTCTCGAATTTTCAGGTTTCGTGCCGACCTCTAAACTCCACTCACGATCAAAGATGGTGAAGAGATTGAGATTCGGGTTCTCTGTGGTGTTTTCCCACCGCTCAATACTTCCACCTGAGAGTGCAAGCTGCCTCTCACCGGCTTCCCCGTTACGCGCTGGGGTTACGATGTCGTGTCCTTCAATACCGTCAGGACGTGCTTCACCTAAGATATTGAGAATTGTTGGGAAGAAGTCTTGGGGTTGGACGATGACGTTGCTTCTTCCGGTATCTCCCTCGGGCAACCGAATAAAGAGCGGGACATGCGTCTCCTGCTGACGAACGGGTTGCCCTTTACCGAACCTACCACGTTCACCGACGTTCGTCCCGTGGTCAGCGGTAAAGATGACAGCGGTATTCTTGTCAAGTCCCGTAGATTCAAGGGCATCCAGGAATTGTCCGAAGCAGTGGTCCATCCACGTCGTTTTCGCGGCGTATTGCGCTTTGATGTGCTGTATCGCTTCATCTGAGAGCTTCGCATTACCGCGTGCGCCGAGGCTGCGCGGATCAACGCGTCCGTCGTAACCCGGACGGGTATCGTATTTTTTCATGAACTCAAGCGGTGCGTCCCAGGGTTCGTGTGGATCAAAGCAGTCTACCCAGAGGAAGAAATTGTCTCGTTTGGCATTGTCCTTGAGGAATTGCGCAGCGGTGTTAAAGAGTCTTGCGCAGTTCCAATCTTCAGGTTTCTTGCGATTTCTGTTTGCGCGTGCGTAGCTGCGGAGCATTCCCGATTCAGCGGCTTTGTCGTCAATACAATCAAAGAGGGGTTGACGCGCCCAGTTATCGGGCCATACGACGGTATCCGTGATCCAGTCCCTATCCACTTCGGCACCTCGAACGAACGTCCATGCGTGGAAGGGCCAATCGAAGTTATGTCCGCCGTTGACAAGGTGTGGTGTATCGTGAATGAGTTGCGTGGCGTAGCCGTTTTCTGCGAGCGTCCATGGTAGGGTTTGGCGTTCGTGTCGGAGCGGTTTCCACGGATGGATGGGTGCGCCGTATTGTCCAGTGATGACATCAGTGCGGTAGGGAATCGTTGGGAAACTGGCACAGAAGGCGTAGTCATAAGCCAAGGCTTCCGAGGCGAACCGATCTATGTTGGGGGTTTCTATCCAATCATTTCCGTTTGCGCCGATGTAGTCGTAGCGGAGTGTATCAATAACAATATAAACAAGATTCATCTTTTTAATTTTCCTTGCGGTTCGATCAAGCGTATTATGCGTGGGGCGTTTCTTTCCGTATATCCGCCTGCGCCGTTGTTGCAGGCTACCCTCATCTCGTTAGAACTGCACAATTTTTAATTATACCTTGCGGATAAGTAACGGAACTTGTAACTTGACGGTTCCCGTGTTCAAGTCGCCTGCGTGTTTTTGCGAATCAACGCTGGATTTAGTCTGGGAATAGACTAAATCCGTAGCGCAAGTCGCGTGTGGACTTGCGGGACAATGTATTACATTTGCGCGTGTGGCATTCAGCGGGGTATTTCTGCGTATTGTTGCAGGCTGCCCTCCTACAATAGTTACCATTTTGGGATTGCGCCGAGTAAGAGTTGCTGTTGCGGTGTGCCTTCTTCTCGGAGTTTTGTGACGCGAGGCCCATCAAAGGGTTCACGCGACTTCATCCAGGCGTTCTGGTAGCACATGAGGCAGACGCGCCGACATTTTGAAGAATTGTTAGCCGCGCCCCGATGCCAGGTCCATCCGTCGAACATAACCGCTTGTCCCGGGGACACGAGTACGCGCTTTTCATCGGGCAATTCGACAGGCGTGCGTGGCGGACGGAAGGGTGCCCTGTGGCTGCCGGGTTGGATAACGGTAGGACCGTTTTCATCGGTGACCTCGTCGAGATAATAGCCGCAGTTAATCTGTGCGGGGAGACTCCCATAAGGCGTTCCGTTGGGTGCGACGGGCCAGGGACCATCGCGATGCCAGTGCTGATCCGGCGTTCCGGGTTCCGTAATGCGTGCCGTTGCACTGTGGAGTTGGACACACGTCCCTAATATGGCTTCCATCCGCTTTAGGACGGGTGGATTGTCTAACAGAAACGCGAACCGATCGTCTTCCTCAAGAAGTTCACTGATGAATTGACTTTTGTTGTTGCGTTCGTAACTCTCATCGAGTGCCTCACGCAACGCTTCAATCTGTTCTGGTGTGGCGGCGTTGTCAACGACAAGATAGCCCCAATTGAGGAAGAAGTTGACTTCCTGTTGCAGTTGGTGATCCAGTTCGACGTTGAGTGTCGGTGGCACTACGCTTGGATTTGCCATCGGTTATGCCTCCTTAATTGCATCGCGGTCGTCAGTTGCCCACTCTTCCCAGCGTTCTTCATCGGAGCGGAGGAATCCGGAGTTGCATCGGGGTTGGAGTTGCTCGTCTACACCGAGGAGCCGCATGTGCTGATGGTTATTGGCGGCTTTCGCGGTCTCCAACAACTCTTGGGTATGCGGGCCCGTGTGATGATCGGTGTGTTTCAGCCATGTTAGGTTATAATAGATGCTGAAGAAATAGCGCAAATTTCCAGAGGTATTCGGCGTACCGGAGTGAATAAGCCCGTTATGCGTGATGACGACATCACCTGCTTTCATGTGGACCAATGTTTCGTCGGGGTGTGGGACACTGCGTTGCGAATCTTCCATGGTAATCGGCTTTCGATGCGAACCCACAATGACGCGGAGGGGTCCGTATTCATGCGTTAGATCCTGCAAATAGGATATAGCGTTGATGGCGTTCGGGCGGTGATAGGCATCCGTAAAAGGCACATGCGCCCAGCGATCACGGTGCCATCCTGAGACCCTGCCTTCCGCTTTTTCCTTTTCCATCGATGGAAAGGCGGCAAGCGTGAGGTTATCCAATTGCACAAAGGGACCCATCACCTTTTCCACAAATTCAAGGATCGTCGGATGTGAGACAGCGGGCCACATCAGTTCAGACGCCAATTCAAGGGTATTTCCGAACCATGTTTGTCCGTCATTGGCCGCGGAGAGTTCTTGATGTTTTTCCCGCCACCTTTGCATCTGAGGTTCGTCAAAAACCTTCTCAAAGACTGTGAACCCCTCGGTTTTATAGGCTTCAAAGTGTTCGTCTAATGTCGGCATTTTTTAATTTTTCCTTGCGGATTTTCTAACTTATCTTAACGCAATCCACTGAGAATTGCTTCGGCGAGTTCCATGGTTTTCACAGCCTCGTCGAGATTCGCAGCAGGGAACGAAACCGGCGTATTGGATTTGACACAATCCAAGAAATATCTGTTTTGCTCAACAGTGCCACCGGTGCCTGCCTCGGTGAGTTTGTGTTGCCCCCCATCACAGAAAACGGTTCCTTGGGAGACCCCTTCAAGATAAGCGGAGATGTCTCTGCCGTGAATCTCATAGCGTTCAAGGCGAGCGTCTGTGGTGTAGTTAGCGATGTGTTGAGCGACACAGCCATTATCGAACAGGATGAGTGCGGCGTGGACATCTTTGTAATCTGAGATGGTCCGCTGAACGACACTATGGACTTCCTGAACATCGGCTTCGGCAATGGCGCGAATTGTATCAAGGGCGTGGATGGGTGTCTCCAGAAACATATTGTCCATCAAGTGTTCTGGAAATCTGTTCCCTTGCGCCAATCGGGTAATGCTCTTGTGAAATTCACCGACGATTTGTGTCACAGGACCGCGTGCGGTCACTTGGCGTTTCGCTTCGACGATGATCGGGTGAAAGCGGCGGTTCCAACCCACCATCCCTTTCGCCCCTGTCCGTTCTGCTGCAGTCCGTAAAGCGACGGTTTCTGCGACACTCATGCCCGGAGGTTTCTCCAAAAGCGTATGGACCCCGCGTTCAAAACAGGGGAGTGCTGCCTCACCGTTGAGGTGTGCGGGTGTCGCGACAAAGATGGCATCCAGGGTTTCGTTGTCCAGTAACGCCTCAATACTCTCGTGCTTCGCTGAGACGTTGAACAGGTCAGCGGCGGTGTCGCGTGCCGTTTCGACGGGATCACAGACAGCAACGAGATCGGTGTCGTCAAATTCCGAAAGGATCTTCATGTGCCCGCGGCCCCTACCGCCGCACCCGATGACAGCAACTCGCAATTTTGACATCGTTTTCTCCTTTTTCTAATTATTCGCCAACAGGCAGCCCATTTGGACATGAGCCACACGTATACCATTTCCACGGCTTAGCGGCGGATGTGGGGTGCTTCCATGACTTCGCGTTGCTCAGGGGACATATCCTCAATATAATCGGGGTACGTAATCTCGTGTGCTCCGGTGCCATAAGACTGGAACCCGGGACTGAATTTGTAGAGCAGTGCGCGTCGTTGATGGCTGCCTTTCCACGGAAGCGTGCCGTGTGTCAAAGTTTCAGTAAAAATTACGGCATCGCCAGCCTTGGCATTGACTTCAAGCACATGCTTCTGATACTGCTCGTACCGTTTCATGATACTCGGACACGGAAGATTCGCCTTATGACTCCCCGGTATGATTGCCAAACCGCCATCGCCGGGTCCCTCATCAGCGAGCATGTATTCGACGACAGTCAAACCTGTGTAGATGCGTCCGTATTTGAAGAAGTAGGCTTCGGAAAAATTGGGACGTTCAATCCCGCCCCCGTGCAAAGTGCCGCCTTCCGTGCCTTCTTCCATAGCGATTAATCCCGGACCGTGATCCAGTCGATACTGTTTGCCTAAAATTTCTTCAAGGCACGGTTTAATCTTGGCATGGACGAGCAAATTCCGGAACGGTTCACACCAAGGTTTCTCCCATGCCAGCATGCCGCCCATGTCCATTCGGTGTGCCGTGCCAGCGAGCGCTGCTGAGCCGCCTGATAGAGAGGTGTCTCGTTCCCTAAGTCCTTCAATGTGATGGTCGATGGCAGCGTTGCACTCGGCGACCTCTTCCGCCGTCAAAGCGTTTTCGATGATGAGGTATCCGGTCAAATCGAATAGGTATTTTTGATCTTCGTTCATTGGTGGGACCTCCTTACTTAAAGCCTGATACAGTGCTCCGAGTTAATCAGATTTATTGTTTCCTGTTGCCTCCATAACACTCTGAGGTCTACCTGTTGCGTCCCCACCGAGCCACCGATACGGACGCGGATAGAGCGTTAAAGATCTGTCCTCAAGCGGAAGTTTGACAGGGGCACCGTTTCGGGTCGCGGAGAGTTTTGCAGCGATAGCAACCTCCAACGCTTGTCGGAGATCGGCGCCCGTAATCCATGGGTGTCCGTCGCCATCAACAGCCGCTAAGAAGGAGCGAATGGAACCGGTGAGGTAACCGAATTCACTCCACGGATACGGGCTATAGTTAGGATTGATTTGGGCGCGATTGCCGTGCGGGTCGTAGCCTCTGAAAATTTCAGGTGGATTCCAATCCCAGCGGACGAGACATTCGTCTGTCCAAACGTCTACACCCCGGCAAGGCGTTGGGGTTCCGAAGACGCTGCATTCCACTCCATTCGTAAGCAGAAAACGCCCGTTGATGATGAGACCTTCATCGGTTTCCGCCTCTAACGCTTCAGGAGGGGTTCCCCACGCGATGATTTCCGCAACCTCAGCATTAGTGAACAACCGTAAGACAGAGATGTGTTGACAGCCACCCCCAGAAATTTCGCCCCCGAACCCATGAACACTCGCGCCTCTGATGTGTCCAAATTCGCCGTTGTGGAGCCGAGATGCCGCCTCTTGGACCTCATTCATGGCTCGCTGCAGGTTGCCTCCAGCAAATATTACGCCTCGCGCAGCACACGTTTCAACCATCACGTCGGCATCCTGTAAACACCCGGCAATCGGTTTTTCGGTAGAGATACCTTTGACACCGGCTTCGGCACACGCAACTACGGCATCTCTCATGTATTTCGTGGGTGTGACGACCACCGCGATGTCCGGGACAACCTCCCGCAATAGGGTTTCTACGTCTGAATAAAGTGCAGCAACGTCAAAGCGCGTGCCGAGCACCTCACGCCGTTGTGCATTGGCATCGACGATGGCGACGATTTCTGTGTCCGGATAAGTGGTATATGCTTCCGCGTAGTTTTGCCCCATCCGTCCACACCCGATGATGGCTACGCGATATTTGGTGTCACGCATTTTTAGACTCCCTGATGGTGTATGTTATCAAGTCCGGAAAAGTGTGTCAAGAAAAAATAGGACACTCAAGAAACGCGCCGCGAGAGAAAGGCGTCCCAAAAAACGCGCTTGTTTTTTTTCGGTGTTTGGAATATAATTAGCTTAACGGAAAGCCTTTATTCACTTCGTGATTTCAAGTGGACGCTGCAACAATTGGATTGCTCTGATACATCGGAGACAAGAGGAAAATGGAAAATAGACAGAGTGAAAAACGAATCAATGCCTACGTACCGAACCTGGACGCGTCTTTTGATGATTTGCAAAAACAGTTAGCTGCCTTCATTCAAGCGGAGCGGGAAGAATTGAAAGCCCGCATCTTGAAAGGAGAAGACGGGTTCTCGGCTTGCAAAATTCATGCGGCGATGTGGGATACAGTCATTCAAAAGGTCTATGAAGCCGCCTCTTTTCAGGTTCGGGATGAATACCAGAAACAGATAGACGTGCTGAAGCAATTGCCAGACGTTGTCATAAGCGACTTAGAAACGGAATTGGAGGGATGGATGCCGGACATCGCCCTCTATGGCGTGGGGAGTTACGGCAGAAATGAACTGTGCTATTTTTCGGATGTAGATGTTGTTTATACGTCCTCTGTCGATTTAGAAGATATCTACGATGAAAGCACCCTTGAACTGATCCGATGGTTCTACGATTTTTTCGACAGCCTCCATTCCGTAATTCCGGGGTTTGAGTTCAGCTTTATCTATCGTCCGTTGACAGATATCACCCAATGGAACTATCAGGATATGGCTGCGTTGATAGATATGCGGTTTATCGCTGGCAATGCCTCACTGACCGAGCGTTTCCGGAAAGAGATATATGCTGGAAAATCGGATATTTCGCTTGTGCTGGATCTGCTGAAATCAAAAGCAGATGCTTTTGAAGCATCTGAGGATACGATCTATCTGAATCAACCGAATGTGAAAACGGGACGCGGTGGGTTACGCACCCTTCAGTATGCGCTCTGGATATGTGGGCTCCCGGATTTCACCTCAATCCCTGAACTCTACGAACGCTACGATGACGAACAGCTCATCCCGTCTTTGGATTTCACATTCAAGGTGCGGAACCTTCTTCACGTGCTCGCTGATGCGCCGTATGACGACCTCACCTATCATCCTGAAAAAGGCGATGAACTCCAAGCACAGATCGCGCGGGTCCTCGGTTTTGCAGATGAAACCGATGAGGGACGCTATGCGTTCATGGCAGAATATTACGCGATGGCAAAATATCTGCATTTCAAAGCAGAACTGCTGATCCGAAAGATGTTAGCGAACGGGATTCCTATCTCAGAGGTCCTCGCGGTCAGAACAGAAACGCTGTATTGCATCGACAATAACTTCGGTGAACTCGATGCAAGTGAACTCTTTACGCTCTTCACCTACTTCCAACAATACGATTTTGAGATTGATGCCTCCCTTGCTACCTTCATATCTCGGTATGTCCACGCGTTTGATTGGCATTCCTTCCGGAACCGGATGGCAGAGTTGATCAATATGCCAGGAGATGTAGAGAAGACGCTCACACGCCTGCACAGACTCAATATCCTGTCGCATCTCGGAGAAGGCGGAGAACTTTTTGAAAAGGCGATGATGACCCGGAGCGAACGCAGTCTTGACCCGTATACAGTCGGGAAACATACACTCGTTGCCATTGGACATCTCGATGAAATTCGGAGAACGGAGCCGAGCAGTCCGTTTGGGGGTGGTGGGGGTTTCGGTTCACCGATAGCACCCTCCCCAACGTCTGAATTAGAGGAGCTCAATACGGCGTTTCGCTCACTTTCAGATTCGGCGCCACTTTATATGGCACTCTTCCTGCACGATATAGATAAGCCCGATCCCACCCATCCGGCAACCGGTGCGGAAAAAGCGGAACGTATCGCGCCCGAATTTGGGTTCAACGCACAGCAGACGGATGACATTTGCTTTCTCATTCGAGAACACTTGACCATGATAGTGTTGGCACGCTATCATCATTGGGATGAAAGCACGATCTCCGAATTCTGCAAGAAGGTTAACTCGTTAGAACGTTTGACGGCTCTGTATCTGCTCACGTATTGCGATTCCAAAGCGAACGGTTCGCAGAACTTCAGTCATGTCGTTAAACACAATCTGAAGAGTCTCTACGAGGTAGCTCGCACGCGTTTCGTTGGACAGGAAGAAACACAGTGGGGTGCCTTCGCACCTGTTGAAGAGTTTCAGCAGTTTCTTCACCACATGCCGGTTTCTTACCGTATCAGTGTCTCTCCTGAAGAGATAGCCATGCACATAAAGATGACCTCGCAGGTTTCCGAAGCGGGATTGACAGAAACAGGCGCGACCGCCAGCACAGGGATCATCCAATTTGTCGATCGACCTGGGTTCACTGAATTGCACCTCTGTAGTCCGAGTCGTATTGGAAAGTTACACACGGTGAGCGGTCTCTTTTTTGCGAACGGTATAGATGTCCGAGATGCGCGCGTTTACACGAAACAGGATACCAACATTGAACTTGAAATCTATCAGCTCGTCCATCAGCCGCCGCATCATCGGGGGGAACCGATGCCGCTTGATGAGGAGCTCAAACGGGACCTCGATTTTGACATTCGCGGACTCCTCGCAGAGGAAATGACGCTTGAAGAGGTTTTTGAGAGGCGCTACGTCAACCTCGCCGAAACTTGGCAAGTTGACGATGTGAGTGTTGAGACGGCACGGAACTATTCAGAAATTGTTGTCGTCGGTGAAGAAAAAGTCGGATTTCTCCACTACTTCAGCGGTATCTTAGCAGAACTCGGACTGAACGTTGAGATGTGTAAATGTTCAGGATTAGGCGGACAAGCGATTGATCGGTTCTACGTCCAACCGGTAGCGGATCCGAAAGCCGTGCACGCCGATATTATGGGGGCACTGGAGACTGAAAAATGAAAAAACGGGTACTTATTACGGGTGCGGCTGGCGCAGTCGGCAGCGCGCTCTGGCAAGCATGGGAACAACAGGATGCCTACACGCTAACGTTGATGGATATTAACCCGATTACCGGTGCCAATTCGCGCGCAGTGCAGGCAGATATCCGGGATTACGCGGCGATGCAAGAATTGTGTCGCGATCAGGACATCTTGGTCCACCTGGCGTATGTCCGCCAAGATTCACTCGGCAAGGTGCCCGGTGAAGTCAGCGACATCGGGGCATCAATGACACTGTTTGAAGCGGCACGCGAAGGCGGCATTCAGAAGATTATATACGCGAGCACAAATCACGTTTCTGGATGGAATGAGCGATTAAACTCTCCGCCTCGGTTCTCAACAGGTGATCAATTTCGTCCGGATAGCTGGTACGGCGCGATGAAGGGTATGGCAGAGATCGCGGGACGCTATCTCGTCGATGCACACGATATGCGGTTTATTAGCTTCCGCATCGGGACTTTCAGCGGCACATACGAACCGAGTGGGATACGACACTGCAGCACGTTGCTGACCCCACGAGATTGTGTGCAACTCTTCGGATTGGCTGTGGACTACGAGGGACCTGTTAAATATCTGATCACCTACGGACGCTCGGCGAATTCTGACGGATATCAGCAGAGCTACCTCGACATAAGTGGAGCGGTCGAGGTACTGGGGTATCAACCGCAGGACAATTTGGTTAAGACGCATCTTCACAAATTTTTGTCAGAAGTTTAGTTTGCCATCGGCTGTCGGCAAGAAGTTGGACTGAAATATCTATCTATTTTTCTGATCCACTATGAAATATCGCTAACGCACGTAAGTCCAACCAACGGGCGGACTGGATATACGGAAAAGAGCATTATTTTCAAAGATGCCCTAAACGAACCGCAAGGTAAGTTAAAAGAATGCGTGAAAATCCCGACTACAACGACCTTTACTACCAGAATACAACTGTCCACTCCCAAATCATCGACATCGTGACGGCGCGTGCTGTGTCGTTAGGTGAGTTCCCTGTGCCGATTGATTGGGAAGCGTTCTTCGGGAACCCACATCCGGTAGAAATAGAGATCGGATCCGGGAAAGGACGTTTCCTGCTCGAAGCATCCAAACGGCATCCAACGGTCAACTATATTGGCATTGAACGGGCACAAAAGTACGTCGCGTTGACGCAGGAACGGTTTGAAAAGCATATACGGCATTTCGGTGTGGATAGAGCATCAGGCACGTTTTCAAATGTCCGTCTTGCGTGGACAGATGCCAACTACTTTTTGACGCGGTACGTGCCGACTGGATCGGTTCAGGCATACCATATCTACTTTCCGGACCCATGGCCCAAAAAGCGGCAGCGGAAACGACGGATTTTTCGGAATCAAGACTTTCTTTCAGCGCTGACACGCACCCTCAATCCCAATAGGGGCAGGCTTTATATTGCAACGGATTATGAGGAATACTTCCAAGAGATTCAGGAGCGGCTCTCCGGTCTATCCCTTCTACATCCTGTTGCAACGGATGCGAGTCCAGATCAGGACATCGCAACCAACTTTGAAATGAAGTATGTCTTGGAAGGTAGGGAGATCCATCGATCGGTTTATGAGAGATGTTCATCTTAGCACCAAACGAAAAACGGAGAAACTCATGGAAACTATGGAAAATGTTGGGGCACATGCCTTTCTGACTCCTGAAGAATACCTCGCAAGAGAACGGAAAGCACTTACCAAAAGCGAATACCGGGACAGGCAGATATATGCAATGCCGGGGGCGAGTCGTGCTCATAACCTCATCACGGCGAATACTCTCGTTGAGATCCATATTCAATTGCGTAATCGGACCTGTGAAGTCTATCCGAGCGATATGCGTGTGAAGGTGAGTGCCGCAGGACTGTATACTTATCCGGATGTTATTGTTGTCTGTGATGAACCTCGCTTCGACGATCCGCATTTTGATACGCTTCTCAACCCGACTGTCTTGATAGAAGTACTTTCTCCATCAACTGCAGCCTATGACCGCGGTGAGAAATTCGCGTCCTATCAGAAACTGGATTCTCTGTATGAATACGTTCTTATTTCACAAGACAGGGTTCGGGTTGAACACTACCTACGGCAGGCACAGAGGTGGAATTTGACAGAATTTCATTCTTTATCGGATGTGTTTCAACTCACTTCAATCGGGTGTGAGTTATCCTTACAGGCAATTTATGCGAAAGTCCAATTCTCTCAGGGATAGACACAACTGCTAAAGCGAACCGCAAACCGACATAGGCATATACAAAATGAAAACAGAAAAACGTGACAATGCTATACCTGAACTGTGGCAGGCTCTCCCGAATGCACCGGGGGTTTATCTGATGAAAGCCTCCGACGGCACTGTCATCTATGTCGGGAAAGCAATTCGTTTGCGGACCCGGGTGCGTTCCTATTTTCGTGAGAAGTTTACATCGGCGTTGACCTCACAGATGATGCGGTATGTTACCGAGGTGGACTACATTGTCACAGAGACTGAGGTAGAGGCACTGATTTTAGAAAATAACCTGATTAAGTCGCATCAACCGCGCTACAATGTGAAACTGAAAGACGATAAACGCTATCCGTATCTCCGTGTGACCGTCAACGAAGCCTTTCCCCGTATCCACATCACGCGCAAAGCCGAGAACGACGGGACGCGATACTTCGGACCGTTTGTGCATGTGCGTTCAACCCGCCAGACACTCAAACAGTTGACGAAGTTGTTTCCCATCCGCACGTGTACCCTACCGCTCTCGGAAGTCGGGAATAGATATCGGGTGTGCCTCGATTATCACATTGGACGCTGTCCGGGTCCTTGTGCAGATAAGATTGATGTCTCAGACTACGATGAGATAGTTCGGAAAGTGTGTCAGTTTCTCAGTGGCAATACAGAGGCTGTGGTCAAAGAATTAACGGAGCAGATGCAAGCCGCTGCAGCGGCACTCGACTTTGAAACAGCAGCGAAGTATCGGGATACGCTTAAAGACGTTCAACAAGCGATTACAACACAGAATATGGATAGTGTTTCCGCCGCGGATGAAGATGTCATCGGTATCGCTGCGAGGACAGAGATTGCCTGTGTGCAACTGCTACGAGTGCGAGATGGGAAACTCCTTGAACGCGAACATTACTATCTCAACGATGCGGACCCAGAATCGCTCGCTACGGCGTTAAGCGCCTTCATTTCACAGTATTATCAAAACGCTGTTTTTGTGCCCAAAACGGTTGTCTTGCCGATGCCGATTGAATCAATGGAACTCATTGAAAATTGGCTTAGCGAGAAGCAGGGGAACCGTGTTGGATTGCACGTTCCGAGGGCAGGTAGACTCAGGAAGTTGCAAATCTTGGCAACGAAAAACGCCGAGATCCTTCTGACGCAGCGTGAACAGAACGTGGTTTATAGTAGTGGTGTGGAGCCGGCACTCGTTGAACTCCAGGAATTGCTTGGATTAAAACATCCACTCCGACGCATCGAGGCATACGATATTTCTAATCTCGGCGACAGGTTTGCGGTCGGATCAATGGTGGTTTTGGAAGATGGGAAACCGATTTCAAGTGAATACCGTCGGTTCAAGATTCGCTCCGTTGAAGGACAGAACGATTTCGCGATGATGCAAGAGGTCATCACCCGTCGTTTCCGTCGTGCGCTTGCAGACGATGAAAAATTTAATAAACTCCCGGATTTGATGCTGATTGACGGTGGGAAAGGGCAGTTACGCGCAGCGCAAGCCGCCATGAAACCCTTCGCGTCCTCTCGGCTCCCGGATATTCCGTTAATTGCACTTGCAAAGCGAATTGAAGAAATTTTCGTTCCCGATAAACCGGAACCGATTGTATTGCGAGAGGATAACCCAACTTTGCACATGATCCAGCGGTTGCGGGATGAAGCGCACCGGTTTGCGGTTACGTATCATCGGCGGCTCCGTCAGAAATCGCTGAGTGTATCAGTGCTTGACGAGATTCCAAACCTCGGTCCGAAACGGAAACAGGCACTGCTCCAGCACTTCGGTTCAATTGAAGCGATCCGAGCAGCGAGTTTGGACGGGTTACTTTCTGTGAAAGGGATTCCACGGAGCGTCGCCGAGAACATCCGGAAGCACCTTTGATCCATCGGTCCGCGTGGGTGTGCAGGGCTGCACGGATGGGGGCAACTTATTCGATCAGATGCCCGAATTTGTGCAGTTTCAACATTCAGATCGGCAGCCTATCGTGTTTCTATTTGGCACATTATTTGCTAAGAAAGATTAACGGGATCCGCGCAATCTGATTCACATTGAAGTGTTGAGTATACAAGAACAATGGAGGCCCCCATGTCAACGCTTACAGCACAGACATATTTGACACCAGCAGAATATATTAATTGGGAACGCAAGGCGGTTACGAAACATGAGTATCTGGATGGGGAGATAGTCGCAATGTCGGGTGCCAGCAATGCCCACAATATCATTACGATGAATACCTCCTATCAACTTTACGATCAATTGTTAGACCGGGATTGTTTTGTCTACGCCAGTGACATGCGTGTTGGTGTGGACTCACCGACCTCTTACCTCTATCCGGATATCGCTGTCGTCTGTGGAGAACCACGTTTTGAAGATGACGTTTTCGATACACTTCTCAACCCGACTATCATCATAGAGGTGCTTTCACCTTCAACTGCAGCTTATGATCGACGCGACAAGTTTACACGCTATCAGCAGATTGCCTCCTTGAAAGAATATATTCTAATTTCGCAAAGTCAGGTGTATGTGGAACACCATCTCCGGCAAGAAAACCAATGGCGTGTAACCGAATTTCAAAAACTTGATGATGTGGTCCCTGTCACTTCAATCAAATGCGAACTCCTCTTAGGTCATATTTATAGACGTGTCACATTTTCAGGCTGAACCATAGTAAATTTCAATAAAAATAAACATGCGAGAAAGAAACATCAAAATCATCACGATATTGCTCATCCTGTTGAGCGTCGCGGCGTTACACATAAAACTCTATCGGTTCGCGGAGGTAACGCACGACGGTGCGTTGCAGGTGTTGGTTTGCTTGGGGCGCGTCGTTAAAATAGACACAAGCGACGAGGCGGATCAGGTTTTATCCGTCCGTATCCTCTCTGGACAGTTTCGTGGAGAGATGGTTCAGGTGAACAATGTTTGGACGGGACGTGCCTTCGGCGATCGTGTCTTACATAAAGGGGATGTGCTGTTCCTCGACATCCCGCTCCGAGATCCGACGCGCCCGAAAATTGACACTGTATCCATGCGCGAGTACTTCCGAACCCCGTTCCTGCTATACCTGGCGGGGATGTTAGGGGTCTTGATGATACTTGTCGCCGGAATGAAAGGGGTCCGTGCGATTTTGACCCTATTTGTCACCGCTTTCTCTGTGCTTTACCTCCTGGTGCCGCTGACCATCAGCGGTTACAACCCAATCGCAGTTGCTCTTTTAATTGCCACCTTACTCACGTTCTCGACCTTCCTCCTCATTACAGGATTCAGTTTTAAGGTAATTTCCGGTGTCCTTGGGACGCTTGGAGGTTTAGCTGCTGTTGGCATCTTATCAATCCTCAGCCAACATGCGCTGGCATTGACGGGGTTAGCGCAGGAATTCGGTTTCTTGGAACTCGGCGTGGCGTTATGGCGGACACCCGCATCGCATCATTGGAATTTCACAGGCATTTTGTCTGCTGGCATCATTTTAGGTGCGGTCGGTGCAATGATGGATGTGAGCATGTCCATCTCTTCAAGCGTCCATGAAGTCAAACAGGTGAATCCGAACATCACGGTTCAACAAGCGATCCGTGCTGGGCTCAATGTCGGCAGAGACATTATGGGGACGATGGCGGATACGCTCATCTTTGCCTACCTCGGGGCACACATGATGACGATGTTACTGCCACGTATTGATTTCCCGGAAGTCGGTATCCTCTATCCATTTCTCCGTCTCGTCAACGATGAAGCCACATCGGTTGCGATTGTCCAAGCCGTTGTGGGAACTATCGGGTTGGTGCTCACGGTTCCAATTGCGGCATCGGTTGCTGGATTTCTCACACAGTACACGCAGGTAGACAGGTCCGAAATTCACGAGGACTTACCTTCAGAAGAAGAATTGGAGGAATTGTTTCGCGCCGACCCGCCGCGTAGTAAAGCGCGAATTGCTGTCCCTATCGCAATGGCTATCGTTCTGATCGGCACGGTTTTGGTGTATTACCGCACACATGAACTCTCCGCGACGGTTTTAGAGCAACGGGATATAGAGGGGAACACTATTGGTAAATCGGAATACGCGAAGGGTAAAGTCGTTCAATTGCTTGAATCGAGTGGGAATTTCCTTTTTGAGATTGACAGTAGTGCGGCAAGTGATCTGGACAATCGGACGGTTCCGAAGGTTTTGCGTGAGGCGTTCAATACCTATAAAATCCCGCTTTCAGACGAACTCACGGTTTCGGTTAAACCGTGGAAGGACAGTCGCTGGCTCCTTTCGGATACGAAACATGAACAGACCTATAGTATTCGGGCAATAGAGGATGGAGAGCAGAACGTTCTCAATGTGTATGCCGCGAAAATCGAACATCATATCCTTGAAGTGGAAATGCTGAGCGGGATGTACAAAGGTAGACGCTTGGTGTTACGAAACATCGTGAACCACAATATGCCGTTGCTGAGTATCCCCGCGGAACCGGGAGACGTTATTCTCTGTCGTGTTGCCGGAAGCCCTGAACAGGTGGGTCTCGTCAACATCGTTCAAGATTACGGGAGAGACCGATTTCTGATCTGGATAGTGGGTGGGATGCTCCTCCTAATTATCCTCGTCGGAAGGATCGAAGGGATACGGACAGCGTGTGCGATGCTGATTTCTGCCGGTGTTATCTACTTCTTCATGCTGCCGTTGATTTCGGGGGGTGCGAACGCGGTGTTCATTGTAACGCTGACTTCCGGGGTCGTGGCGTTTGTGTCGCTGGTATTCGTGATCGGTCCAAGTCGGAAGACCTTTTCAGCGGTGCTTGGAACGATGGGTGGTATCTTGGTCGCGGGTTTGATTGTCCTGTTTGCGCAGCAGCATCTCCATTTTTCTGGGTTAGAGAACGCAATTTCAGCGGACATTGTAGAGGCAACTCGCACACCGCCCTTCGATTTCGTGCAGATCCTCTTGGCAGGGATGCTGATGGGGGTATTGGGTGTCGCTGTTGACGGCGCGATTGAGGTTGCATCGAGTATGGAGGAAATCCGCAAGGCGAATCCGAATATGCCGACGTGGCGGCTCATCGCTTCCGGATTGAACGTTGGAACGGACATTCTCGGGACGATGGTAAATACGCTGGTTTTCGCTTATCTCGGTGTGGAGTTGCTGCTTGTGGTTACAATTACAGCACCGAACCTGGACTTTTTCAAATCACCTCCCGTGCAGATGCTGAGTATCGGTGTTGTCTCTGCTGAGATTGTCCGGTTGCTCGCTGGAACGCTGGGGTTGGTCCTTGCGATCCCGATTACGGCAGTGATTTGCGCCTTTTGGAATCCCAAACAGAGAGTATGAGATATAAAGTTAGGAGACTTTAACATAGGAGCAGGTGAATAAATGAACCACCTATCTATTATCTAAAGGAATAACAGATAATGAAAATTTTACAAAAAATGGCTTATATGTTCTTTGGTGCAACGCTCGTTTTACTCGGCAGCTGGTTTACCCCTGTCGAGTGGAATCACACGGATGCCCAGAATGAAAGTTCGCCAGTTTTTGATGAAATCGTAACTCACCGCCTTCGCGTGGTTGATGCAAACGGAAATAACGCGATCATCTTATCAGTTGACAGAGATGGGGGTATTTTAGCCATTTACAATAACACTGGTAAAGCTGCTGCAGGTATTAGTGTCAACAATAGCGGTGGACGTTTAGACATTTTCAACAGTGCTGGTCAAGGCATCGCCGCCGTCAGTGTCAACGAATTCGGTGGACGTTTAAATATTTTCAATAACATTGGTAAAGTCGCTGCGGATTTCAAGGCTAGTGAATTAGGTGGTAGTCTAAGCGTTGCGAACAATGCTAACCAAGTTGTTGGTGTTCTCAGTGCTAGTGAATTAGGTGGTAGTCTAAGCGTTGCGAACAACGCTAACCAAGCCGTTGGTGTTCTCAGTGTGAATCAGAATGGGGGAGCATATCTCATTACAGGGGACCGGTTCGGAAATCCAACAGGAAACGTTCCATAAATGAGTAAGTAGGTACAATTGCGAATCAATAGGAATCAAAGCCGATAAGGTCGGGGATTTCTACCAACGATTTACCTTCTTGTAAGTATAAAAAAGCACTTTCAAAGTCTTGTAGCAAAATATCACGCATTTGAGCATTTGATATGTTGCCACAAGTCACCCAAATAACTTTAGGTGGGGGACCAAGCGTCTCTAATAACCGCACAAAGTCTTGGTCTTTGGTTATCACAACTGCTCTTTCCACACGGGCAGCCAAGAAAATCCTTTCATCACTTGCGTCTCGCAGTCCGAGCCTTTGGACAGAAAACGCTTCAACTGCAAAAGTGTCACTGAGCCACGGAGCCAAGGCAGGGGAAAGTTGTGCATCGATCCAAAACTTCATTTGTTAATTACGGGGGCATCCATTTTATGCGCAGCGAACTGGAGGCAAGCAAAAACATCTTCGGCTTCTAAATCTGGCATTTCTTCAAGAATTTCCTTAAGAGAAAGTCCATTAGCAAGCAGTCCCAGGACATCCGTAACGCGAATACGCATATCCCGAACACAAGGGCGTCCACCACACTTGCCCGGATCAAAAGTAATTCGGTTTAATCGAAGTTTCTGTTCAATAACGACTTTGAGACTTATATCGCCGACTTGCTCTGCAAGTTTTCCTGCGATTTGGAGATCGGACTTTGCTTCGGACAAACGCCCGAGTTTGCCTTTCACCTCTCCTCGATTGTAGTAGGCACGCGCAAAATCCGATTTTAGTTGGATCGCTGCGTTATAGTCGGCTATAGCACCTTTATAGTTACCCGACTTACTTTTCTCATTGCCGCACGCAAAGTAGGCCTCGGCGGATGATTTGTGATCGGTTTTCATTTCAGTGTTCTCCTTTCATTCCAGTATACATTGTTCAAACCTGAAATTGCAAGAATTTTTGTGTTATTGCGGGCACCACGCCATCACTGTCCCGAAACTCGCAAACATGCTGTTTTCACCACTGGTTAGGATTCGCGAACCTTGGACGACAACCCGTGTGTCGCGGCTCGTGATTTTGTAACTCACAGGGGCATCCTTGGCAATAAGAGGTTTATCGTTTTCGTCTTTGAGTTGATCGAGCCGATAATGCACGGAACGGTGCGCTGGCACTTCAAATTCACAAGAGACGTTTTCTAATGCGGGGTCCTCATAAAGCACTTCTAAGAGACAGCGTGTATCGCTATCAGCGGTATTGGAGATACATATAGACTCATGCGAAAAATATCCCCCGCCATGGGCTTCCCATTCCTGTTCCGCTGGCGTTAGTGCCGCCATGTAACCATCGGGGACGATCCAGACATAAGCACCATCCCCATCTGAAGTATAGCATTTGAGGGCATCCGTTATTGCGTCTGGATTGTCATTCACTTTGTCCAGCGAAATCATCAGAAATCGGGAGCGTGGTTGTATCCCGTTTAGGGATGTGGGACGTTTTAACGTGCCTCTCACATTTAGGCATACCGTGTTATCTCCCAACATCACAAGACGACTCACGCCTTGCGATGCCAACCAATCACCGAATGTATCGTTGAGAAGTGTCGATAAAGTTTCAAGATTTGGGATGTCTGTTAGTTGGTAATCTTGAATCGTTGTCAGTAGTTGTCCGAAGTTCATATCTCTCTCCTAAAAAATAGCGAAAATTTTCTATACCATCCAGCGTTCCCCGATACCGAGGCGTGCCATTAACACCTGCAAAAGCACGCTCTCTGGATCGGTTCCCACAAACTGTCGATGTGTATCAATATAGGTGCCGTAATCGGCTGCCCATTCCCGAAAATAGGTCTCGTATTCCCAGCCGTCCTCGGTCTTGCGGAACACAGACCTGTCTGGATATGGGAGTTTCTGTTTTAAGAGTTGCTGCAGTTGTTCGGCGGTTGGTATCCACAAATCCTTAGCGTTTTCTGTGTCCGGTCGAAGTGCCTGAATCTCAGGGTGACGGCACCGCGCTAAGTATTCTTGGGAGTATTTCTGTGTTTCGGATGGATGCATAGGTTGATAATTAGATGATCGATTCCCGTTTTAAGAATGTTCCACATCCTCGTTTCACACTTCCGTTTCGTCGCTTTCTGTGGAGGATGCCGGAATCGCAGGATTCAAGCGGGAATGGTGCAGCACCCAATAGATACCCGCCGTCATAACACCACCAACGAGTGTAGCCACACACCAGATTGCAGGACCTATACCCGCTATAGCTAAGGCTTGTCTCCGCTTTAATCGGGCTGCATCTTTATAGACTGCCACAGCACAGATGATATGCACTAAAGATGTCAAAATGCTAACGCCAATTGCAACAGCAAAAATGCTTGTCGGATCTGAATTCATGAAATCAAATTCCATTTCAAAGGCCTCCATGTTAGTTTCAAGAACATTATACGGTGTGAACGCTTCAATGTCAACATTTTACAAATTTTTGTTACTTTTTCGCAGAGATAACGTATTACAAAATGCGTCATCATATTTTATAGGAACATAATAAATCCTGAGAAACCGAGAAAGGAACATCCAATGAATTTCCTGATTGTGCTTTCCATCTTTTGGGTGAGTGTGCTTGTCAAATTTTCCAGATATCCATGAGTCCAGACAGCATTTTAATACCATTTGATACCAGTAAGCACGGGTCATGAAACGTGTTTGTTAAAACTCAACCATTTTCAAAATACAATTCATACAATTCATTATCTGGGCAGGCACTGCGCCTGCCCAATTTTGTTAAACTTGAGGTGATAGGCAAAATTCTTCGGAGGATCGGTTGTAGGAGGATTCTCCCGATCGCGATTCTTCGCGTCAATCGGAGCGGTCTTGGGAAAAGTCATGCGAATTGCAGTAAGTTATATAAATACTTTATTATAGTGTTATTTTAATAGAAATAATATATCCTAACATAACTTACGCATAAAACCTTATAATGATTGACTTTATCGCAACTTTTAACTTGATTAAAACTGAAATGTATGATATTATTAATATTAACTACTGTGAAAAGATGATGTTTCTCAACATCTCAGAGTCGGTATGCTTTTACCTGTGAGGGTGTTAGAGACGCATCGATGGCATTGAAACGAAAGTGATGAAAAATCACGCGTCCCAGTAATGAACGTCAGGTAACCCACATGCGAACCGCAGCGATTCCCTTCCATCTTGATACAGTCCAGAGTCCGGTGGCGCAAGACCCGGCGTTGGGGTCCAGCGTTGCTGCGTCTGTGGTGACGGCTGCGTCTCATTTCGTAGAAACCAACAGCCCCCCCCCACTTACTATATAATAACCATTTTTGCTTTATAAGAGAGACGGCAGTTGCCGCCGGTCTACTCTT
>JAJEIP010000031.1 GCA_022827885.1 Candidatus Poribacteria bacterium
TGCAGCGTGGCGTAGTAGTCTCGGATCGCTTTGTGGCTGGGTTTGAGGTTCAGGTGTGGCATGTGGATATAATAACAGGTTTTGGGGATAAGCACGGAGGAATTAAAGAGACCTTAGGCGATCATAGTCCGGGTTTACCCATTTGAGCATATCTGTTGTGTACTCAGGTTCATCATCACTGTATGCGCCTGCAAGCATACGCATAGAAAAATGATGCCAAGTTTCACGCTCTGCTGATTCTTGTTCTAATTCGTATTTTTCAACGAGAGCCGCGACGACTTCCATTAATGAAGTCAAAGGGTGATTTTCACTTTTACCGACAAGAGTTATCAGATCGTTCCGTAACGTTGAAAGCCGTTGATAGTCGCTCTCTGTACGCGGGACGAATACAACAGAAGCCAGCTGCGGCCATATATCTTGGACGGTTTGTATTTCTGACATGTTAACCTAACTCCTTTTCTGGGAAATCCAACATAAACGCTGATTAATTCTTAAAGTATAGCATGCATTTAATGGTAACTCAAATTTTTTATACTTTAAACAGACATCCGAAAGCCGTTGTCGTGAGATTTTTATCATACCTGTTTTTGCCAAATATGCTATAATGTTTCCACGAGGTTCGCACACCGCAATTTCTGATAAATGCACTGAACACCAAGGCGATTTACATAAATCTTGTTTATAAACAAGTAAAGGAACGCACCATGAGCCAAGCAGAAAAAAAAGAATCTGAAGAGACGAAAGATGAAGGAAAACACCCCGATATACCTGAAGATAAACTCTCCGTTACGCATCACAGTGTTACCATCAATGGCGAGAAGATCCGTTACACCGCCACGGCAGGGACACTCGTCCTGAAAGAGGAAATCGACAAGGAAGGCGAAAAACCGAAAGCCTCCGTTTTCTTTATTGCGTATACACGGGACGATGTAGAGGATACCTCCAAACGTCCAATAACGTTCTCCTTCAACGGAGGTCCCGGATCTTCATCTGTATGGTTACATCTGGGGGTCTTGGGTCCGCGGTGTGTCAAACCCGATGCAGACGGAGAATTGCCGCATCCGCCATATCAATTGACGAATAACGAATGTTCCATTTTAGACAAAACAGATCTCGTTTTCATCGATCCCGTCAGCACTGGGTTCAGCAGAGCCGTTCCCGGTGAAGAGGCAAAACAGTTCCACGGCTTCAAGCGGGATATTGAATCGGTTGGCGATTTTATTTTGCTCTATCTGGGACGCTACAAACGCTGGGGATCCCCCAAACTCCTCATCGGCGAAAGTTATGGAACAACGCGGGCTGGTGGGCTGGCGGGGTATCTGCAGGGACGGCACGGTGCCTATCTCAACGCCATCATGCTCGTTTCAGTCGTGCTTAACTTCCAAACGATCCGATTCGCACCGGGCAACGATCTCCCCTATATCCTCTATCTACCCACGTATGCAGCGACTGCCCGTTATCATAATAAATTAAATGAAGTCGATAGCGAATTCGAGACATTCATGGACGAGGTAAAGGCATTCGCGCTGGGTGATTACACCCTCGCTTTGATGCAGGGCAGTGCTGTGTCTCCAGACCAACGTGCCACTATCGTTCAACACCTCGCGAAGTACACTGGACTTACACCCGAATATATTGAGCGCACGGACATCCGAATTAACATTATGCGGTTTTGCAAGGAGTTGCTCCGGGATGAAGGGCGCACGGTTGGACGTTTTGATAGCCGATACAAAGGAATCGACCGCGATGCAGCGGGTGAAACCTACGAATACGATCCGAGTTCCGCCGTCGTGCAAGGCGCGTATACCGCCGCGCTCAACGCCTATGTCCGAGATGAACTTGAATTTGAATCCGACCTCCCTTATGAAATCTTGAGCCGCCGCGTCCACCCGTGGGACTACGGCGACCATCAGAACGAATACGTCAACGTCTCCGATACACTTCGCGCCGCAATGACCATGAACCCTGCCCTGAAAGTTTTTGTCGCAAACGGCTATTACGACTTAGCGACACCCTTTTTGGCATCGGAGTACACTTTCAGCCATTTGGGGCTTGACGAATCCCTGCAGGATAACATCACGACGGCTTATTATCAGGCGGGACATATGATGTATATCGACCAAGCGGAATTGCGTAAAATGAAAGACGACTTGGATGCATTCCTTGACGCCGTGCTTTCCTAACCCTATGTCTTACCCGCAAGGTTTTTAATTTATGGGCTCCTGAGTTGTGATCTATGTCAGAGCGCGCAGGTTTTCAGTGAATTCAAAGGATTCATCAAACGGCGACGAAAGTTTCCAAGTTTGTAAGTGTGCTAAAGTTGCGAAGTGAGTGGAATTCTCTTTCAACTTCCAAACTTTACAGATTTTAGAACATTTTACAACTTTCTACCAGACCCCGTAGCCTGCAACAACGGCGCAGGCGGATATGAGGAACGTCCTTCAAAGTTGAAACGCACGTTGTTCCTCCGCAAGGTAAAATTAAAAAATGAGTTATCAGAGAGAATTTGAGAAAAGACTGAATGTCGCTGTCGTCGGTGTCGGTTCACACGGCTATCGTAATATTTTACCGACCCTGACGTTTCTCCCGATTCGGCTCAAGGCATTATGCGATCTTGATATGGACCGCGCTCGCGTCACCGCCGAACAATACGGCGTCCAGGCGTGCTATCCGAGTATGGCAGAGATGTTCCGTAATGAAGAACTGGACGCGGTCTTCCTCTGCGCACCGCCACGTCTCCACCCTGAATTGGCGTGTGAGGCGTTAGACGCCGGTATGCATGTCTGGATGGAAAAGCCGCCTGGGATGTTTGCTGCCGAAGTCTCAGAGATGATCCGTCACCGGGGAGATCGCGTCGTCGTTGTCGGTTTCAAAAAAGCGTTCATGCCTGCGACGCAAAAGATTATCGAAATCTTCGCGACTGACGAGTACGGTCCCTTACGTAGCATTTTGGGAGTCTATCCGATGACAATTGCGGAAAATGGGAAGCGTGTGTTACGTGAGAGGGAGCATACGAATTGGCTCCAAAACGGGTGCCATCCGTTGTCTCTGTTCGTCGCGGTCGGCGGGAAGGTTTCAGCAGTGACAGTCCGTCGAGGACAACGTGGTGGTGGCGCGTGTATCATGGAATACGAGAGCGGGGCACTCGGGAATTTCCATCTCGCCGATGGCGCAAGGCACGGACAGCCTTCTGAACTCTATCAATTCTTTGGCGATGGATGCCACGCCGAAATTCGGAACAGCACACGGGTTTTACTCCAGCGCGGCATGTCCTTCAATTACAGTGGCAGCACCAGTTATGTTCCTGAAGGCTTTGACAGCGGTGCTATTGTTTGGGAACCCCAAAACAGTCTCGGCACCCTCGAAAATAAAGGACTTTTCATACAAGGTTTCTATCAAGAGATGCGATATTTCTGTGACTGCATTCTGGAGGGCAAACCCGCAGAGCAGGGGTCGCTTGAGTTTGCCCTGGAAGTGATGAAGGTTTACGAGGCGGGACTCCGTTCAGAAGGTGAAACCGTTCCTGTTCTGTAGAAGCTAAAGTCGTTATGAGGAGGCTAAATGGCGAAAGTATCCCTCAGACCCATTACGCCGGAGAATCTTGACGAGTGTATTTCCCTAAAGGTAGCGAATCATCAAAAGGAATTCATTGACTCCAATATATACTCCCTTGCCCGAGCGTCTGTCAGGCCAACGTATCATCTTTTCGGCATCTATGACGCAGAGGCCCATTACCGAGCGAAGCCATCCATGGTAGGATTCGTAATGTATGAGTTTATTGACGCAGTCGGCTTCGTCTTACGTCTGATGATAGACGAAAAGTTTCAGAGACGAGGATATGGCAGAGCCGCTATGGTTGAACTGATACGCAGATTGAAATTACATCCGGAGGTCGAGCGGATTGCAACGAGCCATGCTAAGAAAAATGAAGCTGCCGCCCGACTCTACGAAAGTTTGGGATTTGTTGATTGGAAACATGAATCAAGGACGATTCCGGTTTAAGGTATCTGATTCTTCAAGAGGATACTGCCTAACTGGATGGAGGAAAAACGTGGAATATAGACGATTGGGGAAAAGTGGAATTAAGGTATCCGAAATCTGTTTAGGGACGATGACCTTCGGTCATGGTGCTGACGAGACAGAGTCAAACCGCATGGTAGACCTCGCTCTGGATGCCGGTGTCAACTTTTTTGACACGGCGAACTCTTATGCCGAAGGTGAATCCGAAGTCCTTCTCGGTAAAGCACTCAAGGGTAGGCGACGCGATGCCGTCATCGCGACGAAGTTTTTTAACCCCATGGGCACCGGTCCCAACGATTCCGGGATGTCCCGTGCACATATCATGCAGGCGATTGACGACAGTCTCAAACGCCTTCAGATGGATTACGTGGACATCTACTATATACACCACGTTGATTCCCAAACCCCATTAGAGGAGATGCTCCGCGCCTTAGACGATCTCGTTCAGCAAGGGAAGGTCCGTTATACAGCGTGTAGTAACTACCAAGCGTGGCGGTTATCCGAAGCGTTATGGCTCAGCGATGTAAACAATTGGGTCCGCTTTGCGTGCTATCAACCGCAATACAGTCTCGTCGTTCGGGATATAGAACAGGAGATCGTGCCGCTTTGTGAACTCAAAGGGCTCGGTGTTGTTGTGTGGAGTCCATTAGCCGGTGGATTCCTTTCTGGTAAATACAAACCGGGCGAGCGAACGCAAGGCGGAACGCGATCCGCTGAAGGGTGGGCATACCCGGAACGCTATTTCGCCAATAACGCCGATGAAACGTTGCAGGCACTCTTTGACGTTTCTGATGAACTTGGACGTAGTCCTGCACAGGTTGCATTGCGGTGGGTCCTTGATCAGCGAGCGATGACTTCGGTGATTGTTGGTGCGAGGCATGTCGGACACTTACGCGATAATCTCGGTGCAGCCGGATGGAAACTTGAAGGGGACGCCCTCCGAAAACTCAATGAGGTCTCACATCTGCCGGACCGCTATCCTGAATCCATGGAAAAGAATATGCATGAACGTAGGGATAGTGCCGTTGATATGCCTCGGTTGTAGAAGACAAATGCAGCGGAAAGCCGAACTTTTCTCTTGCGGATTTGACTAACTTAAACAGTGGACACTTTTTAACGAATGAGAGTGGCACGGCAGAACGTATTATACCCTTTCACGCTGATTGATGTCAGGAGGGAGTCTCCATGTTAGGATTAGGAAAATGGAAAATTATTATAATTGTCGGTGCGGTTGTATTGATAGGAACCGCTCTCTCCGTGGGGCGTATCGTTTTTACGGACTCAGACGGAACAGGCAGTTCTGAAACGCCAGAAGTAAAAACCGCGATGGTCGAACGGGGCGACATCGCCGTAACAATTGACGCGACCGGGACCATCAAGCCGTTGAATATTGTTGAAGTGAGTTCCAAAGCGAGCGGAAAGATTCTGGAACTCAGGGTTGATGCAGGCGATTACGTTGAGAAGGATGAAATCATCGCCGTCATTGAAACCACTTACGTCCAAATTAGTTTGGAGCAGGCTGAAGCCGATTTGAGATCCGCGCAAGCGCGTCTGCAACAGGCAGAAATTGACTTTGAACTCCAGAAGGAGCAGTCGGCAATCCAGATTCGTCAGGCGGAGGAATCTCTGATTGAAGCCCAGCAGCGACTCGTCCAGTTGAAGGAAGAGATCCGTCTTGAAAAGATAGCAAATGCCCGCGGTGTAATGGATGCAGAAAATAGCCTCAATATTGCCAAAATTCGGTATAAGTTGTTGACCTCTGATGAGGTACGGGAAGAAAATAGACGCCGCGCGAAAAATTCGTTGGATCAGGAAGAGGCGAACTTTGAATTGGTAACCGCAGAACATAAAAGAAATCAGACACTTTACGCGAAAGAACTCATTTCACAAGCATCCTTAGAATCTTCACAGGCACAACTTAAGTCCGCACAGGCACGCTATCAGTCTGCTGTTGAAAATCTAAAGCTGGTGGAGGAACCCGCCACTGAGGCTGAGCTCGAATTGGGAGCCGCCGATATTAGAAAAGCGGAATTTAACCTTGAAGTCGCTAAAGAACGGGTAGACTCTGAAGCCACCAGAGACATGGATATCGAACTTCAGCAGCAACGGATTGTCCAAGCGGAAGAGTCTTTGAAACTCGCAAGAGCGAACCAGAAACAGATTGAACGTAAACAACGCGATTTGGAGACCGCACGCTCATCCGTCAAACGCAGTGAAACGCAGCTGGAACTCCGTCAGATTGAATATGACGATACCATCATTAAAGCACCCATCGCTGGAACGATCCTGGAAAAGAAAGTTGAGCAAGGGCAGGTAATTACTTCACGCCTCTCCTCACTCGCCTCGGAAGAAGGACAGACGCTTGTCACCATGGCAGACCTTGACACCGTCTATGTTGTAACAGAGGTAGATGAAACCGACATCGGTAAGGTGGAGATAGGACAACCCGTGACGATTACCGTCGAAGCCTATCCCGATACGCCGTTTCAGGGGGAGGTCTTGAAGATCGCACCTCAGGGACTGTCCCTTCAGAATGTGACGACCTTTGAAGTAACCTCCGAGTTGAAAAATGTGGAAGCTACAGCAACACCGCAAGGAATGAGGGGTGGTCCCGGAAGATGGCAAGGCGGTGGGACCCGTCCCGACATGGCAAATATGACGGAAGAACAGCGCCAACGTTTCCGCGCAATGCGACAACAACGCCAGGCAGAGGGTGGGGGTGCCGGTGGAACCGCAAGGCCAACCGCGCCAGAAGCACCCGCGCAATCGACACAGGAGCAACCTGTCGCGAAAGCAGAAGAGGCTGATGGAGAAGAAGATTGGGGTGGACTTTTCGGCGGCTTTTTTGCGGAAGCGCCTGCTGAAGAAACACCCACGCAACCCGAAACGACAGAGACTGAAGATGCAAAGATACCGTTCCTCAAGCCGGGCATGAATGCCAGCGTTCAAATCTCAGCTGTCAATAAAATTGACATCCTGACGCTGCCTGCTGAGGCGGTCCTTGATATGCGCGGCAGGAAGATGGTCAGACTTGTGGGTGAAGACGGTCAACCCGGTCGTCCGCAACCGATTGTTGCTGGGGTTAGCAGTTTTGACAAGATTGAAATCGTCTCAGGGCTGACTGAAGGTGATGTCGTGGTAATCGGAGGTTTTGGAGGCGGCGGTGGCGGCGGTAACGATTGGCGGCGACGCATGATGCAGAACCCTGCTTCCACAATGCGCCGGATGGGTGGCGGCGGACGCGGACGGTAAACACGGTCATCTATCTTGTAGGAGGGGGAAATCCGCAGAAATGCCCCAGCAAAAACCCCCAACAAAAACACTCTGATTCCCGATTCATCCTTAAACTGAATGGTGCTGGGAGGAAACGCTATGAGTATCTTAGAGAGTCTTGCAAATGCATTGAGCGCCTTATTGGCAAATAAACTCCGATCGCTGTTGACAATGTTGGGCGTTATCATCGGTGTCGGCGCAATTATAACCACGACCTCAATTGGTGAGGGCGCGAAAGCCGACATCACCGAACGAATTCAGACACTCGGTGCGAACATCCTTGCCGTCCGACCTGGGCAAAGCATGTTTCGGGGACGCGGTTCTGGGGATGCACGGAAAAGCCTCACTGTCAAGGATATGGAGGCGTTAGCGGAACGCGGGACGACGTTTGGATATGTTACCCCTGAAGTCAGCAGTCGCGCACAGGTGAAGTACCTCAGTAAAAATACGAACACGACCATCGTTGGAACGTCCCCAGAATACCTCGTCACAGCGAATTTCACTGTGGAGAAGGGACGGTTTTTTACGGACAGCGAAATCCGGTACCGTCAACGCGTATGTGTCCTCGGTAAAACCGTTGTTGACAATCTCTTTGGGGAAACTGAACCTGTTGGTCAGACAGTGAAAATTAAGAATGTCGGTTTCCACGTCGTCGGTGTTATGAAGGAAAAGGGTGCCAGTGGATGGCGAAATCCAGACGATCAGGTTTTCATCCCTTATTCAACAGCCATGAAACGCGTGTTCGGAGAGGAATACCTGTCAAGTATTAGTATACAGGCGAATAACGATAAACTCGTTCAAGCCGCGGAAACTGAGGTAACAGAACTCCTCCGCAGACAACATAAAATTCCAATAAACAAGGAACTTGACTTTCACATTCGGAACCAAGCAGAATTCATGGAAACACTCGAAGAGTCGAGCCAAACCTTTACCAACATGATTCTGGGAATTGCTATCGTTTCCCTCGTTGTGGGAGGTATCGGCATTATGAATATTATGCTCGTTTCTGTGACGGAACGAACGAAAGAGATTGGGCTCCGAAAAGCCGTTGGTGCGCAGCGCAGCGATATCCTCGTTCAGTTCCTCGTTGAATCTACAACGCTTGCCCTTGTTGGTGGTATCGTCGGGGTCGGGGTCGGAATCATCGGCGCGGAGATGGTGCCATCGATCTGGGGATGGCGGACCGTTATCTCACTGATGTACGCAGTAGCCTCTTTTGTTGTGAGTGCGTTGGTAGGCGTCTTTTTCGGGGCATATCCCGCATGGAAAGCCGCAAAGCTTCATCCGATTGATGCACTCAGACACGAATAGGCTATATGGGGTGTGGTTTCTAACCACACCCCTTTCTTTATGCTTTGCTATATAGAGTTAGGAAACTGCTATTCAGTCGGTGTCAAAAAAGAATGCTGGGCAGTCTTTTCGGCTTGCAATGTGCTTCGTTAGGGATAAATGGCGTAATTCCAGGGCTTTATGGAGGTAAAAGATATGCTATTAACCGATGGGCTTGTTACCTTCGCTTCAAAATTATCGTTAATTAATTCTATAATCTCCTATAATATTTTAAGGAACACCCTCAATAGTTCAAGTCCACTTTATTTACCCGCAAGGAACATTTAGATCGGCAAGGTTCGGAAACGCAAGTCCGTAATGAAATTAGGTTCTCCTTAAATGGCATAATTTGTTTTAGCTTTGCATTTGGAGA
>JAJEIP010000069.1 GCA_022827885.1 Candidatus Poribacteria bacterium
TGGAGACGCTTGTCAACCCTGGGTGCATAGTCATCTTTTCGGCGGGTTCATTGGAGTAGATACACCTTATTCCGATGCACATGTTATATTAAGGAAGGATTGCCTGATGTCTTATGAGGTTCTCGCTCAAAAATGGCGTCCCCAAAACTTCAGCGACGTTGTCGGACAGGAGCACATTACCACAACGCTCAAAAATCAGATCCTCTCCGAACGCATCGGGCATGCTTACCTTTTTTGGGGACCGCGCGGCACCGGGAAAACCACAATCGCGCGTATCCTTGCCAAAGCCGTCAATTGTCCCAACCGCATTCAAGAAACCCAATTTGACGCTATTCAAACAGCAGAACCTTGCAATCAATGCGAATTTTGCAACGAAATTTCGCACGATAGGTCCTTCGATGTAATTGAGATGGATGCCGCCTCCAATCGCGGTATTGATACAATCCGAGACCTCCGTGAAAACGTCAAACTCTCGCCAGCGACCTGCCCCTACAAAATCTATATCATAGATGAAGCGCACATGCTCTCCACGGAGGCATTCAACGCCTTACTGAAAACGCTTGAAGAGCCGCCGCCCCATGTCATATTTATCATGGCAACAACGGAACATGCCAAGATACCGAAGACAATCAGTTCTCGCTGTCAAGATTTCGATTTTCGATACCTCGAAGATGAAAAGATAATCGAACGTTTGCAGTTAATTGCTCAAAAGGAAGGTATTTCAGCGGATCTGGACGTACTCACCCTCATCACGCGTCAATCCGAGGGATGTCTGCGAGATGCAGAAAACCTATTGGAACTCGTTTCCGCCGCTGGAAAAGAGTTAACAATCGAAGCCGTTGAACAGACCATCGGACTCGGCTCCAGCTCCCTCCTCCAAGAACTTAGGGAAGCTATCGCGGAAAGAGAGCTCACAAAGGGGCTAAAAACTCTGAATAACCTGATGAAACAAGGCACAGACTTGTCCCAATGCTTGGATCAACTGATCGGTTATTTCCGGGACTTGCGGCTTTTGGCAATCGACAGCAGCCTCAGTGAACAGGTTCAGAGTCCCAAGTCAGATATCCCCAGACTCAAGCAGAAGGCAGAAGCGATGTCGGTGAACAGGTTGTCCCGGATTATCAAAATTTTGATGCACACCAATCAAGACATCAAACAGTACGGTTATCCACAACTTCAATTAGAGACAGCACTCATCCAACTTAACTCCCTTGAAGAAGGCATGCCCCTTGAGGAAGCCATCGGCAAATTATCGGCATTAGAGCAAAAATTCGATTCAGCAGGGCTTTCAGCCGTCAGTCATCAGCCGCCACTAAGCGGCAGCCACCAATCGGCAGCCGATTCTCGGAAACCTGAGAACCGGGGAACACTTCCAGAATTCGAGGATATAAACCCCGCCTATGATAACAATCGCCGCAAGGGACTACCGAGAACCGAGAACCGAGAACCGAGAACCATTCCGGCTGATAGCCATCCCAATGTTTCACACGGGCTCAGAGACTTGAAAGACCTGCCTTCATTTTGGGATGAGGTAAAATCAAAACTCCCGATGAGATTCAGGTACGCATTGCCAGAGGGAGCTGTCCCAACAGTGAATGGCGCAAATACGGTCGAAATTCCCTGTTCATCCTCTTTCATAGTACTTTCTACGGATGAAAACAAAAAAATTGTAGCCGATATCCTAAAACAGGAAGTCGGCAAACCCGTAAAAATCGAATTTGTTGCTTCGGATATAGTGTCAGAATCGGTGGTGTCCGAGGATGAACCAAAGGAAACAGAACAGAAAACATCAATGATGCGTAGAGTTGAAGCGCAAGATGATCCACAACTTAAAACCGCTCTTGACCTTTTCGAGGCAACGGTTGTAGAGACGCAGTAACCATAGTTAGAAAAATGACTATGCTTGATTATATTCTGTATAGGTCACGCCAAAAACGAACGGATCGTTTGCAGAACATAGTGGAGCAATGAGGGAAGGACCATAGTTAAAAATATGAAAATGAACGACTTGATGAAACAAGCACAGCAAATGCAGAAGCGAATGCTTGAAATTCGAGAGGAACTCGCAAATCGTACTGTCGAGGCAACTGTCGGCGGGGGTATGGTAACCGCTGTTGTCAATGGACAGCAGGAAATCGTATCGCTCCGAATTACACCAGAGGTGGTTGACCCGGAAGATACTGAAATGCTTGAAGACCTCATCGTCGCAGCAGTCAATGAAGCATTGCAACAATCGCAAGAAATGATGTCGGCAGAAATGAGCAAATTGACCGGTGGCATTAAAATACCGGGGCTCCCATAGTTTTTTACGATTGAATAGAGACCCATAATTAGAAAAATGCAAGAATACCCGAAACCGCTGGCGAAGCTCATAACCGAGCTCCAAAAGCTGCCAACGATCGGTCAGAAGACAGCGCAACGCTTGGCATTTTTTATGCTAAAGTTACCTGATCCTGAGACTGCCCAAATTGCTGAAGCCATCGCACAGGTAAAACAACGCCTATCTTATTGCGATATATGTGGCACTATTACAGATACAAATCCCTGCTATATCTGTACAAATCCACGCCGCGATCGGCAAGTCATTTGCGTCGTTGAAGAATCTGATGATCTTTGGGCAATTGAGAGAACCAACGGATATAAGGGACTCTACCACGTCCTCGGTGGAGTTCTTTCACCCTTGGACGGGACCGGACCCGATGAACTCGGTATCAATACCCTCTTTCAACGAATTCGCGATGCCACTGTAAACGGAGAACCCGTGCGCGAAGTAATTCTTGCTACAAACTGGACAACGGAAGGACAAGCAACCGCACTCTACCTTACACAACACTTGGAGACCTTTGAAGTCGCTGTCACTCGAATCGCTTACGGTATTCCCGTCGGAGGCGATTTGGAGTACATCGATGAGGTAACGCTCGCAAAAGCACTTGAAGGTAGACGAAAAGCCTAAGCCTGCAACACCGGCGCTGGGTGTTTTTGTTTGGGTATTTCTGTGGATTTCTTCAACTCGAACACGAAAATTGTTAATTTCACAGAGACTATGACTTATCCGCAAGGTATACTTAAAATATGGTTCGTCGCGCTTTTAATCAGTTTGCAGTGCGGCATATTTAGTATTGCGTGCGCAGGACCGGATTCAGATAGCCGAAATAGAGGACACAGAAACGCGACTCGTAATAGCGTTAATATCGCGCGCCAAGCGAACGCTGCTTTTGACGCACAACGCGCCTTTGACATGTTAAAAAAACAGTGTGATTTCGGACCGCGTCCTCCGGGTTCGGTGGCACATCGCAAAACGCAGAATTTTCTATTCACAGAACTTCAGAAATATGCAGACAGTGTAGTCCTTCAACCCCATCAGTATAAAACAAAAACGGGAACCACGCTTCATCTAAACAATATCTTGGCAGAATTTGGACCATCAACGGGGGGCGAGACTCTTTTACTCGCAGCACATTGGGATACCCGTCCTTTCGCCGATCGGGACCCAAAAAGAGAAAATCAGGATAAACCGATCCTTGGTGCCAATGATGGTGCTTCCGGGGTCGCTGTTCTCCTTGAAATGGCGAGAGTCCTCAAGGAACGCCCACCCCCACGTAGAGTTGTTATCGTTCTTTTCGATGGCGAGGATTACGGTAGATCGGTCGATGATATGTTTATCGGCTCTCGATTTTTCGCTCGAAATTTGGGGAAGTGGAGACCGGACTATGGAATCCTGTTAGACATGGTTGGAGACAAGGATTTGGCACTCCCGATTGAACGCTATTCTTGGAATGCAAATTCGGGCTTCGCGGAGGCAATCTGGCAGCGCGCAGCAACGCTCGGTTTAGCACCGTTTCAATCCCGTGTAGGGGATGCCATCTGGGACGATCACGTCCCACTAATCAAGGTGGGGATTCCGATGGTAAATATTATCGACTTTACTTATCCCTATTGGCATACAGTGGAAGATACAGTCGATAAATGCAGTCCAAAAAGCCTGGAAATTGTCGCGACACTTGTTATCAGCATCACTTATGATGGACTCTGATGCGTTATCGATTTTCAGCTAAGATTGTAACTGACAACTGACAACTATTAAAAATGAATACATATCAAAAACATTACGATGTTATCGTAGTCGGAGCGGGGCATGCAGGGTGTGAAGCCGCACTTGCTGCCGCGCGAATGGGCTGCGAGACGCTCATCGTTACTATCAATCTCGATACGATCGCGAAGATGTCTTGCAACCCCGCTATTGGTGGACTTGCCAAGGGGCATCTCGTTAAAGAGATAGACGCGCTCGGCGGTGAGATGGCGAAAAATATTGACAAGACCGGAATCCAATTCCGACGTTTAAATACCAAAAAAGGACCCGCAGTTCGATCGAGCCGCGCGCAAGCCGATAAAAAGGCGTACCAAGATGAGATGAAACGTGTCCTTGAGGCACAGAAACGGCTCGACATTAAACAGGTATTAGTTGAGGAACTACTCGTCGAAAATGGTCGATGCATCGGAATCCTGAGCCAGACAAAAACCGCTTATTTCGGAGAGACTGTGATTCTAACGACAGGTACTTTCCTGAAGGGCATAATCCATATCGGGGATGTATCATATAGTGCCGGGAGAGCAGGCGAGTCTTCCGCAGAGAAACTTTCTGAAAGCTTTTTAAGTCTTGGATTTGAGATTGGTCGGCTCAAAACTGGTACCCCACCACGGGTCAACGCCCAAACCGTTGATTTCAGCGAAATGGAAATTCAACCGGGCGATGAAAATCCGCGCCCCTTCTCGTTTTTAACCGAACGGATTACACAGCCCCAACTCCCTTGTTACCTGACGTACACGAATCCACAAACGCACAAGGTAATCCGTGAAAACCTCCACCGATCCGCGATGTACAGCGGGCGTATTGTCGGCATCGGTCCCCGCTACTGCCCGTCAATTGAGGATAAGGTTGTCCGCTTCGCAGAGAAGACGGAACATCAAGTCTTCGTGGAACCTGAGGGACGAGATACCGATGAAATCTATCTCAACGGTATATCTGCAAGTCTACCTGAAGATGTACAGGTGGAGATGGTACATAGCATCAAGGGGTTAGAGAATGCTGAGATTATGCGCTTCGGGTACGCCGTTGAGTATGATTTCGCACCCGCAACCCAACTGCAACCGACACTTGAGACAAAGCAGGTGCCAGGGCTCTATTTCGCGGGACAACTCAATGGAACCACAGGCTATGAGGAAGCCGCTGCGCAAGGGCTCATGGCTGGGATCAACGCTGCTTTAAAGGTAAAAGGTGAGAACTCTCTTATCCTCGACAGATCGGAAGCTTACATAGCAGTCCTTATTGATGATTTGGTTACCTTGGACATCCGGGAACCTTACCGTATGTTCACATCGCGTGCCGAATACAGGTTAGCACTGCGAGAGGACAATGCAGATTTGCGACTCACTCAAATTGGTAGACAGATCGGACTCGTTGATGATGAGAGATATCACCAGTTCCAAAAGAAGGCTGCCGCTGTCGAAACAGAATTGGGCCGTTTACAGCAAACCCTTCTCAAACCGACACCTGCGACGCTGGAGAGCTTGGCAAGTATTCTTGAGACAGGTGAAATGAAGCAACCCACATCCTTGGCAGAACTTTTGAAACGCCCCGAACTGCATTACCAGCAGATAACTGAGATCGTGCCGCCCATTGAATCCTTGGCGCCTGCTGTGACTGAGCAGGTGGAAATCCAGATAAAATATGACGGATATATTCAACGACAACAGCGGCAGATTCATCAATTTAAAAAATTGGAAAATTTCCGAATCCCCGATGCCTTCGACTATGCCAACGTTCAGGGGTTAAAAACAGAAGCGCGTGAGAAACTCACAAGGATCCGGCCCGCCTCCATCGGGCAAGCATCACGTTTGCCTGGTGTTTCGCCAGCGGACATTTCGATCTTGACGGTTATCCTTCATCAATACAACGCAAAACAGCAGTCGGCAGGATAGCGGTCGGCAAGGGTTTTCTTGTGGCATTCAGGCGAAGCGAGCATGCCAGACATCGAGGGGCCCTGACGGCTAATCGCTGATAACCAATATGAGGCATGGCAATTGGCGAGGTACGAGCAGGACTTAAAAGAGACGTTCAATCATTATGGATTTCCGCTAACTGAACATCAGGCGTCACAATTCAATCTGTATCGCACTCAATTACTGCAGTGGAATCAACACATGAATCTAACTGCGATCACAGATAATGATGAGATCGTTCATAAACATTTTCTCGATTCGCTAAGTGTCTTGGAATATATCTCGTTGGGGAGTGGTGATGCTGTGATTGATATTGGGACGGGTGCCGGGTTCCCGGGACTCGCATTAAAAATCTACATGCCTGATATACGGTTAACGCTTGTTGAAGCAGCGAAAAAAAAGGTGAGTTTCCTAAAATTTATAGTCGCCCAATTGAATCGGCATCAGGCGGTAAACGCACATCAAAGGGTGGACGTTGAAATGTTCGCGGAACGTGCGGAAATTTGTGCACAACAGCAGAAACACATCGGCGCATACGATTGGGTTTTCACCCGTTACGTTGCAGCAATTCGAGACTCGGCACCGTATTGCCTACCGCTGCTGAAACCGACCGGAAAGTGGGTGGCTTATAAGTCCGGCGATGCAACTATTGAGAACGAAATTAACAAGAGTTCGGCATGCCTCAAGGCACGCGGTGGAATCGTCGAAACTGTCTTAAAGAATCCAAGGTTCAATCGAAGTTATGTTGTGATACACCGCGGCACCCCATAATCTTCGTTCTAAACGACTTCAAATGAATCTCTCCAGTGGAGAGCGCCCACTGCTTTGCAGGGTCCTGCAAGTCTCTATAAGCGTGCGAAGCATAAAATAGGAATTCCTTTTAAGCACTCCAGCGGGGTGCCATGTCTATAGCCAGGAGCAATAGTTTAAAAAATGAATGTTGAGACAACGATTGCGAAGAAAAATATCTCTATCCTTCATATAGAAGGAAAAATTCTGGGAAACGCATCCGACGCGTTCCGTAAAGAAATGAGCGAACAACTTCAAACTGGACGTGATAAGTTGGTGATTGACTTAATGAACGTGCCGTTAATTGATAGCAGCGCGTTAGGGGCAATTGTAATCACTTTGAAGTCCTGTCAGCAATCGGGTGGAAAGTTAGTGTTACTCAACCCTCAGAAAGCCGTTAGAGAAGTTTTGGAGGTGACAAAACTCAGCACTGTCATTGAGATTTATGATACGGAAGAAGGCGCATGCGCCGCCTTTTAATTATACCATTTGAGGCATAATTTCATTACGGGCTATGCGTTCTTTAAACAAACTCGTAGCCTGCAACAACGGCGCAGGCGGATATACGGAAAGACACTTTATGCATCAAACCCACCTGACCGAACCGCAAGGAATAATTAAAAAGCCGCAAGGTAAATTAAAAAAATTTAACGTGGGGTTACGCGGTCAGCAGGTAGTTCTGTTTCTCTTAGTTTCTCTGATGCCGTTGTTCGTCGTTGCTTTGACCATCAAATTTTTAGGCGAAAATGCGTTGAAGGAGTCTGTTGGCGAAAATCTTGTGCTACTGGCGCAAGAGAAACTTGCCCGAGCGGACAATGCTATCTCGGAAAAAATCGAAAAAATTCAAGCGGAGCTTCCAAATATCCAAGCAGCAGTTGTGTATTCAAACACTGCCAACGACAAACAGAGCGTATTTCTCAGTGTATGGGCACGATTGGAGGATAGTATTCGCCTCCTTGAGACCTACGCAGGCTATAAAACTGAAGTAACCATTACAAATGCCTTCGGGTACGTTCTACGTTCAAACAATCAACAGTTGGATTATGACACCACGAAAATGTTCCCACATCGAGTGCAGCACAAAGACTGGTGGAAAAGAGCCTATAACAACGGCATAGGTTATCCATTTGTGGAAGATATCGTCTATGATGAAGGGCGAGGCGTACATTTTCTTCCAATCGCACTGCCAATACGTGCAGCGCCCCAAGGCTCCGTTGCGCACAAAAAAAATAACACAGTCGGCGTGCTAAGAACATTTCTGTTTTTACCGGAGCTTACCGGTTTAGTGCAATCGCTACCGGAATTGGCGGAAACATATACGATTCTAACGAGTTCATCTGGCAAAATTATTGCCGCTTCACCCCAAAGCGAGTATCGAATAGATAGTTACATTGAGATGAGCAATGCCGCAGAGGAGGCAATTATTGAAGCAAAAAAAGGCAGGAATGGAAAGTCTTACGACTATGAAGCCGAAGGTGAGACAGATACTTTCGGTGAACCTCGTATCTATGGGTGGGCGCGAACGCAAGGAAACATCCAAACAAAAACACTCTCAAGTATGGAGCCTTGGAAGGTTCAACAAAACTTTAGCAACTGGATACTCTTTACATCGCGTCCCATCGCATCGGCTTATGCTGGCGTTGGCAAACTGAACAGATATATTTTTTATGTTACCATTGGGTCAAGTTGTATCGTTATATTAATTGCGTGGTGGGCTGCCCAGCGTATAGCCACACCTATATTGAAAGTCGCACAAGCAGCGCGGAGCATCGGACAAGGTGAATTTGATAGCGAAATTACGGTGGATACCGATAATGAAGTGGGGGTGCTTGCTGAAGAATTCAATGTGATGCGCCGGAATCTGAAAAATGCTGTTGATCGATTAACACAGGAAGAGAAAAAACTTACGGCTATTGTAGACAATCTCGGCGAAGGTTTGATTGTTGTTGATCCTACTGGGCGTGTGCTCTATGTCAATCCTGTAGCTGAACGTCTGCTGAATTTAGAGGATACCGCTGCCTACGAAAATTTTATCGCTGTTGATACGGCTAACAGTACAATCTGCTGGACAAAAACATTGGAGAGGGAAGGGGATACGGAAACCGATACAAGAACTGTTGATATGAAAATATTGTCCTTCTCTCGGCGCGAAGTCACACAACACCAAACAATGGTCGTCGAAGTGAATATTGATGGCAATGGACAGGACAGTTTGACGCTCAACGCCGCTTCGACGCTATCTAACAACATGCGAGTTGAGAGTCAAAATTCTCGAGTACTCCGTATCATCGCAAGCCATTTTTCCGATGAACATAATAACATCGTCGGCACCGTGTATGTCTTTGATGATATTACCGATGAACACGAAATAGAAAAAATGAAGTCGGAGTTCGTTTCGCTTGTATCACATGAATTGCGAACACCACTAACATCTATTATCGGATTTATTTCGCTAATACTTGAGGGGAAAACTGGGAAAATTAATCGGAAACAGCACGAAAGTTTGAGCCGGGCGCATCGCCAATCGAAGCGGCTCGCCGCTCTTATTAATGACCTACTCGACATCTCCCGAATTGAAGCCGGACGTGTCGAGATGAAGCAGGAACGGGTACAGATAGACAGAATCGCCAAACGACGAATCGAGGAACTCCGTCCACAAGCAGACCAGAAAGTCATCTCGCTACTTTTTGAAAGGCAGTCTGATCTGCCACCTATGATTGGGGATGCAGATCGGATTGGGCAGGTTTTTATTAACCTCATCGGAAATGCCATCAAATTCACACCAGAGCGCGGGAAGGTAACAGTAAGGATATCGAAGTCTCAGCAGAATCGGAGTGTAACCGAGGGATTCCATGTGGAAGTCATTGATACGGGGCCAGGAATTCCGCCTGAAGATAGAGAAAAGGTGTTTGACAAATTTCGACAACTCGGAGGTATCCACACACGGAAACCACAAGGCGGCACTGGTTTAGGACTCTCAATCGCCGCTGGGATAGTTGAAGCCCACGGTGGACAATTATGGGTGGATAGCGGAGATAACGGCTGCGGATGCAACTTCCAATTTTTTATGCCGTTGGAAAAAGAGGAAAATGATTGAAACGATTTTAATCGTCGATGACGATCTTGACATCCTTGAATTGCTAAAAATGAATCTTGAACCGGAAGGCTATAACGTCCGAACCGCAAACAATGGTGAGAGCGCGGTCCAAAGCGCATGCGCGAACCCGCCGGATCTCATTCTTCTTGATGTCATGATGCCACAAAAAAGCGGCTTTGAGGTCATTGAAGAACTAAAAAATATCGAACATACAAAAAATGTTCCAATCATTTTAGTAACGGCTCGTGGACAGACAGAAGATAAAGTCCTCGGTTTAGATACCGGCGCAGACGATTATATTACCAAACCTTTTGATCTCCGTGAGGTAACCGCACGGGTCGAAGCCGTCTTAGGTAGAACTCGACCCATTAAATACATTAATCCGTTAATGCGCGCAATGGGGGATAAGTTCAGTGAAGAAGGATTGCAACAACTCGCTGGACATCTTCAAGCCGCTGCAGCTATTCAAAATAAATTGTTACCAGAACAGGCACCAAGTCTTGACGAATTTGATATTGAGACACTGCTCCAAAGTTCAACATCCGTTTCTGGTGATTTCTATGACTTCATCCCCTTGAATGAGACACAGATCGGACTCGTGCTCGGTGATGTAAAAGGCAACGGTATACCTGCAGCACTGTTGATGGTCATGATTCGGACAGCACTCCGCTTACTCTGCCATGAGGAAGACACCCCCGCGTCAATCCTCAAACGGGTGAATGACTTAGTCGTCCGAGACACTGAGGCAGATTTGTTCGCAACAATGGTTTACGGTATATTGGATATAACAAATTCAACCTTTACATATTCGAATGGGGGACACTGTTATCCATTCCACTGGAAGCATACCGGCGAGATGGGGGTCTTAAAGACTGAAGGCATGTTGATAGGCGCATTTGAGGAGGCGACATTTTCAAGCGACATCTGTGAGCTATCTCCGGGCGATATCCTCGTTTTCTATACCGATGGTATTACCGAGACGGAAACGCGAAAAAGTGAGGTTACAGCGGGGAACACCAGTCAGAAAGAGGAAGCAGGTTCATCGGAAAACGGCTTGCCGATTACTGAGAGCCACTATGGGACTGATAGGCTTGCCACCTGTATTTCCAAAAACGCCGGATTGTCAGCATCAGCATTATGTGATACGATTGTTAACGATCTAACACTGTTTAGTGGAAGCACAAATCCGCATGATGACAGAGCATTAATTATTATCAAGCGACATATTTAAAATAGGCGTCAGTTATCAGTCGCCAGCTAAAACGGGTTTGGGGGACAATCTACCCAAACTTGGAGTATTCCAGAGAGGCGAATTGTTAAAAAAAGAACTCTTAACTGAAACTGGGAACTGATAACCGACAACTGATAACTATAAAAGAAGGAGCTTCAAACGTGGGCGAGAGAACTGAGCAGGTTATTACGCTTTCTCTCCCAAGTTCAATGCAGCATGTTGATCTACTCGAAGTTATTGTCACTGAGATTTTGAAAGAAACAGATTTCACAGAGGACATCCAAGAGCAGGCTAACCGTGCTGTCATTGAAGCGGGTATAAACGCGACCAAACACAGCAACAAGGAGAGACCGGAAAAACAAACGACTTTTCAGCTGATTTTTGCTGAGGATCAATTCAATGTTGCCATTGCGGACGACGGTGAGGATGCTACGCCTGAGGAGTCTGAAACTGAACGGGTGGTTAGACTTTCCCTCCCAAGTTCAATGCGACATGTTTACCTACTCGACGTTGTTGTCACTGAGATTTTAAAAGAAACGGATTTTACAGAGGACATCCAAGAACAGATTAACCTTGCTGTCATTGAAGCGGGTACAAACGCTATCAAACACGGTAATAAAGAAAATCCAAATAAAAAAGCGACTATCGAATTCACGCTCGCCGAGGATAGACTTGAGATCTTCATTGAAGACGAAGGCGATGGATTTACACGAAAGGAAGTCGCCGATCCCCTTGACCCAGAAAACTTGCTCAAAAGCAGTGGGAGAGGCTTATTTTTGATGGAAGCTTGCATGGACTCTGTAACTTACGAAAATAACGGGACCATCATCAAAATGGTCAAATATAATTGAAGCCATCAGCGATCAGTAAAGAGTCGTTTGTCGCACGGAAGAACGCTCGCAACTGCCAGACGTTCTACTGATGGGTTCCGATGGCTGACGACTATTCCTAAGGAATTTCTATGCAAGTCAACCTTCGACACAAAGGTAGTATTACAATTTTAGATATTGAGGGAAAAGTTATTGGAGCAGATGCCTTAGCTCTCAAGGATATCATTAATGAGCAGATTCAGATGGTTGAGAGCCAAGGAGAACTTGGAGAAAAAATCAACATAATTTTAAACATGGAACGGGTCCAGATGATGGATAGTTCCGGTTTAGGGGTACTTGTTGCTTCTCATACCACCATCCAACGCAACGAAGGGAACATAGTCCTCTTAAATCTCGGCGGCAACGTCAGAAGTCTTATTGTCATGGCAAAATTAATGACAATTTTTGACTGCTATGATACCGAAGCAGAAGCAATAGCTGGAATCGTACGGACTTGATGGGTATCGGTTGTCAGTTATCCATTACAAGAGGAATTTGTTAAGCGAAAATCTCTTAACGAAAGACCGACAACTGAAAGGGGGCGTAGCAATCCGCACTGAAAACTAAGAAAAAAATGGAAACACATATCTCCAAAGACCTTGAAGAAAACACCAGTCTATGGCATAAATGCACCGGGTGCCAAGAGTTCGGTTTCAAAAACGAACTTGAACGGAACCTTTATATTTGCTCATATTGTGGCGCGCTGTTCCCGCTCCTCGCTGAAAAACGGCTTGAGTATTTACTTGATAACTTACCAACAACAGAAATCATATCCGCTAAAGAATCCGGGCTTATCGCTGAAGGAATGATTTCAGGATACCCAACCTGTCTGTTCATCGCAGACATGGATGTGATCCCCGCCGAGCTCAATGCATCCTTTTTTCTCACAGCGATTGAAACTGCCTTACAAAAACAGATTCCATTGATTACGATTATCGCCTGCCAACCGACCGGACCGCGAGCAGCTTTGGCGGAAACCACCTATTTAACAATGCAGATGGAGCGATTAGCAAATATACCACTTCCCCATATCACTGTTCTAACTGAAACGGAAGTGTATCCACTGGCGACGTATCTCCCGGTCGGCGAACTGGTTATCGCAGAAGGCACAGTCCCTACAAAAAAGTCGGCATCACCCAATCTACAACCCGCACTGCATGCCCCAGAAGAGCAACTTCTGACACAGCCATCACCATCCGAAAAGGACGTTGAACCTGACATAAGCGTTGATTGTTATATCCCTCGTGAGGAACTGCCAAGTACATTGGGGTTATTTCTGAGATTCTTTCTTGGCAATCAATTGTCGGAAGAATAGGGGCGGTTTTAACCAGCAACTCGTGCTTTAATATTTATGCTGGGGTCGAGTTGATGGTTAAAGTTAAGAGATTTTCGTTTTGTAACCGATAACTCATTATGAAAAGAAACATTTTGCGTGAAGATTCGAGTAATATAGGTATCTCCCGGGACACGACTGAACGCGTATCCTTCACTAACCAGAAATTTAAAGAAATCTTCGGTAGGACATCCACATTTGTGGCATCTGCTCCAGGCAGGGTGAACCTCATCGGCGAACATACGGACTACAATGACGGTTATGTCTTTCCAGTGGCGATTGATAAGTATCTCAACATCGCCGTTCGGAAGCGAGCTGATAGACGTGTCAGGTTACATGCTTTAGAGGTCAACGATTCCTACGAATTCTGTTTGGATACACTCGCTGCTATTCAGCAGGATGCACCAGCATGGTGTCGTTATCTCATTGGGGTTGCGTCTCTCCTACAAGCATCAGGTAAAAAAGTATCTGGGATAGATGCCATTATTACAGGCGACGTGCCGATTGGTGCTGGTTTGAGTTCTTCGGCGGCACTTTCAGTTTCAACCGCACTGGCTTTCTTAACCGCCAGTTCTCCATCTGAGACTTGTAGGAGCGAGATGTGCTCGCGACAATCAGAGATTGATAATAAAGAACTCGCGGCGTTGTGCCAGCGGGTAGAACACGAATTTGTCGGTGTGAATTGTGGTATCATGGATCAGACCATCTCGCTACTCGGACGGGAAAATCAGGCACTCTTTCTGGACTGCCGTTCGCTTGAACACGAACATGTCCCGCTCAACTTGACAACGCACTGTATTGCTATTTGTAATACGAAAGTGAAACGCGAACTTGCCGCTTCTGAATACAATAAACGCCGCGCGGAATGTGAAAGAGGCGTTGCAATCCTTAAAAAATCGTTGCCCGATCTCTCTTCACTTCGGGACATTACGCTAACAGATTTCAAAAAACATGAAGAAGAACTGCCCGCGCTAACACAAAAGAGGTGTCGGTATGTGATTGAAGAGAACACCCGTGTGTTAGACGCGGTTGCTGTGCTGAAGACGCGACACCCCCAAACGGAAACCCGTGAAATAGACAAATCGCTCATACAATTCGGTAGACTCATGAACGCTTCACACAACGGACTCCGAGATGATTACGAAGTCAGTTGTAGTGAGTTAGATTTGCTTACCGACATTGCCCGCAGCGTCCCAGGGGTCATTGGCAGCCGAATGACAGGTGCAGGGTTCGGTGGATGCACAGTTAACATCGTTCATAGAGATGTTTTAGAAACGTTTCAAACGCTCGTGATGACGAAGTACCACAAACACACCGGTATTGAACCTGAAATTTATCTCTGCAATGTCAGTGACGGCGCACGCGTCTTCTGGAACAGTTAAGAAAGTGTTCTAAAGTGCCTAAAGTTGAGGAGAGCCCTCTTTCAACTTCACAACTTGCAAACTTTACTGACTTTACTGACTTCCTTAACTGCCAACTCTCTTGGCGCAAAATTAAAAGTATGGAATATAGCATCGGTGTCGATCTTGGCGGAACGGACATTAAGGCTGGATTAGTCTCATCAACGGGTGATATTTCTTGCCGTGTCGTGCTCCCTACAGATGTTGACGTAGGAGGTCCCAAAGTAGTAGCGACTCGAATTGCGGAAGCCGTGCGTCAAGTTCTTGTAAAAGCCATCAGTCATCAGAAAGAGAGGGATCAGCGCTCAGTACTGACCGCCGACCGCCGACCGCCGACCGCCATTGAAAACGAGGTTTGGATTGGGCTCGGAGCACCCGGACTTATCATCGCTGAAACAGGCGTTGTCCACTTCTCACCTAATTTTCCCGGTTGGACCGACATCCCGCTTGTGGATTATGTGAACGCTGAACTGGCGAAGTTGCACCTCCCAAGGTCAACCGCAAATGATGACTCACAAACCCATAATATTGCCCCGCAGGTTTCCGCTATAGGCTTGCACAGGGAGTACAAACTTATATTAAAAGGTATGGACAACGATGTGAACGCGATGACACTGGGTGAATTTCGCCACGGTGCTGGCGTTGGATATAAAAACGTCGTCGCATTAACACTCGGCACGGGCGTGGGTGGGGGCGTCGTGATTGACGGACAAGTTTACCATGGCAGTCAGAATACCGCAGGCGAACTTGGACATACTGTCGTGGAACCCGACGGACGTTACTGTGGGTGTGGAAATCAAGGGTGTCTTGAGGCGTATGCTGGCGCGAAGAATATCGTTGAACGGACGCAGGAAAAAGTAAAGACAGGACGGTCTACGGTTTTGGCGAAAGCCATAAAGAGTGGAACGGCTCTAACCCCACGGCAAATAGCAGAGGCGGCACATGCAGGAGATAAAGTCGCAAGGGAGATTTTTGCTGAAACAGGACGCTATATAGGCATTGCTCTCACTTCAATAGCCCACATTCTCAACCCACAACTTGCAATTATCGGAGGCGGTATAGCGGAGGCTGGTGAAACGCTTCTCTTTGAGCCTATCCGCACTGAGCTCTCCAAGCGTGCTATGGATATTCCAGCGCGGATGAAGATCGTAAAGGCATACCTCGGAAACGACGCAGGCATTGTGGGGGCTGCGATGCTTGCTCTTGAAAGTAGCACAAGGAATTCCGGGTTATAAACCCCTTCTATAACATGCTACGGAAAAATCTGTAGCCATGGAGATAAGAAATGAAAAATACAGTCAGCCATCAGCAAGACGATGTTACTTCACGAGAAAACCTCTTTGCTGAAAGCCGAAAGCCGAGAGCCGGGAGCCAATTTAAAGTATCTATCTTAAAAATTTTAGCAGTGCTCTGTTTGTCACTAATCCCGCTGAGCTGCACGAAGATCCCTGAAGTTCCAGATTTCGTCAAAGATACCTTCCAGCCAGAGATGATTGTCCCTGTGTTTGATCCAGATGCGCATATCATGCCCCAGACAGGAACTGTTGGTTATGTCAAAAACGGCGTGAAAGCAATGGCGGTCCCACTAAATGATGTGAAGGCGGTTGATGCGTTTGGCATCTTTATCTACAATGGGACCGATCACTGGATCTCCTTCAAAAAAAAGGATTGCCAGATGCTGGATGGCACGGGAAACGTTACGAAACCGATCGATAAATCACAGGAATCCTTTTACCTAAAAAAGAACTTCAGACCGAAACTGCCCCCTGAATTCGGCGCCGAAGTGTTCCGATGGGATAAGGCTATTAGAATACAGGGCGATCCAGCGATACTCCCCAGGGAAGACATTGAGAAAACAACCGTGATGCCCGGACAACACGCGAGATTCTTCCTCTATTTCCGTAAGCGAAGTATTAAATATAGCAGCTTACGAATCATTGTGCCAAGAGTCACGAGTGATTTCAATGAACAACAGACGACGTTCGTTTTCAAATTTAAAGTGCAACGCGGCTAAACGCGCATGCGAGAAGCGGAAATTCCGAGAAAAAGTTGCGGAGTGTACTAAAGTTAAGAAAGTTTCAAAGTGTGCTAAAGTTGCAAGGGACGCTTGCGATGTCCAAATACCTCTTTCAACTTTACAGACTTTACGGACTTTAGATACACTTTACCCGACTTTCTTTCCTTTACGGACTTTAGGACATTTTACAGACGGCCTCTGTTTGCTCCTCCTCGTGCTCTATTTGGGTTGCACCCTACCCGAAGGCGAAATTGCGCAACCAATCGAAATACTCCCCTCGAACCGTGAACGGCACGCACCCCCTATAGTAGGTATTCGGTATATCGAAACGATCGGTAGAACCGGACAGGGCGCGGGCGAATTTCGGACCCCTTTGGGACTCGCAATAGATGAGGAGGGCAGAATCTACATCGCCGATGCCGGTAATAATCGGGTCCAAGTAATTGACGATACTGGAAATTATATCATAGAATTCGGAAGTCGCGGATGGCAGACGGGGGAGTTCGATCACCCCACGGATATAGCGTTAAGTTTTCAAAGAAGGTACCGCCTCTATGTAGCAGACACCGGGAACAATCGGGTGCAATACTGCAATTTCGTTGATCTTATCTTTTATCCACTCAGTGAGAGCGCAGATGATGTCCTGCTCGACCGTCCCGAAGGTATCGGTATCGGGCGAAATGGCGAAGTTTATGTCGTCGACACAGGCAATCACCGTTGGATTGAATTCAATGTGGCAGGGGTGCCTGTTGTCGCACGAGGAAGTTTCGGGAGCGGCAGCGAACAACTCTGGAACCCAACAGATCTCGATGTTGATGCCCACGGAAATGTTTACATCGTTGATACCGGCAATCATCTCATAAAAAAATACGACTTCAGTGGTAATCCTATTGATGTGTGGGGCGGCGAAGGCGACGCACTTGGACAACTCCGGGAACCGAAGTGTATCACTTTGGACGAATGGAATTATCTCTATGTAACCGACAGCGGCAACCGCCGTATTCAGGTGTTTACATCTGATGGTAGGAGTATCACGGAATTCAGTGCCCCCGCACTTCAGGAACCAGCAGGCATCGCCGTCTCGAAAACCGGACGCGTCTTTGTTACCGATGCCGAAGCGAATGACATAAAGGTGTTCCAAGTTTTTCGGAAAAAGTCTGAACTATGATTTATCATAAATAGGACTTACGCACTCCACCGGTAGGTGCGGTTTCTAACCAGGGTTCCCACCCGTTACTGGGGAGGGACACCGAATCCTGTGAAAATAGGTGAAAATAGGTTATTTTGCGTAAGTCCTAATAAATCAGGTAAATCTTGGTCATGATTGATGAACCAGCGATATAAGAAGGCAGATGTGTCGTCAATGCGCCATCCTCATGATAAATCATGAGGCTTGCTTCTCGGGCTATGGTTCGTAACTTTACCTGTATACCCCCGAGGGGTCCAAGCGACCCACGATACAGAACCTCAGACACTTCCGACTAAGGAAGTAGAACGAACGTCCTAATGTCTTTGAGTTACTTGAAAATGTATGGTATGCGAAAAATCGCCATTTCCATAGGAATATTATAGCATTTTTGACGAAATATTTCAAGAAAAAGGGGAGAGATTTTCCTCTCCAATCTAAAGATTGGAGTTTCCAAATCTGAGGAACTTGATGATTATCGGAGGTCTCGTCATCAGGGTAATCAAACAAATCATAAAAATCCTGGTTCTGACTGCTTGTTTGTGTCTACTACCACATCCCAGTGGTACAGCCCAAGACCTCCCTAACGGCGAAACCCAAGCTCTTGAACTTCCTACCTTTTCCGTCCTCCAGAAAACAGAGTCCATTGAACTGGACGCAGCCGGGCAAGACTTTACGGTGAGATACCCACCGATCCTGCCAAACAGCGAACGGATAACGGATGCAGATGGAAAAATGCTCGTGCGGGGTATCGATTATCAGATTGATTTCTATTTGGGTAAAATTACTTTCGGAAAAACGGGAGAATGGAAGAATGAGAGAATGGAAGGAGAGGAGGTCCCGCAGTCTGCCACCGCTCCATCTTTACAACCAAACGCTTCTCAGCTTAAGATAACCTACCAGACGCTGCCCTTCGCGATTAAACAGGTCTATAAACGCGACCTTTACGGAACAGATGTCAGAAATCAGCAATCAACAGTCGGTAATCAGCAAGACGCTGCCGCTTCATCAGAAAACCTTTTTGATGAAAACCGGGTGCCGCCGGAAACCGACAACCAATTAGAGGTATCTGGGAGTCAAACATTCGGTATTTCGGTGGGAAGTGGGCGTGGCGTGTCGCCGAATCAAGAACTCCGCGTCAATGTGGAAGGGAAAGCCTCTGAAAGTATCACCGTCCTGGCACTCCTATCCGATCAGGATCTGCCTATCCAACCTGAAGGCACGACTGAAAATATTCAAGACATCGATCAGAAATTGATTCGTATTACGCATCCGAACATGAGGGGAACCTTGGGAGACTTTGAGGGATCACTCGGTGCCTCGGAATTTATTTTCTTTCCACGGGCATTAGAAGGTGTGCAGGTTGAAGGCGATTTCAAGTGGGTGGACTTTCATTTCATTCCGACTGCTATTCCGAAAGGGCAATCTACAAGTTTGGTGCTTCGCGGTGAGGAAGGACGCAGCGAATATCGGCTCACAGTCGATGGGCAATACGTCATTGTGAAAGCAGGCAGTGAAATCGTCTGGCTGAATGGCGAGAGAATGCGGCGCGGCGAAAACAACGATTATATTATCCGTGAATATGGGGATCCAATCGTCGAGTTTAACAGCAAACATCTCATAACGAGCAACGATGTGATTCGGATCGATTTTGAATACATTCCAGAAGATCGAGCGTATCAACAGAATCTTTACGGACTCAGTAGCGTCTTTACACTGCCCGGTGAGCGTTTAACCCTCGGAGCGTCCTATGCTGTTGAAACAGATCTGAATCAACCCGAACAGACGCTCATCAAATTTGAAGATGTGGAACTGGAGGCGCTTCACCAAAACATCCTTAATCCAAAGGAAGACGAGTCACCCCTCATACCACCACAGAAGCATACAGTATGGGGCGTGGAGAGTCGTCTGAATATTACAGAGCAGGCATGGATTCAAGGCGAACTCGCCTATAGTAATCTTGATAAAAATACCTACTCCACTGTTGATCGGAAAGAGGTCAGCCGGGCATGGAAATTAATCGGTTATGCCGACTGGGACTTTGCGACATGGACCGACCAATTACGCCCTAAACTGACCACAAATCTCGACATACGGTCAATGGATGCCGACTTTGTGCCCGTCGGTGCTTCAAATAGCAACCGGACCCGTTCGCGTTACGAAACACAATACGCCAAAGAGAGTTTTGATGATGCGTTCCTTCTTGACACTGGAGGCAGCCCACGAGGTTCCCAAGACGAGAGAACCATGAACTTCGACATCCGAATGGTGCCAACAGATTGGTTAGAGGTCGACGCAGGGGTCGGTAGAAGCGAAGAGAGTACCCCAGAGAGTCGTCAGTTATCAGATGTAGGGGCGGTGTTGCCCCGCCCTTACGGAGGAGATCGCACTCAATCAGATCTCTCTTTAACCGACAACCGACAACTGACAACCGATAACTATTCAACCATCCGCAATAATTTCAACTGGGGAGTCAACTTCAATCGACGTTCTGGCAGTGGGCGGGTAAGCCCAACCCTCATGCCTGTAGGAGGGAACTCCGATTCCCGACTGCCTATAGTTGGACAAGAGAAGAATCAGGTAGGAGGAAATTCCGATTCCCGACAAGGGACATCTGCCGGAACACAACTACTGAAGAAATTGCCGAATCTCCGTTGGGACGACTACCGTAGCAGTTCCCGAACAGAGGGTGAAGATGCCACAAGGGCGCAATCATTACAGAAATCTCGTCAAGAAGGAAATCTGTCGTATCCGATCGGTCCGTTCAGAATTTTGGGGACACTCGGGAGGGTGGAATCCAACGAGGCGCGTAATGCTCCGCTCAACCGAAAGCGGAACCGCGCAACCGGACGTATCGACCTCGCTGATTTCAAGTGGGCATCTTTGAACACCAGTTATGAGCTTGAAGAGGCTTTTGCGAAAGAACCGTTGCTTACGGTCGATGACGAGCCTATCGGGGTGTCGGATTGGCAGCGGAACACCACAGCACGCACTTGGAAAGTCGGTATCCTTTCACAGCAACAATCCTTTCTCAACGGAGGGGTGGATCTGACAGCAAACATTGCGCGACGGATGCTAAAAGCGCACACCGATCTCGGCGCAGATACAACGACACAACTCGCGGATGTCAATCTCCAACTCACACCCCTCAGTCGGGCGATTGATATAGAAATCGCTTATGAATTAGATAAAAAACTGACAAGTCAACGCCGCGAGGTCTATACCGACATCCATCCACACACCGGTATTCTGCTGCAGCCGGGCGAGGGATACTACGTGAAATTAGATGATCTGCACTATGTAGAGGATCCCGAGGAAGGTACCTATATCAAAATCTATCAAAATGTGGGGGATAAACCGACAACCGCAGTAGATGCAGAATTCCGAATCCGTTTTCAGCCGCGCCAGTTTTTCGCACGGCGTGCCAGAGCAAGACAACAACAGCAACGCGAATTAATGTCGCAACGCGATAGCTTACGTCCAAATAACCGTAGGGGCGAGGAATATAATACAAGGAATGGATTTCGCCTCTCTCCAGACGAAATCCCCTCGCCCGTGCCAGACAAAACGTCTACAACTGCCACACAATCTATCGGCAGCCGACAGTTGACAACCGATAACCGGTTAGAATGGTTTCTAAAGGCACTCAGAGGTCAAACACGGTTGTGGCTCACCGAAGAACAGGAGGTCGAGGATGTCGTATCGCTCTATCTGCTCCAAAGTCTACAAGGTTCAGAAACGCTTTTCGGACGAGTGAACCAGCACCATCGCTTTGAATTTTCGCCATCTCCAGCGTTTAGTTTCGAGGTCAATCTGCGTGCCGGCGAAACACTCAATCGGCGGATTAATAACCAAGAACGCCACAGACGACACCGGACGTATGATGTTGGTCTCTCGGTGAATCCAACGCAACGTCTGTCTGTTGGTGTGAATTGGGAGCAACGCCGAGAAACCGAAAAATACAGTCAATTCCAATTGGAGGAGCTTGCGCAGGAAACCGAGACGATACCGACCCGCGGAGACCTCCCATCAACACCTATCTCAGACTTGCGCCAATTTGAGCAGACGACTGAATTTAGTCTCCGATATGAATTGAGCAGTTCTGTACGATGGAGTGGTATCGGAGGGTATAAATGGACAATTGACGAGGAGCAACTCGATGAGGAGCCGGAAGCCAGAACGCGGACGTTCTCTTATGAAAATCGTATCACGTATAGCCTCATCGGCAGAGGACGTATTGATGTCAATTATAAGCTGGGTTATGGTGAGAGTACCGGTGGCATCCCCTTTGCGCAATACACATTCTACGAAGGCATCAGCCATGAAATCCGCACGACCGCAGATTACAGATTGCGGAAATTTACCGATCTCCTGTTTCGGCTCAATTACCGCTTACTCTCCACGAAGCAACGGAAACCCGAACACCGCTTGGAGATGACAGTCAGTGCAGAGCTCTAATAGCGTCCATGAACCAGAGACGATTGTATCACAGTGCAGCGTCTATAGAGATTGTTGCAAGAAAAGAATTGACTTTCCCTTCTCCACTGAACGAATTCCCGGTGGCTCCCAACTTAAAGCGTGTGCCTTCGTCAAAACGATGCGTGATTCGTCCGCCTTTACCCGGTATAATTCCTGATGCTGCGGTAAGGACGACTTTAGGCATACCATCTGTTAAGAGTTCGTTATCGTTTGTGAACAGAATGAAAGCACCCGCACCCTCGGCACCCCCAATCCAGAGATCGATCGTGAGCGTCCCACCCTCTTTAAACGCTGTCGTATCAATTTCAACAACGCTATAATCTTGATAACCGGCTGTCGGTGTTCGGAAAACACCCAAAACCTGTTGTGAAGGCTCCGTCTCACTGAGGACAACTTTCTTTGTTTGTGTGGGGAGAAACCTGGGTATGTATTCCGATGGATCCGCATTCGGCGCAAATCCATCACCTGTACTCGGTGTCGTAGATTTACCAACCTGTGTCCGCACATCCGGTTTTGATGCAATATCCAGAGCAATAGGCGTGTCAATGAGTTCCACCGTCATCTCCGACGGGGCAGCAAAATTGTAAGGTTGTTGGAAACGTGTTAAATACTGACTGCTTGCGCCAAACGCCATTAAAACAAGGACAAGGGTTGAGGCAGCAATTGCCCACGGCACGAACGGTTTACCACTGGACGGTGGCGTAGGTTGGATACGGGAAATCTCTTGCATGATTTTCTCGGTGAGATTCGCCCTAATTTGGAAACCTTCCAGTGCCTCTCGGATCATGGGCTCCGCCTTCTTCAAGCGGTTCCGAGCACGATGAAGACGACTCTTTACGGTACTCGCTGACACCCCTAAAAATCGGCTAATCTCTTCGCACGTCATTTCTCCGAAGTAATGGAGTGTGACGACAGTGCGTTCGCTCTCCTGGAGTCGGGCAAGCAATCTTTGGACGATACCGCGCTGTGCTTCTGTAGCGGCTTTCGCCTGCTCTTCGGCAACATATTGAGAATACGTCACACCTTCTATGAGTTCGAGGTCTGTGTCTTCTAACGATTGCGTCTGCATCCGTTTTTTTCTAAGCCACGCGTGGCATTGACGTGCTGCGATTCTATAAAGCCATCCCGCAAAACGATTCGGATCCTTGAGCGTCGATAGGTTTTTATAGACCCTCAGAAAGGTATCCTGTGTAATCTCTTCAGCAGTGTGAAAATCGCCTACCTTCCGCCACGCGAGTGCATGAATCTGCTTCTGATATTTTTTTACCAATTGCGCAAAGGCGTTTTCATCGCCTGTGAGACTGCGTTGAATGAGTTGGACATCGTCGTTCTTCATCCGTTACCTCCAAAGAACTAAACTTGGAGAACCTTTAAGAATGATAGCGAGGTTGACAGGTCAGACGTAAATCCGTAGACATCCATCCAACCTGCTTATATATTTCAATCACTCGACTTCATAAATGAACCAGCTACCTTCCACTTTTCGCATCTTAACAGATACCTCCGGGGGGGCTCCCGCAGGGACTCTCAACCGAAAATGGAATTCATCACCGACATATTCGCTGCTCAAAATCTGGATCTGGCTCAACATTTGACTGATCTGAGTCCGCACATCCTCCGGCATGCCCTCAAAATCACCTTCAAATGTTTCTCTGGCATCCCCTGTAAGCATCGGATCTATTATCTCTGCGTCAAGCTTCTTAAATGCTTCCACGAAAGCGTTCATTACATCTTCCGCAGGTTGACCCAAGTGTGCTGATGACACTTCCTTCGCTTCCAATGCCTGATTCGGTTCGACAGAGATTTTTGCCCAAAAAGCGTTGGTACTCCCTTTTTGGCTGAACCAACTGCCAGTAGCCCCCAACTTAAAAACTTTGCCCTCGTCGAAACGGTATTTGATTGTTCCTCTTTTACCGGGCGGAACATCCCACACAGAAGTAAGGGCTTCGTGAGGCATACCCTGTCTTGGGAGTTCGGTGTCGCCATCGTAAAGATCGAACGATCCCATGGGTTCAGCATTCCCTACCAGAATATCAATCGTAAGCATACCGCCGCTTTTAAACGCTGTCGTATCAATTTCAATGACAGTATAGTCTTGCAATCCGTTTCCTGGTGCTCGAAAAATGTTGAGGACCTCCCGCTTCGGTATTTCACGGGTGAGTTTAACTTTTGAATCCTTTGACATAGCATCTAATTCAGGAGAAGACTCTGAATCAGATTCTAATGAAGGTTTCGCTGTCTCCTCCCGAAATCCGGGAAGTTTTCCATCTAAGGCTTCCGTAAGAAATAAAAGGTACCCGTTAGCACCGTTGTAAGGTGATATACGTTCATTAACGGGGAGTCTACCCATGAGTTCAAATTCTGTTGATAGCACCAAAGAATCTGCGGGTGAGTATTTCTTCCAGCCTTTCATGATTGCCTGTGCCAAGGCGTGGGTTGTATCGAAGGTCTTGGATTCACGCTCGCGTCTTTTCGCAATAGGTTCCTGTAAACTGCGGACACGTCCTAATTCGGAATTGGGGACCCAAGTATTGATGAAATTTTCATTCAAGAACTCAATAATTTGATCGTCGGAGAGGACACCTGCCCTCAAGGATTTGCCGCTCCCTCAGCACGCCTCATCGGCAAGTGGTCCATCTATTGAGATGACGTGAATCGGTTTTTGCTGTGCAGGTCCCATTTCCAATGCTTCCTCCAATGAAACCCATTTGATTTGCTGCGATTTGTAGAAACGCAATATCAGCTGACGTTCAGCCGCTTCCTGTGTAATCGATGCTACAAACTCGATATCTGGAGCAATCTCTCCAATCTCAGCACGGAGTTCTATTTGCGGACAAAAACCGACATCTATGGTTCTGGTACTGTTGCGCCCAACATCAAAATTCAGGACACCTTCAGGAACGTACATCTTGAAAGAGGCAACCTTTCCCTTAATTCGATCAATGACAAGATGCCCAGTGAATTGGGACGGTGTAAATCGACCATCTTCTAAGATGAATTCTGCATGGATACGGAACACAATCTCAGCATATTTATCATTATAGGCGCGCAGGCATGCCCACAACCCGTAGGAGTCCCCCGCATTCATAATAATATCCAGGTTTGGCGTAGGGTTGAGTTGTCGCAGTAATTCCAGCACACCCTCTTCTTCAATCTTCCAGAGATCGCCAACAGAAACCGCTGTAGGCGGGAGGAACGCATGGAAAACCGATGTCGGATACCGCTTCTCCGGCTCAGCGACTCGCAGATTTGCCAGTTCATCCCACGCTACATGAAAGCCATATTGCGTATATTCAATCGGTGCGATGAAACCTGTTACTAACACTTCCGATGTATCATTAAGATTAAGTGTAATTTTGGTGTCAGTTGTCTGATGGTTGTCGGCATTCAGGTGTCCGCTCATCGCAATCAGAATAAGAAGTCTAATCGTTAGGGTTTTCATTTTTAATCTCCTTGTCATAAGTAACAATAACATTCTACACCAACAATGCTTACACAACAAGTTGTGTTCGCGTAGATTTTCATTTTGATATATAGTGACGCGAGGAACCGACAAAACGGTTGCCTAATTCTGTTCCTTAAGGACGTTCATATTAAATTGTTCTACGATGTTTCTACATATCGTTCTTATATTAGACACATCATCGTTATACAATCCCGTCACAGGTTCCTGATAAAGATACTTCGTTTCTTGGTAGACCTGTCTACGGAGTTCTGGCATGTCCTCTGGAATCAGGCTGACGACCCTATTATTATGGTATGCTGTTAGAATACTGCAGACTACTGCAATATCACCAGTTTTTTCCTGCCTGTCTTTAGTTTTAGTCTCAATGGCAATTACGAACAACTTGTAGGTGCTCCATGTCGGATCCACCACCTCAATGTCTCTGATCTCCTTGAGTTCCTCTATGAGGAGAGTCTTTACCTTCTCACCCACCTCGTTTTCATCGCTAAACACATGAACACCAACATCATACCGGACATTCTGAGCATTTCCAATAATTACTATAGCCATGCTCAAGGCTATTATTGAGAACCATTTCATGGTTTATTTTCCTTCTATATCTGTAGTCTATAATTAATTACCAAGTCAAAATCATGTCTGCACGAAGAATGTCTACATGTTTTCAAACTTTAAATGTTAACATGAACAGACTTGGACTGATTGTTCAAAAGATCGCCGCACTAATTTTAGTCTCTTTTTTCCGACGCAGGTTCCACAGAAATTATAGCGAAAAAAGCATTGGTGCTTCCTTTCTGACTAAACCAATCACCAGTAGACCCCAACCGAAAGGATTGACCTCGCTCAAAAATATACGTGATTTTCTTTGTTCCTCCGGGTGGAATACCCCACGCTGAAGCAAGGGCATTCTCAGGTACCCCTTCTGTTGGCAATTTACTATCGCCAGCAAATAGATCAAACGAACCAGCGGCTTCAGCATGCCCAACAGAAATATCAATCGTGAGCGTTCCACCGTTTTCAAACACCGTAGCGTCAATTTCAACGACAGTATAGTCTTGGAATCCGTGTCCGGGTGCCCGAAAAATGTTCAGGATCTCCTGTGAGGTCCGAACATCGTTGAGTACAACTTTCAAGTTACTCAAGACAGTATCCGAATTGAACGGTTCCGGTTCTGAAGTATCTTCACCGAATCCGGGGAGTTTTCCGTCTAAAGCTTCCTTGAGGAACGTTAGGTAACGTTGCCCCATGTTTGCTCCGATAAGATCATTGACCGGTTGTCTACCCATCAATTCGAGATCTGTTGAGAGAATCAAGGAATCTGACGGTGAGTGTTTCTTCCATCCTTCCATGATTGCCTCTGCTAAAGGGTGCGTTTTGTCGAACGGTTTAAATCCTCGCTCGCGGCGCACTGCCATGTATACTTTCTTATTAGCGGTGCGCTCCAATTCAAAATTCGACACCCAAGTGTTGATGAAATTTTCGTTCAAGAACGCAATGACTCGGTTATTAGAGAGGACAACTGCCCTCAGTGCTTTGCCGCTCCCTCAGCACGATTCATCCATCAACGGTCCGTCTATAGAGATAGCGTGGATAGGCTTCTGCTGTGTCTCTACCATCTCCAATACCTGCTCTGGCGGCACCCAATTAATCTGTTGTGATTTGTAGAAACGCTGTATCAGGGCATGTTCCGCAGTTTCTTGGAGAATAGAGGCTGTGAATTCAACGTTTTTCAGAAGATCTTGGGTCCCAGCACGAAGCTCCATTTGGCAAAAACCGCCTGCGACAATGCTGTGGCTTGCGTCTTTGTGCCGTTTCCAGTTAACATCAAAGTTGATTGGACCATCAGGGACATACATCTCAAAGAAAGCAACCTTCTCCTCGATCCGATCAATCACAAGATGTCCAGCAAACTGGGATGGGGTAAACCAGCCGTCTTCTAACTTGAATTCTGCATGAATCCGAAACACGATGTCGACGAATTTATCGTTGTAAGCGCGCAGACATGCCCACAAACCATAGGAATCGCCCGAGTTAATATGCATATCCAGGCTTGGATTGGGATGTAATTGCCGAAGCAAGGTAAGTGCCCCTTCCGCCTCAACCTTCCAAGATTCACCAATTGAAACCGGTTCATCGGGAAGAAAAGCGTGGAAAACCGAGGCAGGATACCGTTTCTCAGGTTCAGCAACGCGCAAATTCATCAAGGTGCCCCACTCCTTAAAAGAGGATTCGGACAAATTCTCCTCAATAGGCGCGATGAAGCCTGTCACTAATATTTCTGTTGTCTCATCAAGGTTAAGCGTGATTTTGGTATGAGTTGCCAATTGATCATCGGCATGCAGTTGTCCGCTCATTATTACCAGTATCAGGAAACCAAGGGTTAGAATTTTCATTTTTGAATCTCCTTATCAGATTAATCCGTTTTGATTTTTCCCCACATTGTCGTTAGCAATTGCACCGATGGCGAAACGCTTAATGTTGGATCAAACCAATCTGGACTCGAATTACTGCCATCATGTGTCAGTTGTGTTGGATCACCACCGTTCAGGTCGATTTTGAAGATTTGTGAGAGACCCACCCGAGCGTTGTAAATGAGTTCACTGCCATCTGCAGACCAGGTGGGGGCGTGGGAGTTTTCGTCCGTAATTTGATGAAGTTTCCCACCAGCACTATCTATGGTGTGAATTGTGCCTTTATTAAACCTAAGGAAACCTTGGGCATCAAAAGCAGCACCCTCGAGTTTCGCGAAAGCGATTTTGTCGTCTCGAGACCAACTTGGATCAGATATCCACGGCATCTCTTTTAAGAGAAGCATCTTTCGGGAGCGTTTCTGTAGATCGAAAATGCCCAGTGGTGTGCCTTTGCGTCCGCCCACCCTAAAGACTATCTCATGTCCATCAGGAGACCAGCTTGGCGTGAAGCCATCTGTCAATTTCTCAACGGAGTCCCCATTTACCGTCGCGACGCAAAGTGTGAGATCCCCATAAGGGACAAATCGCATCCCAAATTGTAGTTTCGCCTTTCCTGGATCTCCTTGAGCATAGGCAATTCGTTTGCCATCGGGCGCCCAAGCAGGCTCCCATCTATATTTACTGCTTGCGAACACCTTCCGCACATTTGTGCCATCTGGGTCCATAAGATACAAATCGAAGATTCCATCTCGATCAGAACTGAAAAGTATGTGTTTTCCGTTCGGCGACCACACTGGATGGTAATCGGCTGCGGGATGCTGGGTTAGATTTATCTGATCACTCCCATCGGAGTTCATGCTATAGATTTCAGCATTCCCATCTCGCTTTGACATAAACACAATTTTCGCTGTCGTTGGGGCGTTTGCCCACACAGCACTGCTGCTACTAAAGAGAAATAATGTACTGATAGCGTAACTTAATATGGTAAATTTGATGTAATCCCGAGCCCCTGAACAGGGAGAAATAGGCTTGCGTTTCATAGGAGGTTCTCCATCATGGATGAATTGCGATCTTTGATTTTACACGATACGAACATAATTTGAGTTCTATAAAGAGATTTGTAACATAAACTTAACGGAAATATTCTACATCAGTGATACCTATACAAAAAATTATTGCTCGCGTAGATTCTCATCTCGATATATAGTGACGCGAGTAACAGACAAAACGGTTGCCTAATTCTGCAGAAACATACCTTAGATGACAATGCTTAAATATCCCCTTCGTTATCACTTACAGGATTCTGAAGCGTCAATAAGGGTGAAAGTATCTAATTTCAGGACTTACACAGTTTACCTGTTTTTGTGCCGTCTTTGGTTCGTGGTGGCACAATGGCGCAAGTCGCGTGTGGACTTGCGGGACAATGCGCTTTCTTCGGAAATATCACCTCGATTTTGGCATAGAAACCAATTTTGCGTAAGTCCTGTAAGTTGTAAACCTGCTCTAAGGAGCAGAAGATCGCTTTTTCACACCCGCCCAGGTCGTCGCCACTTTATCACTCGGTGAAACAGCGAGAAGGTTCCCTGTCATAGCTTGTTTGATTTCATCATCACTCAATGCCCGTTGCCAAACTGCCGCTTCATCGATAGAACCATTCGTGAATGTAAGATGGGGAACATCTTTTGCACATCCGATCCGAACGTCCGCTTCGTTGTCACCAAAGAAATCGAATTTCTTCTTTTCTTTTCCTATGACTTCACCATCCACATAGATTTTCATGGTTTCGCCATCGTAACTTCCAACGACATGATGCCATTTTTTTTCGTCCATTTTATGCGGAGTTCTGAACTCCTGCCGGTCCCATTTCCCCCCTACCTGTGATCCCAAAAACAAAAAGATTTCTGGTCCGTTACCAGCATCAGTACCCGCGATACCGTAACAGTGTGCCCAACCGACTGGAACAACGAAATGGCAGTCTTTTTCCAGCCAATGCATCCGCTTGTTGTTCCATGTTTCTGGAGAATAAATCCATGCCATCATTGTTATCTCACCTATAACTTTCAATTTCTCTTGAGCAGGGATATTGACGCAATCCCCACTTTGACCTTTAAGACGAATTGCATCTCCATATTTACCCTTGACAATCTCGACACGCTCAAGTATTTCTGCATCAAGACCATTTCCAGATTCATCAATAATCGTCTGACCTTTAACGTTGTCAAACGTTAGATAAAAAACGAGGTCTTCCTCCAAACTCGCGTTTGCAGAAGCCACCAACAACAGTAGAACGACACTCGAAAAAGCAGCAATAAATGCCCGTAACATGTTTCTTTTCCTCCTATAGAGTCATTTGAATCTTCCAAAATTTGTCACACAAATCTCGTGTTAATATATAATGACGCGGAGGATCGGAAAAACGGTTGCCTAATTCTGCAAAAAATCGTGGAAAATCGGATGTATACGTAATAGAAAAGACATAACACCATCAACTTGGGCATGTATTCAATAAAAACGTAGGTATGCAGTCACACGTCGACAGGTAGGTTAGGATAATATATCCTGTGGTATGTTTGTAGTCGTGCGATAAATATTTCGGTAATTCTATAAAGGACAGTTTTCGCACAAGAAGCGGAAACCCTAATCACATAAATCACGATTCAGACAGTTCTCAGTTTCAAGCATCCTTGACAAAATAAAAAACATGCATAGAATAGTGTCAAAACAGAAATAGCACGTATCTCTTTGCAACGTTCAAGACAGAAAGGAATATTTAATGATTCAGACGGCTTACAAGGAAGCATATCGTCCGCAATTCCACTTTACACCGAAAACCAACTGGACCAACGATCCAAACGGCTTAATCCACTACAAAGGCGAGTTCCACCTCTTCTTCCAACACAACCCATTCGGCATCGACTGGGGCAACATGACGTGGGGACACGCCGTTAGCACCGACCTCGTCCATTGGAAGCAACTCCCGCATGCCATCCATCCAGATGAACTCGGCACAATCTTCTCAGGCTCTGGTGTCGTGGACTGGAAGAATACCGGCGGTTTTCAGACGGGTGACGAAGCAGTGCTCGTCAATTTTTATACATCTGCAGGCAGCCACGCCCCGAAAGAGGTCCCGTTCACACAAAGCATCGCCTACAGCAACGATCGCGGACGGAGTTGGACAAAATATGAAGGGAACCCTGTGATTGAGCATATCGTGAGGGATAACCGGGACCCGAAGGTGATCTGGCACGAACCCACACAGAAATGGGTTATGGCACTCTACCTCGACCAGAATGACTATACCCTGTTCGGTTCAACAGACCTGAAGGAGTGGACGCGGTTATCCGACCTACAGATTCCCGATACAGAATGTCCAGATATTTTTGAACTTCCCGTTGATGAGGATCCCGATAATACGAAGTGGGTTTTCTGGGGTGCGGCGGGGAAATATTACGTCGGTAGTTTCGACGGAACGACCTTTACACCCGAAGGTGACGCGCAGCGTGCTGATTATGGCGCTAACTTCTATGCCGCCCAAACATGGAGCGATGTCCCAGAGTTTGATGGGAGACGCATACAAATCGCTTGGATGAGTGGCAGTAAACCCCCGGATATGCCTTTTAATCAGCAGATGAGTTTCCCCTGCAAGTTGACCCTTCGTACGACCCCAGAGGGTATCCGTCTACATCGGGAACCCGTCACAGAAATCGAGAACATCCACACGTATACCCACGCCTGGAGCGACCTTCCGCTCAAACCGGGTGAAGATCCACTCGCAGGATTGACAGGTGAACTGTTCGATATCCGTGCTGAACTGGCATTGAACGATGCGACCGCCGTTGGTTTCAAAATTCGCGGACAGGATGTTCGTTACGATGTCGCAGCACAGGAACTCACGTTCTTAGAAAGGAGCGGACCCCTCGCACCACAAAATGGGAAAATCCGCTTACAAATTTTAGTCGATCGTATCTCTATTGAAGCCTTCGGTAACGATGGCAACCTCTCAATGACGTCCTATTTCCTCCCAGATCTGGACAACGCAGACATCGGAATCTACGCCGAGGGAAGTCCAGCGACGTTAGTATCACTAAAGGTGCACGAGTTAAAATCTTCATGGGTGTAATACCGAATGAATAAAATTTATTGGGAAACCCAATCCACCAAAAAGCGCGCCTGAAAATCATAGAAACTCTCAGGCGCGCTTGAATAACGATTAATATTTTAAAGCGATCAGTTCCTACGGACGTGCTTGCCCAGCGCGCCTACAGAACAGACCAAACGTACTAAACACTAAACGACTCACCACAACCGCATGTATTTTTAGCGTTCGGATTTGTTATCTTAAAGCCTGAATCCATTAAGCCATCGTTGTAGTCCAGCACGGAACCTGCGAGATAGAGCGTGCTACGAGGGTCGATGAAAACCTTCAAGCCGTGAAATTCAAAAACTTTGTCGGTCCCTTTTGCGGTGCCAAACTCAAGATTATATTGGAAACCGGAGCATCCACCGCCAATGACCTGCATCCGCAAGCCAAGTTCGGATTCATCTGAGGTTTCGCTGTTGTTAATGAGAGTGGTCGCTTTTTGGGCGGCAGATTCTGTAACAGTAATCATAGTCATTGCACCCCCTTCTTAGACAGAAAATCAGCAATTGCCATTTTTAGGACTTTTTCAGCAGTATTCGCGTAACGCTGTTTATCCGACGGCAGTCCTCCCAACGCATCAGAAAGTTGGTCAGCTGTAATCTCTAATGCATCCGGGATATGAACGCCCGTAATGAGTTCAGTAAGAATCGAAGCACTCGCGATAGCAGTAGGGCAACCGAATGCCCGAAATTTTGCTCTAACGATTATGTCATCCGTTATCTTAAGTGTCAATTTTATCATTTCACCGTCAGCAGGAGAACCAACACTGGCCGTGCCATCAGCATCGACAATAGTTCCGATATTGCACGGGTTTTCGTAATGTTCGGTTACCTGTGGCGTATACATGAGGCATCTCTGACACCATGGAAGACATAATCTACAACTCTATTAGGAAGAAACCTATTTTTACAATTATACGACATTTTCAAATGCCTGTCAAATTTTTTAGGTTTACAATTTCAAGTTAATTCGTTTAAACTGATTCCAAACAAAATGTAGGAGAATACACAATGTTTCAGAGATTTCAATTAACGCTTGGTTTAACCCTTTGTTTCCTGCTGCTCCAACCGTTTGTCAGCTTTGCCGTAGAAGAATTCAAGGTTTCAAAAAACGGAAAAGGCGAACAGATTTGGTTTCAAGCGGAAGCCTTTGACGAAAGGGATTCCGATGAGGTCTATAAATTGGGTAAGGCCGAAAAGGCTGTAGATCCCGCCGATGGTGCCTTCGGAGATATTATCACAAACGCCGGTGCTGGGAAAAAAGGGTGGATACTCTATAGATTTGACATCAGTCGTGCCGGTGGAAAAGCAGGAGATTGGCGGTTCATTGGACGTGTCATTAATCCGAGCAACCATTCAGACTGGCTGTGGGTCTTGGGCGACGATGGCAATAAGATTCCGGATGCAGAACCTGCCTTTGTCCGTCCTAATCATATTATCTTTGAAGAAAATATCCCCGAATGGACATGGAAGAAAACAGGGGATTTTGGACAGGATGCTGGGACGATTAATAAATTACAGAACGGTGAGAACGTTATGATGATATGGACACGGCAGAGTTCTCTTCAGGTCCAGTACGACGTTTTCTGCTGGTCCAGTGATTTAGAATATCAACCTACGGACGAAGACTACGAAAAAGCGGACGAAAAAACTTTACCCGTGCAGCCCGATGGATTGCTAACCACGACGTGGAGTCGACTCAAGCAGTAGCTTCCTCACTTTCATCAGATGTCTTTGGTTCTAACTCTGCTTGGCACTCATCGCAGTAACCGATGATCTCATTGCGGAAGCGCACAGCTTTAAAGGCGTGTGCTTCACACACCGCTTTCTGCAAGGCATCAATTTGCGGTTCTTTAAACTCAACAATCTGATTACACCGCAGACAGATAAGATGCGCGTGTTCCCGAAGTGAATGAATACTCTCATAGCGAGTATTCTTCTGCGCGTCGATGAATTCTGTTAACAGCCCACTTCTCACCAGCAGCGGCAACGTCCGATAGATCGTCGGACGCGACACACGGTAACCGTTTCGACGCATCTGAACCAAAAGATCTTCTGTCTGAAAGTGTCCGGGATAGTCAAAGACTTGGTTTAAGATGTCTAATCGCTTTTGGGTCAAACGGAGTCCGTAGCTTTTGAGATAATCTTCAAATTGCTTTGCAAACTCTGTATCGCGAGTCGTTTCTTCAGCGGTTTCCATTTTCCGACCCTTTCAACTGGTAGCGAAAGATATACGACGGTCTGGCGGCGCAAGATCGTTCTTCACGGCATACTTGTAATACAGTTCAAGACCTTTGATCTCAGGTTCATCCAAGTCGTATTTGATGTGATGTTGCAAATAATTGCGGCAAAGTTTTTCAGGGAAATTAAGCTTTCGCGCCTCAATCCGTGCAATTTCTGGAATGCGTGTGATACCCCGCGCTTTTGATTCGAGGAGTACCTCCGATAAATTACCAAGCTGCGTTTCTGTCCGGGCAACCCAACACGCATAAACAAAAGGTAAACCGGTTAACTTATACCACGCCTCACCAAGATCTAAGTTATACTCCGTTGAACCCAAATGCCTGAGTGCTGAATCTCCGATGAGAAGGATCGCATCAAAAGAGGGGGCCTGCCGATCTTGAAGGACTGTCTTCGGATTTATGGTCGGTCTACATGTTGTGAACGCTGCGGAGATTTGATACTTCTCAGCGAGTAGGATTTTCAGCAAGGCAATAGAAGTTCGGGAATTCGTATCGAGTCCGATACGTCGAATCTCCGGAATCGGAACGCGACTGAAGAGTTGGATGCTTTTGACGCTTCCGTGAGACGCAATTGATATTTTGGGTAAAATGCAGTAAGATGTATCCAAAGGATTCGCTCGAAAATATTCAATAATCGGAATTAACCCGACATCCAGCTCACCTTCGCTTAAAAGTGCTGCAACGCGGCTTGGTATGTCAACACTCAAGGCAATATCCGTTTGGATTTCTTCCTTTAAAAGGGGATAAATAAGCGGTTTGGTATTCAGAAACGAGACTGCCCCAACCCTTAAGCGGCTTTTCTGTACCACCGATTCCCCTCTCGAATGACCTCATTGTAAAGCGTATCACGCTCAACAGGCACGAAGCCAGCCTCCTCAATGAGGTGTGTAAGTGTCGAAACTGAAACCGCCTCTGGCGTGTCCGCTCCTGCCATGTGTGTGATTTTTTCCTCGGTTACAGTGCCATCAATATCATCAGCACCGAAACGGAGGGCAACTTGGGCAGTTTTCAAGCCGGTCATAATCCAGTAAACTTTAATGTGCGGCAAGTTATCGAGCATCAAACGTGCAACAGCGATGTTCCGAAGATCCGTCAGACCCGTCGTCGAAGGTAGATACGCCATACGAGTGTTGAGAGGATGGAACGCAAGTGGAATGAACGTCACGAAACCACCCGATTTATCCTGCTGCTCTCGCAACCGAATGAAATGATCAACTCTATCCTCATTTGTCTCAAGGTGCCCATAAAGCATCGTTGCGTTCGTCGAGATACCGAGACGATGTGCAATATCGTGAACCTCCAGCCACCCGTCTGCACTCAGTTTTCCTGGGCAAATCTTCTCCCGCGTTTCTTCCGCAAATATTTCAGCACCACCCCCGGGCAACGAATCCAAACCCGCATCCCGCAATTGCGTTAAAACTTCTTCTATCGACATTTTAAAGATACGTGAGAAGTGATGAATTTCAACGGCTGTGAAGAATTTGAGATGGACCTGCGGCATCCGTTCCTTGAGTCCGCGGATGATGTCTAAATAGTAATCGAAGGGTAGTTTAGGATGTAACCCACCGACGCTATGGATCTCAGTGCATCCTTGCTCTATAGAATACATCGCCTTGTCTAAAAATTCATCAACACTCATTTCCCATGCCCCTTCGGTTTGCATGTTTTTCCGGGCGAAGGCGCAAAAATGGCACCGGGCGTGTAGAATACAGACATTCGAATAATCTATATGCTGGTTGATGTTATAGTAAGCGACGTTTCCATTTAGGCGTTCACGGGCATGGTTCGCTATGAATCCAACTCCCGTAATATCTGGGCTTTCATAAAGCGCGACCCCCTCCTCAAAAGAGAGTCGTTCTTCCGTCTTGACTTTCTCGTAGATTTCAGGCAACTTGGGATCCGTAAAACGGCTATAGTTCTCCATTATTTTTTTTATCCTAATTGGTTCTCCATTTTCCCACGAATTTGGCAAACCCAAATTTGCTATAGTTAAAGTGAAAAATTGCTTGACACCTGTTTCTTAGTAAAGGTATTATAGCATAGCAACTTTAAAGATGCAAATCTTTTTTATCGTGAAACTTACAATTACGTTTACACATACCCTGAACGAGGAAATGTGGGTAGGTGTGAGATGCATCGCACGTCGTGTGAAAAAGGGTCAAAGTATTTTTCTAATTCACCATAGTTGTCAACAGTCAGCGGTTATTTACACGCGGTGAGAGCGGGTTGTCGCTGCTTTTATCGGATTTGGACACTCAAAGCGGAGCAAATAAATTCATGCCAAAATTAGGACTTATTCATTACAATTACGCAAGTAAATCACTTGACGATTTTCTGAAATTTACGAGTGAAACAGGGTTCGGCTACGTCGAACTGCAAATTAGCGATGTATGGAATCCCGACGCCGCGAATCCTGAACAAAACGCAGAAGCCGTGAGAAAACAGGCTGAAGGTTATGGTTTACAAGTCTCCGCACTTGCTGCGGGAAACGATTTCGTTGTGCTGGAAGAGGAATCTATCCAGGCGCAAGTCGCACGAATGGAACGCATCGCAGGGCTTGCGAAACTTCTCGGCACTTCGGTGCTCCGCACTGAGGGGGGCACCGCAAAAGACGCTGTCCCAGAAAGTCGATGGGTTGACGCAATGGCTGGATGTCTCACACGGTGTCTTGAATTCGCCGAACGGGACGAGGTCTACTTGGCAGTGGACAACCACGGCATCGTTACAAATGACGGGGACCTGCAGGTAGAGCTCTTTGAACGCGTCGGTTCCAAATATGTCGGTGCGAATATGGACACAATGAATTACCGGTGGGCGGGCCACGATTTGGAAACCGTGGGCAGATATTACGAGATCGTCGCACCTTATACACTGCACACACACCTCAAAGACGGGACAGGTTCACGCGCAGATTACCGCGGCGAGGCACTCGGTGAAGGTGAAATAGATCTCGCGAAGGCGATCCGCTGTCTCAGAGAAGTAGGCTATGATGGGGTCTGGTGCTGTGAATATGAAGGTAGAGAAAACGACGGCACGGGTCAAAGAAAAAGTTTTACATGGATGCAAGCGAACCTGTAACCGATGAATGAACGCCCTCGTATCATTACACTAACAACAGATTTCGGCACGAGCGATACTTATGTCGGAATCATGAAAGGTGTCATTCTCAGTATTAATCCGAAGGCACAGATAGTTGACCTCACGCACGCTATTCCACCACAAGATATCTACGAAGCGGCTTTCTCAATTTATGCCGCCCGCGACTACTTCCCGAAAGGAACAATTCATATTATCGTAGTGGATCCAGGGGTAGGGAGCGATCGACAGGCAATAGTGAGTCATATAGACAACGCATTCTTCGTATGTCCCGACAATGGCGTGTTGAGTTATCTATTGCATAGTGCTGAGAGCGCGGGGGCACACCCCATAGATTCCGTGGCGATTCAGAACGCGGCATACTATTTGCCAGAAGTAAGCAATACATTCCACGGTAGGGACATTTTCGCACCCGTCGCGGCACACCTATCGCTCGGCGTGCCGCTTGGCGACATCGGTCCGCCGGTGAAAACCCTCGTTCGACTATCAATTCCTAAAATAGATACCTCAGGAGATACCTTAATAGGACAGATTATTAAGATTGATAGGTTCGGAAATCTGATAACGAATATCTCGAAAGGGACTTTTGAAGCGTTTTTGAACGACGATGTCAACTATGAGATCAGGGCTGGAAACGCGAGTCTGAACCGACTGAATTCTGCTTACGCAGACGCTGAAATCGGGGAACCACTGGCAATTATGGGGAGTTTGGCACGCTTAGAGATTGCCGTGAATGGCGGCAATGCCGAAAAGCAGTTAGGCTTAAAACGTGGGGAGACCGTTGTCATACGGAAAGTCGGTCAAAAAATTTGACGTGCTCAATATTTTCGGGTATACTTAACCAATATATATCTGGAAACACACGACATAAAAGGAGAGGCTCCCATGGAAACTTCCCCAAACGCGCTTTCACTCCCTTACGCACCGACCGAAACGGCGGATCTCTACCCGGAATCCGATGGGAAACCGATGGCTGAAACCGATCTTCATATAGACGAAATATTCCGCATGCGGCAAATCCTCAGAGCTTACTTCGCTGAAATGTTGGATGTTTATGTCTCCGGCAACCTCATGATGTATTACGAAGAGGGGACACCGTCAAAGGCGGTCTCGCCGGATATGCTTGTTGCGTTCGGGGTGGGTAAGAAAGCCCGGCGCACCTATAAAATATGGGAAGAAGGAAAACCCCCAGACTTTGTGGTAGAATTTTCAAGTAAAGGCCCCGTTCAAAACGACTTAGACAGGAAAATGAAACTCTATGCGCGGCTTGGGATTTCCGAATACTTCCTCTATGATGTTGATAGACGCTATCTTCCTACCCCGTTGATGGGATTTCGGCTGACTGGAGGCGAGTATGTTGAGATTTCACCGAATGCTGATGGGGGTGTCCCTTCACAAATTTTAGGCTTAGATTTTCATCTGCTGGCGAATAGTTTCGGCATTTACAACCCGGGTGTGGGAGAATGGCTACAAACCCCGGCTGAGGCAGCTGAGACGCGAGCGGAACGGGCCGAAGCTGAAGCCGCACACCTCCGAGAAGAACTCGCCCGTTTGAAAGAAGGTAAGTAGTAGCAGCAGTTCCTAACCCGAGAAGGAGCACATATCCAATTGAAACAGATTACTTTAACAGGAATCAAACCGACAGGACAGCCGCACATCGGGAACTATCTCGGCATGATCAAACCGGCATTGGAGCTCGCAAAGGATTTTCAGGCACTCTACTTTATAGCGGATTATCACGCACTCACGACCGTCCGGGATAAGAAGGAATTGGCGCATTTAACCTATCAAGCCACTGCGACGTGGTTAGCATTGGGATTAAACCCTGATAACGTGATTTTCTACCGGCAGTCAGACATCCCAGAAGTATTCGAGTTGTCGTGGGTGTTATCCTGTTTTACAACCAAGGGGTTGCTCAACCGGGCACACGCCTACAAAGCGATTGTTGACGACAATGTCGCCGAGGGACGTGAAGAGGATAAGAACATTAACGCCGGACTCTTCACCTATCCGGTTTTGATGGCAGCTGACATTCTGCTTTTCGGAACACACATCGTGCCCGTTGGGCTTGACCAGCAGCAACACCTTGAAATTACACGCGATGTTGCCTTGACTTTCAACAAAAATTACGGCAACGTCTTGACGATTCCAGAAGCCGTAATTCGGAAAGAGGTGATGACGATTCCCGGAATCGATGGCAGAAAGATGAGCAAAAGTTATAACAACGTCATCCCGATCTTCGCACCTTCTAACCAAGTACGCAAACCCGTCATGCGCATTGTAACCGATTCCAAGCGGCCAGAAGATCCCAAAGACCCGGACGAATGTAACATCTTTGCAATCTATCGTCATCTTGCAGAGGTAGATGCCGTTGAAGCGAAGCGGAAACTCTATCTTGAAGGTGGACTCGCGTATGGTGAGATGAAAAAAGAGCTATTCGCGTTGCTGGAAACTACCTTTTCCGAGCAACGTGATCGGTATAATGCCTTAATGGAAAATACAGATGAGTTGGATAAAATACTTGAAAAAGGCGGAGAAAAAGCACGAGACATCGCCGGACCAATTCTGGCGAAGGTTCGCAAAGCAGTCGGCGTGTAAGTTCGGTGAAATAAAGCCCCTTATGGGAAAGTTGGGGAAGTCTATAAACTTGATTCGCGCATGTACTGAAATATTCTATTGTCAACTTGTCAACTGAAAAAATTGCGCAAGGGACGGATATTAATTTCGTTTGATAATTATGGGGCATGTCTGCTACAATGGTAAAATGGCGTTGCTACAAAAAAAACTTGCATTTTAATGCAAAATATGTCAAAATATATTTAACTCCTATTTCTATGTTACGCGGGACATCAGGCAACCAACATGCGCCGATAGTTTGACAGACAGTGGAGTAGTGCCACGAAACAGTCCGCGTTGCGACGCGGCAAATCTCTAAAGAAAGTGAGAGGATTCAAATGAAATTTAACACTTTAACATTTATCCTGTTTAGTTTAGGGCTGATAGCGATCAGTCTCGTTACGGTGAACAGTAGTAGTGCTGCAATTGATCCGAGCAGTGTTGTCGGTATTTGGCTGTTCGACGAAGCGGGCGGAGACACAGTGATGGACTCTTCAGGAAACAATAATCATGGAACGATTGTCAACGCACCCATTTGGGTGGATGGACGATTCGGTAGTGCTTTAGCATTTGACGGCAGCTGTGTCAACACAAACAAAAAACTTCTTAACGGCAGGAAGGAATTCACAGTTGTTGCGTGGGTGAAACCGGGGACGATTACCGAGAATCGCATCGGGTTGATCGGACAGAACGATTCACCGGAATTCGGTTTTATTAACCCTGATACCGTCACGCTATGGACTCCCTCAGCCGGTAGTAATAATCATCCGTATGAGCATCCACCGGGTGAGTGGCACCATGTCGCCGCTGTGGCTTCCGGAGAATTCACAAAGGTTTACGTGGATGGCGATGCAACAACGGTAAATGGAAGGTGGTCCAATCACGGTAGATCCGATTTCAACGTGAACATCGGCGGATGTGGTGTTTGGGATCCTAACGGCAATTGGTTCACTGGCGCAATGGATGAAGTCGGACTCTTCCACGCACCTTTGACAGATGCCGATATCGCTGATATTATGAATAATGGCTTGACTGCCTTAGGCGTTGCAGTAGAACCCGCAGGGAAAATCGCAGTAACGTGGGGTATCCTCAAGCAGAAAGAATACTAAGCAATTTTAGCACAGGACAGGTGAGTGGAGCGGTGCTCACCGTTGTATCCGCAACCTGTCCTATGTCGATTTTAACCGATAAACCCCGGTTCAAGACTCGTTTAAAGAAAACAAATCCCAAAACCGGGGCAAAATTTATCAACGCAACAGGACGCAAAAACTGTTGCCATCCCATCGCGGCATTTTCAATCTAACTCCAACTGTCTAAGTAGATGGAATCACACTGAAACGATTACAAAACAGACTACATGTTTCTATCCGCATCGTCATACCGACGGGGCTCGCGGCGTTGTTCGCGCGGGCGCGCGGGATTGACTTTCAGCGGACGTCCCATCATCTCTTGGCCATCTAATGCTTCTATCGCTCGCTCGCCGTCCTCTTGGTTTTCCATCTCAACGAAGCCAAACCCTTTGGAGCGACCATCGTACCGGTCACGGATAATCGTAGCCGTTGCAACCTGACCATACTCTCCAAAGAGCTCTTCGAGGTCGGTTTCCGTGGCCGCATAAGGCACGTTGCCAACGTAGATATTCATCTCGTTTCTCCTTCTAAAAATTATAGGTCCCCTAACCAAGCATTACGAAGACAAACGGCACATTCACGCGAACCGAGTCTCTCAAAAAACCGGTATAGGGAATAGAAATACGGGAAAATGAGAAAACTGAGCACTGTCAGCATTTTCAAAGGCAGAAATTTGGCAGCAAGCGTAGACGGACATTGCACGCAATGCCCAAATTGCAAGGATTGGGAAAAAGTAACTCTCATCAATCTCTTGTTGGAAGCCTCGTCACACTTACAATGAGCATGTTTCGGTTCCAAACCGTAAAACTGTCAAAACACTACTCGTAACTTTGCCAGCGGACACTATCCACATTTCCCTTAAATAAATTTACATAAAATTATATCACAATTTATATTACTTGTCAATATTAATTTTTATCTGTTGAATAATTTTATTTCGCGATCATCCAATTATCGCCAATTCCTGCCTCTGTCCGAAGCGGTACCCGAAGCGACATCGCGTTCTCCATCTCTTCACAAACAATTGCGGCGCACTCCACCGCGAGTGCCTCTGGGGCTTCAAGCACTAACTCATCATGAATCTGTAGAAGCATTTTTAACGGAAGTTTGTCCGTATCAATGCGACGCTGTACCTGGACCATCGCTGCCTTCATTAAATCTGCAGCAGAACCTTGCACCACAGTATTGATTGCCAATCGTTCGCCGAGGCTTCGCCGACCCCTATTCGTCGCGTAGATTTCAGGAATCGCGCGTCGCCTGCCCGTGAGCGTGCGAACATACCCATGATCCGATGCCTGCTGGACACACGCCTGCAGAAAACGATCTATGCCCGGGAAACGCGTTTTATAATCATCAATAAGAGCCGCTGCTTCTTTCACACGCATCCCCTTAATCCGACGTGAGAGACCCGTTGGCGAGACACCGTAAATGATACCAAAATTGATGGTCTTCGCCTTATCACGAAGTTCACGCGTAACCGAGGCAGCCGGAACTTTAAATACCTGTGAAGCAACGGCTGTATGGATGTCTAAATCTTGTGTAAACGTATCGATTAAACTGTCATCTTCGCTAAAGTGTGCGAGAATGCGAAGTTCAATCTGTGAATAATCGGCACAGATTAACTTATGCCCCTCTGGTGCCCTAAAAGCGCGCCGCAACTGTCTTCCGATCTCAGTGCGGACAGGAATGTTCTGGAGATTCGGGTGGTCGGACTTCAAACGTCCTGTCGCTGTTGTTAACTGATAGAGGTGTGTGTGGATGCGTTCTGTTTTTGGGTCAACAGCGTTCTGGAGTTGCGCCAGATACGTGCTCTGTAACTTACGGAATTGGCGGTACTCAATTATTAAACGCGGCACACTCGTCTTCGCATCGTTGATATCCTCTCTCAATGAGAGTGCCTCTAACACCGTCACATCAGTGGAGACTTTGCCACCCCGCGTCCGTTTCACAGGTTTGAAACCGAGTTCATCGAACAGCACCCGCGCCAGTTGTCTCGGTGAATCAATATTACACGGATATCCAACGATTTCGTGAATCTCCTTTTGCCGAGCATCAACAAGTTCACTAATCACAACGTTTTGACGTTTGAGTTCCTCCTTATCGCAAACGATACCGTTATACTCCATTTCAGCGAGAATAGGCGCCAGCGGTGACTCTATATCACGCGCTAACGCTGTGATCCCCATTTCATCAAGTTTGGGCATCAGGAAATGATAGAGTCGAAGGGTAACGTCAGCATCTTCCGCGGCGTAAATTGTGGCTTGTTCCAATGGCACTTCATCGATTGTTTTCTGCTGATCTGTCTTCGCTCCAAACAGTTCACCGGAGTCCGTCGCTTGTAGGGGCGAGGTTGCCTCACCCGTCCTATCGCCTGAACCCGTCGTTAGTTCTTCAAACGAAATCATCTTGTGTTCTAAATGGAGCAACGCCAGTGTATCAAGGTTGTGGGAGGGGATCTGTGCATCAACTAATTGGCTCGCGAGCAGTGTATCAAAAGCAGCACCTTGGAGTTTAACACCGTTCCTGATAAGAATGCTGGCATCAAACTTTAGATTGTGTCCACATTTCGGTAGTGCTGGATTCTCTAAAATCGGCTTAAGTGCCGAAAGCACAGTGGCTGTATCCAGATGATCTTTGGGATGCGGGGAACGAACCGGAACGTAAACACCTTGCTTCGGTTTCCATGAGAAACTCAATCCGCAGAGCCTCGCATCGCGTTCCAAGCCATCCGTTTCGGTATCAAAACTGATAATCTCTTGGGTTTCCGATAGTGTATCAACGAGATCTCGCAGTTGGTCGAGCGTAACGATCGCCGAATAGTCCCCCGTTTCAGCGGTGTCGTAGTCACCTTTGTTCAAAATGGCATCTGTTTTCTGCGCTAACTCCGCAACCCGTTCCTTGCGCGTCGTTGGTGTCGAAGGAACGATGGACGTAGAATCACCCCCCGCAAGTTCCCGAACAACCTGCTCGTAACGTTTGAGTTCTAACGTTTGGAAGAGTGGGAGGATCTTCTGGAGATCAAGTGGTTTGACACGGGCTTGCGCTATGGAGAAATCCAAAGTCGCATCTCGCTTCAAGGTTACAAGCCGTCTTGAAAGATCGAGCTGTAAACGGGACTTCTCCAAATTTTCGCGACGTTTCCCTCGAATCTCATCGATATTCTCAAAGATGCCTTCAATCGAGTCGTACTGCTGAATCAATTGCGATGCGGTTTTCAAGCCGATTTTCTCAACACCTGGGACATTGTCTGAAGTATCTCCCATTAAAGCAAGTGTATCCACAACTTGAGACGGTTTTATACCTTTCGTCTCCAGCAACGACCGCTCGTCGATAATCTTATCGTTATGGAGGTCAAGCATTGTAACCCGGTCGTCCATTAACAACTGTTCGAGGTCTTTATCTTTAGAAATAATAGTGACATTGACATCACTCGCCTCTGGATCGTCAAGGATCGCCTGTGTGACAGAGGCGATGATGTCGTCCGCCTCCAATTCAGGTTTACCGAGCGTCAAGATACCAAATGCCTCAAGCAACTCCAGAATCCGATGAATCTGTGTCACCAGATCATCAGGTGCCGGAGAACGATTCGCCTTGTAGTCCGAATAAAGTTCATTGCGAAACGTGTCCCCCGGTGTATCAATCGCAGCGACAACATATTTTGCCTGAAGTTGCGTCAAGATCCGAAGAAGGGTGCCAGCGAACCCGAACACAGCATGGGTCGCCTCGCCGGTGATGCTACTCGTCAATCCGCTACGAATCGCATAATAAGCCCGAAATATTTCGGCGTGCGTGTCAATAATATAGACAGTATCTTTTTGCTCGTTTTGCATAATTCCTATACCTGCCTCCTAATCGGGGAAATGCCATTGACGTAAGGAGTCTGACGCTGACAAACCCGCCTCTTGCCCGAGCGCGAACGCAGTCGCAATCAGGTTTCGCTCACCAGATATGATGTCACCCGCCGCGAAGAGTCCCGGAATCGGTTCTCCACTGCTGTCCAACATTTGCATGTCCTCGTTTGCGATAATCAACCCTTCTTCATCCTTCTGATAGTCCCATCCGTCAAGAAACTTCGTATTCGGGATGAGCCCTTCATCGACGAGAAAACCGTGGAAAAACAAGTCGCTCCCATCAACCATCTCAAATCCTAAGAGGTCGGTTTTTTCACCAATATGCCGTTTAATCTTTGTTTCAATGATATTAATTTTACGGGCTTTCACCTGTTCCAACACGGGTGGCGACATCCCGTGCGGTCTACCGTTTGTTAGAATTGTAATTTTATCCGTAAAATCTTGTGCTCCAATCGCTGCCTCGTAGATATAGTCGCCAACACCGAGGAGTGCAAGATGTTCGTTAACATGGAGATGTCCATCACAACGAATGCAGACATGCCATCCTTTTCGATTGCCGGCATAGCGAAATACCGTCGCATACTGCTTATATAAACGCTCAGCATCGGGGTCAAATTCAATATCGGGCCACTTATCATCAAACCCAGCGGCAACGACGACAGTGCGAGATTTAAAAGATACCATCTCCAGGGGCGTATTTTTTTTCAGTGTTTTTGCAGATGCTTCGAGTTCAAATAGGTCGCCGTTCCGTTTGAGTTTCGCAACCATGCCGTCGCGTATGTCAATGCCTGTCTTACGTTTCTCCGAACCCAGCATGAAATCGACGACCGGGCGGCTTTCCATCCATTTCATGAGTTCTTTCGCAAAGTGGGGTCCAATGATACCTGGAAAGACCGGCGCATCTTCAATTTCTACGGACTTTGACCAGTAAGCGCGACCTCGACTAAAACTCACCTTTCCTGAGTGCAGCACCAAAACGTGCCGCATTTGATGGCTCGCTGAAACCGCCGCTTGTGCACCAGCGGGTCCTGCACCAATCACCGCAACATCGTAAATCGTTTCTTGCATGGTTTTTCTCCTTTTTTAATAACGTACAAATCCGCAGAGGAGTCCCGAATTAACCAGAAACCCGCTCGTAATGAAATTAGGTTCTCCTTAAATGGCATAATTTGTTTTAGCTTTGCATTTGGAGAGCGGTCCAGGATCAATAAATTAAAAACCGTATTTTTTCCATTTTTCATCAACCAACGCAATCACCTCGTCAGACATCTGAATCTCCTGGGGCCATTCGCGTTCATACCCTTCTTCCGCCCACTTCGTTGTCGCATCAATCCCCATTTTAGACCCGGCACCCATAAGCGGTGCCGCATGATCCAGCACATCAACAGGTCCCTCAACAATCGTTACGTCCCTTTTCGGGTCGACATTACTGCCGACATAGAACAGCACCTCTTCGAGGTTCTGAACGTCTACCTCTTTGTCAACGACGATGATGATTTTGCTGAACATCAATTGTCCGAGTCCCCACAAACTGTGCATAATCTTCTTTGCGTGGTAGGGGTAGCGTTTGTCGATAGAAATCAACGCAAAATTGTGGAATACACCAAATAAGGGTAGATTCATATCGACGAGTTCTGGCAACTGCGTCTTAATCAACGGCATAAAGATCCGCTCAGTCGCCTTACCCATATAGCAATCCTCCATCGGGGGTTTACCAACGATGATCGTCTGATAGATAGGGTTTTTCCGATGTGTAATCGCTGTGATATGGAGGAGCGGGTATTCATCTGCCAAGGAATAGAACCCGGTATGGTCACCGAAGGGACCTTCTATACAGGTTTCATTTGGCTCAATGTATCCTTCAATCACGATGTCTGCCTCCGCAGGCACAAGCATATCAATCGTTTTGGCAGGCACCATCTCCACATTCGATTTTCGGAGAAACCCCGCGAAGAGGAGTTCATCAATCCCGGATGGAAGCGGTGCGGTCCCGATATAAGACATCACCGGATCTCCACCGAGTGCGATTGCGACGGGCATCTGTTGCGCTGCTTGTTGATACTCGCGATGATGCGCAGCACCATCGTGATGGATTTGCCAGTGCATCGCTAAAGCGTATGGCGTTATTTTCTGTAAACGATAGGTGCCAACGTTCCGTTGACCCGTTTTAAGGCTATGCGTGAAAACCTGGGGTAAAGTGATGTATCTATCGGCATCAAGGGGCCAACATTTTATGAGCGGCAGGACATCTAAGGATGCGTCCTCACCCGTCCGGACGACCTCTTGACACGCGCCTTTCTTTACCGTCTTCGGCGGAAAATTCGTCAATTGCGACAGCAGACGGAGAATTTTTATCTTGTCAAGGAGGGAATCCGGGGGTCCCAATTTAATCATACTCTCAATTTCCGACGCGATTTGCCCAAGATCGTCAACTCCCAGAGCCATCGCCATCCGTTGGTAAGACCCATAGGTATTGATGAGGAGCGGCATTCGGCTGCCTTCTACCTTTTCAAAGAGAAGCGCAGGACCACCTGCTTTACTCACCCGATCGGTGATCTCAGCGATTTCCAAATCCGGGGATACAGTTGTTTTAATCCGTTTGAGTTCACCTGCTCGATCTAAGGCTTTGACGAACTCTGTGAGACTATTGTATGCCATTTTTTTTTCCTATAGGCTCCTTGGACTGCGCTTCACTTCGTTTCGCGCGAATTTTCAGTTAACTTTTTATGTCTTTATGACAATTCAACAGGCGACTAACGAATTCTACCAGAAATTTGTTTTAACCCCTGCTGATAGTTCCGGTTTTCCGGTTCAAGTTCCAGTGCTTTTCGGATGGATTTCTCTGCCTGTGAATAGTCGCCGCGCCGAAAATCAATGAGTGCGAGGGTGTTGTAATAACTTGCCACGTTCGGATCCAAGCGGATGGCTTCTTGCGCATAACGCCGCGCCGCTTCTAAATCCGCTTTCGCTTGACGCGCATAACATATACCTAAATTATGGTGTATCTCGGCAGTGTCAGGCGCTAATGCCGCGCTCGCCTTATATGGATCGATCGCCTCCGCATAACGCTTCTGTTTCAGCAAGATTGTTCCAATCTTTAAGTGTGCCTCTAAAAGTTGGGGTGCCAGCGCGGCTGCACGTCGATAATGTTCCAAGGCGGATTCCATTTGATTCTGACTGAAATACGCCAAACCGAGTCCCGCGTGTGCCTTGGCGAAATTCGGTTGGAGTTCCAACGCTTTCCGCTGTGAAGTAACGGCTTCTGCGTGTTTTCCAAGCATCGTATAAGCGATACCCAAACCGTTATAAGCCGGCACAAGTTCAGGGTCCATTCCGAGTGCTTTTTGGTACTCCCAGACCGCTTTCTTGTAAAACCCGTTTTTGAGATAGAGTCTCGCAATGTTGGCGAGAATCCGGGCGCGTTCCGCTGTTCCCTGTTCCCGCTGTAAAGCCCCTTGCAATTCCTGGAGCGGCATCAGTGCCGATTTTTGCCTCTCAAAGAGAGCCATCTGCTCACGCGCTGCCACCGGATTTCCAGCGCGGAGGGACGCTTGTGCGAGATTATAGAGCACCTTAACTAACGTCTTATCGTGTCTGTATGCCGACTGATACGACGCGATTGCATCGGTCCACCGTTGTTCTTGGGCGTAGAGTTGCCCTAACTGATAGTGTGCCTCTGCAAATTCTGGGGCAATAGCAATCGCACGTTGTTGGTGTTTTATCGCTGCGGAACGTTCGCCACGTTTGCTATAGACATTCCCGAGTTGATGATGAATCATTTTATCGTTCGGATCCAAAGCAACCGCTACTTTGTAAGCGTTGAGTGCTTCGGCATAACGGTGCATGTTCGCGTAAGCACTCGCCAAAGCCGCGTGCGTATATGCCCAATCAGGTTTATGTGCGATGGCGCGTTCATATGTGGCTATGGCATCCTCAAACTTTTCAAGTCCAGTGTATGCCAATCCCAAACCGTAGTAGGCGGTGGAAATATCGGGATTTTGCTCCAGACGCTCGTTGTTCGGGACTGTATGCGCTTCTATCGAAGTTATGATTTGATGATACTCGTCAACTGCTTCCGTGTAAGCCTCAATTTGGAGGTAAACCTTCGCGAGTTGCAATCGAGTCTCAATTCGTGTGCCATCAACCGCTAATTCTGCTTTGTAAGCACGAATCTGTGCTGTGATGTCCGCAGCAGTCGTTTCTTGACAGAATCCGACTGAGACGTGATGGAAAGCAAGGTGGCACGCGATGAGTGCCACCAATACAACTGGGGAATACGAAAGTTTCCGGACCACTTACTGCCATCCCAGTGGTGCGATGGAACACCACCTAAAAACGTTGTTTGAGGTGGCCCCATGTGGTAGCCAATTTGTTTAGGGGTTCCACCGGAGTGAGACCGGCGATAGCATCCCCGGAGACCTTGACATCATCAAAACTCGCGGCTGTTTCCCATGCCCAAACCCCAGCTTGACCGGCGGGATATCCAGCTCCGGTTTCATCTTTGAGTTCTCCCTGCTCTTCACCGTTAATCCAGAGTTTCATTGAATCGCCTTCCACGACGACCCGCATGTCAAACCATTCGTCGTTCGCGATGGTGACATTAGATCCCGGGAGTTCACCGATTTTGTCACGAGCGTCCCATGCCCCCGTCTTATGTCGCCAAAGCTCGGTTTTGTTATTTGGGACATTGAGATAGTAGACGTAGTATTCCATCTCACTTTGGGCGCGATAAACAACACCTGCCCAATTCCCTTCATCAAGCCGAACTTTTGCCTCAACAGTGTAATTTTCCCATGCAGCGTCACCGACGAGGGAGTGCTCGGCTCTACCGCCCTTAGCGAGTTTGTATATGCCGTCCTCAACACTCCAAGAACCGTTAGCGGGTGTCCAGTCGTCTGCCTCCGATTCAAAGGACCAAGTTTGTTCGCCCGCAAAAGCGAAGGAGGCTACGAGGACGAGAAAACAACAACCGATAACAGCTGAAAAAAGATATTTCATAAAGTCTCTCCGATTGTAGTAGGGGCGGGGTTTCCCCGCCCGTTACCAATGAATAATGTGCATATTTAATACTCAGAATTGCTTATGGCGAGGTTAAAAACCCCGCCAGCGAGAATGGACGATTTTTTCCCTAAAATGTCTGAGGTAGAATCGTCCAGAAATTAGTAGACCCTTTTGAGACGTCCCCACGTTGTTGCGAGTTTATCCTTCGCATCAACGGCAAGGGTATCTATCACCGGTAATCATGACGTCATCAAAACTTGCGCCGGTCTCCCATCCCCACACACCGATCTTGCCGGTTTTGTAGCCATCATCTTTCTGTTCACCTTGGAGTTCACCGTTGATATGCAGTTGGAAGATACCTCCTTCAACGATGACTTTAACGTCATGCCACTCTTCGTTCTCTATTTTCACTTTTTTAGTGGCCGGAATATTACTGTTAATCGCTTGACGCGTATCCCACGCCCCTTTGCTATGCTTCCAGAGTTCAGACTTGTTGTTCGGAACGTTCAGGTAATAGACGTAATACTCATGCTCACTTTGTGCCCGAAAGATTAAGCCTGCCCAGTTCCCTTCGTCCATCCGAATCTTGGCTTCCACGGTGTAGTCGTCCCAGTCCTCTTCACCGACGAGGGTGTGTTCGGCTTTACCGCCTCTCTCGAGTTGATAGATACCACCCTTAATTTCCCAGTTCCCGTTCGCGACTTTCCAGTCATCGTGCTTTTCCTCAAAGTCCCACAATTGGGTCCCTGCGAAAGTTGGTAGCGAAAACGCGAACCCCAAAAGCACAATGAGGCTTAACGGAACTAACTTCGAGAATCCAATAGCCGTTCTCATATTTCTCCTCCTATTTTCTGTCAATACGATATAGGACTCGTCAACACATTTTCTGCCATCGTAGTGATCGCAGAAATCCTACAATAGAATAACGTTAAAAGTCAAAAAAGTCAACATTAACTTCAAGAATGTTAGAGGCATTTGGTTCTCTATTTTTAGGAGAGTTTGGACCCCACAGTCCGGTAGGTGCGGTTTCCTAACCGCACCGGAACGGGAAAAAAGATGTGAAATCCAATAGTTTCTTAAAACTGAATAGTCCTACAAGAACCACAATAACACTTGCATCTAACCCTATTATCGTGTATTCTAAATAGTACTTAGACACACTTAGGCTTTATCTCTCAAATGACACAGCATTTGGAAAGGAAAATATTTTGCGTATAAGGATTTTAATCACACTTTTAATCACCTGCTTTGCTGTAATAGAGGCAACTCCGGCAGCACTAAAAGTCGGTCTCATCTATGATGTCACCGGGCGCGGCGATCTCTCCTTCTGCGATGCCGCCTACGCAGGCGCGAAAAAAGCAAAAGACGAATGGGGATTCAAACTCACAGAGGTCACGCCAAGCCTCAGCACGGATAACGAGTTAACGCTCCGCAGACTCGCGAAACTGAAATACGATCTCATCATCGGAGTCGGTTTCCTTTTTCAAGAACCGATGAACCGCGTCGCAAGCGATTTCCCGGATGTCAAGTTCGTACTGATTGACGCAGTTATAGAACAACCCAACGTTGCCTCGTTGACCTACCGAGCACACGAAGGCACATTTCTCGCAGGGGTCATTTCAGCGTTGAAAACCGAGGAAAAGCAGATAGGTTTCATCGGCGGGATGAAGGTGCCGCTGGTGGAGGCTTTTGAGATCGGCTATCGCGCCGGTATTGCGGCAACAAACCCCGATCTTGAACTGGTGGCGGATTACGTAGGTGTTACGCCGCAAGCTTTCAACGATCCCGCGAAAGCCAAGGAGCTCGCGCTTTCGCAATACAACCGTGGCATAGATATTATCCTTGCCGCTGCCGGTGCGAGCGGCTTGGGGGTTCTTGAAGCCGCAAAAGCAACACAAAAGTCAATCATCTGGGTCGATTCCAATGGTAACAACCTCGCCCCCGGTTTAGTGCTCACGAGTGTTATCAAGGGCGTGGAAATATCGGTTTATGAGACAATAAAGAGCGTCCAAGAAGGGAATTTCTCTGGCGGTTTGAAAGAATACGGGCTTAAAGAGGGCGGTGTCGAGTACATTATTGATGATGTCAATCGCGCGCTCCTCTCGGACGAGATTCTGGAACAGGTCGAGGCGTTTAAGGCGAAAATTATCGCGGGCGATATCGTCGTTCCGCACGAACGGCAGTAAAGATGGCGCATACATCAAGCATCGAGATGCATGGCATCAACAAGCGTTTTGGACAAGTGCAGGCAAACGACGCAGTAGATTTCACGCTCCATCGGGGTGAGATCCACGCCATTGTTGGCGAAAACGGGGCAGGCAAGTCTACACTGATGAAAATTCTTTACGGGCTGTATCATCCGGATGCAGGCGAGATTTTCGTCGATGGACGTGCCGTAACTATCTCCTCTCCACGACGCGCAATGCAGCTCGGTTTAGGGATGGTCCAGCAACACTTTACGCTGATTCCTGTCTTCACGGCACTTCAAAATATCGTCCTTGCCAAAGAGCCTCGCAAATTCGGGGCACTTCTCGATGAGCAGCAGGCAGGAGAACAGATTGCTGCACTCGCAGCACAACTCGGTTTCGATGTCCCACTGAACACCCCTGTCGAGTCCCTCCCAATTGGGGCACAACAACACACCGAAATCCTGAAAGTCCTCTACCACGGGGCAGACATCCTCATCATGGATGAACCGACAGCCGTGCTCGCACCCCAAGAGGTTGAAGGACTCTTTAATTGTATGCGTAGCCTCAAAAGTGAAGGGAAAAGCCTCATAATCATTACACATAAACTCGATGAAGTCATGGCAATCGCTGACCGTGTCACTGTAATGCGACGCGGGAGAGCCATCGCTTCTTGTCCGATCGACGACACCGATGCCGCAGTGTTGGCAGAAATGATTCTCGGTGAACCCGTTATCCCTCCATCTGTGACGCGAGAACAGACGATAGGCACAGCGCCTTTGCTCCGTTTGGAAAACGTCACGCTCTCAGGAGATTCTGACACCCACAGAAGACACACATGGAAAAAAGTGAGGACGAATAAAGCACCCAGCAAACGGTATCTCAACGAAGTGAGCCTTGAAGTATTCCCCGGTGAAATCGTCGGTATAGCAGGGGTCGAAGGGAACGGACAGTCAGAACTCGTTCAGGTCCTGACAGGATTACGGCAGATAGATAGCGGGACACTCACGTTAAACGGAGAACGCATCGCACACATCCCCGCCGATAGACATCGACACGGCATTAGTCTGAACGATCGAATTGACGATAATTTCATCATCAGGCATCATAAACACAGTCGGTTCTGCCGATACGAACTGCTGCAGCGCAAATCAATTCAACGGTATGCGCTGAATGCTCTTGATAAATACCAAATTCGTGTTGGAGATATAGTGGATCCGATTCGGACCCTTTCCGGTGGAAATCAGCAGAAGGTCGTCGTCGCGCGCGAGTTGGAAGCGCGTCCTGAAGTTATCATTGCAGCCCACCCAACACGCGGCTTAGACATCCATGCAACCGAATTCGTCCACACACGGCTTATTCATGCCCGCAACCGCGCCAAAGCCGTTTTACTCGTCTCCTCTGAATTGGATGAACTCCTTCATCTAAGCGACAGGATCGCAGTGATGTACGATGGCGAAATTGTCGGTATTGTGAAGCCTGCGGAAACCAACAAGCAAGAGTTGGGTGCCCTGATGCTCGGTTTGACGCAGGGCTCACGTTAGATTGACAAATGCTGCAGGACACGCTATACTATACAATGGAGGAAGGCATTATGAAATATACTTTATTTTTCTTTGCTGCGTTTTTTGTAATTATATCGCCTACCTTTGGTGAATTAACATCTCAAGATCTTGACAAAATTCGCCTAATTGTCAAAGAAGAGGTTTCTGAAGTGGAGACACGGCTCAGAGCAGAAATCGCTGAGTCTGAAGAGCGGCTCAGAGCAGAAATCGAGAAATCCGAGTCGAATATGAAAGGATATGTTGACCTCAAATTTGAGGGGGTTAACACCAAATTTGAGGGGGTTGACCAACAGCTTACCTTAGTCGTAGGATTCGTATCCGCGCTCACAATTCTCATCGTTGTAACTGTAGGCATTCCGCAAATTATCATAGCATGGCGAGGGAAAAACGAGCGAGAACAAGACAAAAAAATCGAAGAACTATCGCGAGAAATAGAAGCCTTGAAACAAAGGCACATTGTAAGTCCGTAGTGTCTGAACAGAGGACTCCAGAAAAATGATAATTGATTCACATACCCACGCATGGCCCCGGTGGCCCTATCAACCCCCGGTTCCCGATGACGAAAGTCGCGGCAAAGTTGAACAACTCCTCCACGAAATGGATCTGCATGATGTCGACAAAGCCGTGCTTATCTGTGCACGTATCGATCGGAACCCCGAAAACAACGATTACGTCGCAGCGTGTGTCAAACGTTACCCTGAGCGACTCATCCAGTTTGCCGATGTGGACTGCTCATGGACAGAGACGTATCACACGGAGGGTGCTGCCGATCGGTTGAAAACTGCAGCGGAGGCGTATTCCCTCAAAGGCTATACGCACTACCTCAGAGGTGATGACGATGGGAGTTGGTTCTTCTCAACGGAGGGACAACGTTTCTTCCAGACAACAGCTGACCTCGGACTCATTGCCAGTATTGCCATGGGAAGCCATCAGCACGCGGCACTCCGAAAACTCGCCGCGCAGTTCCCGACTGTGCCATTTCTGTGCCATCACATGGGCGGTGCGCGCGCCGGTGAAGAGCCTCCGTATCCGCAGCTCAAGCAGGTACTTGCCTCAGGGGACGTACCGAACATTCACATCAAGATGTCAGGTTTCGCGTATGTCTCGCAGGTCCCATGGGATTATCCACAATCGGATACCCATTGGATTGTGCGCGCCCTCTACGAACACTTCGGGCCTGCTCGTCTCTGCTGGGGGTCCGACTATCCAGTTGTTCGAAACTTTATGACCTATCAGCACGCACTTGAGGCGTTCCGAACACACTGTCCATTTATCCCGGAGGCAGACAAAGCAGAGATTTTAGGCGGGACGCTCCATCGTCTGTTAGCGGATGCCGGGAAATAGGACAATGACTCGTTTAAGTTTAGTATTAATATTCGTCGCCTGTACCATTATGTCTGTCGGGATTATCTTCGCGCAACAGGGTGGTACCGTCCGCGGACGGATTACCGATACCACCGAAACACAGGACCCGATTGAAGGCGTTGAAGTTGTAATTGTCGCTCAAGATGGTACAGAATACACGACAACGACAGATGCCAACGGTGCCTATAAACGCACCAACATTCCCGCTGGTAGATACCTCATTAGCATCTACAAAGAGGGATACGGTGATCGGCTTGGCAAGCCTGTCACAGTTGTTAATGGCGGAGATCATTTCGTACCACTCAAGATGACAAAAAGTGACAATGTCCTTATCATCATTCTCAAAAACTTCGGATTTCTATTCTGGATTCTGTTCTTTTGCTGTATCACGGCGTTAGTAACTTTTCTATTCACGAAAAGATGGATGGTGGAAAGGTATACAGCCGGCGAACGCCAGAGGCAATAAGAAGAAATCAGAAACTGATCGAACGCTACAATTCAACTAATTCGTTAAAAACATTCAGTGTTCCTATAGTTTCGATTTCCAACTGCGAAGTTGTCCTGAGAGATATAACAAAAAAGTTGCTTTTTTAATTAATTTGCGGTATAATAACGGTTAAGGTTAAAATGATATAGTGTTACTATTGCGTTTAGTAAGGTGAATCCCCCCAAAAAAAGGGAGAAATCAAGATGAGAAATATCTTTGTTTTAACGGTACTCGCGCTGACCTTCATAGCGGGTTTCGCTTTTGCCAGCGAATCGCCGACTGTGCAAGGCGAATACATTGAAGCCCGTTCAGCGAGTGTCTATGTCGGGGCATGCCACTACGGTTCCGAATTCGTGGAAGGTGGCAGAGAGGCAACCGCCGTTTGGAACATCCAGAGTGGAACGTGGAACGATGTTTCACTGGAGAACCTAACAGTCGTCGCTGTGATTAGTGCGAAAAACAATTTGGCAATTGAGACCAAGACCCGTAAGAGCGTGTTATACATGGATCCGAATACGACCGCAGAACAGCGCGCCGCACTCAGCGACCTACTCACGACGAAATACGCTGATGTTTTGGGTGAAGTCGTCGCGACCCAAACCGCTTCCATTGAATTCACGAAGGAAGGCACCAAATATGATGTAACCGTTGGTGAAGTTCTCAAACTTTCTGCCAACCGTTATCCGTGTGCCGGATGCACACAGCCCCATCAGATCTGGTACAAACCGCTGACAACGATTCAGAACGCCATTGTCGGTAAATCCGAAGTTTATCGCTATAAAGATGCTCACCTCCCGGTGACATGGCAGCAGAGTGGCACAGAGAATAACGTCTTCGTCGGCACCTTCTCGATTTAAGGCAGTGAATGTCTGTAGTTACCTCTCGGGTAGCTACAGACACCCCTTACACGCCTCAAAATCGTGATTTTTAACCTACCCAGTCGATTTACTCCTACTTTTCTGAACTCTTCAATCCAACTTTGGTGCCCATTCCGAGATCAACGAGCCAGACTTCTCACTATGCCCTGAAAACCATTCTTGCCCTTTCAGATGCTTTTTATCTGGGATCCCACCTTTTTTATTCAATGCCCTCGGAATTTGATGGCACAGAAATTTCTAATCTGCCGCCTGTCAACACCTATTCTTCGGGTGCCACATCTTCGTTAGTATATGTCAGCCGCTTTGAATTCTTTACTGTTTTATCTCTTAAGGTTCCTTGATACGGTCAGGGACGCGGAATTCGATCAGGTTGTGCAAAACTGTAACATCCTCAATGAAACTTTCCGATGTATGGTTATAAATTTTGACATTTTTCGGGTGCGTACTAAGCGAAACGCGGATCTTTTCAACGCCAACAATTGAGCTACCATCTGCTGGGTCTGATCGCCGAAAATCAGCCACAGCATTGTCTGGCTCATTGAGATAAGACAACCTCACTTTGCCTCCTGCCCATGTAACGGTAAATTGGATATCAGGGACAAAGACGGGTTGTGTGAGAGAGACTTCAACGGTATTGCCTTTCACAATTGCCTGATGAATTTCCTCTGAGGCTTCTGTTATTTTAACATCCGTTGGTCTGTTATTAAAATAAAGCGTAATGGTTTCAACGCCAATAATTGAAAAACCGTCTTTCGGGTCTGACCGCAGGAAATTTACGGACACTCCTGCTTGCGGCTTGACATCGTCAATTTCAATCGCATCCAGCGATTTATTACCCTCCGGTCACACGCCAGTGACATGGAAATTCAGTTCCCGACTTCCACCGACCCATGCGACTGTAAACTTGAGGTCGCCTGACTTGAAGGGGCCCTCAATTGCGACACTTTTGCCAACAACAGTAACGTTACCCGCGGTCGATGTGACACCAGTTGGTATATTATCAAAAGTGAGAGTGATGGTAGCATTTCCCGCAATCTCACCGCCGGGTGGAGTTACCGATACAAAATTTACTGGCACATCTTCCGCGTCGTCAGCGCCACAGCCGACAATATGAATGGCGAGTAAGATCGAAATCACTATAGCTAAGATTCTGAACATATCAACAAATTCCTTACGCATCTATATCTCAATAGATAGTAGGCAATACCGGAAATGTACGATGAGATTTGAGACTGAAAGTAATTATGGATTAAAAACATATTCTACAAAATTTAGAGAAAATATTAAAGAGAAATCAACTTATTCATTTTCCGGCTACATCCACATTCCCTTGCCATAATCCTTGCATCTCCACGCACGTTTCCAAAAGCACTTCTAACGTTCCTTCCGCTTCTATTTTTCCGCTCTTGAGGACAATAATATTATCGGCGTGTCGTAAGGCAATAGGGCGATGTGACACGACAAGATACGTGCGTGTGGGTAAACTATTTGAAGTTGCCTCGCGTCGTTCAAATACCCGACGCCATAACTTTTGCTCTGTTTCCACATCAAGAGCGCTGGAAAGATCGTCAAACACCAATAGTTCAGACTCACGCACCAACATCCGAGCCGCTGCTGTTCGCTGTAGTTGCCCACCGGAGAGTCTAACACCTCTGGGACCAATCACCGTATCCAATCCATTTTCCAATGTTCTCAGATCATCCTCCAGCGCAGCTGCCCAGATAGCAGCAGGAAGATTGACGTTATCTTCCGGTAGTCCCATCAGAATATTCTCTCGAAGGGCATCGCTGAAAAGTCGTGGGACTTGAGGAGTGTATGCACAGCGTGGGGGGACAAGGAACGATGCCACATCCACGATGGGTTTACCATTCCAGTAGACGTTTCCGGCGTCTCGAGGTAGATGCCCCAATAGGACCTCCAAAAGCGTTGTTTTACCGGAACCGACCCGTCCGGTGATGACAGTAATGGTGCCTGCTTCCAGGCTGAGATTGATGTTTTCAATCCCGCGTCCAGTATCTGGGTAATGATAGATCATCCCTTCGACTTCAAGGCGGCTTAGATGATGACTTCTGTTTTTGACGATGAAGGGAACGCTCGGGAAATTACCGCGTAGGTATACCGGTCCAAGCCTGAGTAGTTTCTCTTGCACATCATCGGCTGTCAATTCAGAGAGTCGTTTCAGAGAAACGTCTGCCTGCTTGAATGCTGTTAACAAACGTCCAAGCCAATTAGCAAACCCTAATACCGAAACCTGCCCGAGTGCGATGTAATTAACGAACAGTGCGAAATCGCCTACGGTAAAAACGCCACCTCTCATCATCTCGCCAGCCAATATCAAAATTACGCCCATCGCTAAGTTGATTGTTGTCGAATTCATCGAAACCAGCAATTGGTTGAAAAGGTTCTCTTTGACAACAGCCTTGCGTCTTACCTCGCTGAGACCATCAAAATGATGGACAGCATTTGCCTCGGTGGTTGCCACCTTGATTGCCTGTGCTGCCCCGAAAAGTTCGCCGAGAAAGCCGGTGACACGACCTGTGGCTTCGCGGTTCATTCGTCGATACGTTTGAATGCGCTGACCCAACCCGTTTGTCAGGGCTACAATTGCTATCATCGGTAGAAAGGCGAAAAGTGTAATGAAAGCATTGACACGCAATAGCACAACCAACGCAATAAGAGCAGATAGCGCGTGTCCACTCAATTCAATAACGATTGTGATTGGGGCGACTGCCCCTTGTGTATCATCGTCAAAACGATTGATTATCTCGCCGGGATTTTGTCCAGAATAGATCTCTGCGTCTTGCAGGAGGGATTTGAACAAATTCCTGCGAATTAGTGTTTGAAGTTTACCTTCAAAGTAGGCATAGGTTGCAGCGTAGCTCTGTTCAAATATTTGGATAGTCAACCGTGTGACCAAGAAGAGGATCACCAAGGTCCACAGATCAAAGCGGGCAGGTGTTTCACCAGTCAAGGCGTTGAAGAACTCACGTAGGATTAACCCAATGAGAAGTGGTAGACCATAATAAGCCAGGGAAAAAATGAAACTTAGACCATACAACAACGGGCTAAAGCGTATCAGTCGCCAGAAATAGTGTCGTTTCTTTTTATTGTTCAGAGATAGTGTTTTCATGCCAGAAACTCCTCTAACCCTGTTCGTAAGAGACCGAAAAGAATGGAATTGGGATTGGCTGCCAAATTTTCATATTCTCCATATTCTCTGATTCGCCCTTCTTCGAGAATCATAATTTCGTCTGCTCGTTGCACAGTCGAAAGGCGATGGGCAATTATAATCGCAGTCCGATTTCTCAGGAGTGTGTCTATTGCTCGTTCAAGGTGTCTTTCAGTGGCAGGATCCAGACGGGATGAGGCTTCGTCCAAGATTATCAATCCTGGATCCTTGAGGAAAACTCGCGTAAACGCCAACAACTGCGCTTCGCCAGCAGAAACTCCACCCCCACCTGAAGGAAGTTCTGTATCAAGTCCATCAGGCAGTGTATCGTACCAAGCACCCAATTCCAGGGCTCGGAGACCCGCAAGGACTTGATTATCCTCAATTGTTTGATCGAACAAGGTTAAGTTATCTCGAACAGATGCCTGAAAGAGTTGGACTTCCTGTGTGACGATGCCGATGTGCCGTCGTAGGTCAGACAGTTGTAGGTCTCCTATGTCCGTGTCGCCTAAGTAAATCGTGCCATCACTGATGTCGTAGAGACGAAATAGAAGACGAGAAAGCGTGGTTTTTCCGCTCCCGGTGCGTCCGAGTAGTCCCAGAACTTTACCTGGACTCAGATGAAATGACAGGTTCTTGAGAATGGGTTGTTCTGGCTGATAGGAAAAGGAAATATTTTGGCATTCAACTGACAATGCCCCTGGAGGAAGAACCGCTCCTGGACCATCTTGGATTTTGGGTTTGGTCTGCATAAGTTCCCTAACACGCCTGATGCTAACCTTAACCATTTGGAAGTCTTCTATCTGGCGTTGAATCCTGTTCAAGGGTGCATGCAACATCTGGAGATAATGGAGAACGAGGTAGACCGTCCCAATGGTAATAGCGTTGGCTTGGAATAGGTATGCGCTAACCCCCATCACAATCGCGAAACCAACAGCAAATACAATGTTCGATATAGTCCACCCCATATCGGTGATAACGTCGGCTTTGAACTTTGATAGGACTGCTCGTCTCATAACCTCATGAAAACGCCGCATCGCATAAGCAATTGCGCCATTAGCCCGAATGTCTCGGAGTCCAGAAAGACGTTCCTCAAGAAAACTCGACAGATCGGCACTTGCCTGTCTCTCAACATCCCAGTAAGGCTCAGAGATGAGCTGGGAGCGAATATGAACCATCAAATAGACCGCCACAAGGACTCCAAGGATCGCACTCAGTCGCCAGTCTTGGTAAAAGAGAACAATCAATGTGCCAACCGACAACAGAATGCCGCCCAATATCTCCATCACAAATTGCGAGAAAAAGTTGGCAAGTCTATCCACATCGCCATCAACGCGTTCAATCAATTCACCGGGTGTATGGGTGCTATGGAAGGAAATATCCAATCCCAAGATATGAAGGGTCAAATCTGAACGTAGGTGGTTGGTTGTCCGCCAACTCACATCACTGCTGATGTATACTGAAAGGGCAGATACAGCCTGATGAATCAATCCCACACCAATGAAAAGCAGTCCAGCTTGAATCAATTTCTGTAGTGCCTCGGTGGATCTTGCAGTATCAATGAAATGACGCACAATTAGTGGGTTGATGAGTTGTAGACCGATACTGCTAAACAAGAGCAGGGTCATCAGCAAAACTCTTGACCACTGCGGTTTTAGGTAGTCAATAAGTAAGCCCCAATATTGACTGTGTGGTATTTTCATATGTTATATCTAATGAAGTAGTAACCCGTCCTTTTGTTTTCCGGAGTTTTTCATATCTGGCTTCTCGCAGCGCACACTAATACAGAGCGCATCCTCATTGTATATAACCCTAACTTCAGTGTTTAATTCAGCAGAATATGTGATGCCTTCTTTGCTCATAACAAGTTGGGTGCACTTTCGCGCGTTTCCAGACCGGTGCGAAAGCCTACTTAGAACACCACCTACATAGAGACGTTACCAGGGAAGAAATTGTTTGGATACATAGAGTATTCTACTGTATAATAAGTGGTGTCTACCGAAGTATATAACGCAACCGACCATCAGGAAAACTATAGACATGTGGGGCATATAATGAATAGGCAACTCAAGAGAAAATGAAGAAAACACGTATATTATAAGGAGAATGCGTGAATACAAAAATAACAGCCGAAGAACGGAAGTTTAAACTAACACCTGAAGAACGATCCGCTTGGGAAGAGAACGGATACTTTGTCCGTTACGACGTTTTTACAAAAAAAGAAAACGACATTTTAGCGCAAATTGCGGATGACATCGTCATCGGAAAACGCTCTTTCCCGGACTATCATATCTTTCAAAACGCTTTGGTCAGAGACGGTAAAGTCGAAGCACAAGGCATCTACGCCATGCACAATATCCAATATGTGAGTTGTAATTGTTCAGAATTCCTCGCACGCACGCGTGATCCGCGTCTCACCGACCCCGTTGTTGACATACTCGGTCCAGATCTCCTCGGTCTCAACAATCTTTACATTTGGAAACCGCCAAAAATCGGTCTCGGTTTCCCGTGGCACCAAGATAAATGGTATTTTAACCACCAATATAAAACCGGAACGACAGTCGCGACGTGGTCTGCGATTGATAATGCGGATAAAGACAACGGGTGTCTCTACGTTATCCCCGGTAGCCATAAATATGGCGTTCGTGAACATGCGGAACTTGAAGGTTCACAACAGGGGGAGTTTAAACAGGCACAAGGGGCTCGTGATGAAGACGGTGTTGCGGTAGAAGTCCCTGCTGGAGCGGTCATCTATTTTAACAGTCAAGTTCTCCATAAAAGCACCGATAACCACAGTGAGCGTTTCAGACGCGCAAACATCGCACATTATATCAGTGCCAAAGCAGAATGGACACGTCCGGAGGCTGTGAATAAAAAACGACCTCCCATGTGGATTCGTGGTGAAACCTATCCCGGTATGGCAAATGAAGTTCAAAGGAACGTTATATCAATTTTATAATCCGATTGACGACTAACGAAACGGAACTCTCATGAAACTGCGACTGACTACCCTCTATGTCTTGCTGCTTTTACTTCTATCATCTTCCGATGCAACCGTTCCTTCCAGATACACCAAGCAATCCGTTGAATGGTTCCAGAGCGCGGAAGGTCGTCGTATTGCCGACAACGTCCTCACGTGGCAGACACCGCACGGCGGTTGGCCCAAAAGTAGAGACACGGCATCTCAACCGTTTGATGGGAAGCGTGAGGATCTGCACGCAACGTTCGACAACGGTGCGACCACTAACGAACTGCGGTTTCTTGCCCGTGCGTTTCGTGCGACAAACGAGTCACGCTACCAACAAGCATTTCTCAAAGGTCTCTCTCATATCCTTGAAGCACAATACCCAAATGGCGGGTGGCCACAGTTTTATCCGCTAAGCAAAGGATACCATCGTCACATCACGTTCAATGACAATGTTATGGTCCGCATTCTTGAACTGCTCCGAGATGTCTCTGAATCTTCGGACTATCGATTCCTGAAAACGGACTACCGCACTCAGGCTGAAGCCGCTGTAACCAAGGGCATTGACTGCATCCTGCGCACGCAAATCAAGCAGAATGGCAAACGCACCGTCTGGTGCGCGCAGCATGACGTGAAAACGCTTGCGCCTGCATGGGCACGTTCCTATGAACCACCATCGCTCTCAGGTGCCGAAAGCGTCGGCGTCGTGCGATTCCTGATGTCAGTCGAAGAACCCACGCCAGCGATCATTGCCGCTGTCGAAGGGTCCATCGAGTGGTTCAGGAGCGTCGCTATCCACGGCATGCGTTTTGACGAGTTCACCGACGCAGCGGGGAAAGACGATAAGCGGATCGTAGCGGATCCCGACGCGGGACCGCTCTGGGCGCGTTTCTACGAGATCGGCAGCAACCTTCCAATCTTTCTCGACCGCGACTCCGTGGTCCGCTACTCGTTATCCGAGATTGGGCAGGAACGTCGCGGTGGATACGACTACTATGGCGGTTGGGCCGCCAGGCTCCTCGCAGATGAATACCCACGGTGGAGAGAAAAGCACAAGTTCCCAAAGGAATGACCGAACTATATTGATAGGAGAATTAGTGGACACAAAAACAGCATCTAAGCAACGGAAGTTCAGACTGACACCTGAAGAACGATCTTCTTGGGACGAAAACGGATACTTTGTCCGATTCAACGTTTTCACCAAAGAGGAAAATGACGTGCTACGTCAAATCGCGGACGACATTGCCGTTGGAAAACGACCTTTCCCGAGGGGGAATATTGATCAAAACGCATTGGTTAGGGACGAAAAAGTTGAAGCCTCCGGTATCCACGCGATGCACAAAATCCATCATGTGAGCTGTTATTGTCCTGAATTCCTTGACCGTGTCCGGGACCCGCGTCTCACAGATCCAATTGTAGATTTACTCGGTCCAGATCTCCTCGGTCTGAACAATCTGTATATCTGGAAAGCACCCAAGATTGGTTTGGGGTTCCCGTGGCATCAAGATAAATGGTATTTTAACCACCAGTATAAAACTGAGATGACAGTCGGGACGTGGACGGCGATTGATGCGGCAGATGTAGATAATGGGTGTCTCTACGTTATCCCGGGTAGCCACAAATATGGCATTCTTAAACATGAGGACTTGGAAGGTTCACAACAGAATGAGTTTAAAATAGCACGCGAGGCGAGGGATGAAGATGGGGTCGCCGTTGAAGTGCCGCCTGGAGCCGTCGTTTGGTTCAACAACCAACTCCTCCATAAAAGCACGGATAACCACAGTTTACGGTTTCGACGGTGTAATGTTGCGCATTATATCAGTGCAAATGCGGAACGTATCCCGAAAAAAGATAGCAAAAATATCCGTCCTGCCATGTGGATTACAGGGGAAACATACGCAGAAAAGATGGAACCCGTCTATCGTAACGTTTTACCCATCTCGGACTCCGATTGAAAAATTGCATGCCTCTGTTGTATCAATTGCTGAAAAAAAGAGGCGTGAGAGTCTTCGGTAGAAAACCGATTTACCCTCACGCCTCGGATCGTATCTTTCGCGTATCTCTGTCTACTGTTTCTTCAAATCCCCCCATGTCCCAACGATATTGCCTTTCATCTGCGAAGGCGCCGCTGGCGCAGCCGGTAAATCCGGCATAACCGCAGCCGTCCACTCCGAGCGGAAAAATGGGGTCCGCCAATCAAGATTCTCCATCTGCACAGATAACGCCTCCTCGCTTTTCTCTAACGGCAGCACCCGCAGCAGACGCGGATCTGCCGTGTTCCACAACCGCCACGTCAAACCGCCTCCCTTGTAGCACGAGATACCGAAATCTACACGAACCCCCGCACCGTCATACAGACGATAGTCAAAACTCGGAAGACTTTGACCAATATACCCAAGCGTGCTCATCGGAATCGGCACCTCTTCAGGATTCTCGATATGTGCGAAGTCGTGTTCATCTATCACGGAGTTTTCCGCAGTCAGCTTGAATTCCTTACCGAACTGATTGTAAAGCGTGCCGACTTTCAGGGTCCATCCCTCAAGTGTTTCGAGGTTTTCGTCTGGATGGACGTAGATAGCGACGGATTTGAGTTGATAAATGGAAGTCCTGTTTGTCGGGTCAGCTTCGACCTTGAGTTCATAGATGAGTGCTTTTTTGGTGTTTCCAAAGACACTGCCGCGCGTCCATCCGAGGGGACATTCTCGGGGTTTGAGTAGAATCCTTCGCGGTTGTGTCGCAGCGGCGGATATAATCACGAAGGACTGAGTGCCGTCAGCATTCTGATTCATCGCTCGAATCTTGAAGTTAGCCGGTGGCAGATCGCCGAAACCATCGCCTGTAATGGTAATGGAGGTGTTCGTGCTCCGTGTAGATGTCCAAGTCTGTCCTGCATTGGTGCTATACTCATAGGCGATTGTCTGTGCGTTGAGGGCAGTGGGTATGTCCCAGCTGAGGGTTACGGTTCGGCTGTTGACGCGTCGGACGGTCAGCGTCTCGGTTGTCCCTGCGTTGATGTCGCCAGGTGGGATTACAGGCGGCGGGGGTGGTGGCGGCGGGGGTGCTGAAGCATCGGGTGTTGCTGATCTTTCTGCTGATTCCGCTCCATCTCCAGCACTATTCACGGCTCTGACCTTGAAAGTATACGTTTGCCCATTTGTCAGTCCAGTTACAATATAACTTGTGCTGGTGCTACCTGTAGATGTCCAAGCCCCACTGTCTTGAGTATACTCATAGCGGGTAATCGGACCCGATGGAGCTGTCCACCTCAGCGTAACTCGACCATCACCGGGTGTCGCGCTAAATCCTGTAGGCGCAGCTGGGGGAGATAGCATAGGTGTTGCTGTTTGTGAATCAGATTGCTTTCCGCCTCCACCCGCACCGTGTGCCCTGACCCTGAAAGTATACTGTTGTCCATTTGTCAGCCCGGTTACGGTATAGGTAGCGGTCGTTTTGGTGCTACTTGGAATCTTTGTCCAATCTGTACCATCATTTTGACTGTATTGATAATACGTATCTGAAGATTGGGTGGTTGTCCAGTCAGATTCAGGTACGGCTGTCCAGCTCAGCGTAACTTCACCATCACCGGCTGTTGCTGAGAGACCTGTAGGCGCATCTATGTTAGGCGTTTCACCAGTCAGCGTCCGCGCAGTACTGTGTGAATCATCAGTAAACTCCGCTCTTACTTGAACGTTATAGGAGGTTCCATTTGTAAGTCCTGTTATTGTAGCAGTTGTTATACTTTTATCTACAATTGTCCAATTAGTATTATGACTGGAAACGTATTCATAGTGTCTTAAATCCACCGACCAACTTGAATTAGGACCCCATGTAAGTTTGAGCTGACCGTCTCCAGGTGTTACTGCCAAATTTGTAACTTGGGGCTGTTGGGCAACTCCTTCAATTGTAAACAGACCTGTAAATATAAGTAAGGCAACAACAAAAACCGCACACGACGAGACCCTCCCTGCAAGACGAAAACAGCGCGAGCGCGAAGCATCCAGCACAGCCATAACTTCGGATACTGTATTATGAAGGACGTTGGTTAATGTGCTTAATTTATATGAAGTGGGGGGGGGCTGACCGCTTGCTAATAGGCTTTCCGGACGGGGCAACGGCACAACGCGCAG
>JAJEIP010000089.1 GCA_022827885.1 Candidatus Poribacteria bacterium
CGCTCAAACCCAGCAATTCAATCCGCTCTCGTGTGATCTCCTCAATCACGCTCGGGTTGTTCATAAACCACCAACATCCAAATATCATCAGATTTTTGAATTTTCGTCCGATCACACACAACTCGTGCTGATTTTCACGCGACAGGAGTGTAACAAGAAACTTATTATCAGGATTTTCACGAAGCAGCGTTTCCAGACTGGTCAAGTCCGCCTTTCCACTCCCATCACCTGCCATCTGAAGTTGTGGATTCACCGCACGCTTCACCCCGATCATGAGTGCGAAGGGAACGTTAAATTCACGGGAGATCGGTAGTATACAGTTATCAAACAACCGGCCGAGAACACCGTCATCAGGGTATTGGAAATCGGGTGGGAGAGAGACCGCCATATATTTCGGGTTCATTCGTTGAATCCATGTCTCTAAAAATCGGCGGATTTCTTTATAGGTTTTTTCCGTTGATAAACTCGGATCGACATCATAGCCGAGACCCCGGAGATGTGCATAACCGACGTCTTCGTAGGTATTGATGAGGACATCCATTCGAAGCGCCGCCTCAAAGCGTGTGTCGCCAGTGTCGCCGGATTGCCATACGGGTGCTTCTGCCGAATCGAACGGATCGTTCGTCATCACCACTTTAGAGACTTTCGCGCGTTCAAAGACGGTGTCTATAAAGGCTTCGACGGTCGTATCCGCAAAATAGTCGCGATAGTCCTGTAGGTTTCGCGAACCCACATCCAAGCCTAACGCGTTTAAAGTCGTCACAATACCGCGGCACGCCTCGCTCAGGGGTGAATTCTCAATGAACAGCGTCTGCCAAATCAGTTCCGCTTGTTCCGCTTTCGACAGTGCCCAAAATTGCGGGTATGAGACATCAGATTTGCGGAATACTTCAGCAATGAGATAGTGATAGGTCAGGAGTTCATCAATACCCCACAATAGCAACTCACCGAAGGGGGGACTAAAGAGATGCGTGTGAATATCTGTGACACTTTGGGTATCCACGGCATCTAAAACAGCGGTTTTCAGTTCTTCTGTACTCGCAATTTTCTGTGTGTGCATCTGCGGTTCCTTTGCGTTATTCAGGAAGAGGATTCTGGCGAAATCTTGCTGGTGATGAAATCAACAACTTCCTCAGGGGAGTGTTTTCCAAAGCGGATGTAAACACCGCGGAAGTTTTCGAGGCGTGTCGGACGCGCGAACGGGCTGAGCAGCACCCCGTTCGCGTCAACATAGAAGCTGCGAAATGTATCCCAAGGTCGCTCCAGTCTATAGCAGCAACTCGTGATGATAAGTTTATCTGCTTCACAGTGATGGTGAAACGGAAGAAAGTACTTATAGAGCGATCCGAGCAGAAAAATGGCGGACAACAGGGCAATGTAAATCGATTGAAAACCCCAATAGATGCCGATGAAAAGAAGGGTTAGAAAAACGCCTAATAAGATGGATTTGCGCCAATTCTCAACGAGTGGATGCACTGTCCATGAAAGCATTTTTTAATTAATTCGCAAGGTAAAATTAAAAATTATTCCGTGCTGTCAGAGGTCCCACTGTCGAGTTCTGTTTTCGATGCGTCGTCGCCAGCGTTTCCGCCGTCTCCATCTGTAGGCGTTTCAACGCTGCCTTCGTCTGTGGTGTCAACGGGTTCGGTTGTGGCTTCCTGTGTTGTTTCTTGCTCGAGTGGTGTGAGTTCACCACCACTATTTTCGCCGTAGAAACGCATCAGGAACAGGGAGATAACCATGAACCCGATAGCGAGCCATGTCGTCAGTTTACTCAGGAAGGTCGCGGCACCGCGGCCTCCGAGAACAGACTGCATTTCCGCGCCACCAAATGCGCTTGATGACAGCCCTTCTCCCTTGCTGTCCTGTAACAAAATGATGAGCGTCAGTACGACACAGACCGGCACGAAGAGAAATACTACGAAACCGATAATAATTTCCATCTGATTTTTTCCTCCTATTGGGCGAATTTCGGCACCGCTTGCAAGCCGAAACTTGCTATACAAACTTCACGATTGCCGCGAACGATTCTGCCTCAAGACTTGCCCCGCCAACGAGGGCGCCATCCACGTCAGGTTGCGACATGAGTTCTGCAGCGTTTTCCGGCTTAACGCTACCACCATATTGAATACATATCTGCGCCGCGACTTCTGCCGAATACGCCTCCGTTAGCAGACCTCGAATGAAGTGATGAACCTCTTGTGCTTGAGCCGGCGTAGCAGTTTTTCCAGTGCCGATTGCCCAAACCGGTTCATAGGCGATGACGCAGGACAGAAGGTCAGCCGCGGATAAGCCCGAAATACCGCCCGTAACGTGACTTTCAATCACCGTTTCTGTCTGTCCAGCTTCCCGTTCTTCGAGGTGCTCACCCACACAAATGATCGGCTTTAAGTCGTGTCCTAACGCCGCTTTCACTTTTTGGTTGACACTGTCGTTCGTTTCACCGAAATATTGGCGCCGTTCCGAATGCCCAATAATCACGTAATCACATCCAGCATCTTTCAGCAGTGGGGCAGAGACTTCGCCGGTAAAGGCACCGCTGTCCTCCCAATAGACATCTTGGGCAGCGAGGCGAATGTTACTGCCCTTTATGGCATCGCTGACAGCGGAGAGGGCAGTAAACGGCGGCGCAACAATGGTTTCAACATCGGTCTCGTCCGCAACAGATACCTTTAACGCCGTTACGAGCGCGACCGCCTCTGAAATGGTTTTGTTCAGTTTCCAATTTCCCGCAATAATAGGTGTTCGCATAGTCCCTTCTTCCGTAGCGCGCTAAAGCACGCGTGCCGTCAGTTCAACGAGACGGTTGGAGTAACCCCACTCATTATCATACCACGATAGGACTTTAATCAATCCATCTTCAATCACTTTAGTGAACGGAGCATCGAGAACGGAGGAGAGTTTGTTCCCGTTGAAATCCGCTGAAACGAGGTCGAGTTCGGAATAGCCGAGAATTCCATCCAAGCTACCCGCTGCTGCTTCTTGCAGTGACGCGTTGACCGCTTCGGCACTCGGTCTCTTCTTGAGATCGACAGTGAGATCAACAACGGAGACGTTCGGAGTCGGTACACGGATTGCAAACCCATCGAGTTTACCGTTCAATTCTGGCAAGACTTTTCCAACTGCGACAGCGGCACCCGTCGTCGTCGGAATCATCGAGAGCGTCGCTGCACGTGCACGGCGCATATCCGAATGCGGGAAATCGTGGACCCGCTGGTCGCCGGTGTAGGCGTGAACGGTCGTCATCAAACCGCTCTCAATTCCAAACGCTTCGTGCAGGACCTTTGCAACAGGGGCAAGGCAGTTCGTCGTACACGAAGCATTAGAGATGACGTGGTGTTCCGATTTGTCATATTTATCGTCGTTGACACCCAGCACAATCGTAATGTCTTCACCTTTCGCAGGGGCGGAGATGACCACTTTTTTCGCACCCCCCGAAGTAATGTGCTTCTCGGCATCTTCCCGATCCGTGAAGAAACCGGTGGATTCGATAACAACGTCCACACCGAGTTCACCCCACGGTAGGTTACCGGGGTCCCGTTCGGCGAGAACACGTATCTCTTTTCCGTTTACCACCAGGCCGTCGTCTGTGGCAGTGATGTCATCGGACAAGATGCCGTGGATGGAGTCGTATTCGAGAAGGTGCGCGAGCGTCTCCGGGTTTGTCAAATCGTTGATAGCCACGAAGTCTATATCCAACGCGGGATTCTGCAATGCCGCTCGAAAGGCGTTCCTACCAATCCGACCAAAACCATTAATACCTACTTTAGTTGACATGGGAGATATAAATTCCTTCGTAAATATTGTTTTGTTCTAAAAAGTTTCAAAAATGTTAGCACGTAATGGAATGGAGTGCGGATTTAAGAGACGCACGTGAGAGTTCTAAACGCACTTCATTTTTCCGCAAGGTAAAATTAAAAAGCCGTTACACGGCTTTCTTTACTAACAGTAAGTCTTAGAAACCAGCAAGCCGCCCCAAAAGCGCGAGTGTTCGAGGTTTTCACAACGTGGGCTTGCAAACGATGTCCTTGATTTCTGATTATTCCAATTTCGTGATTTAAATCCTTTTTAATTATACCCTAAAATGCAGTAAATTGCAAGCGCGTTGTTAAGTCCATACCCATTCTGAAGCAATTTGACTTGACAATTCGGACGGTTTCAGATACCCTATTGATATGTCAACAAACACTCCCAAAAAAGCGATTCAACCGACTGGAAACTTCCGTGCGATTCCTGTTGCAGTGCCAGAGAATCTCACGAACGTCCGAGTTATCCTCTTTGAACCGCGTGAACCCGGAAACATCGGCTCTGTCGCCAGAGTTGTAAAAGGGATGGGGCTCTCGCAACTCTATCTCGTGAACCCAGTCCCCTTCCGAGACGTAGATGCAGCGTGGTATATGGCGCACGGTGCCAAGGATATCCTTGAAAATTGCCACGTCGTTCCTGAACTCAAAGATGCCCTCGAGGGTATCCAGTATTTGGTGGGAACGACGCACCGTCGCCGCGATGTTCGCCTACCGCAGCCCGTCCCCGCAAGGGAAGCCGCAGAGACGATCGCTACAATTTCGCAAGACAAATCGGTCGCGTTGCTGTTTGGACGTGAAGACTTCGGCTTGTCCACCGATCAGATCAGTCTCTGTCAGTTGACTGCGAGTGTGCCGATGGCGACAAAGAACCCGTCCTTGAATTTGGCACAGGCAGTCCAAATCTTTGCTTATGAGGTCTTCATTGCAAGTCTGAATGAGTACCCGCCCGCCGAGATCGATTATGCCGAAGTGAACGTATTAGAAGAATTCTACGAACGTGTGACCCGTCTGTTGGATAAGGTCGGAGTGATCCCGTATAATCAAGAGTGGGAGACGTATCTGAAGTCCTTACGCCGGGTCTTCTCCCGTGCTCCGTTGGAGGAACGCGACATCGCCACGCTGGACATGGTTTTCTCTACAACCTTCCGGTACATTGAGCGATTGGAGAAGCAATTAGAATCCGAGCAATAAGTTGGCTTGTGCTACAAGGTCCTGACCTTTGGACAATGTGTGGGAGGGGTTTGCAACCCCGATTATTATGGAATGAAAAATGAGAACATTTGGCACTTATGGACCCGTAAATAATGTGTGGGATGAACAATGTGTGGGAGGGGTTTGCAACCCCGATTATTATGGAATGGAAGATGAAAACATTTGGCACTTATGGACCCGTAAATCCTGAAGATAATTACGTCGTCTCACGCACTGAGGAGCTCGCTGATTTCATCAAACGCGTCAAACTCGGACGCTATATCGTTATCTTCGCGCCCCGGCAAACCGGCAAAACCACATTCTTTCAGTGGGCACTTGATGCCCTCGCCGCCGAGGCCTCAGAAACCTACTTCCCCATTGAACTCAATTTTGAAATCTATGAAGGCTATCCCGCGTCCGATTTTTACGCCTCACTCTACAAAAGGATTTACGAGGAGATTGCGCGCGTCTTTCAGGAACGCGTCACTGTCCCTTCTAAAGATCTAAGCCAATTCTTAGAGAACACGAAGTTAACCGATCATATTGCAATGCTCGAATTCTTTCAACAGTTCGGGGCTTTTCTCGGAGATGAGAAACTCGTCCTCATCATTGACGAGTTTGATGGCATCCCTCGCGACGCCGTGAGTGGTTTCCTTCATGCACTCCGCAATATCTATGTGCATCGTTCTATGCGTGAATGCCCCTATAGCGTCGGCATTGTAGGCGTTAAGAGCATCGCGCAACTCAATTTGGACCGTTCTATTTCACCATTCAATATCCAAGACGAATTTGAATTGCCGAATTTTACACTCGAACAGGTGCAAGAACTCCTTGGACAATATACGGACGAAGTCGGCCAAACTTTCGCACCCGAAGTCGTTGAGAATATTCATAGGCAAACTGCTGGACAGCCGTTTCTCGTGAACCGATTCGCACAAATCCTCACTGAGGAGATGGATATCCCGAAAACCGAGACGATCCAGATGGGGCACTTTGCGGCGGCACATACGCAACTCCTTGAAGAAACAAACGCCAATATCAACCACCTGCTAACCAATATCCGCAGGAATCCGCGTTTTGAAAGCATACTGATGCGAATCGCCTCTTACGAGACCGGTATCCGGTTTAATCCAGACGACGAAATCATTAGTGAACTCGTCACTTACGGAGCCATCACAAAAGATGCTGACCGGATGTGTGAGATTCTTAACCCGATATATCAGCAGCGTATCATACAAGCGTTCAAGCCGCTCGTCAATGGATTGGAGGACAAATATTTTCCTGAGGATACCCATCAAGGCTTGGTTGATTACCTAACCTCCACAGGTCAGATTAAGATGGACTTGCTCTTTGATAACTTTCGGGATTTTATCGCGCGGGCAGGTTTTCGGATTCTATTAGTGCCAGATACACCAAAAGAGTTCGTCGGGCAGTATCTTCTCTACACGTATCTGGATCAATTCGTCCAATTGATACACGGGCATATCTACCTTGAAGGGCAAACCGGCCGCGGCAGAATCGATCTCGCGATTTTTTACAACGCCCAAAAATACATCGTTGAGACCAAGATATGGGAAGGACCCCGGTCCTATCAAGCTGGCAAAACCCAACTAACGGCATATCTCAAATTGGAGGGAGCGAGCGAAGGATACTACGTCGTCTTCGATCACCGCGCCGAGCCTGAACCGCGCGTAGAAACAGAAACAATAGACGGTTTGGCACTCCGAAGCTACGTCATTCCTGTCTCCAAAAAGTCCCCTCGCAACAGACATAGGATTCCACTTGAATTCTGGGACGGATTAAGGTATCATATAGTTGCTGGTGGGACTGACAAATTCAGCGAGAATGTATTTAACGTCAGCCCGACCTAAGCGGTCCACGTCAGATGAATAGGCAGAGACCTCCGTCTTTTGTAACATAATGGAAAAAAATGCGATACACTAAACTTATCGTTTGGCTCATCTTTATCTGCTCCGGTGCCAGCGGACTTATCTATGAAGTCATCTGGATGCGGCAACTCACGCTCATCTTCGGGAGCACTGTTTTCGCAACGAGTACCGTCCTGACAGCGTTTATGGCAGGACTCGCACTCGGCAGTTACTACTTCGGTAGGAAAATTGACGAAAGCACACAATCCCCCCTGCGAATCTATGCACTGCTGGAAGCCGGTATCGGTGCGTTTTGCCTTGTGTGGCCCCTCATTCTCGCAGCACTTGGCGCAATCTATGTGCTGATCCATCGTCACGTCACGTCAGAATTCTATACCCTCTCACTGATTCGGTTCGTGCTGACGTTCGGTATCCTCCTGATTCCCTCTACATTGATGGGCGGCACGCTACCCGTGCTAACCCGATTTTTTGTCAAAAGACTGGAACAACTCGGCACGAACATCGGCATCCTGTATGCATTGAACACTTTCGGTGCCGTTATCGGAACGGTAGCGGCAGGATTTTTCCTGATTGAAGCACTGGGGGTCCGATGGACGCTCGGGGTCGGCATCGCTATCAATTTCGCTGTCGCAGCGATTGCATTAGCGTTGACACAAAAGGTATCGGGAACCGAAGCGGACGAACCTCCTGAAGAAACACAACACGCCGAATCTGAAGATGTGTCCTATCTACCTGAAAGGCAATTAGTGTTATGGGCGATAGGTATCTCCGGGTTCTGTGCCTTGGCGTATGAAGTGTTGTGGACCCGTATCATGGTTTTCTTCCTCGGGAGCACGACGTATGCCTTCGCGACGATGCTTGCGGCGTTCCTGTTCGGCATAGCACTCGGGAGCATGGTGTTTTCGCGCTGGGTTGATCGGATTAAACAACCGGTCGCAGTTTTTGGCATCGTTCAACTCGGTATCGGACTCTTCGCGCTTATCTTGATGCCAGCGTTTGAGGAATTGTACGGGATGAGCCAAGCCTTCCAATCCACCTTCGGTTCCAGCAGATTTTGGGCGTTTTTCTCCTGTTTCCTTGTGATGTGTTTGCCAACGTTTTTGATGGGCGCGAGTTTTCCACTCGTGACGAAGATTTACACCGGCAACGCACGCCAATTGGGCAGAAGTATCGGAAACATCTACGCAGTCAACACCGTTGGGAGTATTTTGGGGGCGTTTTGTGCAGGGTTTATCCTAATTCCGCTCCTTGGCATCCGACCGAGTATCGTTTTGACCGTAGTTTTGAACACGGGGATCGGATGTTTCCTTATTTTCAGGAGTAAACAACTCACCGAGACAGGAAAATCGCTCCTACAGGGCGTGGGTATCGGAATGCCGGTTCTCAATACCGGATTGGCTGTGGTGCTTCTGCTTACTGTGAACCAACCGCTCTTTCTCAAGAGTACTATTTTTAAAACGCAACGTCCCGGCGATACGCTCATTGATTACAACGAAGAGGTGGATGCCACGGTAACGACGTTAAAAGATGATGAAGGGGTCTACCGCCTCTATGTGGATACAAATCAGGCAGCAGATGCCTCCCGCTGGGATTCTCCCTCACATCGCGTCATTGCACACCTACCGCTGTTGTTACACCCACGTCCGAAACAGGCACTCGTCGTCGGGTTCGGTATGGGGTTAACCTCACATTCAATCACACAGCACGGTGTCCGCGTCGATGCGATAGAGCTGTCCAGTGGTGTGATTTCCGCTGCACAAAAGCATTTCACACACATCAACGGAAATGTGTTTGAGAACCCGTTGTTCAATTATAGACTCAATGACGGACGAAATCACATCTTAATGACGAAGACGAAATACGACATGATCTCAACGGGCATTATCCACCCGCTTGTGAGTGCTGGAAGTTCCAATATCTATACCGCCGACTTTTACCGACTCTGTCGTCGGATTCTCAGTGAAGACGGGATCATGTGTCAGTGGGTCCCGTTGCATCGCTTGCCGGAGTCGCACTATAAAATGATTGTGCGCACCTTCATTGAGGTGTTCCCACATACCACGCTTTGGTACAAATACACGCCCGATTTTGTGATTCTCATCGGAACACCTGAGCCCCTCCGAATTGACTATAAAAACTTCATGGCACGGGCACAGATCGCGAGTATCCATGAAGGACTTGCTGCCGATGACCTCGACGGTCCCTCGCTGCTGGATTCATTCATGATGGGACCTGAAACTGTGCGTGAATACGCTGGCGTTGGACCGATTCACACAGACAACCGACCGCGATTAGAATTCTTCCGCGGGGCAGATTTGGTGGGAACGACAATGCAAAACGTTAAAGGGATGTCAGAATATCGGGAACGGGTGTTACCTTACCTCGAAAACTACGGCGCAACACTTGCAGAGAAGCGAAGTGTCCGAGAGAAACTCGACACCTACTTCAGAGCCACGCAGCGGTTAATCCGTGGACAGATTGCTTACGCCAGTGGACAGTATCAGAGCGCAGCATCTCTCATGAATGATGCCGTGGAAATCAATCCTGTTGACGAAACAATCCGCTATAACTTCGGTGTGGTTGCCGGCTTAATCCGTGAGGGTGAACAGGAAGAACTCCGACAGATTGAAAAGCAGGTCCAGCAAACGATGGCGCAAAATCCTGATGACATTCAGGGATACCTCCATCTCGCGACGTTGTATGAGATGCAAGGTGAACTTGGAAAGGCAGCAAGGGAGTTGGAAGAACTGCTCAGACGCGACCCTAAAAGATTTGAGGTCTATCTGCTCTTAGGTCCCCTATATGAACGGCAGGAACGCTACAAGGACGCGCTTCGGACCTACGAACGACTTGAGCGGCAGGAAACAACTTCGCAGCTCCCTGCCCCTATTTTTGCAGCAATGGCGGGACTCCATCTGCAATTGGAAAATCTAAAGGACGCTGAAAGATATGGAAAGAAAGGCATTGCGGTGGATGTTAATTCGTGGCGTTCCCATTACGTCCTTGGAAACGTCTATGCAGCCATGAATCAGCCCCAGAAACAGATAGCGGCCTACCACAATGCTTTGGAAGCACTTGATGAAATCCTCCGTGTCACCACAGATCCGAGTGATCTCTTGAGTGCCAAAGAACAGATCCAGAATGAACTTGAGCAGCTTAGAGAATAATATTCGCTTCTGATATGAATTTCAGAAGCAGTCCGGTGTTTAATATAATAGATAGAACTTACGCAGTTTACTCGTTTTCGTGGGTTATTGGTTTGTAGTCTCGCAATGAATTGCGCTTTCATCAGTAAAACCGTCTCAAAGTCAGTGTGTCCATCCAATTGGCGTAAGTCCTGAATAGAATATAAATAAATGTCAAGGTGCTAATCCACTTGACCGAACCGCAAGGAAAATTTAAAATGTCTGCTTTCCACCAAAGTGCAAGCCCGTAACGAAGTGGAGGGCGACTCTACGGAAATGAATGTCAAGGTACTAATCCACTTGACCGAACCGCAAGGAAAATTAAAATGTCTCAAGAAGCCACATCGCCTTGTTTAAAACGAACCCATTATTGTGGAGACCTACGCTTAGCCGATGCAGGTGCCACCGTGCAACTCAACGGTTGGGTCAACCGCCGTCGAGACCATGGGGGCGTCATCTTCGTTGATTTACGCGATAGAACAGGCATCACACAAGTTGTTTTTGATCCACAGATTGATGAAAAAGCACACACCCTCGCAGATAGTATTAGAAGCGAATTCGTGTTGAACGTCAGTGGCACCGTCCGCGAACGGGATCCAGGCGAATTGCTCTTCCATGCGGATGCCGCTTACCAAACGGAACTCGCCGATGGCACCCTCTCCGCACCGTTCCGATCCCTGTTTGCCGATGTTGATACGAAGTACACCCTCTCCGAAAAGATTGAGGTAGCGACCCGCGTCGCTGGCACGCGGTGGCTACTCACCGATGTCGAAAATAATCGGACCTATCACATCGAAAATACGGAAAACGGTCTTAGCATTCATCAAGGCACAGTCAACCCGGAACTCGATACGGGTGAGATTGAACTCGCTGTGGATTCTCTGAATATTCTGAATACCGCCAAAACGCCGCCGTTCCCTGTTGAAGACGACATCGACGTAGCAGAAGACATTCGGATGCGCTACCGATTTATTGATCTACGGCGTCCTGAGATGCAGAAAACTTTAGCAATGCGGCATAAGGCAGCGCTCGCAGCGCGCAACTATATGAACGAGCAGGGCTTCCTTGAGATTGAGACCCCCATTTTGATGAACAGCACACCCGAAGGGGCGCGTGACGTACTCGTTCCGAGTCGTCATTACCCCGGCAGGTTCTATGCACTTCCACAATCACCGCAGCAGTTTAAACAGATTCTAATGATGAGCGGCGTTGATCGGTATTTCCAGATAGCACGGTGCTTCCGCGATGAGGATACTCGTTCTGACAGACAGTTGGAATTCACCCAGCTTGATATTGAAATGTCATTCGCCGACGTGGACGATGTGCTTGAGGTGACCGAGGGGTTGATGAAACGCATATTTGAGGATGCAGGGGGTATTCCCGTCCAAACGCCTTTCCTACGGCTCCCGTATCACGAGTCAATAGCACGGTTCGGGAACGACAAACCCGACACGCGGTTCGGTATGGAACTTACCGACGTTTCGGATGTCATGGCGGACTGTGAGTTTCAGGTATTCACACGCACCTTGTCCGCAGGTGGGCAGGTCAAAGCCATTGCTGCCCCAGGCGGCGCAGACTTTTCACGCAAAGACATCGACGACCTAACGCAATTTGTTGCCACTTACCGAGCGAAAGGGTTGGCGTGGGTCAAAGTCACGACAGACGGCGAAGAAAAATCTAAATGGTCTTCTGGTATTGTCAAGTTTTTCACAACGGAGCAACTTGAAACAGCACAGGAGAGAACGGGCGCGAAACCGGGCGACATCATGTTCTTTGTCGCTGACAGACCGAAGGTCGTCGCCGATGCACTCGGCAACCTCCGGCTCCACCTCGGACGCAAACTGAACCTCATTGACGAAACCCGGTACAATTTCCTGTGGATCGTTGATTATCCATTGTTTGACTGGAATGAGGATGAGAATCACTACGAACCCTTCCACCATCTATTTACCGGAGGAACAGAGGAAACTTTACCGTTATTAGAAACGGATCCCGGGAAGGTGCAGAGCCAACACTACGATCTCGTGTGCAACGGATATGAGATTTGTAGCGGAAGCGTGAGAATCCACCAGTGGGATATCCAACAGAAGGTTTTCGATATTCTGGGCATCACACCGGAAGAGGTCGAAAGCCGATTTGGCTATTTCATAGACGCCTTGGCGTATGGCACACCGCCGCATGCAGGCATTGCGCCAGGTTTAGACCGGATTGTCATGTTGATGCGGAATGAGGAGAACATCCGAGAGGTCATCGCGTTCCCGAAATCGCAACAGGGATTGTGTCCGCTTACACACGCGCCGTCTCTTGTAACGGACGCACAACTTGAAGAGTTATCAATTCGCGTTGATGCAGAACTCTAAACGCAGTCCGCTTTCGCTGGCGAGGTTTTTTAACCTCGCCAGTAACGCATCTTAAATTAACAATTAAAACGGAGGGAATCAAAATATGAACGAAAACGAAAACAAGCCAAAGGTCAGCCTCGGTCTGCTTTACGGGATTATCATTGCGATTATCGCGGGAGCAATCATCGGTGGGTTCGCACCAGGCTTTGCAGTCCACACAACAATACTCGGTGAGATATTCTTAAACTTACTGAAGATGATAGTCGTGCCCCTCGTCATCTTGTCCATGATAGTCGGGATAACGAATTTAGGCGATATCCGCAACATCGGTTCCATCGGCGGACGGACTGTCCTCTACTACATGGCGACAACCGCTATTTCTGTTCTCATTGGAATAATTCTCGTCAACATCATTTTGCCGGGCAAAGGACTCTCACAAGGCGAAGAACGCCCCGAGCTGAGCTACACGCTCTCTGGTCCTGAGATGCTCACTGCTGAGCTGAGCGGAGAATTCAATCGGACCTATAACAATAAATATGTCATTACCCTCATCGACCAAGACATCCGCGGTGAAGTCGAATCAATTTCGGGAACAACCGTCACAGTAAAATCGTGGCAACCCTTCAGGGATGCCCGTTATGTCACTACAGATGATGGGGAACGTTTATTATTCTCTGACGGCCGGCTCGTCAGGATAGAACCTAACACTACCGGTAAAGGCATCGACATCAGTTTACCGATCGCCACAAGGATGTCTGACAAAACCGAGCGGACGATGGGCAACACCATCAAAGAGGTATTCCTCGGTAACGAAGCTACCGGCAAAGAGGGGATGATCCCCTCAAACGTCTTCAAAGCGATGGTCCACACCGACATTCTGCCCTTAATCTTTTTCTCACTCCTCATCGGGGCTGCCTTGTCTATGCTTGGGGATATTGGCAAACCCGTTGTCTCCGTGATTGCAGGATTAAACGAAGCCGTGATGAAGCTCGTTCACTGGATAATGTATGTCGCACCGGTCGGTATCTTCGGCTTAATCGCAGGCAGAATCGGTGAAGCAAAGGGGTTCGCAGGCTTCTGGCCCGAACTCGTTGCAGTCGGAAAATACAGTGCCACAGTCTTGTTAGGGCTCGGTTTACACGCTGCTGTCGTTTTACCGCTACTGCTGTTATTCCTCGGACGTCGGAACCCCATCAATTACTTCAAGGGTATGGCGACCGCCTTATTGAATGCCTTTTCAACAGCGAGTTCAAGTGCAACCCTGCCGCTAACGATGGAGGGGGTCGAGAATCAGAATGGGGTTTCCAGACGGACCGCCAGTTTTGTTCTCCCCTTAGGCGCTACCATTAACATGGACGGCACCGCACTCTATGAGGCAGTCGCTGTCATGTTCATCGCACAGGTCTACGCGATAAACATGGATCCAGCGCAACAAGTTGTGGTTGTCCTTACAGCGACTTTGGCAGCAATCGGCGCAGCAGGGATTCCAGAGGCAGGCCTCGTCACAATGGTTATTGTGCTCAGAGCCGTAGACCTCCCCGTTGAAGGAATAACGCTTATTCTCTCTATCGATTGGCTACTGGATCGCTTCCGAACCACAATTAACGTTTGGGGTGACAGCATCGGCGCAGGCGTGATTGAAACGTATGAATCCAGAGATTCAACGGATGCCCCCGCAACCGCGTAAATGCCGAATCGTTAAGCACTATTAGAGGAATGGTTGTCAGTTATCCGCGTCAATACCAAAAATCCTCGCCAGAACGCTAACTGTCGGACGATGGATGACTGACAACTGACAACTATCAAAGTATGAACACGCAAAATGAGCCGAATCCACAGCAGCCAGTGCTCAGCGTCACAACGATTCTCTCAATTATCAGCGTCGTGCTCGCCGCCGGATGGATAGCCTTTGCCTATTACAAAGGCAGTGCCAACAGCAGTCGGATACTCTTGCTGCATCCAATCGTGCCGATACTGCTGATTGTGCTGCTGATTCGCGTTTACCGTTGGATCGACCTAAAGAGCATCGTCATTCTTGAGATACTGATGATAGCCGTATGGATTTTTATCCGTTTGTTGGGCGTGCTAACCCCTTTCATTTTAGGATTTGGCTTCGCTTATATCTTTAGGTTTCTCTGGAATGCGCTCCCCTTCAAAGCACAATACCAACGTGGGATCGCGACAGTGCTGATTGTGTTCGTCTGTGGGGCACTGCTGTTCTATACCGGAAAACAGGTGAGCAAACAAGCAACCCAAATGGGAAGTGGGTTACTGAAGTTTTATTATGAGACAATCCTACCTTATGTCGTCGGTGAAACATTTGAAGCGGTCGCTATTAGTGTTAACGACGGCAATGTAACAGGAACGGATGGGCAGGTGATACCAGCAGAGACGTTCTACCTCGGGACGAATCACGGCGTCTATGAAATTCGACAGGGCGCAGAAAGGGAGCTTGACCGTATTGGTATTACGAATGATAGACTCCTTGGTAAATCGATACAAGCACTCGCAGCGGTTGGAAACGTTATCTATGCCGGTACACAGAGTGGATTATATCGGTATTACAAAACAGTGCCTGCCGATGGCACTGAGGCGATTGACGATAACCTAACACGCATCCAGAACCCAAGAATATGGCACAAGGTGCAAGGAACCCCTTTCGATACCCTCTCCATTCAAGCTATCAGCGTGCCGAATTGGGATAATACCCAGATTTACGTTGGGACACAAAAAGGACTTTACAGCACTAAGGATTTGGGACAAACATGGCGTGAGGTTGCACCTAACACTTATGGTGATAGGTCCATCGTCAGTATTGTCTCAATTGTGGATACGAATGGTGATAAGACAATTTATGTCGCCAGTACAGCGATAAGTGATGCCATGCCTGTAGGCGCGCGTGCCAGTTCGCGATCTCCTTCTATAACGCCTAAGGCTACAACCGTGCATTGGTATCTGGAGGGTTCCTCTCTTGAATGGAATCCACTTCCTGCTATAGCACATCCCGTTTATGCGCTGGCAAGTGACGTATCCTTTCCAGTAAAATCGGGATCCGAGATCCAAAGCACAAGCCTTAAACGTAGTGGAAGGCAACTCGACGCAGAGACGCGTGAAGATCCCGACACACCTCACCGAACCGCAAGAAAAATTGAACTTTACGCTGGCACGCCCGATGGTCTCTATGAGTGGCATCGTTTTGGCACATGGCGTAAAACGGAAGGAACCGCTGCAGTCTCGTTGTTAGCCTCGGCACCTTCTGGTGTATACATCGGCACTAAAACTGCTATCCTTCACCGGGCGACGACTACTGCGGGATGGCGACCCTTTGCGACATATGAGGAAGGACTGAGTTATACGTATCGGGACGAACCGATTGTCCAGCAGGCGAAAGCATATTTGACTGAGAGAATACCAATGATTGCCCAGACCGGGGGCGAGGCTATCAGAGAAGGATTTCAGTTCGCGGGTTCAATCGCCTTTGGGTTTGGTGGGTTTTTAGCCACAGTATCGCTTGCATTCATTGTGTTTGTCTATGCAAACCAGTCGTTTGACAATTATTTCCGAAGTTTCATCACGCTGGTCCCTAAGCTGCATCGCGAAACTGCCAAGACCTATCTGCGCGAAATTGATAGAAATTTACAGCAGTTCCTAAGAGGATTAGTCGCAGTCATCGCAATTGTGTCGATCGTTTCCTGTATCGCTTACAGCATTATCGGTGTGCCCTTCGCATTGGTTATTGGTGTAATCGCCGGGATCTGTAATGCTATACCGACCTTTGGACCCTTTATCGGTGGCGGTTTTGCATACATAGCGATGCTCATGGGGCTGGCAGCTGGGGATTTCGGCATGATTGACTTCCTCATTCGCAGTGCTTTTCTGTTAGCCGCTATCCTTGGCATTCAGACGCTTGACAACTCATTAATTTCACCTAAAATCATGAGCACCGCCGTTGATGTAGACCCCTTGCTTATTATGTTCGCTGTGATTGTTGGCGCAGCTGTACTCGGATTTTGGGGTGTATTGCTTGCAATTCCTATCATTGTTGTGGTAAAATCGGTTATTGCTGTTTCTCAATCTCCTTAAAATCGGACCTCAAGCCCGCAACAACGGCGCGGGGTGTTTTGATAGGGATTTTTGCTTGGGCGTTTCTGCGGATTTCTGCGTATTGCTTGGTGTCTTTGCTTGGGGGTTTCTGCGGATTTCTTCAACTCGAACACGGGAAACATCAACGGTTTTAAACCTCGTTACTTATCCGCAAGGTATAATTAAAAAATGGAAACTGTGCGTCCCATTGTAGCGATCGTCGGCAGGCCGAACGTCGGGAAATCATCGCTTTTCAATCGAATCACTGGAAATAGCCGTCGGCAGAAGAGGGGTTCTCAAGCATCGGTTGTCGGTTCTCAGGGAAAAAATGATCCTGTTGAACCAGAGACCTCTTTAACGGATGACCGAAAACTGGGAACTGAAAATCGTTCCTCACGTAGATATGCTGTCGTTCATGACACTCCCGGCGTGACGCGCGACAGAAACTACGCGGATGTGGAATGGGCAGATCGCGCTTTTACCATCGTTGATACCGGCGGTTTGGATGTTGATCCCGATGACCGACTCATCAATAATGTTCAAGCCCAGGTGGATACTGCCTTAGCTGAAGCGAGCCTCGTCCTGTTCGTCGTTGACGCACGGACCGGTATCATGCCCCATGACATGATCGTCGTTGATAAACTCAGAGCCGCGAATAAACCTATCTTCCTCGTGGTTAATAAGGTAGATAGCGACCGATTTCACAATGAAGCCGCCGAGTTTTACGCACTCGGATTGGCAGAACTGATGTGGACATCATGTGTCCAAAACGATGGGATTCGGGAACTCCTCGACCACATCGTTGAAGCCCTTCCTGAGACTGACGAAACCCTCCACGACGCGCCTGCCACAATGAAAATCGCCATTGTGGGTAGACCAAATGTCGGGAAGTCCTCGTTTATCAATAGTTTGTTAGGTGAAGAGCGGATGATTGTTGATGACCGACCCGGCACCACGCGCGATGCTGTGAATGTTCGACTCGTTCACGACAATATACCATTTGAAGTCGTCGATACAGCCGGAATGCGGCGTAAATCCACTATCAAGGATGAACTTGAATCCGCAACCGTCCAACGTGCTATACACAGCATTCGCCAGAGCGACATCGCTGTCCTTGTGCTGGATGTAACCCAAGAAGTCGCACAACAGGATAAGACGATCGCTAATTTCATCGAGCGACAAGGGAAGGCCTCCGTTTTAGTCATGAACAAGTGGGACCTGATTGATAAAGATAACACAACACATCCAGCGTTTATGGATGCGATAGATGTTCAACTTCCGCAACTCAGTTATGTGCCACGGGTCTTTATTTCGGCACTCACTGGACAACGTGTTACCCAAGTATTAACGACTGCACTTGAGGTCTACCGTGAGTATTGTACGCACATCCCTACACCCGCACTCAACGAGTTACTTTTAGAGTTGCGAAATGCACATCCACCGCCGCGGGTTAAAGGTGCCCGGCCCGCACTCAAATATATCACCCAGGTCGGAACCAAACCACCCACTTTTTTAATCTTCGGACGGAATGTCCATCGCGTCCAGCAGCCATATCAAGCGTATCTTATCAACAGTCTTCGGGAGGAATTCGGATTTTACGGTACACCGATACGGATTTTTTATCGCAGATCATGAATAGCAGAATGGTTATCGGTTAAGAGGTTTTGGTTTAACAAAACCACTTCTTACCGACAACTGACAACTGATAACCATTAAGGAGAAATGCTTTGTCGAAATTTAAAGTCTTTATTACGCGTCCTGTTCGGGAAGAGATACTCACAAAGATAGCAGAAGAATGTGAGGTCGATATGTGGCACACGAGTGCCATTTTACCGCCCATCGCTGAAAGAATTCCGCCACTCGATGGATTGATGACGTATGGGCATGAGCCTGTCTCTCCAGAAATGATTGCGACAGCACCGAATCTCAAAGCTATCTCTGTCGTCGGGGTCGGGTATGACCACGTCCATGTTGAAGCGTGTAGAGAACGCGGGATCGCCGTTGGACATACACCCGGGGTTCTCAGTGATACCACTGCCGATATGACCATGGCGCTCCTGCTCGCTGCCGCTCGGAATATTGTTCCTGCTTATAACCACGTCCAAGTTGATAAGCAGTGGCATTACTATGACCCAAACATCCTCTGGGGAACCGATGTACATCATTCTACTTTAGGGATTGTGGGAATGGGACGAATCGGGCATGCCGTTGCCAAACGTGCCAGAGCTTTTGACATGCGTGTCCTCTACTACAAACGTGAACGCCGCCCAGACTGGGAACAGGAACTCGGCGTAGAATACGTAACACTTGAAAATCTATTAGAAGCCTCTGACTTTGTGACACTTCACGTCCCGTTGACCGAGGAAACAACACACCTCATCAGCACCGCTGAACTCGCCTTAATGAAAAAGACAGCGATTTTGGTCAATATCGCGAGAGGCCCTGTCGTTGATCACTACGCTTTATATGAGGCTCTCAAGCAGGGACAGATCGCAGGTGCCGCTGTCGACGTAACCGAGCCGGAACCGATTAATACCGACCATCCGCTTCTCGACTTGGAGAATGTTATCATCGCACCACATCTTGGGAGTGCTACTGTCCAGACTCGGATGAAGATGATGACAATGGCGATGGAGAATTTACTTGCCGGTTTAAAGGGAGAGCAATTGCCTTATGGTGTGCTGCAGCCAAACTTTCCCCAGTAGGAGGGATCTCCGAATCCCGACACCACTTGCCTATATTCACTTAACTCAGACAAGGAGGGAAAATGATGCTTGAAAAGTTATTTGCGATAAAAGAAAACGGCACTTCCTTAAGACGAGAATTCGTTGCAGGGCTCACGAATTTTATGACGATTTCATATATAATTTTCGTGCAACCCGCAATGCTTTCGTTGTCCGGTATGGATTATGGGGCCGTTATGGTTGCGACCTGCCTATCCAGTGCACTCGCAACGTTCTTCATGGCATTTCTAACGAACTATCCCGTTGTATTGGCACCCGGTATGGGACTTAACGCCTATTTCGTTTTTGACCTTTGCAGGGGTTCAGGCGTCCCCTGGCAGGAGGCATTGGGAATTGTTTTCATCGCAGGTATGCTGTTCTTCATCCTTTCATTTGTGGGGGTCCGTGAAGCCATCATGAATGCCCTGCCACACTCACTCCAAAATGCCATTGCTATCGGGATCGGGTTATTCATTGCCTTCATTGGACTCCAGATGAGTGGAATCATTACAAAAGATCCCGCCACGTTTATAACCCGTGGTGCCCTCGACGCCGCGCCTGTCCTACTCTCGCTCTTCGGGATTGCTGTAACGCTTACCCTCATCGCACGCAAGGTGCGCGGCGCGATCCTGATCGGTATCTTTATTTCAACTGTCGCTAACCTCATTTTCGGTGTTGCCTCGTTTGATGGAATCGCCGCAGCGCCGCCGTCTATCGCACCAACGTTCTTCAAGCTGCAGCTACCTAATATCTTCGCTAAACTCGAACTCATTCCCATTATCTTTGTGTTCTTCGCGATTGATATGTTTGATAGTATCGGGACGCTCACGGCTATCGGCTATCGGGCGGAACTGATGGAAGAGGGAAAACTCACAAAAGCCAGAGGGGCACTTTTGACAGATGCAGGGAGTACCGTTGGTGGTGCCTTACTCGGTACCTCAACAGTGACGTGTTACATCGAAAGCGCGACAGGGATTACCGAAGGCGGACGGACAGGGCTTACCGCTGCCGTTACAGGGGTTTGCATGTTACTCTCTCTCTTTTTATATCCTCTTGTTAAAATTGTGGGAGGTGGGTTTCAGATCGGGCCCTCTGCTTTCCTTTATCCGATTATTGCGCCTGCCCTCATCGTTGTCGGTGGGTTGATGCTCAGGAACGTCAATCAGATTGACTGGGAAGACATCACGGAATCCATTCCGGCGTTCCTTACGATGCTAATGATGCCGCTCTCCTTCAGTATTACAGACGGCATCGGCTTTGGATTGATCTCATTGGCGTTTTTGAAACTGGTGACGGGACGCAGGAAAGAGATTCATCCCGTCATTTACTACTTCGCACTCTTCTTCATCGCCTGCTACATCGGTGATCTGTAGGAGCGATGTCTAATCATTGTCCTCTGCTGGCGGGGTTCTAACCCCGCCGACCGTGCTTACCCTCGCCAATTCAGATTGATGCTGGTGTAGCCGTGTGTGTATCGGTGAAAGTGCGACGGTAGGTCCGCTAAAAACTGCCTGCCTTCTTCCGGGATCTCCCACGGGATATCGATGTGGTGATCCCGTCTCCGAAAACCGACACCACACGACAATCGAACTTCATCAATCTGATTCGGGAACGCACCGTGATACGTCCGGTGTGCAAACACAATCATGTCCGCTGGATTCGTAAAGAGTGGCACTAAACCCGGAATATCAAAACCTGCATAAGGCTTTTCTTCTTCACCGATCTTATAGAAGGAACGTTTATCCGCTGTCAGGTTGAAGCCTTCGGGACCCTCCCAGTTCTCCACGTGGGACCCCTCAATGACGCATAACCCACCGTGCTCCGGCCGAGAACCCGTCAGATAGAACCATTTACCCGAGGGCCAAAGTCCACGATTCAACACATCACCGGAATTTTTAGGGACATCCGTTGAAAACCCACACCAGTCCGTATGCCATGTAACGGGTTGAGAGCCAGGCATCCGAATGATAGCGGCAGATCGGTGCAGGGTCAATTCCTTGGCACCAATCAGGTGCCGATGGATTTTCATAAAGGGGTCGTATCCCAGCAGCTGCCAAGCCCCCGGTCCAGACTCAATCCACGCGTGTCGGGTGCTACTCTGTCCATGCGCTAATTCCCGTTTCGGATCTGTACCATCAAAGACCGCCTGCTTTAAACTGGCGACCAGATCAGGAGGCAGGACATCTTTGATAATCGCGAAGCCGTGTGCCTCAAGACATTCAGACACGAGGGAAAGTTGATCGGTCTCAAACTCGTAAGTGTAATCAAGTTCAGGTTTCTGAATCTCTAAATATTCTTGCATTTCTTTTCCTCCGTCTAAAACGGGGCTGTTGTTTATGCTGTAAACACCGAGTGTTGTCGGCATTCTAATAGATATTCGCCGTTTCGTCAATCCCAATTTTTGTGCTGGATGGATATTTCATTTCTAAATGACCCCAGAGAAAAAAGATGAGATTCTTTTGACAATAATATGGCATTGTGCTACAATAGAATTGAAAATTTAAATAGAAAGTCGGGACCGCATGGAAACTAAAAATAACATTACACTAACGGTTGGACAAATCGCCGCAGGGAGTGTCATTGGGTTGGCAGGTGGGTGGATGTGTCTGCTGATATTTGAGAAGCTTATCTGGCAATCCCTGCTTGGGGACCGAGTCAATCACGGTTTCTGGGTGGGTTTATTCCTCCTCATTTCGCTGAGCGTCACATACGGAACTGCGATTATAGGGGCAAGCACAGGAATCCGATTTGTGAGTCGAAAATTTGGCACTGATATTCCACTAAAACCCCTCTGTTCGGGGGCATTTTTGGGACCACCGGCTGTTGTCGGTTTACTGGCACTCCTTAACGTGCCGTGGGAAATATTTGGCAGACCGAATCTGATCTTGGCGTTGATCCTACCCGTTCTTAAAACGCTCGCCTATATTATCTCGCTCCCCATGCGAGGGTGGGTACACTTCGGTTTACCCGTCGAAATCTGGTACATTCTTGCGACGCCTATCGGGGCAATATTGGGATATAGATTAACATCCGTAGAAAAAACGGAAGTGCCTGTAGAACAGGCTTAAATTCAGGAGAGGCTTCTTTAATGAACTGTTGCGAAAATCGACCGCTGATTCTTCGGATTTACCCTGATGAAATCTCTGATCATCAGAGGCCATCAGTTAAATCAAGGGTCCGCGCTGGAGGTTTCACCCGTCAACATGCAATACGATGATAAACCAAAGGACGAATGCGGTGTATTCGGCGTTTTCGGCCATCCAAAAGCAGTAGAATTGACGTATTTAGGGTTGCGCGCCCTTCAGCATCGAGGTCAAGAAAGTAGCGGTATGGTCGCATCAGACGGCGAGAAATTCACATACCACCACGGTATGGGACTCGTTCATTCGGTTTTCACCACTGAGGCTTTAGCCGGATTGAAAGGGCATATTGCTATCGGACATAACCGGTATTCAACCGCCGGGGAAAGCACGCTCGAAAACGCACAGCCTTTGGTCCGAAACTATAAGCAAGGTCCCCTCGCACTCGGCCACAACGGCAATCTCGTCAATGCGCTGCAAATTCGGAATCATTTAGAGAATGCAGGTTCCATTTTTAGCACCAGTTTGGATACTGAAGTCATTTTTCACTTGATCGCCCATTCGCGGAAGCAAGCGCTGGAATACAGAATTATTGATGCCCTGCGAAGTATTGAGGGCGCGTATTCGTTCGTATGTATGGATAAAAATACACTCATAGGCGCACGCGATTCCCACGGATTTCGACCCCTCTGGCTCGGGAAACTCGGTGATGCTTATGTGTTAGCCTCTGAGACGTGTGCTTTTGATGTGATTGAAGCCGAACCGATACGTGAAGTGGACCCGGGGGAGTTAGTATTCACACGCTCCACGCATCGTGGGGTAGAGTCACTCCGTTTTCATAAAAAAGAATCACAATTATCGCAATGCATCTTTGAATATATCTATTTGGCGCGACCGGATAGCATGATGTTCGGACAGAGCGTCAACAACAGACGCCGCGAATTCGGTAGACAACTCGCCCGCGAACATCCCGTCAAAGCAGATGTTGTTATTCCCGTACCTGACTCTGCAACGATTGCCGCCCTCGGATACGCCGAAGAATCTGGCATTCCTTTCGATTTAGGGCTGTCTCGGAACCCCTTTGTCGGACGCTCGTTTATGAACCCGGCGCAGGATATCCGAGAACTAATGGTGAAGGTGAAATTGAACCCGGTGCGCGATGTGCTGCACGGCAAACGGGTCGTCCTCGTAGACGACTCAATCATGCGCGGAACGAACAGCAGAAAACTCATCAAAATGGTGCGGCAAGGCGGGGCAACAGCCGTCCATCTCCGCATTGCATCCCCCCCGAATAAATTCGCATGCTTCTATGGTGTAGATACACCGACCCGTGGCGAGTTAATCGCAAGTTCACATACAATTGAGGAAATCCGTAAATACATCCGGGCTGACAGTCTCGGGTATCTCAGTATTGACGGCATGCTCCAATCCGTGGAAACACCTCAGAATTTTTGTACCACCTGTTTCGATGGAAAATATCCCATTCCGTTTGTGGAAGAATCCTCACAACAACTCCCTTTAATCGTAGATTAAACCCGGCCTTCATATGGACTTGGAAGCACGCCTTGCGAGGGAAATTTTATGCAGTATAGACAACGTGGCAAACAGAAGAAACCGAATCCGATAGGGACAGCGCAAGGACGGCACACGCTTATCTCTCTGCTCGGTTGTGCCATCCTTGGTATGGTTCTGAGTAGGGTTCTTCCGTTTCTGATAGAGAAACTGCGACCGAATATGACAGCAGCGGAGGCGGAAGAGATCGGTGTTCTCATAGCTTTGGGCATTAGCGGGATCGTGTTAGTCGTGAGTCTCCTAAGACCGAAGAAAGATGTTTCACCTCTTCGTCAACAATTATTAAAGGAACAAGAAAAATCAGATGGCAGCTAAGAAGCCTTTAACATACGCCGATGCTGGCGTTTCGTTTGAAGCAGAATCCGAGGCTATATCCCGGCTTAAAAGCCTGGTCCAAACTACCTATCGACCTGAAGTACTTAGTGATGTCGGGAGTTTCGGCGGGCTTTTTGCACTTAAAACCTATCGAGAACCCGTTCTCGTTTCCAGTACAGATAGCGTTGGCACAAAACTAAAGGTCGCCTTTAAAGTCGGACGGCACGACACCGTCGGTTTCGATATTGTGGCACATTGCGGCAACGATATCGTCGTCCAGGGCGCAGAGCCGCTCTTCTTTTTAGATTATATCGGCATTAGCAAAGTCGCACCAGCGGTGATTGAAGAGATCATAACCGGTCTCGCATCGGGATGCAGAGAGATTGGGTGTGCATTAATCGGTGGCGAAATCGCAGAGTTGTCAGATATCTATACACCCGGTGAATACGATTTGGTGGGGACTGTTGTCGGGGCGGTTGAAAAAGCAGACGTGATTACCGGAGAGAGAATTACGCCCGGAGATCAACTCATCGGTTTAGGATCCGCAGGTTTACATACAAACGGCTTTACACTCGCTCGGCGTATTCTGTTCGATAGATGCGATTACGGTGTAGATACCTATCTTCCTGAACTCTCTGCCACAGTCGGGGAAGCACTCCTGGCGTGCCACAAAAGTTACGTCAGATCCATTTTGTCCCTTCGTCCGGGATGCGACATTAAAGGGATTGCCCATATCACCGGAGGCGGTTTACCAGCAAATGTAGAGCGGATTTTACCAGACGGGTGTACCGCCTACATTCGGAACCGGACATGGGAAATTCCGCCCATTTTCCCGTTTCTCCAAGAGAAAGGGGACGTTGAAGAGCCGGAAATGTACAGGGTTTTCAATATGGGAATTGGGATGGTGGTGATTGTCGCTCCCGATGCCGTTGATGCTGCGCTGGAATCTCTCAACGCGTCTGGAGAATCTACTTACCGAATTGGTGAAGTAATCGCCGGGAAGAAGGGGGTACAAGGTGTCCCTTCCTAACACGAATGCACAGACCACACCCACCTTTTTAGACGAGGCAGCGCTGCAAGAACTTACTGACCTTCTTGACGAAACGCATCCGCAGGTGGCTTTGGCAGCATTCCAAAATGTGGACGATACGGACGCGGCAGTGTTTTTTGTTATCTGTACACACCTAAAAACTGAATCCATAGGAAATGTTCTCGCCACACATGCCGGAAAAATTTTCGCGCAGCTCCCTTTTGACAAGCAGGTGAGTATTGCTGAAAAGGTAACGAAGACAGAGACGGTTGCCTCTGAAAACGCTCGGCAAATTTGGAATGAACAGATTGAGAGGATTAAGACAGCAATCCAAGAAACCACCTTCTTGGGTGAAGGGACCACGAACCTCGCAAAATTGTTATCGTATCTGGACGTAACAGAACAGAATGCATTACTCGAAGCATTAGGCGAAAAGCAACCTGAAGTGGTGGAGAGCGTCTCTGAGCAGCTGTTTACGTTTGAAGATTTGGGGAATTTGGAGAATGAAGCAATCAGAACTATTTTACAAGTATTGGACAAATCCACTTTAGCCCTTGCCCTACACAACGCCCCGACTGCTATACACGACCGATTCTTTGAAAATATGTCAGCCTCACAGGCAGAAGCCATTGAAGTGGAAACGGCTCAACTCACATTTGAGCAGACGCAAATAGCCGACACAGCACGCCATTCTGTGGTCAACTTAGTGCGTAACTTCGCCGCAAAAGGCTTGCTAAAAATCAGTGTTTAATTTACGCGCTTCTCGTCGCCGTGCCACTACTTTCTATCTTTAAGTGTAAAAGTCACCGGTATTTGAACTTGCAGACTGATGGGTTTTCCAGCCTTCGTAGCCGGGCGAAAAGTGCTCTTCCGCAACATCGCAATCGCTGCCTCCTCAAATCCAAATCCAATATCTGTAAGTGCTACAATATCCGTCGGAACGCCATTCTCATCAATAGTTACCTGTAAAAGTACTTCGCCTTCTTTGCCTGCCTTTGATGCAGCCTCTGGATATTTCTTCTCTGCCAGGAACTTGACCTGCGGTTTAATGACACCCGGCTCGCTCTTAAAATTCACACTATCCAACCCGAGGGCCGCATCGGGAGCCGTGGTATCAAGCTTGTCAATCAGGGTTGTTGCCTCACGCTGTATTTCAAATGCCGGTGCCCTTGCATCGGTTTCAACACTCGTCGTGGGCTTTACAAAATCGCGATTGACCTCTATAAAATTCGGTCCCTCATCAGTGGGGGTTGTGAGGTCCCCTGTAGTGTCAAGACCCTGATGGATCGCAAAAGCATCATTCGATAGAGGCTGGTCAGTGAAAGTCTTCACGGGGCGTTGGACACGGACTTGCTGTGGGTCCTGTCTTGCCTGCTTAAACTTCGGGACTTCCCTGCGCATGAACCGGCGTTTGGTTTTTGTGTCTTCCGTGACGATACTAATATCAAACGTCTCTTGTTCAAATTCAATCCGATCGGCGATATAAAAGACACCGATGATGATCGCTATGACGGCATGAAACACCATTGCGACGACAAACGCCGCGGAACTCCGTCCAACGTGCATTTGTGTGATAGGATGCTTGGGTAGGTTCGTTCGTGCCGTAGAAATGCCGTGCTGCTGACTGGCATCAAGCGAAACTTTTTTTAAAGCGACAAAACGCTTCGGTTTTTTACGCTCAGCCCGACGCTGCTGCATCTCACTGAGCATGCCGGAAGCTCTGCTATTCATCTGTTTTTCCTCCTGCGAAACAAAAGAGGGATAATTTCAGGTTCAGCACACTGTTCGCTCGTGTTTCCTATGTTAAGTGGTCGGCTAAAGTAAGTTTAAAAAAATACCCAATAATTATTCACAATTCATAAGTCCTATTTTAGCATAAACATACTTTATATTTTAACACAATTTCAATTTTGTGTCAAGGCAATCGCGTTTCTCGGATTATGGGTTCCACCAATAAGTCATCTTCGCGACCACTGCTGAATCCAATAGACGAGATCGCGTCGTGCCGTTCGTATCATACGTTTGATTGAAAACGAAGTAGAAATCGCTGCCGGGACGATAGATATAATTGATAAGGAAGTTGGTGGACACAACGTTCGTATCGGCATTCCATTGTGCGAATAGTTTGGCAAAGAGTCCGGTGGTGAAGGAATAGTCTACTCTGCCTCTGAAAAGGTTGACGTAAACAGGGCGAGGGTTTCCATCGGTAAAATACGCTGTGGGCAAGTCAACGACCTGATTAAATTGGTACTGGGCACTTACACTCAGATGACCGTTCGGTTTAACCGTGGTTTCTATGGATGCCCTGCGCACTTCACCTTCGTAGAAATCTTCAAGCCCACCGCCGAGTGTTGCACTGATCGAACGGCTATCACTACTCGAGAGACGTACGCTATACGAGTTAGACGAGTAGTCGCCTATCGGAATCTCTACGCCCTCTCTGAAATCGAAAACGTCGTTCAGATTTTCAAAGGTGCGTCCGGCGTTGAAAAGGATATAATCTCCGGTGTCAAATTCAAACCAGTTGGTGTAAGAAATATCCCACTCTTCCAATTCGTTGTTATGATTGAGAATATAGTTAACCTCTGGACCCGTCCAAATTTGTCGGATTCCGAATCTTTGCGGCATAGGGACCCAGCGCGCCTCACCGCGGAATTGCCGGATGCCCGTCCGTCTGACGTAGCCGACGGCAGGGTTGAAATCCGCATCAATGTCCGTATATGAACCCTCTACACGAAACCGATTGCTCCGCCAGTTGGAACCGAGATACCAGGCATTATTTTCTCCAGATGCCCCGGGTTCGAACGTGCGAGACCACAAACCACGCACATCCAAACGGTCATTCGGACGGTATTCAAAGTCGAAGCCCCCTGCGCGGTTGTAGTCACCAATTTCGTCTTTATTCACAGCAATCATGCCGATGCGGGAACCTGAGGCAATGTCCTTCGTGATGCGCATTACGGAATAATTGGTGCGCGGAACCTCAAGCGGATCCTCTTCCGTATCGTCCTCGTGGAATTCATCTGTCAACACATTGAGGAACCCAACGCCATAAGAACCGATCTTACCACTCGTTTTTCCACCCAAGATAATGGGGATCGCGTTTCCCTCCGCAAGTCCAATACGACGGCTGTAGAAAAGGAGCATCGGGGGCGGTCGGCGAAAACTGGTCCGCGGTATGCCGAAGTCAAAGAGTCCGGCACCCTCTAAAAAGAAAGGACGCTTTTCGGGAAAAAAGAGACTGAATCGGGTAAGATTTACCTGTTCTTCATCGGCTTCAACCTGCGCGAAATCTGTGTTGTAGGTAATATCGGCGGTGAGATTTGAGGTAATACCGTATTTGGCATCAAAGCCGAGTTTAAATTCGCGGGTCGTCCGGAGTTGCGTGTCGCCGTTGACCTGTGTAAGTCCGGGCAGAATATACGGGAGAATTTCCAAGTTTCGGGAAGGGGCGATGCCTTCTAATCCAACGAGGTTTCCGACGTGGGCGGTTCGGTATTTTGCTCTACCCCCGTAAGAGGCTGGAACTGGCATCCATATCGCCTCTTCCCGGGAACGCGCAATGCCGCGTCCGGCGTTGATCCCCCATGTCATCGGATCGTTCTTTTCAAAACGGAGTTGACTAAAGGGGATGCTCAGTTCCGCTGTCCAGTAAGAATCATTGATTTTCGACTTGCAGGCAACAACAGCATCCCAATCCGAGTTAAACGTGTCTCCACTGTTGGTTATGGCTCTGTCTTGCACCGCACCAAGAGCGTTCATCCGAAAGAAAAAGCCGCTTCGTTTGTCGTTATATGTATCTAATAACACAAAAACGTTGTCGTTTTCGTGTAAGTCGCGTGAGTCCCGACGCATTTCATTGGCAATGAGTTTAGATATATCCGACTCGTAACAGGTGAAACCAAAGTAGATATTCTCATCATCATAGAGGATCCGAAGTTCCATTGGCTCGGAAAGAGCTTCACCTTCGTGGGGTTCGACTTGGACAAACTCGTCCATAACCTCCGTGTGCTGCCAATCCTCCTCTGTTAAATCACCATCAATTTCAATACTTTGATAGGTACGATACGCCTTAATCTGTTTACTGTGCCGTTCGACGTTAGCCGAGTTACAAACCCTACCTATGGTAGCAAGGGTATGCAACAGCGCAATAAGAGATAGGTAGATTGTGATTCTTCGGAATTTTGGTGAAGAAAATAGATGGTTGTCCAAAAATGTTGCCTCCTTTAAGGAAAGAGATGTGTAAATATATAACCCAAGTTGCTCCTTAATTTTAGACAGACATACACTGTTTTTGATTAAAAAAACAAGGAATTTTCTCTAATGCTGGTGTTCTGTGGTGCCCTATCCGTATAATTTTAGGACTTACGAACGGCGCTCTTTTGTAGCATAACCGGTAAGGTAGTGCCGCCAGAACACCTATGTTTTTTCAGAAGTCTCTATCTCCTAATGGGTCCTACGGTCAAAATTGCGTAAGTCCTGTAATTTTTTGTTTGTTTTTTTTGATAAGGTGGAAACTTAGGCGAATATATAGACGCAAAAGGAAGCAAAGTGGAGTAAATAATTTTAAATTTGGACGGATTCATCAGAATTCCAACGTTATCGCCA
>JAJEIP010000081.1 GCA_022827885.1 Candidatus Poribacteria bacterium
CCGTTGGGATGCCGAAACTTTCGTGCCACCCTCTTGGATATATTTCAGGACGCGTTGGCGTAAATCTATGGAATATCTCATAATACCAGAGGCTAACATAAATCTCAGAGAATGTCTATATATTTTTAGCATTCACCATAAATGGTTCTGGATGCACCAAAGAATCTCTTAACTGACAACCGACAACTAATACATGGATTCACTTCGGCTCTTTATTAACGGTTTTCTGATAGGTATCGCCAACATCATCCCGGGTATGAGTGGCGGGACGCTTGCCCTCGTTTTAGGTATCTATGAACGACTCATCGGTGCCTTACGGTGTATCGGGCTTTCAACGGTAAAAAAACTGTTGAGAGGTGCGACCTTAAGAAAAAACGCTCTGGAAGACGCAAAGGCAGAACTCCGTCGAATTGATTTCGGCTTTCTATCACTGTTAGGCATCGGTGCGATCGCCGCCGTCCTGCTCACATCAAAACTGATTGTTTATCTACTAAACCATCACCACGATGCGACTTACGGGTTCTTTAGCGGTTTAATTCTGATCTCTATCCTGATACCGATGCGTATGCTCAAGGCGTTCGGTTGGAAAGAACTGTTAGTCCTACTGATCGCTGTTGCACTGATATTAAGTCTGTCTATTGGGACCACCGAAAAACAGTTAGATCGGGTGGCGTATAAATCTGGGATAGAAACAACGACAGGTAGCGAGGTATCCGAACGGGGCACTGCGCTGCCAACGTCCTGGGAACTCGTGCTTTTTTTTGGGAGCGGCGCGCTGGCGATTTCAGCAATGATTCTGCCCGGTATTAGCGGTTCGTTTCTGATGCTCGCCCTCGGGGTCTACTTTCCGCTCTTGACGGCGATAAACACAATGTTAGAGAGTATTCCAGAATTGCTCAACGGGATCCTCGAGGCGTCATTGCTGGGCAGTTTACTCATTATTAGCTTCACAACAGTTGGATGCTTGTTCGGACTCTTAGCATTTACACGTTTGCTCAATTATTTACTGGAACGCTATCGGAACCTGACGATCGCCTTTCTCATCGGACTGATGGTAGGTTCACTTTATGGGTTATGGCCCTTTCGCGAGTTCACACTGATAGATGGGGAACGGATAGACACGGCTCATATCTTACCGCACTTTGATATGAACCTACTTATCACGCTGGCGGCTTTTCTTGTCGGTTGTGGGGTTATCTACTTATTTACGCGTTTAGAGAATTAAATGTAAATGAAAAAAATAAAGAACGTCGGTTTATTCGTCAATACGACCAAAGCAAACGCGGCGGGTGTCGTCGAAGGCGTGTCTATGTGGTTAGAGGAACAGGGTACCGTTCCACTTCTATCAGACGAACAAGCCGTTGCATTAGGACACCCTCAAACGGGCATCTCCAAAACAGAGGTTGTAGAGCACGCCGATGTCCTTCTCGTCCTCGGTGGAGATGGGACGCTCCTCAGCGCAGCGCATACACCGAAGATTGAAAATGTGCCTATCTTAGCGATCAACATCGGGACCCTTGGATTTCTGACAGACGCCTCCCTCGATGAACTGTATCCGACCCTGAACGCCCTTTTGACAGGAGCTTATCGGATAGAACATCGGATGATGTTAGAGGTCATTGTGAACGGTCTCCAAGCCGACTCTAACGAACTGCAAGGGAACATTAACACCAAAAACGCAGTCCGTAACGCGCAGGGACGAGGGGACTTTGCCCGGACAGAGGGCGGATATAGAGAAGGGAAACCCGTCGAACACGAAAGCCAGTTGACTGAACCGCAAGGTAAGATTAAAACTTTCGCACTCAACGATGTTGTGATTCGGCACTACACGCATCTCATTGAATTAGATGCTTACGTCGATGGAGAACTCTTTATACCGTATAACGCCGATGGGTTGATCATCGCAACGCCGAGCGGATCGACCGGCTATTCGCTCTCCTGTGCTGGGACGATCGTTGCACCACAGGTGGAGGCGATTCTGCTGACACCCATCGCACCCCATAGCTTGACAGTGCGTCCTTTCATCGCCGACGGCGCCGCGGAAATAACCGTCAAAATGCGCGCTGCATACCAGAGTGTAGATGTTTTTGTGGACGGTCAACGCGAGACATACAGTCTCACTGCGGGTGCCGTCATCAGCGTGAAAAAAGCGGAGCGAACAATTCAACTCATCCGTTCACAGAACCATAGTTACTATAGAGCCTTACGCGAAAAGCTCATGTTGGGCGAGAGAATTTTTAAATAATTGCCCGCGCTGTTGAAATGTCCAAAATTTGTAAGCAACTTGGGTTATTTAATAACCTATCTATAAAACATAGCACTCCGGAATCAACGGTATGAATGCCGTATGGCATTCCCCGGGAGTGCAAGAGGTTGAACACACGATTCTCTATAGACATATCACCCCGGAATCAACGGTATGAATGCCTTATGGCATTCCCCGGGGGTGAAGAAAGGTGCTGAAAAGGGTTCTTCAAACAGGCGAAACCCGTTAGTAGCGACTCGGGTTATTTAATAAGGGATATACATATTCCTATCCGAGTTGGAATTAACCGAAAACCGTTGTGGAACGTAGGGGAACAATGCCCAACGTTAATGGTTTAAAAAATGATCGAAACACTCTCTATTCGCAACATTGCCCTCATAGATGAACTTGATTTGGAACTGGCATCGGGTCTGAATATTTTCACGGGCGAGACGGGTGCTGGTAAGTCGGTTATTCTCAGGTCGATCGGATTGGTATTGGGTGAGAGAGCCTCCGCTGATATTGTCCGTGAAGATACCGATTTCGCGGAAGTAATAGCAAGCGTTGCTCCCGACGATGAACATCCGATCTGGCATACAAACTCTGATGAAACGGCTGATCCAGTCCTGAAAGGTTCTTTTAGCGATATACTGGATCCATCGGATGCCGTGATCCTCTCCAGAAGAATCACCGCGAACGGTAGGAGTCGTTGCCAAGTCAACGGACGCTTGGTGAATTTGAAGCAACTGCAAGCCCTCGGCACATTACTTGTCGATATACACGGTCAACACGAACACCAATCGTTATTTAGAACACAGACGCATCTCAAACTCTTGGACGATTTCGGCGGCAACAGTGAGGCACAACGACACGTCGGCAAGATATACGCCCAGTTACGGACTTTGCAACAAGAAGCAGCGTCTCTGGCGGAAACCTTGAAAGCATCAGAACGGGAAAAGGAACTCCTCGAATTTGAAATTAAAGAGCTGACTTCGGCACATCTGGAGGAAGGCGAAGACGAAAAATTGGCAGATGAAGCGCGGATCTTGAAGAACGCAGAGGCGTTGCGCAAATCCGCAAACTACGTGTATCAACAACTGGATAGCGGCGGCTCTGAGATGGGAAGTTACGGCAGCCCGCTTGAACGCCTGAAAGACGCCGCGAAGGAACTGATAAAATTGTCCGAAATTGATGACAGCCTTTCGGAATTGGGAGACCGGTTGGAATCATCGCTTTACGAATTGGAGGACATCACTTCACAGGTCCGATACTATTCAGAAACGATCGAGTCCAATTCAATGCGGTTGGACGAAGTGACCGATCGGTTAGCGTTGATAGCGAAACTCAAACGCCGCTACGGAAACACTATTGCAGAGATATTGGCGTATCACGCCGATGCGGAAGAAAAATTAGAGACGCTACACCTCGGGACAGAGAAACAGGATTTGCTGCAGACGGAGATCGACAGCACCATTCAAGAAGCACAACGGCTATGTACTACGCTCTCCGCGAAGCGGCAGCACGTTGCTCAGCATCTTTCAGAACGGATCGAAAAGGAGTTACGCACGCTCGGGATGGACAAAGCGGAATTTCATGCCTCCGTTCGGCTCATGCCGGATGCGCGGGGTCCGTTTCAGATAGACGGGCAACGCTATGCCTTCCGCGCCGATGGGATGGACGACGTGGAATTCTTAATTGCACCGAATGTAGGATCCGAAGCGCGTCCGATCGCCAGAATCGCATCAGGTGGTGAAATCTCGCGTATCATGCTCGCATTAAAAACAGTGTTGGTTCAAGTCGACGAGATCCCTACACTGCTCTTTGACGAAATCGACAGCGGCATCGGCGGCAAGGTTGCAGACGTAGTCGGCAAAAAGTTGAAGGAACTCTCAGCATCTTCTCAGGTTATTTGCATTACACATTTGCCACAGATTGCCCGTTTTGCAGATAGACATTTTCGGGTCGAAAAGCAGGTGATCGGCGAGCGGACCCTGATTACTGCGAAATCGTTGACCGCAGAAGAACAGGTTAACGAAATCGCCCGAATGCACGGCGGTGAAGAAACCGAAATAGGACTTGCACATGCCCGAGAACTATTGTCCGAAAAATAGCTTTTAATTCATGGGCCCCTGAGCGGCTTACCACGGCATTTCCGGCAGGCCTCCCAAAGACAGGACGTTTGCCAAAGATGCCCAACCGCGCACAAGCACTCATTAAAAAAGTGCGCAGCTTGGAATGTAGTGGAAAGCGACTCTACGGAGTAGAATGTCAATAGCCAAACCAATCGGACCGAACCGCAAGGAACATTTAAAAAATGGACGACAGGTTTACACAAGCCAGTGGAACACATGTCTATACCGGATGCGAGTTATTAGTTAAGGGTGCCTTAGAGAGCGGTGTTAGCCTCCTCACGGGTTACCCCGGCTCCCCACTCGCCGAAGTATTTGACACTATTGAACGCAATGCTGAATTGTTGAAAACCAACGGCATCGTCGCGCAGATAGCCAACAACGAGGCATTGAGTATCGCGCGCCTCAACGGTTCGCAGATGGCGGATGTCCGCGCGATTGCATTTATGAAGAGTGTTGGCTTTCATGTCGCCGCTGATTCACTGGCGATCAGTAACCTTGCAGGAACAACCGGGGGTGCCGTTGTTGTGGTCGGTGACGATACATGGTCCCATAGCACACAGGTCCCCGCTGATTCCCGATTCTTGGCACGGCATGTCCAAACACCTCTGATTGAACCTGCGACATTTCAGGAACTTAAGGACTGGGTTCACTGCGCCTTCCAAATTTCCGCGGCATCGAACCTCTACGTCTGCTACTTAACTACCGAAAACCAGGCAAGCGGCGGGGGCGCTGTAGAACTCCATCCTAACATTTATCCCGAAATTAGCGACTTGAAGCAGATCAACTTGGATACCCAACACATCGATGCCGATAAACGGGTCATTCTCCCGCCACATACTGCACAGATTGAAGTGGAGGCATTGAGAGAGCGGATCCCCACCGCCCTTGAGACAGCCCGGAACCTCGGACTTAACACAATCCAGTTCATAGAAGAAACGCCAAATCGGAAGAAACACCGCCTCGGGTTTGTCAGTGCGGGTTTGGCTTATAGTTGCCTGCTCCATGCCCTCGGGGAACTCGGGTTGGACGGTGAAATCCCGATTCTCAAACTCGGTATGACGCATCCTATTGACAAGGACCTCATCAGAGAATTCGCTGCAGAGGTCGAGGAAATCTACGTGGTTGAGGAAAAACGTCCGCTTTTAGAGAACGAAATAAAAGCATTCATCACGCAAGGATATCAGAATGGCGATATGGATCGATATGTAAACGTGTGGGGCAAACAATTTCCCAACGGCTTGGCAGGAATTCCGGTAACTTCTGGTTTAGATACCTCTATCCTTATTCAAAAACTTATCCCACTTCTCAAACATCTCTTCGGTAATGGCAGTCGGCAATCAGCAGCCAGCAAGAGAGGAATCGGGGTTACAAACCCCTCCCACAACCTCTTTACCGAAAGCCATACAGCAACCTATCACGATCCAAAAATCGATCTGGAACATATCTCAGGTGAGGAAACACTCCAACAACAGGTCTCCGCCCAGCACATCGACATTCCCCAGCGGACCCCTACCTTTTGTCCGGGCTGTCCGCATCGTGATTCTTCGAGCGTCTTCCTTGAAATTACGAAACAATTCATGGATGCGGATTATATGAAGAAACATCATGATTTAGGACCGGTTGATCTCGTTTTTCATGGGGATATCGGTTGCTATTCAATGCTGAAATATGAACCGTTTCCACGTTTAATGCACAATCTTTCCGCGATGGCATTGGGTGGCGGTGCGGGGGCTGGTATTGACCCATTTATCACAAACAAGCAGATCGTTTTCATGGGGGATTCGACCTTTTTCCACGGCGGGATGGCAGCGATTTCGGATTCAATCAAAAACAACCAAGACATCGCCTACATTATTTTAGACAATCAGACAACAGCGATGACGGGACATCAACCGACACCCGCGGGTGAGCTTGACCTCCTCGGCAATCCGACGTTCGCACAAGATATTGAGCAAGTCGCACAAGGACTCGTGGGTAATTCCGATATAGAAATCGTGCGGACCAACCCGGAAGACAGGGTGAACTATAAAAAACATCTGGAGAAAACCATTCTGAAATCGGGTGTCAAAATTATCATCGCCGATAAGGAGTGTGCGATTACCTATCAGCGTCGCATCCGACGCGAACAACGGCAAACAGTCGCTAAAGATGGTTTTCTTAAATACGAAAAGCATATTAATATAACGCCTGAGGTCTGTGAGTTTTGTCGAGAATGTACCACTGCCACGGGATGTCCGGGATTAAAAATAGTCGATACCGATTACGGTGAGAAAATCGCCATCGATCAGTCAAATTGTGTTTCCGATGGTGCTTGCGCCCGAATTAAATACGCATGTCCAGCGTTTGAAGAGGTTATTGTCACCCGCAAATGCCCGCCTCAAGATCAAACAACAACCTCCAGAAATCGTGCACTCTTGAGTGATGAACCTTTACCACCGCCCCCCCTAGGGACATTCGAGCAGCGGTGGAACATGTACGCCGCCGGTGTCGGGGGCATGGGGATTGGCACGATTTCAAAAGTCCTCGTGGTTGCCGGTTATCTTCAGGGCTACGACGTGACGTTTTGCGATAGGAAAGGATTGGCAATCCGCAATGGCGGTGTTTACACCCACATCACATATATGCAACCGGGTGTTCACGCCTCGCCAATGATTCCTTATGGTAAGGCGGATCTTCTATTAGGGCTTGATATTTTAGAAGCCGTCCGGGGTATCACTGCGCAATCGCTCTTCCGCATCGCGTCATCACATCGAACCACTGCTGTCGTGAATACAGCGAAAACTGAAACGATAACCACGCTCATCGGTAAAGACCATTTTGATCCAGAGACCCTTGAAGCGTCCCTCCAGACCTATACGAATGCGGACACATATTTTGGGACGGATCTATTTACAGTTTCTGAGCAATTGTTCGGGAGCAAACTCTACGCGAACATGATGCTTCTGGGGACAGCCTTCCAACGGCAAATGATACCTCTGGAATTGGAACCCCTCCAATTGGCACTTAAGCAGATGGTCCCGCACGCCGATTTGGATACCAATATGAAAGCGTTCACCGTTGGACGCCGTCTTGCCTTAGAAAACATCGAATCCCTTGCGGATACACATTCAGAAAAGTATCCGCTGGGAACTTATGCCGAAATGCTCTCCGAAAAACAACGGATCCTGGAAAAAAAACGCAATGGGAAACGTTTAACGCGAGAATACGTAACACTTGTTAAAAATACCATTGAAACGCTTAATCTCGATTCAGACAGCATCCACCGGATCTTGGCACTCTATATCTATGATTTGATCCAGTTCGAGGATATTAACTACGCGCGGATATACGTTGAAAAGATTAAACAGGTCTATGCCCACGACTCAGAAGTATACAACTATCGCGCGACAAAAGCCGCGGTTCGCTATCTCCACAAGGTGATGCTCATCAAGGACGAGGTCTATGTCGCACATCTGCTAACGAGCGAAGAAAAATTGCAGCGGGATAAGGAATTGTATCAGGTTGACCCAGCAAACGGTGATAGTATTAAATACGTCCATCTCAATCGTCCACATTTCACCGTGATGGGGCTTGATTTTGAAGGGGATATTGACACACGCAATTGGCAATTGCATCTGATGAAACGGATGAAGTTCTTAAGACGCTGGCTTCCAGAATGGCACGCCAAGGAAAAAGCGTTTCGAGAATGGTATATCACCCGCGTAATTGACACCTTCTCACCGACTGACGCTGAGACGTATGAAAAGCATCTCCAAGCGTTAGAATGTGTGGAGGAAGTTCGTGGCTATCGAGACATTCGCTATCCGAAAATGGAAACGGCAAAACAGAAAGTTGAAGGCCTACTTGAAGAATGAAATCCCAGACGCACGTCATCGAACCGCAAGGCAGAATAAAAAAATTGACCGGACATACGCGTATTGTCGGTGTTATTGGTGATCCGGTTGCACACAGTCGTTCACCACAAATGCACAATGCCGCTTTTGCGAAAGCAGGTCTCGATTATGTATATGTCCCGTTTCATGTCCGCCCCGATGATTTGGCAGCTGCGATTGCTGGGTTTAAAGCGATTAATGTCGTCGGCATTAACGTAACGCTCCCCCACAAACAAGCCGTCATCCCGTTCCTCACATCAATCTCTCGGGAAGCGGAACTCATCGGTGCTGTGAACACACTGACGTTTGTTGAAGGGGACATACATGGCGATAATACAGATGCCCCCGGTGTCTTACAAGCGTTAGAAGAGGACGAAAACACGTCTGGGACGCCGGTAGGCGAGAATGTCGTGGTTTTAGGAGCAGGCGGTGCTGCGAGGGCTGTCGTTGTTGCGTTAGCACTTAGAGGCGTCGCCGCAATTACAATCGCCAACCGCACGGTGGAAAAAGCGGTTTCTTTAGCAACAGAGATGGATCAGAAGACAGGGGTTTCCATGCAAGGAATGGGGCTCACAGATGAACGATTGCCGCTCTCTGTTCGGGAGAGCAAACTCCTCGTCAACACTGCAACGATAAGCATGGATGTAACACAACCGTTACTGATTTCCGCTGACTGGCTTCAACCGAATACGATTGTTTATGACATTGTGTATACGCCGCCGGTAACACCTTTGATGCAAGCCGCGACCGAGCGCGGCTGTCAAACGCTCGGCGGTATTGGGATGTTAGTTCATCAGGGGGCTATCGCTTTTGAGAAATGGACGGGTGTTGCGCCGTGCACTGAGACAATGCGTCAAGCCCTATAGACACGGAAGCCTCCGCTGGAGAGGTTCACAGGAATTCCTTTCAAGCATCTCAGTGGGGTGCAAGGTCTATAGCGTAACCTCACAACTCTATATGGTTCACCAAGATATACGAAAGGGGCAATAAAACTACAATGCAACAAGAACAGGATTTCGCGCCGATTCGTTTTGTTATACTCGGCACACCTTATACCATAAAACCGACAGAAGACCTAACGCCAGCAGCAATCAACGAACTGGTTGAATACGTCAAAAATTTAGTTGAATCCTATCTCAGAAAAGGCTTTGACGAACAGAGGGTTCCGTTGTTAGTCGCTTTTCATATCGCTGATGAGAAACGTCGTCTTCAGAAAAAGTATGAATTGCCCTTGTACCGGATAGTAGAGAGGTTACAATTTGCGATTGAAGAGGAGGCGGAACCGCAGCGTTCAGAAGAGTAACCCGCGGGGTCCATATTGTCCCACAGGTTTCCTATAGAGGCTTGCGCTTACTTGAGTGAGGTATCTGTTGACCGCCCTAACGCAGCAACAGCACAGCGAGAATGCCAAGTACCGGTAGCAAGAGGATTAAAACTTTGACTTCAACCAAATAATTTTTGTAACGTTGAACCGCAGAATTATGCTCTATCCACTGGTTGATGAATTCAACGCGTCGATAGATGGACGGGTGGGTATTGAAGATTTCAAAGAAACGCCGAATTGACTTCGGCACTGAATTCAGGACTGCGAGTTTCACCAAGGCTTCTTTGAATGCTTCCGGTTTCTGTGTAAGTTGAACCGCATACAGGTCGGCTTGATGTTCGCACCGTCTTGACAAATACCGGAAGATAACTATGAAATAAACGATTAGAAACGCCAGCGAACACAAGGTCGATACCACTGACAAAAGGGACTGCGATTCTGCCAGGTATGTTAACAGCGGTTCTTCAACAAGCACATAGAAAAAGGGATAATTCAAGAGATAGAAGAGTGAAAACAGCATATACGTTGGAATGTGCCGATAGCGGATATGTCCAAGTTCATGAGCGACAACGGTTTCAATTTCTTCATCTGTGAAGTATTCGAGAAGCGCGTCTGTGAGAAAAATGCGACGATTCCACGGAAGCGTTCCCGCCACAGCTGCGTTGGCAATTAACAGCGAACCGGTTTGCCATACGACAACCTCCCGGTATTTTATACCGCTCTGCCTCGTCAAACGATCCAACTTCTCCTTTAGCACTGAATCCCCCGCGAGGGGTTCTGTTTTCCATAGAAATTGCATCAATAATGGGGCGAAGATATACGCAGAAATAATTACCGGTAGGATCAGCCCGATTAGAATATACGGATGCTCAACAATGAATACCTTTGCTGCGTATGGAAGCCAGTGAATCGCGTCCATCATCACCAAATACAGGAACATCGGCAACAGCGGGAAAAGCAGAAACTTGAATTGTAGACTGAGAATCTCTCTGTAATGACCGGATTGTAGCCGATTCACCTGATAAAACGCAAGTCGGATACATATCAGTCCGATCAGTAGGGGCAGCAAGGCGAGGGTCTGGCGCAGATGTGCCATCGGAAAGAAGGCGAAGTATTTGTCAATCAGCATCGGCAGATTCAACAGATATAGATTGCAGAGGTACGCCGCTAAACTGAGGCACTCGAAAACAATCATGAAGCGGCGCAGCCGATAGAGTGTTGGTAGGTTCTCCTCTTCGTGCGCGGGAAAGGTTCTTGCGACATAGGCTGTCACAAAACATGTGATAAGAATAGGGAACCCTGTCAAGACAATTGTCCAGAGGATGACCTGCATATCACTGATATTCATGCTTGTTTGCGGTGGCTCAAACGAAAAAAGGAAGAGGAGCCCGGCAATTAAGATGATACTTATCTGTCCCACTTTTAATTTTTCCTTGCGGTTAAACAACGTGATATTGGACTATAACGTGTTTTTCTCAAATCCGCCTGCGTGTTTTTGCTGGGGCATTTCTGCGTATTGTTGCAGGCTACGCACTTTGGACTCATCTTGCGAATGGAATCTCTGGCGAGTCATAGCATTTTAACGTATCTCACATCAAAAATCAAGTGCATTTTAAAGCCCTGCTCCAATCGCCTCAGGGTTTGCGAAAAAAACTCTTGACTTTTTTTAGGAAAAAGTTGTATAATTTATATTAAAAGTGCCTGTGAGAATAAACTGCTTACAGGTCCCCCATATTGGTTGAGATGTAAAACGCCTGCGGAGTCCGTGTAAGACCTCATACAATCAGCACTACGATGCTGGCGGCGGCAGTGGACGTTGAAACAGGAACTACCTCTACAGACATAACCAGTTATCTGCAATTATCTGTAGTAAAAGGAGCAGGAATCCATGATAAGTAGAACCGCTTTCACAATTATCGCTCTTCTGGGTGTTGCACTTGTTGTGAGTAGTTGCGGCAAGTTAGATCAGGAAGAGTTTGAAATGTGGAAGAATGAACATGTCTCAAAGATGGAACAAAGTGAAGCAGACATGTCAAACAAGATTACAATGCTGGATGGCAAGGTTGATCAGCAGGGCAAAGATCTAACGGAAGCCATTTCCAAGGCAAAAGATGAGGCGATTGCCGTATCCCAACAAGGGGATGCCGATACCATCGCTGCTGCGAATCAAAGCGCCAAAGAGCAGGATGCGCAACTCCGTGCAGACCTGACAGCGGCTCTTGATGCGCACGCCCAAGAATCGATGGCATCTGTCGAAGCTGCAAAGGCAGAACATGAAGAAGGGTTCATGGCACTTAAAAAAGCCAATATGGCTCAGGACGAGACGGTAGAGAAACTCGCGTCTCGAGTGATGGCTTTGGAAGAAGGTTTAGCGATGGTGGCAGAAGAAGTTGCCTCAGCCCCCACACTGCTGGTTACCGTCACTTTCGCCAGTGGTCGCACCAGTTTATCCGGCGACGCGGAGCAGATGCTTGACGGTATCGTTGAACAACTCATGGAAGCTTCGGACGCAAAGATCAAGGTTGTTGGACACGCGGACGGCATGCCGGTGCTGAAGGGAAATTACGGAAGTAATTGGGATCTCTCACAGGCACGTGCGAACTCCGCTGCAAAATACCTGAAATCCAAAGGAATTGAGGCTGGCAGAATTGAGGCTGTTGGCAAAGCACACACGGATCCTGTTGCGCCACAGAACACTGCCGCAGGTAGAGCCATGAACCGTCGGGTCGAAGTTATTCTGGTTCCTGCACATGGCCATTCACATTAATTTTAAACGATTCATTCGGTGGAAGCCGCTTTAGTTCCACTGCCTTAATGAATGCAGCCCCAAAGCTCCTGTATCAATACATAGGCGGGTCGCTAACGGAGGCACGCCATCACAACGATAGTGATCGCGTGACCTCCGAGTACTCGCCTATTGCTGTCATATCACTGCTCTATATGTGCAGTGGATAAGGACTTTATTACTTATGCGTTTGGTATTTGCCTGCTGTTTGTTTCTGTTGTTAATTCCCTGCCTAACACTTGCAGATACCGCCGATGGACAACCCTTGAGACCCTCCCCTGTCCGAGATTTTTTGGCAGAATATCTGCACGCTCCATCGTTTCAGGTGTCCCTATTTTCATACAAGCCGGAGTTGGGCAGCTTGGAGGATATTCTCCAGAGCGTCGGCGTATCGAGAGTTCCGGGCGCGCTGTTACCAACGGTTTCGGTTGTATTTGAACATAGTGCCGAGTTCGATTCACGTTTGGAGTTCGGCTATTGGCAAATGGAACTTGACATCCCACCGCCTACCTCCGCAAATCTCTCTACCACCCTCATCCCGATTTCGTATCAGTTTATCTATCGTCCAGTGCTGCTCTCCGAATATCTCCCAATTTACTTGGGGGGCGGTATCGGTTATTTGGGAACACGCCTGAGTGGTAGTGCAATCGACCTCATTGAACAACAGGGTATCAGCTTTGACAATAGTCCTTCAGGACCAACCGGGTATGTCCTCATCGGGGCAGAACTGCTGGAGTGGGAGCAGAACCTATCCCTCAACTTTGAGGTGAAACGGATACTCAAAACAGTCGAAACAACTGGCACTATCCCACTCGACCTGATTTTAGACGGTACTGCGATCGGTTTAGGCATTAAAATGCGGCTTTAAAATGGAAACCATAAAGCATGGTAAGCGAATTTTCCCATTTGTCGTCTGTCTTGTATTCGGTTGTATCATCGGTGGTTACTCGGACACACCGCTCCCACTTCTCAGTTTGCTGGCTGTAACTTGTGCTTTCGTCTTTTTAGGCATGGAGCTTGCGGTCTATCTGCTGTTAATCGCCCTGCCATTTTCATTCCGCTACATTCTCCCGGGTCGTTTTGAGATTCAAACACCGACAGAACCCCTCTTAGGGATGTTCGTTGCCGTTTACTGCGTGCGACGCATACTGGATCGGGTAATCCAGCCCGGAATCGGAGTTCCGTCCGACAGGACTAAACCGGAAAATACCTTCCCTTTTTTTGCCCCGCTCTGCTTCTACATCCTTATTACATTCCTTTCTGCAATCAACACCCCCGATCTTTTTGGCACACTTAAGGGAGCACTCCGTGCGACAGTCTACATGCTGTTCAGTGTGATAGTGTACACTGTCATCCAAAACAGGACCTCCCTGAAACGGCTGTTTGTTGCCAGTTTCCCGTCCGCTGCGGTTGCCGTCATCTGGACAGTTATTGTCCTCATCTATCACATAGATGCCTGGCAGTGGACCAGTGCGTATCGGAGTGCGCCGTTTACCAATTATTCCGTCTACGGTGCGTTTGCTGCGCTTTTCTTCCTCGTCTGCTTGAGTCGTCTTCTCTTTGACAATAGTGGGTACGACCGTGTGCTCTGGACGGCATGGTTCTTATGCTTCGGTGTGGGACTCTTATTCTGCTTTTCGCGTGGCGTCTGGCTATCGGTCATCGTTGCGATCGGTTTCATGTTGCTGCAACTGGGGAAAGGCGTTACGCATAAAAAGATTCTGTTTATCGGTACGGCATGCTTGATCTTACTGGCGTGTCTGAATCTACCCGGCATCTACAATATTCTCGTTGAACGTGTCACATCCGCGGTGGACCTCAGTTACGCTTCAAACCGAGCGCGTCTCTTACGATGGGGACAGGCTTTCGTGATGTTCGCTGAAAGCCCTATTTTGGGTAAGGGATATGGTGCGTTTGCGATGTTATACGAGGAAGATGTGGCACTTGTTGGAAGTTATACAGCACAGTATCAACTCGGTGCCCACAGCGAATACCTTCAAGTGATGGCGGAATTGGGGATCGTTGGATTAGGGATATGGGTATGGCTGAACTTTGCCTTCCTACGCTACGGGTTTCGTGCCCTCCAAACGTTAGAAGACGGCTTTTACCGTGCTATGGTCATTGGATTAATGGCGGCAGAAATTTCATTGATGGTGCACTTCACAGTAAACAATTTGCTGAACGGGGACGCCATTGGGGTTCCCTTCTGGGGTATCTACGGATTACTGCCTGCTGTTGTGCAAATGGCGAACCGCGAAAAGACTTCATGATAGGTATTTGGAATCAATCCTTAATTCCCATCTTTTTGATGCGCCCTGCCTTAATATCAGCACGAACTTTGCGCGCAAGCTGGGCGAGTTTGTCTTGCGATTCGGCAAAAGCCTTGTCCCATCGCTGTTCAGCTTCCAATTCCTCAAGAATAACAGCAGCGATGGCATCTTGTTTTTCAGGTGGCAACTTATAAACTTTCGTGAGCACTTTCTCAAGAAGTTGCGTCATGATCGTTCCCTCCTTGTGAATTCCTTCACTCAAATTACGAGCAAATCCATAGCATTAAGAATACCACAAAACCCAAATCAGGACAACTGAAAAGTTAGACTACACCTGATTGAAAAATATCATACAGTATGTTATTATATCGCATAATCTTTTCAAGAAGGACGTGCTATGAAGAGAATTCCTTAACAATTCCAAGTCTTTAGACTTGGGTCAGCCTCGCGTGGCTCGTGTGTTTATCGCAAAAAAGATTTGACTTTTAGGTGCATTTTGTGGTATAATTAGTATTACCAGTTGGCAGACATGTTGAGCGTAACCGCAAGGTTGCGTGTCTGCCTACCTACTCAACAGGGGTTAAAGACTGGTAACTGGTAAATCACAAAATGGCATTAAAATCGCACAAGATAGCCCTTCGTGTTACCTCTAAGGAAGATGCATGGTTTCGCAGTCAATGCGGATACGCCCGATTTGCGTGTAACTCTGCTCTATCTGACTTTAAAGCAGGCTTGGATTCTGATATATTTTATTCGGGCATTGAGCTGAACAATCGCTTTAATCAAAGGAAAAAGGCATATCACTGGACGAAAGCACAGGATCAACGCGCTGCGTTATATGCAATCCGAAACCTCACAGAAGGCATTAAACGCTGGAAGGATAAAGTTAGCAGATTCCCGAAGTTCAAAAGACGCGGGCATAGATTATCCTATACGACAGACGAACAATCTGTAAAGGTAGACGAAAAACGTATCAAGTTGCCCAAAATCGGTTGGGTAAAGATGTTTCAAGAGTTGCGTTTTGAAGGTGAGATCATCCGTGTTACCCTATCCAAGACGGCACATCGTTGGTTCGTATCTATCACCGTTGACACAGGAACACCAACTCCTCCGCGTGATACACGCGGACTCCCTGTGATTGGCGTTGATGTTGGTATCAATAGTTTAGCAACCCTTGATAACGGAAAGCAGTATCAGAACCCACGACCGCTCAAACGGTATGAGCGAAAACTATCAAGAGAGCAACGCAAGTTAAGTCGTAAGAAGTTTCTATCCAACAATTGATATAAGCAAAAAGAGAAAGTCGCAAAGCTGCACTATAAGATTGCTTGTATCCGAAATGACGCACACCACCAAGCGACAACAGAAATTGTGAATATGGCGAGTGCGATCGGCATAGAAACACTTAAAGTTACGAACATGCTCAGGAACAGGAAACTTTCCAAAGCACTATCAGATTCCGCTCTTGGTGGTTTTCTCTCTAAACTCAAATCCAAAGCAAAAGTGTTTGGGATACCGATCAGAGAAGCTCCACAATTCTTTGCGTCGAGTAAAACGTGTAGCAGTTGTGGGTATGTTAAAGACGAACTCTCGTTATCGGAGCGTGTGTTTCACTGTGATTGGTGCGATACGAAAATAGACAGAGACCAAAACGCTGCGATAAATCTCAAAAACCTCGCCGTAGGCTATACGGAGAGTTAAAACGCTTGTGGAGTTTGTGTAAGACCTCCACAAGAGGAGGCTACGAATGAAGAAGCAAGAATCCCACGACTTTAGGCGTGGGAGTATCAACATTATCCACATTATTTCAGACACATTTCGACGCGATAATCTCGCGATCTATGGCGGAAAGGGATACACACCCTCCCTGAATGCCTTCGCGGAAAAATGTGTCGTTTTTGACAAAGCGTATGTCTGTGGTTTTCCGACTGTTCCGATTCGTGGCGAACTCGTGACAGGGCAAGTCAGTATCTGTCGAAGGGGGTGGGAACCTCTCAAACGAGATGTCCCCGTCATTGCTGATGACTTAACGAACGCTGGGATTGTGAGTATGATGATTGCGGATACACCGCATCATCTCAACAACGGTTTCCTTTACAACCGTGGGTTCACGGGATGGAAGTGGATTCGCGGGCAAGAGGGTGACCATTTAGAGACACAGCCCTACGATTATGAATCGAAAAAATCGTTGCAGTATCGTGAGTACACCCGAACACATCCGAACAAATTGCCCGGCGGACTCGGCAACCACCTGAGAAATATGGCGTTCCGACAGACCGAGGCGGACACTTACGTTGCGCAGACGATGCAGACGGCTTGCGACTGGTTGGAGCGGAACCATCAGCACAAAAACTTCTATCTGATGGTGGACACCTTCGATCCGCACGAACCGTGGGATGCCCCCGAATGGTATCTAAAGCGTTTTGATGGGAGCGATTACGACGGACCGGAACCGATCTATCCGCCCTACGGTCCCAATCCGATGAATGAACGAGAAACGGAACGGCTCAACGCCCTCTACCGGGCAGAAGCATCACTGGCTGACAACTGGATCGGACAACTCCTGCGGAAAATTGATTATATGGGCTTGATGGAAAACACAATGGTGATCTTCATGGCGGATCACGGTTTCCTCCTCGGTGAACACGGACTCCTCGCGAAGAACCTCAGTATGTATGAAGAGGTTATCCATATCCCACTCATGGTGTATCACCCAGATGCGACACCCCGTCACACCAATGCGCTCGCCAGCATTATTGATATTCCGCCTACTGTTATTGATGTGTTGGATGTGGAACACGAGGCACAAGTGGAAGGGAACAGTCTTCTGCCCATTATTATGGGAGATACCGACACAGGACGCGAGTATACTGTTACGCATGGTGCCTGGGTCGGGGGCTGGAGTCCTGATGGTGATAGTCCGCATGGAAGCATCACGGACGGCATCTGGTCTCTGCTTTTGGAGAACCAAGGCGCGCCGAAGGCGTTATTCCATCTACCCTCCGATCCGGAACAGATGAATAATCGGTTTGAATCGGATACATCAGAGGCGCGGCGACTCTACCAAGCGTTTTTGGACTTCTTAGGGCAGCATGGCGCACCTGACGCAATGGTGACAGAATTCCAGAGTCGGTGGCAAGACTGATCTCCGTTAAGATACTATGTCCAGTCCATGATGACCCCTAAATATTCATCTTTGCGATCCGCCAATCCATCGTAGGCGGATTGCGCGTCCCCGGGGTCAATGACGTGTGTCAGTAATTCTTCTACCTTGAATTTGCCTTCACACATCAGTGAATACACCAAACGAGAGTTGCGTTCAAGCGAGTGCTTGGATTCCCCAGAGTGCATCGTCGGATAGACCCACTCATGTGCACTTCTGAGTGTAATCGCGCCTAAACCGACACTGTGGCTATAGTTTAGAATCGCCGTTGCATCCGTGACGTATTCACCGCGCGGCGAACCAAGTAAGATGACCTCTCCCTGTCTGCCGGTCAACTGATATGCTGTCTCGACGAGTCGTGGGTTTCCGATCGCTTCGACAGTGACCGCGGCTTTCTCACCGTTCGTCAAATCTATAACCCGTTCCAGGGCATCTTCTTCATCTGGATTAATCAGGTGCTGGATCCCGCACTGCCGAGCGATTTCCAGTCGACGCGGCACCCGTTCAATACTGATGACTTTCATGCCTGCCAGATTGAAAAGTTGCGAGGCAGAGTTGCCGACCAACCCCAAGCCGATAACCGCAACGGTATCCCCGAATTCGGCGGAAGATACCCGTAGAGAGGTCATCGCGACTGTCGCCATTCGGACGAACGGAACCAATTTCTCGTCTATGTCTAAAGGCGGTTTAAACGCTAAAAGGACTGACTCGGTTTTGGTGATAGAGGCGTGTGGACCATAGCAGAAGGCGAGGTCCCCGACGGCACATTTGGTCACGTTTTCACCGACTTTTAGAACCTCGCCGATCGACGTATAGCCGGAGCCGTGTGGAAACTGTGTTCCACTTTCGAGTCCAGTATACCCTGCGCCTTCGGTGCCGGGACTAATCAAACTATAGTGCGTTTTTAACAGAATTTGGTTCGGCGTGAGTGTCTCGTCAAGCTCGAAATCCTCCAGCGTTGCTGAACGTTTCGCTGGCATCACAATCCGTTTTCCTTTCATGTCGTAATGCTCCTTGTTGATTTTTTCCAATTATGGTATCATATTTGCCAAACTTTTTATATTTTTAATTATTCCTTGCGGTAGGGAGAAATTTCCTTATGAGACTCACGCCAGAACAGTGCGAAACCTTCTGGACACAAGGTGTTCTGATCGCCAAAAATGTCTTGACTGACGAAGACCTCCAGCCGGTAATTGACGAGATTTCAGATTGGATTTCGGAACGCGCCCTTGCCTTAAAGCAGGAAGGTAAAATTGAAGACTTGTATGAAGATGAACCCTTTGATAAACGGTTCGGTAAGTTGTTAGCACAATCCAACGAGATGGTGAGCGGCTTGGACATCATGCACTATCGTGGTAAAGCCATCTTTGAATTCCTGAAGAACGACAACCTTTTAGATGTCGTTGAAGGCATTGTGGGTCCCGAAATTACGTGCAATCCGATTCAGCATCTACGTGCGAAACCGCCCGTTATAGATGGGAACGCGAGTTGGGCAGGCGGTGTGCCGTGGCATCAGGATGCCGGTGTAATGATGCCAGAAGCGGAGGGATCCGCCATCATCACATGTTGGCTTCCACTGGGGGACAGCACAATAGAGATGGGATGTCTTGAAGCGTTGCCGGGTATTACGGAGGAGAAAGGCTATCTGAGCCACCAAAAAGAGGGCGGGACGATGATCAAACCGGAGGTGATGCCGGATGTTGAACCGCTTATGTTGGAATGTTATCGGGGTGATGTTATCCTATTGAGCCGCTTCACCCCACATCGCTCGCAACCGAACACGTCCGATCGGTGCCGTTGGTCGCTGGATTTACGTTATCAGACCACAGGACATCATACGGGACGCACGGCACATCCAGACTTCATCGTCCGGAGTCGTAAAAATCCCGAAACTGTCCTATCTGAACACCAAGAATGGTGTGATTTGTGGACAGATGCTTTTGAAAACCCACGTGGCTTCGCAGGACACAGATCGGAATAGGTAAGGTAAATTAAAAACATGCAAGCGATTATTCTGTGCGGCGGTCTCGCGACGCGGCTCGGTGAGACAGCGAAAACACTTCCGAAGATTCTGCTGGAGATCGCTGGGAAAACAGTATTGGAATGGCAAATCCAATTGCTGAGAGATGTAGGTGTCACTTCGGTCATCCTGGCGTCGGGACATCTCCACGATGTGCTTTATGGGCGCGTAGGAGACGCTTACGCTGGGATGTGCATCCGTTATGCCAAAGAGGAAAAGCGGCTCGGCACTGGCGGCGCGATCCAGAATGCGATGCAGCAGATCGATACATCGCCCTTTTTTGTCCTAAACGGCGATATTCTGATCGCTAACTTTTCACTGCGGGAAATGTTGGTTCGATTCGAGCAAGGAATGGCAGGCATGCTGTTAAGTGTGCATGTCCCGGACGTCCGTCCCTACGGTGAAATTGTATCGGACGGTGAGGGAAAAATTCAGGCGTTTCGTGAGAAACAATCTACCCGTCGCGCTGGGTATATCAACAGTGGGGTGTACCTCTTCGATCAAAGCATTGCTGAGGCGTTTCCGAGCGACCGAGAAAACTTTTCTATGGAACGAGACGTTTTTCCTTATGTTTCCAGTCTCTACGCTTTAGAAACGGATGCCGACTGGATCGATATCGGTGTTCCAGAGCGATTGGCTCACGCCCGCGCACATTTTTAATTTTCTAATTTCCTTGGGGTTCGATCAGGTGAGTTTAGCACTTTGACGTTTCTTTCCGTAGGCCCGGTTTCTGTACGGGTTGGGTGATCCAACCCCTACGCGTTCCAAGCTACGTGAGCTTTAACCCATATCCCTCTTTACTGACAATTTTTTGTCGACTGCTACTCCCCTGCTTCTTCTGTCCGTAAGACGACATAACTCCGATACCGTTCTGCATGTATTTCACCGGCTTCAACGGCGTCCTGAACAGCACAATCGGGTTCCGCAACGTGGGCACAATCGTTGTATTTGCAGGTGCCGAGATACGGTTCCATTTCTGGGAAATAGTACTCTAAATTCTCCGTATCTACCCCCCACAATCCGACTTCCCGTATACCGGGTGTGTCGGCGACTTCACCACCGATGTCCAAGGGAAAGAGTTCAACCAGGGTCGTTGTATGCCGTCCCTTTTGGGTCCTGATACCGACTTCACCTGTCCGTAAGTCTAAACCCGGTTGAAGTGCGTTCAGTAGGCTGGATTTGCCGACCCCAGATGCCCCGACAATAACACTAAATTTATCGCTCAATGCATTTTGGAGTGCGCCCAAGCTCTCAGGAACATTGATGCTGGTATAGATGACCCGGTACCCCAATTTCTCGTAAACGGCAAAGGTCGTTTCGAGTTCCGTCCGTTGTGCCTCATCCACTAAGTCCATCTTGTTGAGACAGACCACGGCTTCCATGTCGCCAGCCTCCGCCAAGATAAGAAATCTATCGAGTGTCCGAAAGTTAAGGGGTGGCATCAGCGTGGAGACAACGGCTACGATTTGATGTGCATTCGCAACGATAACCTGTTCAATGTCCCCGTGTTTTCCGGCGTATTGCCGCGAGAACTTTGTCTGACGCGGCAGAATATCCTCTACCACTCCCTCTTCCATATCAAGTTGCGTGAAAAGGACCCAATCACCGACAGCAACTGGATCGGCATACAGCCTGCGTCCGGTTTCAGAGCGGTGTCTCCGTTTGAGGGTGCCACGGAGCGTGCAGCGCAGGATAATATCACCGTATTGGACATCATAAAACCCGGTCCGCGCCCGGATGACTCTGCCTTGTTCGCGTGTAAGGATGGATCCCACCTCCCAAAAGTGTGGAAGCATGCATTCCTCAGATATACGTTTTCATGGTTTCCAAAGCTACCTCAACATCTTCGTCAAAATTGTCAAACTTGCACTCACATGAGACGCGACCGTCGTAGCCCGCTTTTTGGAGTGCCGCGAAGAAATCTGTGAAATCGAAATCGTCGTTTCCGGGATAGGAACGTTTAACGGGTTCCGCTATGTGAACATGCGCGAGCCACTCAGCAGCGTCGATGGTGTTTTGCATCGGCTCTTCTTCCTGGTGGATATGATAGAGATCTGCCAACGCCTTGACCCCCGGACGATTCACTCGCTTTGCCATAGCGAGTCCATCTGCGACAGTCCGCAGGATGTTTCCTTCCCGCCAACAAATTGGTTCAATAACAATCGTCATGTTATGCGCTTCGGCGTGATCTGCCGCCATATCCAGGAACTCAGCAATTTGCGCCAATGCACGTTCGCGCGAATAACCTTCCTCTATACTCCGGGAACCGCTGCTGCCGTAGACGATAACTTCACCGCCAATTTCATTGCCTCTCCGACATGCGGTCTCCACATACCGCGATAAACGCTGCAAATCGACGACATCGCCTACGACGCGCAAGTCACCCGGAATGAACCCCGAATAGGATTCCGGCTTTAACGGTGCCTTCGCTACCTGTTCACGAATTTTCTGGAATTCAGTCTCATCTGCCTCAGGCATCAACCCCGGACGCACGCCTAATTCAATATAGTCATATCCGACTTCTGCGAGCCGATTGACATTCTCTAAACCTGTACAGACCCCAAATCTCATGCCTTCGCTCCTTTTCATTTTCCAAATCGTCGTTTTCGTTCGCTATACGCCCGTAAAGCGCGGAGAAAGTCAATTTTCCGAAACGAGGGCCAATACGTATCACAGAAATAGAATTCCGAGTAGACGCTCTGCCACAGCAAAAACCCCGATAACCGCACCTCTCCGCTGGTGCGAATAATTAACTCAGGATCAGGAAGGTTTGAGGTGTAAAGATAGGGTGTAATCTTATCCACTGTGAGTTCGTCTGCGATCTGATGGATAGGTTTACCACTCTCACCCTCGGCTTTGAGATGCCCCCGAAATGCGTCAACAATTTCCTCTCGCCCTCCATAAGCGACAGCGACATTTAAGATAAATTTGTCGTAATGTTGCGTTGCTTCCTCTGCCTCCCGAATTGCTTCTTGCAGACTACTGGGTAACAGTTCTATCTGTCCCATCGCACGCACTTTGATCTGGTTCGTATGGAGTCCCTTAATAGTGACAAGCTCCCGCATTTTCCCTTCAATCAACCCAAGAATTCCTTCAACTTCATGTGCGGCGCGTTTGAAATTATCAAGGGAGAAAATCCAGATAGAGAAAATTTCAACGCCGAGTTCATCACACCAATGGAGCACCTCTTCGAGTTTGTTTGCACCTTCATGATGTCCTTCAATGACATCCTCAAGTCCACTGGCTTTCGCATAGCGACGATTTCCGTCTAAAATTACACCGATATGGCGTGGGATCCTCCAGGCATTGGCTTCAGATTCCAAACGCCTCTGATAAGCCCTGTAAAAAAATCTTTCAATTCGATTTTTAATATAGTGGAATGGGTTCATATACATATCCTGAGTTGTTACAGATGCAATGTAGGCACAACCTGTAGGTCCCCCATATTGCGACATTTATTATAACACAGAAGCGTTATTTACAAAAGTCTATAATCAACAGAGATTTTAAAGTTGACATATTGAAGAAAGTGTGATAATTTATTGGAAATATTCGCAGATGACAGTCGGGCGTTTGTTACGTATCCATGTGCAAACTCCTAATCACTGGCGCGCAGCCCGTAACGAAGTGGAGGGCGGTTTTACGGAAGGGAAACCCTTCATTCATCAAACCCATCTCAACGAACCGCAAGGAATAATTAAAAATTCGCTAACACACTCACGAATTCCCGCCCACGGTGTCACACTCAAATCTATTCTTATTGCTGTTATTCTCATACCGATTAACTGCTACTGGGTTATTGAGATGGAGGTTATTCGGTATTCAGGTCATCCTGTGACGATTTCCCTCTTTTTTAATGTGATCTTCAGTCTATTCCTGATTATCGGCATGAACGCCGTGTTGCGCCGTTTCATCCCCAGTTTAGCATTGGCACAAAGCGAGTTAGTCATTGTTTACCTAATGCTTTCCATTGCTTCGGGAATTACTGGCCACGATATGCTTGAGATTTTGGTCCCGATGTTAGGGCACGCCTTCCGTTTTGCGACCCCGGAAAACGAATGGCAACAGTTGTTTGTCCCGTTCCTGCCAAAGTGGCTTACCGTTAGCGACACGCCCCTTTTACACGGCTATTATGAGGGTGAACTCCCTCTCTACACAGTTGAAACATTGCTTGGCTGGGCAACGCCGGTCCTCTGGTGGACTGCCTTTATTACTGTGTTGATTTTCGGTATGCTTTGCATCAATATAATTGTTCGTAAACAGTGGATCGAACACGAGAAATTAAGTTATCCGATCATCCAACTCCCGCTCCAATTGACAGAAACACCACAGAATCGTCTCTTTCAGAATAAATTGATGTGGCTCGGTTTTGGAATTGCAGGTGCGCTTGCTTTTTGGAATGGTGTCAACTTTCTGTACCCGATCCTACCTGAACTACGGACCCGTGTGCGAAGTTTCCAAATTTTTACGGAGAGTCCGTGGAATGCTATGGGAAGCATCCCGTTTTCACTGTATCCGTTCGCGATCGGACTCGGTTTCTTTATTCCTCTGGATCTCTCGTTCTCGTGTTGGTTCTTCTTCTGGTATTGGCGCTTCATGCGTGTCCTTGGTGCTGCCCTCGGCTTACGGAGCCTACCTCGCTTTCCGTACATGAACGAGCAGGCATCAGGTGGCTATCTCGCTTTGTGCGCTTTAGCTATCTGGGCAAGTCGCAGACACCTTTTAGACGTTGCCAAAACAGTTTTTGGATTTGGAAAGATTGCGGAGGACCCGCGGCAAGAACCGATGTCATATCGCGGCGCGACGATTGGTCTCATCGCAGTAATGGCATTCCTTGTGCTTTTTTGCTACTATGGGGGTGCTGAAATTTGGGTGATGTTTGCATTCTTCGTTATTTATTATATGATCTCCATTGCTATTACGCGGATGCGCGCCGAATTAGGCACGCCTGTGCATGATCTGCACTACTCCGGTCCTGATGAGATTCTGAGTCGGACTGTCGGAACAAGGCGGTTGGGGAGAGACAACCTCATTATGTTTTCGATGTTTTGGTTTATCAATCGTGCGCATCGCAGCCATCCAATGCCGCACCAGCTCGAAGGTTTCAAGATCATGGAACGGACAAACATGACGATGAACCGTATCATTTTCGCCTTGACCCTCGCGACCGTTTTAGGATCGTTAGCAGGATTTTGGGCGTTAATCGACCGCGGGTATCGCCTCGGCATGGAGGTACGGGCCTATTGGCCCTCTCTAAGTGCTTTCGGCATAGAGCCGTATCGTCGCCTCGCGGGATGGTTGCAAGCCCCAGAAGAGACACTCATCCCTGAAAGCGGATTTATGGGGCTGGGGTTCCTCTTAACAACAGTGCTAATGTTCTTTCGGATGCGATTTGTATGGTGGCCCTTTCATCCCGCAGGTTTCGCTATCTCTACGAGTTGGGGTATGAATGTTACGTGGAGCTGCCTTTTCATGAGTTGGTTAATCAAATGGCTTATTCTTCAGTACGGCGGTGTCGTTCGGCATCGCAAGATAGCGCCCTTTTTCTTAGGGTTAATTTTGGGGGAGTTTACGGTCGGGAGTCTCTGGACAATCTTAGGGATTATCGCCGGCATTCCGACTTACGGGTTTTGGGTGTAGCAACTGAAAGGGCTGCGTAGCGACCTGGACTGACACTCTTTTAGAAGTTTTCAGATCGCGAACCTACTGCCAAATTCAGGGGCAATAGCAGCAATGTTAGGCTAAATAGGAGCGTCCACTGCCATTCCCATTTGAGGGGTGCCATTCCTAAAAATTGCGCTACAGGTTCAATATAGAGCGTCGCCAAATGGAGTGCTATAATAACAAGTGAAATAATGATGAGAGGAAAGTTCGCGAAGACCCTTTGAACCAGTGATTCCCATGGATACCGTAAAGCTTGCCAACATGTAGCCAGCTGCGTGAAAATAAGGGTGGTACACGCTGCTGTTCGCGCGATCGCAATACTTAAAGCACTTGGATCTCCCCTATCTCCAACGGAAAGGACATCTCTCATCAATGTTGAAACACCGAATGTATCGGACGCTATAGGGGACCGCCACAGGATAAAGAAGAAGGGGATGATAGTCATCAGACTAATAGTCACCGCACGGCAAACGATGTCCACACCTGTCGTTTTTGACAGGAAGTGTGCCCCCGAAAACTGCGTTGGACGGTGATGCCGGTTGGTATCGTTGGCATCAGCAAATATCCGTTCTGTGCCTATAACGAATGAGGGTAATAGGGTCAGGAGAAATTGGGTCCAAATTACCTGTGTTAGCGTCAATGGCATCGGCATCTTATAGAGATAGTGTAGGACCGTCCCAAAAGAGAGTGTGAGAAGTAGGGAGAGTGTACAAGAAAAGTTCCATCGTAGAAAACCGGCAGCGTTATGGTAAGCCTCGCGAGCATGCAGCAGTACATCTTTTACAGCCTGAAATCCACCCTTGTTAACGAGTCCATCGGCTGCGGCTTGCACAACATGTGACGCATCAACCCGACTCGCAAGTGTAATATCCGCAACGGTCATTGCTCGGAGGTCTTCCCTATTTTGCCCCAGAAACCCGACTGCATGGCTTTGACGTTTTAAACTGAGGACGATATTCCGACGCTGATACCACGTTGGTTGCGAATAAGCAATCCACTTTGCTGTTTCACCATCGAGTTGTTCACGCGAGACCTCTTCAAGTTCCCCTCTTGACACGACGGCTTTTCGGTTATGGATAAGCCCAAGATCCTTCGCAAGATCGACCGTTTCTTGCTCCTCGCTTTCAGTGATGAGGATAATTTTAAGTCCAGTATCAAGGCTGGACTTCAAGATCGTCTTCGTCCGTTCATCATTGTTGGCAGAAAAACCGATAAATCCTAAAAAGATAGGATTGTACTCCATCTCCTGCGGCTTCAGAATAACATCAGAGGAATGATAGGCGACGCCATAGATATGCGATTTCGTACTCATCAGATAGTCTATAATTTCAAGATACATTTCGTACCTATCGTCTGATAAGGGTATTGCTTCGCCATTAATGAGTACATACCCGCAAGTGTCAAGCACTGTTCGGGCATCTCCAAAGATGATGTTAAGATAATCCTCTGGTGCTGACTCGAAGACTTGCATTTGATAGGGATAGTTACGCGTGACAGGATACGTATTCACCAACGGCAGTTGAGTCCTAACCTTTTTCAGTTGGTAGCCGAGTTTCTTCACATCCCTCTGGATGGCGATCTGGGGCGATACTCCCATCCGGGAAGACCTAACTTCTGAAGTTGCCCGCGTGTTAAGGAGGTTGACACTGTCTGTATCCTGCCCATCAGAAGTCCCGAGTCCCGCTGTGAACACTAAGTGTGGGGCTCCTTTCGGAATTTTTCCGCCGGGTGCCAGTGTTTCAATCGTGTTTTGTCGCTCTGCGGGGGTAAGCTCCTTGAGAGAATTTAACCAATCGTTCCATGTTTTGCCATCCACCAATTGTTCATCAACAAAAAGACTCGAAATTGTTAGGGAGCGCGTGGTGGACAGCCCATTTTCATTCGCAAAAAAAGTGGTAATGCGACTTAGCTTTTCAAGGCTACGTGAATTCCGTAGCACAACTCCTTTTTCCAACAATCTTTGGGCGTGTTTAGAAAAGAATAAACGGAGCAGTTGAATCACATCTTGCGGGGCAGATGCGACGGCAAATAGCATCCCCAAATGGATGAGAGATTGCCAATTGGTAGCACGATTCTGATATTCAAACCACCACGCGATTGCGACAGCCACCCCTCCTACAACCATACCGATAACTTTTATAGCTGTATATAAACCTCTTGTTTCACCTTCTGCGAGGGTATGCGAGACGAGGGTTGGGCGTGCATCCGGACGTTGTTTCCATATTTCCAATTGCTTCCCTGTCTGCACAACGATTGCGAGTCCATGTCCTGCGACAACATACGTCCCGCCGAACGCCATATTTTTTTGTCTTTGAGGGGGTAAAGCACTATCTTGAACATCTATCGCCACCTTTTGCACAGGTTCCTCAGTTCCAAAGAGTCCGGACTCGTCAATCATAAGACCTTCTGATTCAATGATCCTGGCATCAGCAGGTACATAGTCCCCTGGGCTGAAAGGCAGTAGATCCCCAGGCACGATGTCCTCTGGGGCGCACTCATCTAATTTCCCTTGTCGAATCACCTTGATACTATGCACCATAAGCCGATTATGGCTGGTATCACGGCTGCGAATGCGATATTCCATCGTGTATGCGGACACGGCATGAATCACCAGAACTGCTCCAACAACGCCGACTGCATGAAGTGTAACGCTGCTCGTCCCATTGGTCAGGGAAACACTGAGGATGACTGTAGCGACTCCCAAAACAATCACACGCCACGTGAACAACACTTTAAGAAATGCCGCAAAAGGAAAAGCGTTTTTCTCGGGGGACACAGCGTTTTTACCGTGCTGTGCTTTCGCCTTCTGAAAGGCTTCAACGCTCAGCCCCTGCTCCATGTTGGAGTTGAATTTATTCAGTATTGATGCAATGTTTTCCGCATGAAAATTCGACATTTTTTAATTTTTTAATTGTTCCTTGCGGTTCGGTCAGATGGGTTTAAAAAACGCTTGCTCCGTGAGCATCCGGCTTCAAAATTTTAATATCAGACGCGATCTGATGCTTTTCAAAGGCAGCTTGCATCTCTTCAGCCACCTGTTCTGTGTGCTCCAGACAATAGGCTGCGATCGTTGGTCCTGCGCCGCTCAATGCAACGCTCAGTGCGCCAGCAGTGGTAGCGGCTCCTGCCACATCATCAAACCCTGGAATCAGTGAAGTGCGGTAAGGTTGATGTAACCTATCCTTCATTGCCACACGTAACATTTCAAATTGTCTTGTGGCAATACTGGCGATTAGCAGTGTGCTCCGGCTTGTATTATAGATTGCATCCGCGAAACCTACTGATTTCGGTAAAACTCCACGTGCTTGCTCCGTTGACAGTGGAAAATCAGGAATCGCCAACACAATCGACAGGAGGGACGGACATTCTAATCGAACAGTATGCACCTGGTCCCCCTCCTGCGCTGAAACGACGAGCCCCCCATACAGTGAGGCAGCGACGTTATCCGGATGCCCCTCGAGTTCAGTCGCAAAGTTGAGAAGTTCTGCGTCAGAAAACGGCGTGTCGCAGAGGGCGTTTGCAGTGAGCAACCCGCCAAGAATGGCTGTTCCACTGCCGCCGAGCCCCCGAATCGCAGGTATCCCATTTTCTATCTGCAATCTGAAGCCTTTCGGACGTTTCGTCCCACTTCGATGGAAAACGAGTTCTACGGCTTGAAACGCGACATGCGCCGGTGTACTCGGTATTTTATCCGCATCTACGCCGCTGACAATCACTTCAGTCCCGGTTTCAGAAGGTTCCAACGTAACTGTGCTATAGAGTTGGAGAGCAAGCCCCAACACGTCGAATCCGGGTCCCAGATTCGTTGTGCTTGCCGGGATTCGCGCGGTAACTTTTCGGTTAAAAGTAAGAGGCATTTTTAATTATACCTTCGATAACTGATAACTATTCGCTACAACTTTGAGATTGCAGTTTCCATTCTGCCCAATGCCTCTTGGATATTATCTAACGAATTGGCATACGAAAGACGAAGGTAACCATCACCATATTTGCCGAAAGAGGTACCGGGCAATAGGGCAACATCCGCTTCCTCCATGAGATAATCGGCGAGTGCTTCACATGAAATTGGCAGTTGTGTAACGTTAGGAAAGACATAGAAGGCACCGAGCGGTTTGATACAGCTGATCCCTTCAATGGCATTCAGCCCATCTACAATCGCGTCCCGTCGCTTCTGAAATTCTGAAACCATCTGTGTAACAGAGGCTTGTTGTCCTGTCAGTGCCTCTATCCCAGCAAGTTGTGTGAAGGTGGCAGTACAGGAATTGGAATTAATAGTTAACTGGGTGATTTTATCAGCGATTGCTTGGGGAGCAATACCGTATCCGAGTCGCCATCCTGTCATTGCGTAAGTTTTAGAATGCCCTTCGATCAGAATTGTCCGTTCCTTCATACCGGGCAGACTGAGAACGCTGTGGTGTTCACCTTCATAGAGAATGCGTGAATAGACTTCGTCTGTCAACACATAAAAATTGTGTTTCTGTGCGAGTTCTGCGATTGCTTCAAGGTCTTCAGCGGTTAACGTGCCCCCTGTAGGATTTTGAGGTGAGTTGAGAATCAGGAGTTTCGTTCGATCAGAGATCGCAGCTTCAAGATCGTCAAGTCGGAATCGGAAGTCCACCTCCTCACGAAGCGGTAAGGGGACAGCTTTTCCGCCGATGAAGTCGATCACAGATTCGTAGACAGGGAAACCGGGTTCGGGATAGATGACCTCATCCCCCTCATCGATCAACGCTAAAATAGTGAAAAAAATAATAGGTTTCGCGCCCGGTGTCACTGTGACTTCGTCAGGATGTATGTTAACACCGCGCGTTTCCGTTATATGTTGTGCGACAACCTCGCGAAACTCCGGCACCCCAGCAGATGGACAGTAGCCGGTATGCCCGTCCTTCATCGCTTTGTATGCTGCCTCAATAATATTAATCGGTGTTGGAAAATCTGGTTGTCCTATTTCCAAGTGGATAATGTCTTTGCCCTGTGCCTCTAACTGTTTGGCTTTAGCTAAGACTTCAAATGCGGATTCCGTTCCTAATCGACTCATCCGCGTTGCGAATGGGGATACTTCCAAAATTATACCTCGCTAATGGTTTTCAGTTTCCAGTAGGGATTTAAAAAAAATCCCTACTGAAAACTATTACTCTGCTTGCATTATAGCTCCGGTGGAACTCGCTATCCACACGTTTTGTCCGTCAAGCACAAAAACTTTGACTAATTTTTCCTTGGAATCTTCCAGTTCCCAAGTATCACCACCATCACTGGTGCGTAGGATGGCACCAACGCCAAAGTCGCCACCAACAGCCCAACCGTTCTTCTCATCTGCGAATCCAACACTTCGTAGTGTTTCTTCTGTGCCACTGGTTTGATCTGTCCATGATTCGCCGCCGTCACTGGTATGAAGAATTACACCATTTTCACCAACAGCCCAACCCATTGACGCATTGAGGAAAAAGATGTCTTCAAGGATGTCTTCTCTGTTGGTCGCTTGTGTGACCCACGTCTGACCCCCATCCATCGTTTTCTGAATCAAGGCATGTTGACCCTGTGTACTTGGACTCACGCGAACGCCGGCAATCCATCCCGTCTGCTCATCAAGAAATTGAATGGCGTTGTACATATTTGCGTCATCATCGCCAACTGCCCCGAGTTGTCCACCTTGCAGCACTTTCCATGAGCGCCCGCCATTTTTCGTAGAAAGGATGGTGTCGCTTTCTCCCACTGCGTACCCGGCCTCTTTACTCACAAAATAGATGCCTTTAAGTCCGTTGCCAACCTTACTGGTTTGCAGTTCCCAGTCTCTACCATTATCGGTACCGACTATGGTTCCGTTTGCGCCGACAGCCCATCCATATTTATCATCGAGGAAGTACACTTCTGCTAAATCGGCAGGGATTTTGATTTCCGATTTTTGCCACGATTTACCACCATCCATCGTATATCCGATGAAACCTGGATTTTCAAAGTCTTCAAAGGAGGCGGCACCGACGACCCACCCCGTACTCTTGCCCGTGAAAGTGATTGACATGTAATCCCGAACTTCTGGATCACGTTCTTGTAAAATGCTCCAATTCCCTAACGCCGGCAGAACGGTCCCCAAAATACTGAGCGTCGCGAGCAGTATTATTCCCGTCAGTAGGCGTGACTCAAGTCTGTTCATTTTTATTCTCTCTCCTTTTTTCATAAAAATATATGTTAATAGCAGATTATTTTGGGTAAAGCTTGCATATCCCCAAAAACTTGCCTCACAGAGCGTGATGCAGCTTAGCAAGTCAAGACCTGCTAATAAAATTATAATATAACCTTGAATGAGAAATTAAGTCAACAAATTTTTCCCAAGTATCTAATGGACTGAAACGTTGAAAAAGGTAAATTAAAAAACCTACTTCGCAACAATTAAAGTTCCGGTCTTAAAACTCTCTCCCACCTGAAGTTGGTAGACGTAAACACCGCTTCCCACGACCTCACCAGATTCGTCGTGTCCATCCCAAATCAGCTCCGTTTCACCCGGTAGCGCGGTCAAAGACTTAACGAGCATTCCGTCAATGTCAAAGATGAGGACTGTGAATTCACCCGATGTTTCTTCAAGCGCACGAGCGGGAAAAACAACCCGATTGAAATCTTCGTCTGGCGAAAGCGGTGTAAAAGGATTCGGATACGGTTTATCAAAAATACGAAGCCTTTTTTCCACGGGGATGGATTCGTTATTTGCCTCGTCAATGGCGATGACAGCATACGTAAAACTACCTATAGGTAACTGGCGGTCGTCAATAAATCTGTATTCCGTTTTTAACTCATTGATTTCTGTAAGCGTGGTAAGTCCTTCGGTAATTCGGTACGTTGTTACATCACGACTGACGCTCGGTTTCCACAAAACCTCGACACCATCACTTGAAGGGATAATGCTAAGCATCGTTGGTGGCTCCGGTGCAGCCGTATCCGGTGATACATTTACTGTTTGTATCGGTGAGCGTTCCGACTGTAAGAAAAGCGTTTTGTAAGCGGTAATTTGATAGGTATGGTTTCCCGGAGAAACGTTTACATCGCGAAACGTAGTCGAGGATCGGTTTTCGACCTGAATCGTAGAATCGTCCTTGTCTCTGTAGATGAGATAACCGTTGACGTCTGAATCCGTTGATTTCTGCCAACGGAGGGTCACATCGTTTTCTCCGGTTTTATCGGCTTCAGCGGTGAACCCTATAACCGGGTCAGGTGGGACATTCGGAATAACCTGTAAGGTAAAATCGTCGTTATTGAGTTTCCCGTCTGCCTGCCCGGGTCGGATGAATTCACCGATGGGACCGTCTTGAAGGTTGCGAAGCCGCGCTCTGAAAACTGCCTCAGGGATAAGTGTATTCGGTGTCTGACACTCAAAGGTAATTTCATAGAGCGAGTTCTGAAAGTCAACGATAGCATCTGCGAGTTCAACGCGTAGCACACTTCCGCCTGAGACGACAGCCCTTGCTACGATTGGGTTGCCATCCCGTGAAATACCTCTGAAAAAGGAGGATTCGGTCAGAAAGCCCCGTGGCATTGTGATTTCAATCGTTTTAATTTCTTCACCCGGCTCCGCCAATGACCGGTCAATTACAAGCGTCACGAGCAATGGCACGGTTGAACTTGCAGGCACAATGCCTTCCTTTTGCCCTACGACGTTAATCTCTCCAACGGAGGTAACCGCTCCGTAACTGTTAGGCATAAAGAACAGACTACTGATAAGTATTAAAGCAATGGATGTATTTTTCATCTTTGACCAGTGATTTTTGTGATTTTCCATGATGAAATTTCTGTCCTCTTATATCGGATGGCAGGGTAATCCTGCAATCAGTTAAATCACAGTTCAGAGCTCTGCCGACTGCCGATAATGCTTAAAGCAACAAATTAAGGGAGAACCGCTGTGTTGTATTGTCTTGAAAATCTCCACTTAGCAGTTGAAACCCATAATCAATCTGGAGGGCAGTCCCACTGATTGGAAGTTTAGCACTTCCCCCGAAACTCAGGGTCGTTGCGGAACTGCTCCCACTTTTCACACCATAACCGCCACGAACAGCAACGGATTTATTCAACCAGACTTCTATGCCTGTGCGTATATAAATTTCGCTATTGCGAGAGGCTACCTCAAAACTCCCAAGACTGCCGCTTAACAAGTTGCTGACTGCGGCACCTTGCGCGCTCATCTCCGCGATGGACGCCAGTTTGTATGCCAAACCTGCCCGAATGTTTAACGGCACTGGATCTGTTTGGGTGTCAGATATGCTCATATCCGCGGGGAGCAAGTTCTCTACGGACGCACCGAGACTCAGACTCTGGAAAGGTTTTGCGATGACGCCGAGATCAAAAGAAACGGCTGAACTGGAGGTATCGACGAAATATGGATTCTCTGCGACGAATTCGTTTGCGGCGTCAAAAGAAGTGCCGAAGAGTTTTAGATTTGCCCCGATTGCGAATTGTTTGAAAAGCGCATTTCCATAAGAGAGGCGCAATGTCTGCTCACGATACACCTCGGAATCCTCTGCTAAAACACCGAGACTTGCGCCGAGTGCCCCCAGCCTTCCGAAGGGGATAATGCCACTGGCAGTGTTGTAGGTGATAAGTCCATTAAAGCGTTGCGCGTGTGTCACACCGAAGTGTATATCATTAATATAACCCAATCCTGCGGCGTTGTAATCCGCAGCGTTACTATCATCGGCAAGCGCGACAAACGCGCCGCCTAAACCTAACGGTCTCGCGCCGACACCAATATTATTGAATGTAGCAGCGGCGACCGCAGGAAAAAGCGATACAATAAGTAACATTAGACAAAATATATGCTTCAATTTTCTAATTTTCCTTGTATTCGGGGTTACAAACCCCTCCCACTTTCAGGCAATGGAATTTGGGGTTACAAACCCCTCCCACTTTAATTCAGTCCACCTATCATCGGTACAAAACGGACAGGAATAATCTCAGTGGTTTCGAGAGATAGCCCCGAATTCTCATCGGTTTGGCGTCCTTTTCGAATTAAAAGGAGATTTTGCTCGGAACCGCCGACAGGGATTACCATCCTACCGCCCGGTTTGAGTTGCTGAATGAGCCGCTCCGGCACGTTCGGAGGTGCTGCCGCGACAAGCACAGCATCATAAGGGGCGTGTTCCTGCCAACCGTAATACCCATCTCCTTTTTTGAGATGAATGTTCCGATAGTCGAGTGCCTCTAATCGCGCTTTCGCACTTTTGATAAGTCCCGGTATAATCTCAACGGAATAAACCTCTTTCGCTAATTCTGCCAGCACCGCTGTTTGATAGCCACACCCGGTTCCGATCTCAAGGACTTTTGAAGTTACGGTGAGCTCAAGCAAATCCGTCATCAATGCCACGATATAGGGTTGCGAGATCGTTTGGTCACAATCGATCGGTAACGCTCCATCCTGATACGCCACATTCAGGTACTGCGGTTTTACAAACAGGTGCCGCTCCACCTTCCGCATAACAGCGAGGACTCGCGGATTGTGGATGCCACGCGCTTCAATCTGATTTCGAACCATTTTGCGCCGTAGTGTCGTGTAGTTCTTGGCGAAGAGCATCTTTTTAGTAGTTGACTATTCCACACTTATATGATAAGGCATGAGCAGAAATAATCGATGTTTCCTGATTATATTTAGGAGCCGCGCGGTGGTGCTCAAGCCACTATACTGTGTAATAAACTGCAGCCGAGACGCAGTCTCCACATCTTTATCCTCGATGCGCAAGTTTCCTACAGAGGAGACCTGTGGGTCACTGTCCTTAAAGGAATTCGTTGTTCCAAACCCGGCCCGCAACAACGAGACTAACGGAAGTCCGAGGTTGTTGAATAGTTGTGACATCCACGTCTTTTTCGGAAATTCGACGATCTCAATTGATTTTCCTCCCAATTCTGCGTGCTCTCGCGCGATTGCGATAGCGAGGCTTAAACCGCCCAACTCGTCCACAAGCCCATTCTCCTTCGCCTGTCTACCTGACCAGATGCGTCCGCGTCCGAGTCTATCTACATCCGCGACGGTTAGCTCGGTGCGTCCGAGCGCCACCTTTTTAACGAAATCGTCATAAATCTCTTTAATCTGTTTCTGGACGATTGCTTTTTCAGCAAGTGGATAATCCCCGTAATCTGTGTAAAAATCAGCGTGCGCTCCCCGTTTGAGGATCTCTTTATGGATGCCGAGTTTTTCATAAAGCCCTTTGAAACTATACTTACCACCAACAACACCGATAGATCCTGTAATCGTTCCGGGTTCAGCAACGATCGCATTCGCGGGCGCAGCGATGTAATACCCACCTGACGCCGCCACATTTCCCATTGACACCACGAATGGTTTCACCTCTTTGAGTTTTATCAACTCACGCCATATAATGTCAGCGGCAACAACAAGCCCACCTCCGCTGTCAATACGCAACACAACTGCTTTTATGGAATCGTCATCTTTTACCCACTTGATAATATCTGTGATTGTGTCGGCTCCCATCACCTGCGTGCCCATTAAGGGATCAACGAAACTATCACCCGTCAACATCAACCCTTCAGCCTTAATGATTGCGATCTTCGGTTTTGGCACCTGCCACTCTTGTGGGGACAGTCCAGTTCTTAGGTATCCACTCAGCGGCACCAAATCGGTTTTTGTATCAGTGAGTTCAGTCACAACATCATGCAATTCATCTTCATAGACGAGTCTATCCACCAGTTCAATGGCAAAAGCCTGACGTGCTGTGTAAGGTCCCGCATCTATACGTTCTTTGACGTTTTCGCGCGTCCATCCACGTCCCGCTGCGATTGCGGCTACGAGTTGTTCATAGAGGTCATCCAAAATGATGTTTTGGATCTCGCGGTGTGCTTCGGACATCCCGCGCCGAGTGAACGCCTCGGATGCGGATTTGTATTCACCGAAATGCTCAAGATCCGCCCGAATACCGAGCATGTCCAACGCGCCTTTGTAGAAGGAACGCTCCGTGCGTATACCAATTAGCCGGACCTCAGCAGACGGATGGATCAGAATACCGTCACACACAGACGCGACAATATAGTCGCCAGTGGAACAATTAGAGAGATAGCAGAGCACAATACGCCCAGACTCCCTAAAATCCAAGATGGCATCTGCCATCTCTTGCAGCTGCGCAATACCGTAACCACTTCCGTTGATACGGACGAGCACGCCAGCGACATCGTCATCCCATTTTGCGATAGGTAGGACCCGTTGGAGGGAACGCATCGGTAAGTCAAGGAACGTCCTGCGACGGGGCAGCGGTTTGGCGATCGGTGCATTGGAAAAATGAAAATAGCCAACCCCCGACCATGCTTCCCGATTGTTGTCAAAGGTGTTCCCGGTTCCAAATCCCCAATTTCCGATATTTACACCGAAACGCACATCGAAGCCCAAGTCGTTATTTACGGTGCCACGGAGCATGAATTCGCGAATAGGACGGACCTCCAAAGCATACTGGAGTTCTACCCCCTCAATGCCTTGCGTTTTCTGCATGTCAATTGAGACTGTTGCGCGCCAGGTCCCCGGACGGAGTGCTACCCCTAAATCGTAAGTACGTCCGAGTTTTTCTCCAAGCAATTTAGGACGATTGAGATCGCGTGCCGTTGCGCCAATCGAGAAATAACGCTGTCGATACATTAAACCCATGGAGAGCGAACGGAATCTGTCGTATCCCTTATCGTCCGAATTCATCCAACTATAACTTGTTCCCCAATAGAGTGCGTTTCCGAGGTGATACCCCCCCGAAAATGTATAGCGCGTGAAATCGGTATCGGCATCGGCGGCGCCGAATTCTATACCGAAACCTGCGCCTGGGACAGCCAAAAAGAACGCATCGTCGCCAGCCCAATCGCTTTGATATGTTCGGAGGTAGTATAAATTCAGACCGCGTCCCGCGGCCAGTCCGGCTGGATTAAAGAAAGTGGCAAGGGCATCATCGCTCATAGCAATGGAGCTTGAAGGCAAGTGGGTACGCGCCTTTGGCGGCGCAGCGACACACAATGTGCTTATCCCACAAATGAACACTGCGGAGATAACATTTCTACCGATATGCCCTAAACGCTTGCGAAATAAAGCTGGAACCATTTTTAACCTTTACTTGCAGTAAATCTATAGCATAGAATACCACAAAATCGCAAGGATTGCAATGGAAACACCACAACTTATGAGCGTCGGGCATATTGCGGAAACAATTCGTCATGAATGTCGCTACATTGCTGGAGATGGGTCTGTCGCGCCGCGTCTGCAGTGTCAACCATTGTTGGGAAATACATCCCCGCGCCTGTTTCAATTTTATATCCGCCTGCCGAATGGACGCTTAAGTACTGATGCAGGGTTTCTAAATCCGGTTCGGTCGTGCAATGTTGCGTGCAATTCATCGTGAACATCCGCCGTCGGGTCCCACCACCAAACGCTGCATGATAGGTATCATGGTTGAAAATCACGACATCACCGGGTGTGCTTTCCAACGCGATGCTGGTCGGAAAATCACGCGGATGGATACCGTATAACGCTTCTGATTGATTTGGGTCAATCTTTTCCGCTCTGACAAAGTGTGCGGGGTTTTGGCTGCCGGGAATGATACGTAAGCATCCGGTGTCTTTCGTCAAGGGATCGAGGTAAAACGCCACCTTACACGCGAAGAGACGTCCCCAACTGCCATCCGGATGCCAACCGGTGTCGCCGGTGTAATAGTTCCCGTCGCCGCCAGCGTAGTTGAAGTCTTCACCGATCACACCGCCAATGAGTCCCTTAACCCGTTCATCGTCGAGCAACGTGCAGAGGCGAGGCCGATGTTCAATCGGACCCCCGAACATTGTGCGGCGTGTTCCATCATGATCTTTGCCGCCCCCACATTCTTGAATTGATATTTCAAATTCTTCGATAATCCATTCCATCTCGCTTGGGGCAAACATGCCGGGTATTGCGAGATACCCGAAAGTATTGAAAAAATTCACTTGATATTCTGTCAATTCCATGTTTTTAACTATTGCTCCTGGGCTGTGCTCCATTATATTACGCACAGATTTTTGGCTAATTTCATGATGCATTCAGGACGGTAACGATTTTTAACAGAAGAATATGTCCCGCTATTCCCAGCGCGCCCAGACGTTCGGTGTGACATAGCCTTCATCAACATACGGGTCTTCGCCTGCAACGGTCACAACACCGCGATAATTCCGCTCCCCCTTCCAACCTAACCATGATGCTGTTGAACAGTAGTGACTCACAAGAATTCGCCGGAACGTATCGCTTCGATTCTTTTTGGAGCGGTGCAAGAGGTAACCGTTAAAAAAGAGAACGCTACCGGCTGACATCTCAATCGGGATTTCGTCTGTGTCATCAAAACCAGCGGCTTCATGACAACTGTCGAATTCGTGGCGTTTATCGTGTGGGAAACGGTCATAAATTACACCGGAACGATGACTGTTGGGCAGAACCCAGAGACATCCGTTTTCAATCGTAGCATCATCTAATGTAATCCAGACCCCGACCAGCGATCGATCACGTGTCGGAATCGGGTGCTCGTCCTGATGCCATGGATTCCCTGTATGCCCCGGCACCTTGCCTAACATCATTGACTGCATACATTTCACACCCCCCTCCCAAAACGGGATGTGTGCGCCAACGATCGCTCCGAGGATTTCACAAATTGTTGGATGTTCAATGTAACGCCGAACCAATTGGCTAAAGACATGGGGTTCGCCGACACACATAATTCTATCCAAAACTTCCATTTCAGGGGCTGTCTCCGGCAGGGGTGGGATCGCCTCACACGGGTAATCGCCACGAAAGATTTTCAGCATCTCTGCTTTCAGGGCATCGCATTCTTCCAGCGTAATGAGATCTGGAAGCAATAAATATCCGTCATTGATGTATGACTTTGCCCAAAGATTGGACTGCTCTTGTACCATTATCGAATCCTCTTTCTAACTATTATTCCGCCCTGATAATACGCCACGTCTCCGCTTCATTCGCGAAAACCAACGTTAATTTGCCAGATGTCTGTTCCACCTGACCGTTCTCTTTCGGGGCATATTGCAACGTGTAGTCCCCTGTTACAATCGCTGTATCGTCAACAAGGTTCGGATGGATGTCGACATCGGTCAGCGTCATGTCAATCTGATGATAGATTTCAAAAAAGTGGGCCGCCTTTGTTTTAACGTCTTGGTATGTGCGACCATTGGAGAAATACGCTTCCGAAAAACAGGACATAACCTGCGTTAGGTCCGACATGTCGTATCCGAGCTCATATTGGTTTAGGACGCGCTGAATAATCTCTTTGATCGTTGGTTCGGTTTGCGGTTCACCTGCCTGTATCTCTGTTGCTACAGGATGCGCCATTGATTCGGGTGGAATTCCTTGCGCAATCTGTTTGAGCGTATGGACCTCCGGGGCGGCATACCCCCAAACCTCTAATTCCATAACGCGTGCAATGCCGTCCACTTCATACACAGGTCGTCTGCCCGCCATGTGCTGGTAGTTGCGCACTGTATCATTTGAAGAAACGGGAACGAGCCGTATTTTGCTCGCAATTAGGCGTTGGTGGACTTCATGAACCCGCTTCCCTTTGGTATTATCTCGCGCTGTATACTGCTTATCTTTGGTATCGCCCGATGGAATCAGCCCCCACCCCGTGCCGTGCCAATATTCAATCCGATAGTCCTTCAACCCGAATTGCGGTGCAGGATATTCCGCGGAGTCGATTGTCCACATAACAATCTCACGAATATCGACGGGTTTCGCGAGCGTCACGGACACATAAGGACGCTTATTCAGATCTGAAGTGCGTAGATGTTCTAAACTACTTCCCCACCCACTCCCTTCATCCCATGTCTCGGAGTTGGTATCACCATCAATAACCTCCTCTGCGCGATGGTTGGGAACGGATTGTGAGGCATGCGCGGTTGCTCCGTTCCGGCTCAGCGCGAAATTGATGAGAGGGGGTGGCGGTTTTAAAAGATGTTCTTGAAAAGTTTGTGATTTACAACCCATCACTGACAGTAAGAGCGTCAGACATACACATATACGAAGCATCTTTAACCTCCTTCTTGTTTCACCGTAACACTGCTAAACGTCCGAAGGTCTGTGCCGTCTCGTCTCCGACGACAGCACGTATCCTGAAAAAATAGACACCATTGGCAAGTAATATACCGTCAGCGTCTCGGGCATCCCACATAAATTCGTTGTAGCCTTCATTCGCAGAACCCCCTTTCAAGATATTTACGACCCGTCCGGATGTGGTGTAAATTTTAACAGAAACTTCATCTGCATCCAACGATAACTGATAGGTAAACGTTGTTTCTTCTTTCAGAGGATTCGGATAGTTGTGAACATCCCAAATTCGGAAAGGGGTTTCCTCCGGTGAGAAGCCCTCATCGTGTTTCTGGAGCGTCTTATAATCGAAACTCGTTAACCACGCAACTTCTGCGTTTAAGGTACTCAGCAACTCCGCTTCAATCGTCCGATGCGAATACCCGAAGAGCGGGATAAATTCCTCAATCCCTTTAATATGGGGTTGTATGGACTTTGAAAATTCTATTGCGCTCGTGATTTTTGCGCGGATCGCCTCTTCCGTCCCCGGTTCGTAGCCGAGTGCTATTGCTTCCACCAACTTGGCTCGACTTTCAAAGAACAGCACCCAGAGTTCCATCAAGCGAACGGCATCGTGTAAATCCTCGGTCGCTTCCACGTCAAAAGGCTCTGCGATCTCACTCGCTACTCGTATCTCGTTCGCAGCTTGCTGTTGTGGTGCCAAAAGTGCAGTGAACCGATTTACGGCGAGTCTGGCGATGTCCAGTTCTGGGATAGCCAACGTATCTTCAACAGCCCGCGGTCCAACCAAGGTCCAGAATCGCGTTGCGAGTCCAGCAGAACCGCTGCCATACGTGCCACCAACGGTCAAGGATCCAGCGTAATCTGAGAAATAACTTGCCATGTTCCATCCGTTTACTCGCAAGGCACTGAGAATGTGTGCCGCGGCTTCGGGGTTTCCGTATCGGGCTATCAACTCATTTCGGAGGAGTTGATAATGGTCAAGGTTAATATCCCAATTGAGGCTTGCACTGACAAGCCGGTCAAGGTATCCCAACCCTTGTGTTGCGCCTTGGACAGTAAACCCACCGAGTCCGACGACTTCGGGGTTATTGGCAAGTTGTCGGACACCTTGAACGAACAGATCGCTCTCCAGCATCCAGAACGGCATTACCTCCTCTACTTCATGCGAAAGGACTATAAAGCGGTGTCCGATTTCTCCGAGTGCCCTCACTTGTGGAATAGGCACGCCTGCACTCGCGACGGGTTCGCCATCTGCGCCCCATTTCCGCGAGAAAATAGTGCCTTTCGGCAACTGTTGTGCATAAACGCCTGCGGCATCTTTAAGCCAACTGCTGTCATACCCAGAAATATAAAATTTGAAGTCCGGACGTATCTCCCGTGCGGCACTGATAATCGTAAAATAGACTTGCCACAGTTTTGCTTGTCCCTGTTCCGTTCTATCACCACAATCAGGACAATCACACGCGCGGGTCTCATATCCCCAAGAACGTAGATGAAAACCCGCAAGCGCAGGATAGGTGCGCACGATCGTCTGTGTCAGCTCCCGCGCGAGCGTATGAAACGCGGGTTTAGACCAACAGAAGGGTCGATAAGAGACTTCATTGCGAGACGCACCGTAAAGCACCGCCGGTCCAAGGAGATCAGGACGCTGTTGAATCAGTGCCTCTGTCGGTTCGCCCGTCACATACATGAAAAGATAAGCATCAATACCGCGTTGTGCGAGCGCATTAAACCGATTTTGTAGTGTCGCAATGCGTTCTCGCCGTTGTCCTATCGGTTCATCTTGCAAGGCTTCAAAGGCAGGTGTGTCAACGTATTTAAACGCGGTTCCGAACCCATCTTCAATCCCCGTGCCGGTCCATACCCCCTCACCACCACTCATGTTGATACGGTGGCGTGCGAGCCAATCAGGATCCTCTATCTCCAACACAGCACGCACCGGATAAAATGGCGATGAGGTTTCGTTCATGAACGGCACGAGCAGTGCTTGCGCTTTGGCAACCGGTAGCTCGGGATGGACAGGTTGTAAACCCGTTAGTGCCGTAATACAGTTTTCTATGAAGGCGTACGCCCCATAAATCACACCTCTCTCGGTGTGCGCCGTCACAACAATGACGATCTCTCTGCCGACCTCTACTGTTTTGATACGATACCCTTCGTCTCCGAGTCCTTTTGCCAATGTCAATTCTACATTCGCCTGTAATCCTGCGATCGTTGGATTCGACGCTGGCGTGCCGATTACAATCACGGTTTGTGTTTCGGTTTGTTGACGATTGGTCCGGATGTCGAGTGTGGCACCTGTGAATTGCTGGATGAAGGATTGGATTTCAGCAGCTGCAAACTGTTCCTGTTCCGAAGCACTCGCCCCCACCTGCAGTGTCGCCCTCGGTTCACCGGATACTGCGATCGGAATTTGATCACTCCTCGCTGGTAGGACGAACAGGACGCTCCAGAAGATCGCCGTCATTAGAAGAATTGTCAGTGGTCCCGCTGAAAACCGATTGTTAATTGTCGATGGTTTCCAATACACCGGTGGTTTCCATTTAGTGAAAATGTTCACCCTCAAATCCCTGGAAGAAATAGATAACACAAAAGGTTAAGACGAATCCGATGACAAAAAGCACCTTGGCAAAACGACTCAAACTTGTCTGTGCGGTGGTATAGTTGCCACGAAACCCGTCCATTACGACGTGTAAGAGCGTGCCAACAGCGAATGCTGTCAGGTAGTCTGTTAATTCACCGAAAGCCCCGCGGAGAAGCTGCTCGCCGAGTGCCGCTCCGATAACGGGTCCAAGTATCAGCGGTGTCAGTCGAATGAGTGCCTTAACAAAAGTTTGATTCCGCAGGAGTGCAACAGCGATAAGCGCCCCAACAGGTAAGCGATGGATCAGTATGCCGAACGCGAGTGCGCCGCCGAGCATCTCCTCTCTCGCGGCGATAACCAAATTAAGTCCGTCTGCCAGTGAGTGCAACGATAGCCCAAGAACGGTTAAGTTGATGCCCCATCTCTTGTCTGTATTATTTGTCCGCCGCCCCGTGTCCGCGGGCTGATGTGTCGTGAGATGTTCTATCGCCGAAATTAAGAAAAACCCGCCCCACATTACAAGGATCGTGATGTAACCTACCTCGGTGTAAAGGTGCATCATCATCACCAAGACGATGCCGAGTACTGCGCCCGCTGTCAATCCAAAAATGTGTCCGAAATGTCGCTGCTGCCCTCGTGAAACAAAAGCGATTCCCGCCCCAAGTGGAACCGTCACTACCGCAATTGCCAGATAGAATATAAGCATAGTGCAAGTATAACAGACTTCGGATCGTAATGCAATTTTTTAATTTTTTCTTGACGCGTTTTCACATTAATGTTAGAATTTTCTTCCGATACATACGACTTCGCACAAACCAAAACCCGAGTGGGTGTTACGTTTATAATTTGCTATATGGTAAAGGATTAATAGAAATGTTAGAGAAAATTTTTGATGCTATTATTGGATTTATGCTTAATCGAGACCTGGAAAAAGAGGTCGGCATTCGGCATAAGTTATTGACAGGTAAAGTGTTACAGATTCCCTCAAAAATCTTAGATAGATTCGTTGATTTTATGATAAGCACTCGATACGCTTACTACGTAAAGATGCGAAGTGATATGCTCAAGGGGGGTGTTGTTGAGATGCCCTCAAATATCTTTGATTGGAAAGCACTTGAACGCGCCAGTGGCTTTCTACGCGTCTACATGGAAGACTGCCACGATGAGTTCAAAGAAGAGTATGATGGGAACTTCCTTGATGAAGATTTTAAAGAATGGTTCCGTCATTTTCATGTTGAACGTCCGGCGCGTAAAGCGGCGAAAAAATCTGTTTCTGAGGCTTTACTCGCGGACGATTTGCCGAGGGTTTGAAGCTAAAGTCCTAAGATGCCGGGAGTCGCGAGAACGTCAAACCGGCATCTCATCATAAGTTCGCTTATCCAATTCCCGCCCTGTTTTCGATTTGCGCTTGCCACCCCACTGTTTAAAGAAAAACGGGACTTGAGCCTCTGCACATTGGTCGCGGATGTCAATAACCCATTTTTTCTTGATTTCGCGTGCGCCAGGACCCGACTCACCGCCCACGATAACCCAGTCTATTCCTTCCAACGTTAAATTTGGAAGCGCGCCAAGCAGCGGTTCAAGTGAGAGAAATTTGATCTGCGCGCCTGTTTGTCTCAGGTCATCAATCCGTTGTGTTACGCGATTGTCCTCAACACTAACCCCCATCCAGACATTCGAGGGCCATGGCAACTTCGGACTGAATTCCAGTAGTCGTTCGGATCGCTTCGTTAAGACTTGGAATTGATGCCAATGCGCCTTTTCCATTACAGAAAAAACTTTCTGAATGTAAGATAATTCGATCTTTTCATGAAACAGGTCGCTCATGGAGTTGACAAAGATTCGACGCGGTGTTTTCCACTTCAGTGGTTCGTTAAGCAGCTTCGGAACGGGGCGCACTTCTGTTGTCCAGCGCGGTCCTGCTTTGGTATTCTCAGCCAAACCTTCGTAAGCCATGCCTTTTCCCGAGAATCGTGCCGCTATCCGTTCGGCGTAACAGAACCGACAGCCTTCTGAAACACGGGTGCAACCGCGCACAGGATTCCATGTAGATTCTGTCCACTCGATTTTTGAAGATTGGGATGCCATTGGTTCACCTCTTATCCTAAGAGCGTTAGTTGTGACGGGTTTTGCATGCCCTCTAAGATTTCTTGGGCAATCTTAACTGCTATTGGAGCACCTTTTGGGTTTCCCGCAGCGAAGCAGAGGAGATATAATGGAACATTCTTTGAATTGCGCAAAAGAAGTGGATTAGCAGCTACGCCATTAAATATTCCTTGTAATCGCTCAATGAAATACTGCTCAATTGTCGTAAAAATATCGCCCGTTTTTTGCCACTGCTCCTCATCAAAGAGCGAGATTTGCTCAGCTAATTGATAGAACACTTCGTACCAATCAGGTTCACCAAAAAACAGGTCAAGCCTCTCTCGTAGAGAAGATCGAATTTCCCCATTCCTTTTCAGCAATCGGTTTACAGTACCAAGTGGGAATAAAATCCACAAGTCAATAGCTTGGGTTCCAGCGATAGACTCTATGGTTTTCCAGTCTACTTGCATTCCATAGGGATCAAGAAAGACCAGTGCCCGATGGTTTTTCCAATTTTTTCCGCATAAATTTTTCAAATACTCATTCGCATCCTCACGCCTACACTCAATCATATCTTCTGAAAATTCCGCTTTGAGCAGAAATTCTTTTTTTAATTCCTCTAATTCCGCGTATCTGTTTGTATTTTTCTCTATGAAAACGTATTTCATGAAGGGCGGTTCCACTTCTAAGGCGTTCCGTGCTGAACCATCATGAAAACTCACTACTTCAGGGGCAACAAGATCCGGAAACATCAACTCTTCAGTATCCTCATCATTTTCCATGTCACGGTATCCAGTCCCAGCAAAAGCATCAATGTAAGCATATTGGAAGTGCTGTTTGTTCATAATTGTTGTGTAGGCGTGCAGGTATTTTCCCACACATTCCAGTTTTTGCTCCGTCCAATTTCCACCAAATCTATGTCCAAGATTATTCATATTCACCTTCCTTTTTTAGGTTTAGTAAGTTCTCTATTAAATTATACTAATTTTTGTTAAGTTTTGTCAAGTTAATATTTTATATCGTTTTCCATCATTTTTTCGTGAGATGTGAAACGCGAATCATGTTTTCTGTGCATCCCTGAAAGCGTAACTGTCAGCAATCAGCGGTTAGTTATTAGAAAAGGCCGGGAATCGGAGTTCCCTCCTACAGAAAAATAGGGTCATTCAATTGTAGGTTTTTTCGGCGTTTTCGCCAAGACATCGCGAGCACAACTCGCTCCTACAGGGAATTCTTGGGAACCGAAAACCCAAAATTTCGGAAAATCGAATAGCCCTGGGGCATTAGTAGACATCCGTTTCAATTTATGTTACTATATTTAGAAGAAAGCGTGCAGAATGCATAGTCTTTATAATACCAAGCGCGTAGTCCGTAACATTGTCCTGCAGGTTTCCTTTATAAGAGACCTGCGTTAGGAAGGTCGGATTCGAGCAAGGAGTATCAGAGCTCGAATGTTATCTGATTTAACCGCAAGGAAACTAAAAAATGGAATTCGTTCAGTTGACAGACGCACAACGTGAGGAATTTGAGGAGAACGGATACTTTATCGTGCGGTCGGTACTTGACAGCGATATGATAGATCGTTTGACTGAGGCAGGGGACCGACTCATGGAGTCGTTTGAATATAACGGCTACTATGCGCATAAGCGGGACGGTTTGGTGCAGGAGCCTGTCTTCGCAGAACTCACATCGCAGACAACAGCGATTCCCTTAATCATCCAACTGCTTGGCACAAATATCCATATCACGAATACTGCGCTCATCTACAAACATCCGCAACTGCCTGAGAAACTGGAGAGCCGTGGATGGCATCGAGATGCGGGTATATTTTTAGACCTCGGATACAAGAATTGCCCACGCGTCGGCTTGAAAGTAGGCTACTGTTTGACGGATTTCACCGTGCCGAACTCCGGTGGGACGTTGTTTGTTCCGAAAAGCCATCTATCCGAGGAACCGTTGGGGATCCCCGAAGGCGAAATTGATCCAATTGAACCCTGCGATGAACCCGTTTTGCGTGCAGGCGATGCGTTTTTCTTTGAAAACCGAATCTATCACACCGCCGGTGTCAACTTTACGGAGAATGTCGCTAAGGTTGTTATCTACGGATACCACTATGCATGGCTCAAGCCGGAACCTTATTTATTATATTACAATGACACACTGCAACCTGAAGCGTCGGTGATGGAGAACCTGGACGATCTTGGCAATCAATTTCTCGGTGGCGGCGGGGGTGCAGCGGCGGCGTGGGCAGCAGCACATAATTTGCAGTTTGAGGAAGTCCCACACGTCGTGACAATCTGATTTTTTAATTTTCCTTGCGGTTAAGTGACGCGATCCGAACACAGAAGTTTTTCGCCATAGAGCCGCCCTCCATTTCATTACGGGCTTAGTTCCTGCTACTAAGAAGAGATAGGGAGCCCATTTTCACTGACTCCTGTTAAGTGGCTACGGAGACAGGCATCTTGTAGAAGGCGCGAGCATTTTCTGCCATGATTTTGCGCTTGAGCGTTGGTGAGAGACTTTTCGGGAGTGCTTGATCGGGAGAATCGAAGTCCCAATGCGGATAATCGGTTGCGAACATCAACCTATCATCTAAGTCGAGTTGCGCGAGCAGTTGATCGAAGTATTCCTGTTTGGGTGGTTCTTCAATCGGCTGCGTTGTAATCCAGAAGTGTTCCCGGATGTACTCAGAAGGCAATCGTTTCAGCTCAGGCACCTCGTCCTTTAGTTTTTTCCATGCCCGATCCAGTCGCCACATCAACGGGGGTAGCCACGCGAAACCGCCCTCAATGAGAGCTACCTTGAGCGTCGGGAATTGCTCAAAGACTCCCTCGCAGACGAGACTCGTTACCTGTGTCTGAAACGCCTGTGTCATCCCTGCGTGGTCCTCAATGTAGTGTGAGGGTCTCCCGACAGCGGTAATCGGTCCGACACCGACACCGGTGAAATGGATGCCAATCGGGAGGTCGTGCTGGACTGCCGTTTCATACATCTTCCAGTATCTCCGTCGTCCTAAAGGTTCCATCGTGCGAGCGAGCAGCAATATTTGCACGAACCCCGGATGGTCGGCCACTCTATTAATCTCGGCAGTGGCGAATTCTGCGTCGTCGCATGCGACGATGATTGAGGCGCGGAGTCTCGGTTCTTTTTCAAGCCACTCCTCGATCTGCCAGTCGTTCACGGCACGTGCCCATGCCGCGGCGAAGGCGAGATTGGGCATCTCACAGACCGGGGTCAGGCAGTTGAGGATACCGTATTCGATGTTGAATGCGTCCAAGAGTTGTTCACGTAGGAAATCGAGATCGGAGCCGGGACGGTGTCCGGAGGGTGTCCATGCATCGTATCTCGCCCCGAAGGGGTGGGCGCGCGGGATATATGCGCCGACGCGATCGGTTGTCCCGACCATACCGTGATGTTTCCGCCACCGTTCAGAGAGATAGGGGTACAACACCGTCTCGGAAGCGAGGGTGTTATGCACATCACAGTCGATGACTGGCGGTTTCTGCTGTTGTTTGCGTGCCTCTGTTTTTGCCATCTTTTCCCTCCTTACAGTCAAGGACCTGGTTTCGTTATGAGCAGCTTTATCGCCCATTATTTTCTTGGCGTTCTCGGTATTGCTGATGCCTTCTAATGATGTCTATATATTCTATGTTTTACCATGGTTAACTATTCAATCAGAAGAACCAGTGAAATGGTCTTCACGGTACTTAGAGAAGTAATACAGCACAGCGCGTTCCGCTATGTCTTTCATAATGTCAAACATTTCATCAGCAGTCCATTCTTCGGCACGGAAATAGAAACTACCGCGGTTGAATCGGCCATCTTCCTCATTGTGGAGGTAAATCTTGTTGAGTTTGCCAAACATGGCCATGGTTGATACCCTGTCTAAAATTGAGGATGTTTCCTCAAAATCACAACCGTATCCAAAGCAAACGAACGGAAAGATACTTTCGCGCAACAATGCGGTGCGAAATCCTATTACGTTCTTTCCAAGCCGTTCAATAGCATTTCCTTTTGCTTGCTTGGGCTTTCCTTCCCTAGCACGCATATCATTCGTTCCCTGATTTTTGACTTCCGAAATTAGAATTGGATAAGTTAGGGTATTGTCCTTGAAACTTTTTATTCCAAGGATACCACCATCCGGTCGAATATGGCTTTTCTCAAAGTGATAATGTAAATCAATGTCGGGGAAACATGGTTTCAGTTCATTAACAATATCCTTCAGATACCATTGCTTTGTATGAGTTAAAGTGATCCCCTTGGCAAATCTGCCTGTCAAATATTCCACAACTTTGTAAAGTGCCTTCATAAGTTCAGTTTCTTGTTGTTTAGCCGTTGCATTGATTATAGTGTCTGCCCGCAATTCTCGCAGTCGATCTTTATTTGCCATTGAAATTCCTCTCTACAAGAAATAGTTGTTCAGTAACATGAATGTTTCGGTTTCTTAGATTCCTTGACCCGCGAAATGTGTTGTACCGAATCTCAACCTCATCAACAGTGCCTATTTTTCGGAGCATATCACGCATTTCATCTGGGGGAATAAACCCTTCATTATTAAAGGAAATAAGGAAAAAGCGTGTGTCAAGTGTATGCAGTAGATCCTTAAATAGTTCTTTAGATTTTGTTTGAACATTATAGCCCGAACGTTTCCAGCCTTTTGGAATACCCGATACTCGACTTATCGCTGTAGGTTCTTTATAATGCACAAGTAAGTTTAGCATAAAGTAGTTTGAACCATAAGGATGTTGATTGTAAGGGGGATCAATATAAGTTAAATCAAGATCTTTGATTTGACTAGCGATTTTATTCGTGTCGTCATGATACACTTCGTAATCACACTCAAATTGGCTTAGCACAGGTGGTTCCAGTTCTATTTTTCCTTTAATACGACTTAGTGCGTTGGAGTTAGTGCCCCCGTATTGTCCAATCCCAGTGATCTTGTTCTTATAGAAGCCCTTAAATACCCCTGAAGTGTTTGAGTGGACAGACGCTTTACTGAGAAGAGGCCCTAGTAGCGAATCGCGGAAGTTTGAAGGATAGTCTTCAATCATTCTACGATAGTTATCCAGTCGGTGGGCATTATTGCGAGTGTAGAAAACGCGGTCATCTTGTGTAATTCTCGATTCATCTTTAGGGGCGTAAAGTTTTTCGATAAATCCTTTAGGAAATGGTTCATCTATACGATTGTTAAGTTCCTGAACAATGTTGGTAAGTGTAGCCAGATCAACTAAGCTACGGTTTTGAAGATAGCATCGTGAAATTACCGCAGCATAGTCCTCAAAGTCGTTACTTGCAATATACGAGGCATGTGCTTTCATAAAACGAGAGACGACACCAGAACCACTAAAAGCGTCAAATATACGAAGGTGTGATTTGCCTATTTGTTTCTTCGCCCGTATAACTGCCTTGTTTATGTGGGCCAGTAATGATCTTTTATTTCCTATATATGTAATAAGCTGATTTGAAAGGTAGTCGATGTTTTCTATTTCAATCATGGAGAGTACTTCCTCAAGGATGTCCAGAATACGCTGGTTTCTTTAAGGCGATTGTATACGAAACTGCTTCTGCTACACACACCAAGGTAAATAAGGCATGCAAAAGACTTTTTCGGTAGAGGTTTTCTGTTCATAGATTTCCAGTTATATCACCTTTCTATCTGACAATTTTACGATTTCTCAACAATTTCTACCTTCAGAGTCTCACCAAGTGCTGTGGCAATTTCCTCAAGAAGTTTTCCTTTCGTTTCTGTATCGGTATTAGTCATTATGTAATACCGCCCGGACTGACGTTGATCATATAAGGGATGCTTAGAAGTTGATATAAGAGAAATACCGCTTACTATACGTTCGAGACTTCTTACACGTTCTATTTCTAATTTCTCAATAACCTCAGCGAAGGTCGCCGCTGCGACATTATGACCAATCTTTTCTCCATTGGGCATGATCACAACAAGGCGTTTGCCGGATCTACCTCGCCTTTTGCGACGACCATTTGGTGGAGGGGGTGGTTTGATTTCCTGTTTCAGACTCCTGAGGAAATCTAAAACCTGTTCGTCTGTCGGTCTATATCTACATAGGTTTTCAGTTTTTTCTGCTAGGGCATGTAGCAAAAACTCATCTGCCTCCTCCACTAATTTGCTCCATGCTTCTGGTAACCGTGTTGAAACTTGTCTTTGCTGAACGATCTCCTCATAGTCCTTCTTGATTGTCCCAACAGCTTCATCTGTACGTATTGACTCGTAATTCAGATATCTGTTAATCCTTTCAGCACTTTCCTGACTATCTCCTGTGATAAGGTCAAATTCACAGACCTTACGTTCTGCCCACGTTCCTTCTCCTGTTGGGTGAAAAAATTGCCATTCCCGACCATCAGTAAGAACCGCTATTGGCACTCTAATGCGAGAATCATAGCCGAACAATTGTTCCTCTGCTCCTTTAATGTTACCAACTTGTTTCGCCTCAATGAAGACGCGAGGTGTTGACGAAGGATGGCAAAGTGCGTAGTCCACATGACCGCTCCCGACGGGATATTCAGGAAAGACAATCAGAGTATCATCCGTCGGCCAACCCAAACTTCTAAGGAGAGGATCTACAATGCCTTGACGAACTGCAGTTTCACTTTTAAAAATATTTTGTTTTAAACGCTTGCATATATCCTCAATATGCTTCTTAAGTGCCATTGCTTAATAAATCATTCCTTTCAATTCCAACGAAAAATTTAGAGGTAATGGGACTTACTGAAAACCTTCCTACAACTCAAGACTTACCTCAAAGTTCAGGAAGCAGTCGTGGGTATTCATTGAATGCTTCAAATCAATTACATACTGCTGCGAAGCCATTCATTAACCAGTTCCTCGACATCTTTCCCGTTCTCATCAGCGAGTTTACGCATGAATTCATCAACGTCTTTCTCTAAATAGATGGGGAGATTAAAAACAGCTTTTGGATTGTAGAACTTACCACGCTCCGCTCTTGAGAAGTCATATTCTGCTTTCATGGGTTAAATTCCTCGTAAAGAACTCATGGTCGACCCTGATTTTCACATTATATAAGAGTTTTATCCAAATGTCAAGAAAAAAGCAGTTAGAAACTGGGCCTTTCAGTTTTCGGAATCTGGACTGATTTTGGAAGAACATCGTGAACACAGCTCACTCCTACAGCGAACACATCTTCGGTGGAAAATCAAAATTGGTGGAGAATTGAATGTGTCTGAGTTAGACACTCAGTATTTTTGGTTCATTCCCACATATTCGTTTAGCGCGTAGGTTGGGTTGAACGGGAACTTACCAAAAAAACCGTACAGAGAAGATGGTTGTTAAGTTCATTGGGAAATCTGAAATCACCAAAATGTGAGTGAAACCCAACACATTCTCATTCCGTCAGTTTGGGTTGTTGGGTTTCGCTACATTTATCCATACGAATGGATTATCAAAAGATGGAATTCCCCTATAAATGAGATATATCATAGTTTTTATCGCTCAACCCAACCTACGTCTACATTCGCATTTTTATTATCGCACTCATGTTTCTTAACCTCTTTTTTTCTCAAAGTGTAGATTCCTGACCCTGTTTCCTGCCAATCTAAATCCTGTAACGCGTCCGGTATTGTCTCGGATAAAATGAATCTCTGGAAAAAACCATGCGTCCCCACGGAAACGATCGTCAGCGTAGGTTAGCACGATGTTATCGTGTCGTCTGTGTTGTGCTATAAGTCCGCCCTCATGCATAACGATGGTGTAGGTTGTGTCAAGTTCTTCGGTATAATAATCTCCCTCGAATTCTGTCAACTGTTCCGGTGGTAGAGGTTCAGATTTAATGCTCTCATCAGGTTCCGTCGCTTTCTCTGGTTCAGAGGTCTCTACGGGAGCAAGGAGATCGGCAAGATAGAGATCGACGATCTTTTCCGCTAAACTGAGTGGATTAAAGGTGTCCAGATTGCATAGGATGACCACGCCAAACCTCTGATCTGGAAACCGTATCAAATGACTCCGAAATCCGCGCCACGATCCGCTGTGTCCGACGGTCTTCAACCCTCTGTATTCACCGATGTTCAGCCCAAAAGCGTAGTCAATCTGCTCTCCGTTATTCAGCACGTCACGCTGGTGCATCTGCTCAATTACTGTTTGTTCACCAATCCGTGTGTCTTCAAAATTCAGTATCCATTTCGCCAGATCTTCCACCGTCGAATAGAGAGAACTTGAACCGAGGGCAGTTGTATTGTTGATAGCATGTTTAAACCCACCGTTTTCATCAGCTTGATATGAATACGCTCGGTTCTTCAAAATCATTTCGTAGTCATCGTGAAAGTGAGAGTTCGCCATACCGAGAGGCTTGAAGATGTGAGTGTCCGTCCATTCGCGGAATGAATTTCCAGTTACCCTTTCGACGATTTCTGCGAGTAGATTGTAACCCGTGTTGCTGTATAAAAACGCTGCTCCCGGCTCAAAATTGAGTGTCTTCTGATGCCTTGCCATTTTCAAGATGTGCTTAAACGAAATCACATCATCCATCATATCACCTGCGATGACAAGGGACTGGACCCAATCCCGGAGTCCGCTGGTGTGATGCAAGAGATGCTGAATTGTGATTGTGTTCCCAAAATCGGGGACATCGGGCAGATACGTTCGGATGTCGTCATCTACCGAAAGCTTCCCTTCATGCGATAATGTGGCGATAGCGAATCCCGCGAATTGTTTAGACACTGAAGCGATATCAAAGATGCTCCTCGTCGTGATTGGGATGTCATACTCCAGATTCGCCGTCCCGTATCCCTGTTTATAGATGATTTCACCGTCTTTGACAATCGCTAAAGCGGCACCGGGGGAATCCGATCGGTTCCATTCTGCGAATAGGTGATCGACTTTTGCTTCAAGTGTCTCGTGAGTTGCCATAGCCATCTCCTCTCGGTAAACGGTTTTACGATTATTTTTGAAGTATCTCGTGCGGATTCAGCCAGTAGTCGCGTTTAATCATGAATACAATCTATGATACCACACACCTCGTCGAAAGTTGAGATTTTTTCAGTTTGCCTTATAACTTGGTTTAGATAAGACATCAAGAAAACAACTGTGTCTCCGAAGTTTGAAAAAAAGGGACGCTAATTTTTCGGAATTGGAGGCAACAAAAAGCGAAATTTTACCATGCTGAGACAAAAATATAGGTGCGGCTGAGACCGCACCTGTTAGTTTTAAAATAAATTTGCAATGTTTTCTTTTACTGCTTAAGCCGTCCCCATGTTGTCGTGAGTTTTCCATGGGGTTCGACTGCGAGTGTGTTTCCAGTCTTTGCGCCATTTTTACCCACCAGATGGTGTGCGTTGCCCGATGCGTCTGAAAATTTCTGTGTTCCGCTCGGTTCATCAAAATGCCACAGCGCAATCGTCTTTGCATCATTCTTGAACTTTGTGCGCGGCGTGAAACCGTTTTTGTCGACCTCGTAACGCGCAACCGTTGAGACACGGACCTCATCAATACATCCCGCAAAAGAGCCCCAAAAGTAATTATTGCGCTTCTCAATTTTCTTCCCAAATCCTCCGAGTGTAAAATCCTTTGGGTGCTTGAATTCTGCGAGATCGTGTGCCAGCCTTATTCCTTGCGGTACGATCTTTGCGACATCGTTAACGATGGTTGCTGTCTCTCTCCCTTTCGCCTGATAAGCGATGTGATGCCATTGGTTCGGGGAAAGTGTTACCGGGCGGAACCCTGTCCCGGCATCCCCTCGCCCCCTATCAATATACGCTTGCATTGCTAACATTAAATCTCCCTTCTGCCAATCGATCTCCTTCTTTATGTTCTTCCATCCGTCTTGATCGTCACCCACGACATTCATCAGCACCTGTTGGCTGAGGATCGTTGCGCGTGTATCCTTGTCAGGTGGTGTGGTCGGATACACCCATGCTTCAACGGTAAACTCGTCTGTGCCTTTTGGCAAGAGGACACCGAAGGTTTTAAAATCTAAAACCGCATAGTCGTCCACCCCATCAAGGATTAAGTAGTTCCCCCCAGCGGGTGAAGGGGGTGGGAATGCTTTGGCACGCAACGGGGTTAGTGCAAGCAAAAAGAGGCAAGCAAAAAGAGGCAGATTTCGTAAAGGTGTCATCTTCGTAATTCTCCTTGATTTTAATTTTACGCCTCATTTACAACTCGATTTGTTGTTGAGGTGTAGTTAGATGTTACTTATTTCTCTTGATTCTCTTCAAGGGAGATATAAAAAAGTCCTTTCTCTTTAATCCTATAGACATAATCGGTAGCACTATAGAGCTTACCGTTAGCGATGGCAAGAGCACTGATTTCATCTGGCACTTCTGAAGAAATCTGTTCCCATTGCATATGCCTATCCAAACGATAGCCGCCAGCATCACTGATACCATAAACTTTGCTCCCATCTGCAGCAAACCTATTTATGATAGGACGCTTTCCTGCGTTATCGGTTAGCACAAGCCACTGTTCCCCAGTTTGGGAACTCATAACGCCATTATCTGTTGCGACGTAAAGGGTTGACCCTACAAAGACTATATCGTTGAAGCGAGTGAAACGGAGCGGCAGGCGTGGTGTGACATCTCTCCAACTCTCTCCTCCATCAAGCGACTGAAACAACTTACCGTCCCGTTTACCTACGTAGATGGTTTCCCCTAAAACTGCTAATTTGAACCCCTTTCTAAAATCGTCATAACGTAGATGCCCACCATCTACTAATCCGGTGCTTGTCCATTCCGAATCACCCAATTTCCATTTGAAAAGCTCTCCCAAGCACTCTACATAAAAGGTATCACGACTCGCTGCAGCAGTCTCAGTTTTGAGACGACCCCAACGAAGATCCTCTTGATCCTTTGACTTATGATATTTTTCATAGGCAAGTTTTTTACGATCGAAAACGGGGACACCTTGAACTGGAATTAGCATATCGCCATCAGTAGATAAACGGAAAATACTCAACTTGTCCCCTACACCTGAAAGAGAATAAAGAATGTTGCCAACAGGAATCAGTTTTGACTCATAATTTATTCTGGTAGTGGGGATGTTGATTACAACTTCTTGCCCATGATTCCAAAGTTTTTTCCAAGACACACCGTCATCCGTTGATTGATAAACTTCATAGCCAGTATGGGCGTACAATTTGTTGTTAAACGCGACGAGATCGATTATAACAGCTCCCATCATCCCATCCATAAATATATGCCATGATGCACCTCCATCCGTCGTACGGTGAATGCCCCAGAAATTCGCTTTGTAGTACGTTTTATCGTTGACCATAATCGCTGGAAGGCGACTTTTTCCCAAAAAATTCTGGTCAGCTTCAAGTTCCGACCACGTTTGTCCACGATCTGTTGAACGAGATTGGGCGTAACTCAATGCCAAGAGCGTTTTACCGGTTGCTAAAACCGTTATACCTGCTGGCGAAGTTTTGCGAAGATGTTTACTTCCAAGCCTTATTTCAGTCCACGACGCACCCAAGTCAGTCGAATGGAAGATCTCGGTAAAATGTAAATCTCCGTGATCTATCTGTTGTAACTCCATGGGCGTTAATCTCACCAACAGCTCATGCCCTATCCCAGCATAAAGATTATTCCCAGAAACTGCCAAGGAACAGACGGCTCCCGATGTATGCAGTGGCAATTTTTTCCAGATACCTGAATCGAGACGGTAGAGACCACTTTCCGTCCCCGCAAACACCGTTTTTCCAACAGCAGTCATTGCGGAAACTTTTTCCGCTGTCAATCCCTCATTCAGAGGACGCCAGTGCGCGCTCCCATCTGTAGATCGGAATATTTTTTCATCTCTCAGGGCGAGATACATCGTAAAAGGCACTTGTGAACTGGACGCTTCCTCGGCATTTGTGATGACGAGTTCAACGGCATCTCCTGTGGGTCGGGGACCCAGCGTCCTCCACGTCTCACCGCTGTTGTCTGAAGCAAATATCTCATCGGCAGCAACAATATAAAGCGTCCCTTCATACGCTGTCATCGGCATGAATGCTTCGCCAATTGGGACGCTCGTGTCAACGCGTGTCCATGCCGTCGTATCCTCCATTAATCTGTATATCCCTGTTTGTATAACGGCATAGACAGTCCCGTCGGATGTGGCAAAGATATTGCGGACAGGACCTGCTGGCGGTGCGTTTCCCTGCTGCCACTGCGCAGTAGCAAGCTTAGTGAAATTCTCCATCGTAGCAGATGTTGAGTTCACATTAGAGACTTGTGTGCCGGCACTGTTAGTTTTGTCAGGAGTCGTAGCGCGGCCGACTTGACTTCGCACAGCGGGTTTCGCTGTTATATCCAGGATGATAGGCGCGTCGATGATTTCAACCGTGGGTTCAGATTGTGCTTCAAAACTATACGGCTTCTGGAAACGGGTGAGGTATCGGTTGCTCGTGCCGAGGAGCAAAGCGATCAAAATCGCAGCTGCACCCAACGTCATCCATGGAAGGAGCGGTTTAGACGCCGGAACCGGTGCCGGATTCATCTCAGAAACCTGCTGCATGATGTTCTCGCTTACACTTGCCGGTATTTGCACGCCGCCGAGAACCTCTTGAATTAATGCCTCCTGCTGTTCTTGCAAACGCTTTCGCGCTCGCTGGAGTCGGCTTGTAATTGTGTTCACGGACACGCCTAAGAATTTGCTAATCTCCTTGGTCGTCATTTTACCGAGGTAATAGAGCGTCACGACGGTGCGTTCGCTCTCCGGGAGCTTTGCGAGGAGTTTTTTGACGAGTTCATGGTGCTGCTCCGTGCGTTCTGTTTCTCGCTGTCCTGCTACGTGATGGGTATAAGAGACTCTCTCGATTTCTTCCACAGGTGTGTCCTCCAGCGATTGCATGACAGATTTATTCTTTTCGAGCCATTTAAGACAGAGTCGATTGGCAATGACATACATCCATCCTAAGAGTTGATTCGGATTCCTTAGCTGCGAGAGATTCTTGTATACTTGGAGGAACGTGTCTTGGGTAATTTCTTCAGCGATATGAAAATCACCAATCTTCCGCCACGCAAGTGCATGAATACTCCCTTGATATTTTTGAACTAAGGTTTCAAATGCCGTATCGTCACCTGACAAAATTCTACGAATGAGTTGAATATCGTCTTCTCTTTCCATCAGGATACTCCATAATCAATGAATAGATTGAACAAGCCGCGTCTTTTAATATCGGGAACTCACACAGTGTGTTAGCATTCTATAATTAAAGATACGTTTTCAGGATGGAAAACGTGCATAATCTGAAAAAAAATGAATGGGATATGGATTTATGACAAGATGTTTTGGGGAATTGGGTGGGAAACTTGTTAAATCGCTGATTGTGAGGAATACACAGCAGCTGCCTCGGAAAGGCATCCTAGTGGATAGCACTCAGGACACACTCAAAAGCGATAGAATTCCTTCGCATTTTCGGACAAGATTTTGCGCGCCAATGATTGGGGTAATTGCGTAGGAAAGGCTTCCTCGGGAGCGTCGAAATGATAGTGCGGATAGTCGCTTGAAAACATCAACATGTCCTCGGAATCGAGTTGACCGACGATCTGAAGGAGTTCCGCCGCGGTTGGTGGGGCATCGATCGGTTGGAGCGTCATGCGCATGTGTTGGCGGATATACGCTGATGGTGGCTGTTTGACCCAGGGTGTCAGATGTCGTAAGCCGCGCCACTCCTTATCAAAGCGCCACATGAGAGATGGCATCCAAGTGACACCGGTCTCTATGAGCGCAACGCGTAGGTCGGGAAACACCTCAAAGACGCCTTCTGACACGAGACTCAGCACCTGTGCCTGAAATACTTGGGACATACCGACATATTCTTCCAGATAGGTCGAGGTCCATCCGACGGAGGTCGGTGGTAGGCCGGGTGCACCCCCGTAATGGATGCCGATTGCCAATCCATGACGCACTGCCGCGGCGTAGATCGGATGATAGCGTCTGTTGCCGTAAGGGGCTTGCGATCGGGCGGGTAGCATCACCTGGACGAACCCCGGATGTCCTCCCAAACGCTCAATTTCCCTCGCGGCGAGTTCTGGGTTTTGGCTCGGCACAATCAGAGAACCGCGTAAGCGAGGCTCAGTATCCAGATAGTGTTCAATCTGCCAATCGTTGACTGCTGAAGCGAGTGCTGCTGCGAAGTCTTCGTTGTGGACGCTCTGGACCCGATACCCACAGGTGAGTATGCCATATTCGACCTCCCAGAAATCGAGTGCATGCTTCCGCAGGCGTGCTAAATCCGAGACGAGACGATCCTCTGAGGGATGTATAATTTCCGGGCGTGATGAAGTCGGAACACCGTCAGGATAGTCGTCTGCATCGGGTCCGGGGAAGCCGGATTCCTCGCAATAGTCGCACCAGTAATCGGATAGATACGGATAGAGCATCTGATGGGACGGGAGCCGATTGTGGAGGTCGCAGTCGATGATGGACATACCCGCCTGAACGAAACTGGGTTTACCGTTCTCTGTTTCCATATACTTTTTCCTTTAGCATTTAGGGTCGAATTATACACTACTTTGCTGAGGTTATCAAGTTTTTTTAAGGTCAGGACTTACGCGATGCACAATGCATTGCGTGCCTACGAACCCCACTGTTTTTTCTATAACCGGTCACAATCAGGTGCATCATCAAAGGCACAGACTAACAGTCTATGCTACAACAAGACTTACGTTGTGCCATACGTGTTCCAGAACAGGACGTGCTCGCCTTCGCATCCCTGCTCCTTTATGTAGTGAGCGAGTCCCGCTAACGTCTTACCGGTGTACGTATTCTCAAGCTTAATGCCTTCATGCTCAGCCATCATTGCAACTGCCTGGGTGCCGGCTTCCGTTGGAATAGCATACCCCTTTCCAAAATCGTTGTGCCAGAGTTCAATACGGCGTGGATTGATGTCATGAGCATCCACTGCACCGATGAGACGCAGGATACGACGCACCATACGGGAAATCGCCCATGTGTTTGCAACCACTGCGTCAGCAACACGGACACCGACGATTTGCGTGCGTAATCCCGCAAGTCGCACGCCGACGATCAAACCTGCCAACGTGCCACAGGTCCCTACCGGAACGAAGATGAACCGCGGCTCTGGCAAGATATCCGCCTCAATCTGGGACTTCAATTCCAAAACCGCTTTCACATAACCGACAGAACCGAGCGGTGAGGATCCACCCGCTGGAATGAAATAGCGTTCCTCCCCGATTCCAAGAACCGTTTTCGCCTGTTGATATGCGTAACGAGCGAACATCGTGCTCATACGTTCTACTTCGTAGACTCGGTAGGCATTTTCACAAATTTTGCGATAGTTTGCCTCAGAATACTCAGTCGGGGGTTGTTTAAAGAGCAAACATTCTACACGAAATCCTGATGCTTTCCCATACACCGCTGTCGCTCGGACATGGTTAGAACCTGTCGGCCCGATTGTAAAAAGATTCTTTTTCTCGTCTCCATCGGGAGATGCCTGCGCTGCTGCGAACATGTATTCCAATTTACGGACCTTGTTCCCACCACCTAATGCACCACTGAGGTCGTCCCGTTTTATCCAGAGCGACTTGAAACCGAGGGCACGTTCAAGATTCGAGAGACGCGCCACCGGTGTTGGAAAGTTGCCGAGTGAAACGGAGGGAATGGAAGATAGGAAGCGCGGAGAACTGGATGAAAGATTTCCGTTCCATCCTTCTCTCTCATCCACCCCAGTTTTCGCGTCCCCTTTCCTTTCAGCTTTACAATCTTTTTGTTCCATTTTCCGATCCTTCCAAAGCGAGAATCTTATACCGTGTTCCTCTTAATTATCTGATCTGCGACATGCGTAGCGAGTGCGGCGATCGTCAACGTCGGGGGTATACCGACGGAGGTTGGGAAGAGACTCGCATCGGCAACAAATAAACCTTTCACGGCGTGAGATTCCCCTGAAAGATTAACGACGCTTCTGTTCGGATTTTCGCCCATCAGAAGTGTCCCCTGGGGATGACTGGAAGCCAACAGGATGTCGTTTGGCACGATGCCGCGTTGGCGGATAATCTCAAGATCGACCTCTGTTTTGATAGGAAAATGTTGTGTGTAAGGCATTAGAACTTCTGTTGCGCCTGCGGCGAAAAGGAGACGCGCGGCGTTGATTATCCCTTCCACCAATACCTTCCTATCCGGACGGCGCAGTCGGTATGCAATGTTCGGGCCCCCCTTATAATCTACCGATACCCGTCCGGTTGTTCTGTCATGCAAAAGGACGAGGAGCGCAGCAATGTGACGATAGCGTTCCATAAATCCTCGATGATTTTCACCGAACCCCGGCAGGCTTGCCGCAACTATCATCTGTGAACCGAAAGCCGGCATAAGCAGATAACCACTGTCCGGCCTGCGTCTCAAATCCAGAAAGTGATCAATATAGTAACTTTGTGGGATGCCGAGATGCCCATCAATCGTTTCGTTAAAGACACCACCGACAAAAACAGCAGGATGCAAGTGAAGATTTTTCCCGACCCGTCGGTTCGCGTTAGGCAGTCCGCTTTTTAACCAGAGTTGTGGCGAGTTGATTGCGCCAGCGGCAAGCACCACTATATCGCTCTGAATATACAATCTGCCCGATGGCAATCGAGCGGATACACCCAGGACCCTGCCCTTCTCCGCATGAATTTTCTCAGCCATACAGTTGCTGTGAAGTTTCGCGCCTGCGGCACGTGCTAAAGGGATATACGTGACCCCCATGCTCTGCTTGCCTGTTCCTCTCGAACCATTTTGCGGGGCTTTGGAAACAGGACACCCTAAAAGACACTGAGCACCACATGCAGCGCATTCACCGCGATTATGGCTTTGCAACCCACCACGCCACCGCATCGCCTCACATCCATAGCGGACAACAGCGTTCAATACATTCACGTCTGTTTCCTGCATCTGTGTAACCCCGAGCGTCTGCTCCACTCGATTGTAGTGGGGCCAAATTTCTGGAACTTGCCACCTGTATAAGAGTGCTTGGGGTGGACGAACGGCATAACAGAGATTATGTACCGTTGAACCGCCAACGCCTTTGCCCTGCGAAATGACAATTGCGTTGTCCCGTGTGCCCCGTAAACCGCTATCCCAGAAAAGACGCCGCAGCATTTCCGGCTCGTAACTGCCGAAGGTACTTGGATCGTGATTTTCCCCTGCCTCTAAAATAATTACCGATAACCCGGCTTCAGCGAGCTCCTTGGCGACGACCGCGCCCCCTGCCCCGGAACCGATAACGCACGCGTCGGCACGCTCTGTCCGCTCTATACTTTTTTTCTTCAACCATGCGGGTCGAAAATTGGTGGCATTTGAAAGCCAAGATTGTGGCTTATTCATACGTCCGTTAATTCCAAGACTGGAAGACTGGAAGATCGGAAGGTTAGGGTCTCCATCCTTCCCGCCTTCCGCCTTTCATTCCTGCCGAAGTTCACTGTGTTAAGGAGCGGTAATACTGATACACCTGTTCTGCTTTCGCCCGTTCGCCGATTTGACGATAAGCGTTTGCTAAGTTTCGATAAAGTTGTGGATTCGTTGTGCCGAGTCGTGTCGCCGTTTCAAACTGTGCGATCGCCTGTCGAGGTTTTTTTTGCATCATATAGACAATGCCGAGACTGTTCCGGTATATCGCGCTCTCTGGGTGTGACTCAACGAGACCTCCATAGACTTCAAGTGCCTCCAGGTACGCCTCTGTTTGCAGGTAAATGTAACCCAGCAGCTCAGAGGCTTTCTCATCGTGCGGCGCAATGGCGAGACATGCTTTAAGTTCCCTCGTCGCAAGTTCCCATTCCGTTCTTTTTATAAAGAGTTCTGCAAGCTCATAACGCGGTTGAAGGCGTTGCGGATCGTTGTGGACTAAACGTTGCAGCGACGATAGCTGTTTCTCTTCGCGCGTGAGTTTTTCAAACGCGCGGAGTGCAGTGCGCCCTTCGGCAATTTTACCCGTGCGGAGATAACAATTTCCAAGATTGAAATGCGCTTTAGCGTGTCGACTTTTGCGTTTTATGACGGCTTCAAAATGCGGTATTGCCTGCGTAAAATCTTCCTTTTGGAAATAGGCAAGACCGAGGAGATACCGGGCTTCGCTATCCTGCCCCACCTGTTTAAGGTGCCGAATTGCATCGTCGATTCGGTCCTGTCGGAGGTATGCCGCGCCTAAAAGCCTTCGCGCGCGCGAGAGGTCAGGCTGCAATTGTAGTGCGCGTTCCAAGGGTTCAGTCGCCTCTTTCGCACTCGCCATGCCGATAAGGTATGCCTCGCCGAGACGAACGTGGGCAGGAGCGAAATCGGGGGTGAGGTTAATCGCAGTCTGGAGCGCATTAATGGCTGGTTTCCATTGCGATTGTTTACCGTAAAGCACCCCGAGTTGATAGTACCCCTCAGCGAGCGTTGGATCCAGTTCTACTGCCCGCTGAAACGCTGCAAACGCCTCACGATTTTTCCCCTGCGTGAGTGCCTGCAAGCCCACCTCATAAGCATGCGCCGCTTCACTGGACTTACCGTCTTCTGCTGGTGCCAGATATGCCACCGATAGGAGGATTAGTAAAGAAAGGCGGAGAAGATTCACTTCCATTTTTTTAATTATTGCAATAGACATCGTTTTGCATTTATGATAGCATATTTCTAAATGTCTATCAACTTTCTACAGGCTAAAGAAAACGCGCAGCTCGTAATGAAATGGAGAGCGGATATACGGAACGGAATCTTAAGGACCAAACCCAGCTGACCGAACCGCAAGGAAAATTAAAAAAATGGAATTTGTTCAGTTGACAGAGACACAACGCCAAGAATTCGACGAGAACGGTTATCTCATCGTGCGTTCAGCAATTGACAGTGAGATGATTCAACGCTTAACCGAGACAGGTGACCGGCTCATGGAATCGTTTGAGTACCACGGCTATTACGCACATCGGCGGGACGGGTTGGTGCAAGAACCCGCATTCGCTGACCTTGCGACACAGTCGAAGGCAGTGCCATTGATCCTGCAACTGCTCGGTACAAATATCCACATCACGAACACGGCACTTATCCACAAACACCCACAAGCACCTGAGAAGCCCGACAACCGCAATTGGCATCGAGATGTCGGTGTCCATCTGGACGTTGGGCACGCAGGGTGTCCGCGCGTCGGCTTGAAGGTAGGCTACTGCTTAACGGACTTCAGTGTACCGAACTCGGGTGCGACATGGTTTATCCGAAAGAGCCATAAACTGAGCAAACCGTTGGGTATCCCTGAAGGGACAGTTGACCCGCCTGTATATGACGAACCGCTCCTCCACGCAGGAGATGCGTTTCTATTTGAAAGCCGTATCTATCATGCCGCGGGACTGAATTTCAGAGAGAATGTCTCTAAAGTCGTCATTTACGGGTATCATTATCGCTGGATTAAGCCGGATTACTATCTGCGCTATTACAACGATAGCCTGCAACCGGATGAAACACTGGTGGAAAACTTAGACGATCTCGGCAGGCAGTTTCTCGGTGCTTCCACGGATACACAGGGCAGGCGCGATCCGAACGGCGTTCACTGGGCTGGTTCAGAATGGGCAGCAGCGCATAATCTGAACTTGGAACAAGCACCGCAGATCACCACGATTTGAGAAGGAGAAAGCCAGAAGTACAGCGTCTTGATTGTCCTAAGTACATAGCCCATAACGGAGTGGAGGGCGGATTTTTGAGAAAAGAACATCAAATACCAAACCCACTTCATTTAACCGCAAGGAAAAATTAAAAGATGAAAGAAGTTAATGTAGGTATTGTTGGTTGTGGTGGCATTGCTGGCGGTAAACACCTTCCGGGCCATAAAGGGGTCAAGGGTGTTTCGATTATCGCAGCGTGCGACATCGACGAAACCCGCGCGAAAGCGTTCGCGAAACAGCACGACATTCCGCACGTTTTCAGCGATTACGAGGAATTGGCTGCGATGGACGAATTGGACGCCGTGAGCGTTTGCACGCCGAATAATTTCCATGCGGGTCCAACGATTGCAGCGTTGAAAGCGGGAAAACATGTTATCTGTGAAAAACCGATCGCTGCCAATGCCATCGACGGGCAAGCAATGGTGGACGCACAAAAAGCGAGCGGTAAAGTCCTACAGATCGGGTTACAATCTCGGTTTCGTGCTGAGGCACGCACCCTCCGCAAACTCTATGATGAAGGTTTCTTTGGAGACATCTACTATGCCCGTGCAATGTCAGTGCGGCGGCGCGGGGTTCCTGCATCCCCCTCGTTTCTGAGTAAAGCCATTGCCGGTGGCGGACCCCTGATTGATATCGGTGTGCATATCCTTGATGTGTTGCTCTGGATGATCGGCTGTCCGAAACCCATTGAGGCGTTCGGCGTGACAGCAACGAAGTTTGGGCATAAAGAGAATGTTATCAATCCGTGGGGGAAATGGAACCCTGAAGAATTTGAGGTGGAAGATTTCGCGATGGGCACTATCAACTTCGAGGGTGGCTTGACGGTGACTTTGGAAACGGCGTGGGCATCGCATATCGAGAACATCGGCGGGACGTTCTTCATGGGAGATTTAGCCGGTGCGACTTACGAACCGCTTCAGATTTACTTGGATAAAGAAGATGAGATGGTGAATTATACCCCGAAACTGCTCAAAGGATTACCGAGTGAATTTGAATCGTTCCACACGGCTATTCGAGAGGGATTGTCGTCTCCTGTCCCTGCTGAAGAGGTGTTGAACGTTGCAAAAATCTTCGATGCGCTCTATGAATCCGCGCGGATCGGTCGTTCTGTGCCTATTTTTTAATTTACCTGAGGTTGGAAGCGCCCATCAGACACAAACTAACAGTTTATGCTACAAAAAGCGTTCCTTCTGACAACCTTAACTCTGGTAATTTGCACGCACGACTGTTTTGATGCCGCCGCGGATGTTGAAGTCTCCAACAACTTCTGCGCTCCGCGGTTGGCAGGCTTCAACAAAGTCCTCCAGCACCTTGTTCACGACGTGTTCATGAAAGATACCGACATCTCGGTAGAAAAGGAAGTATTCCTTCAACGATTTTAGTTCAACGCAGTACTGGTCTGGCACGTAAGTGATACAGAGGGTTGCGAAATCCGGTAACCCGGTTTTAGGACATACCGCAGTGAACTCTAAGTTGGTCATCTCAATCGTGTAATCTCGGTGGCTATACTGATTTTCCCATGTCTCGATTGTGGGTGTTTTTAGTTGGCGGATATGGGTTTGTAGATCATCATAGCCGGTTTGTTGGTTCATTTGTCTCCTGATAGCAACGGCACACGGAGTGTGCCTGCTACTTTAGAATTACCATTCGGCGGGTGCGTTGGAAATCGCCAGCGGTAAATGTATAGAAATAGATGCCGCTTGCGACCTTCGTGCCATATTGGTCTCTCCCATCCCAGTACGCGGCTTTTTCTTGACTCCGATAACTGCCTCGTTCCTGTACCCCAATATTCAATTGGCGGACAAGCCCTCCACGGACATCGTAGATTTTGAGAGTGACTTCTGCTGCCTCTGCCAGATCGTAGGGGAACCACGTCTCTGGGTTAAAAGGATTCGGATAATTCTGGAGAATTGTTGTCTGTTTGATAAACCCGAGCATCGAGAGCAAATGCGAAGACGGGTCCACAGAGAACGGGACATCCGCAGCGCGGAATCCGAGGTCAATTGGGTTAAAGATAAACGCGGAGCCTGAGTTATCACCGGCATTGTCGCTCCCTGAAGCACCGACGATAGCAAACGACCCCTTAATCGCAACAGCTGCTCCAAACAGATCCGATCGGTTTGTGCCAGCGGCTTCAATTCGGCGCTTCTCTACCCAAGACAACCCGTCGCGTAAAAAGGAGTAAGCCGCACCTCTGTCGATTAGTACGTTTGGATCATCATGCGGATCCAGCAATGGATGGTTATCCTTCCACGCCCCGACGATTGCGGTATCTTCGTGAATTGCGACGGCTGAGCCGAATTCATCTCCAGCATCGCCATCGGAGGCGGTTAACTTTGCCTGTTGGACCCAAGCATCTCGTGTCTCCACAAACACATAAGCGGCCCCGAGGTCATCAAGACTTCGATCCTCTCTGGGGGCACCGATGATAGCAGCCCCGTTCGTTAAACTGATAGCGTACCCGAATCTGTCCCCGATGCCAATATCATTTGACAGAATCAGCAAGTCTTGTATCCATGTGCCTCCAGTGCGTGTAAAGAGATAGACGGCACCCGAATCGGGTCCCGCTGCGTCGCTCTCATGGGCACCGACGAGGACATTATCGTCATAGACAGAAACAGCAAACCCAAACTGGTCACCCGGCACAGCCCCGCGGTGGACGAGTTTCGCCTGTTGTGTCCAAGTGGCTCCGTTTCGGACAAAGACATAAGCAGCACCGGAATCCGTGCCCACCTCATCTTTTCCATAGGCACCCACGACAGCAGTATCCCCATGTACCGCAACAGCAGATCCAAACCGATCAAAGATCCCGATGTCGCTACCGATTAATCGCGCCTGTTGAATCCATTCATCACCGACCTGTACGAAAATGTATGCCGCGCCAGCCTCCGGTCCTGCCACATCGACCCCGGGTGCACCGACAAGGACAGTTGCGCCATCCATTGCGACAGCATTCCCGAACATATCGCCTGCCTTTGCGTCGTCAGTCGTAAGTTTCTTGCGTTGCAGCCAGAGTGTGCCAGCGCGCTCAAAGACGTACACCGCCCCCGCGTTCGGTGCGATGTCATCGTCCTGCTGTGCGCCAGAGATAGCGAAGTTGCCGCTGATAGCGACAGATATTCCGAATTGATCTTCCGAAGCGGTCTCACCATCACTGAGTTTACTGCTTTCCACCCACGACCCATCTTCTCTTTGTTCAAAGATATACGCGGCACCGGAGGACAGCCCACCCGCGTCTTGCAGTGGCGCGCCGGCGATCACTTCATTCTCACCAATGGCGACAGCGAATCCGAGCTGGTCGCCACCTTCTCTGTCCGCCGCGACTAATTTTGTGTGTTGATTCCAAAATGGGGGTTCATTTTGCGTAAAGACATAAGCGGCACCGGTGACATCGTCACCAACATTGCCCCCTGTCGCGCCAATGGCAGCGGTTTCCCCTTTGATGTCAACAGAAACACCGAAAGAAGTCGCGCCATCAGGATCAATGGGAATCATCCGAATCCGAATCCGGTTCCTTTTTTGCTCCCAATTGGTCCCTTCGCGTCTATAGATGTAAGCAGCACCGGTACCTTTGTTTTTAGGCGAGGCCACAATGGCGAAATCCCCATCAACATCGACTGCGTATCCAAATCTATCTTCCGCTTCGGTGTTGTTTCCGATAAGTTTCGCTTGGAACAGCCATCCAAATTGGTTCCGGACGAATACATAAGCAGCACCGGCATCAAGCCCGGCTTCATCGTCCCGAGTCGCCCCAATAATAGCGGTATCTCCATCGATCCCAATAGAAAAACCGAAGTATGCGAAGTTAGAGGCATCCGGCGCAGTGAGTTTGGCTGTCTGATTCCAAGTCTCTCCGTTCCTCTCAAAAACGTAGACAGACCCGCCATCTGCCAAAGGTTCGTTTGTCCGGTGGGATCCAACGAGAACAGTATCTTCATCAATCGCCACCGAGATACCGAAATAGTCGCCACGCGTTTCCTCAGGTGAGATGAGTTTGGCTTGCTCTACCCATTCAGTCCCTTGTCGCCTAAAGACATAAGCGGCCCCTGAGTTCCTTCCGACTCCATCGTTCATCGGGGCACCAGCAACGAGGTAATCGCCACTCATCGCGAGTGCTGTGCCGAAGCGGTCCCCGCTCTCAGCATCGCTGGCAAACAGTTTTTCATGTTGAACCCATCCGGTTTCGGTGCGCAAAAAGACCTGAAGCGAGCCCGTGTCCCTACCGAAGTCGGTATCGTCATTCGGAACCCCTACCACTGCATAATCACCGCTAATACCGACACTCGCACCGAAGCGATCTTGGATTACAGCAGCACTCGTGTTGAGTTGTACTCGATCAGCACTGCTTTGCACAATCAACCCAATTCCGAAGAATAGGGTTAGTATGGTTATTTGTAATTTTCTCAATTCTCTTCCCCCGCTATTAGACATTACCTGATGCACTGAACCGACAAAACAGGCGTGAGTTAAGATGAACTGTTTTGATTGGTAACGTTTTTTTTAATTCTGTTGTAATGGATCTTCCTTGTACTCAATTAATTAGTGACACAATTTATAGCCAAAAAGGGTGCATAATTCTGGAGAGATCGTAAAAATCTGAGTTTTAACCCCCAAAATTGAACCTCCCTCACTTGCCGAACACTCCTATCCGTGAACGTCCCAATGTTACGCCGATATACTGAGACTATAGATTGTCTGCGCTTTATCATCACCGTACCATAAAGCCGTGCCATCCCAAGTGAGTCCATGTGGTTCGCTTGGACATGAGATTTTATTAAGCACCTCACCGGATTCGGGATGGATTCGGTAAACAATATGGTCGTTCGTATCGGCGTTCCAAAGTGCCTCACCATCCCACGCCAATCCGTGTGCGCGCCCCCCGGGTGTCTGAAGCTCCGCAAGGATTTCGCCAGTCTCAGGGCACTGTTTGATGAACCGGCTCGTGTTCATGTCAACGCTCCAGAGATGCTCGCCGTCATAAGCCAATCCGTGTGGACCTTCCCCGGGCGATGAAAATGTTGTAACGACTTCCAGTTCAGGAATTGTGAGTTTGTAGAAAGTTTGTTGCCATATACTGTTATACCAGAGATGCTCACCATCCCATTCTATGCCAGAACTGCCGGGGTAAGGAGGCGTAAGCGTTAGTTCAACGTCGCCGGTTTCAGGGTTGATCTTGTGGATAGGTCCAACCCCTTCAACACTCCAGAGCGATGTTCCGTGCCATGCGAGTCCATTTGTGCCAGCACCGGGGGCTGGGATTTGATGTCCGGTTGTCTCACGCATTTTTGTCATCTCTCCCTGATAATTGCGCCGTTTCTAAGAGCGCGTCCTGAATTTCAGTGATAACACCTTGATCCGTTTCAACAGTGAGCCGCGTTTGCAATACCCGTTTGGCGGTTTTGCCTCTGATTTTTCCCAATGCCCAAGCAGCGTGACCGCGAACCAAAGGTTCGTGATCCGCTAATGCGCCTTCCAGTGCCGGAACAGCACGCCGCGCGCCCCAATTACCGATGGCAACAAGGACATTTCGCAAGAACCCGCGACGCTTCGCACGTTTGATTGGACTCCCTTTGAATCGTTGACTAAATTCCTGTTGCGTCATACCAACAAGCGAGAGTAACTCCGGAGCGAGGTTCCCATCGCGCGGCTGAAATGCTCGTTCGGTTGTCGGCACAGCCTTACTGTTCCAAGGACAAACCTCTTGACAGATGTCGCAGCCAAAAATTAAATTCCCGACCTTGGGGCGCAGTGCCTTCGGTATGCTTCCTTTCAACTCGATTGTCAGATAAGAGATACAGAGCCGAGAATCGAGCAGATTCGGTTCAATAATTGCGTCCGTTGGGCACGCTTCAATACAACGCGTGCAAGTGCCACAACTTCCACGTAGATCTGGCGTGTCGTATTCGAAGGCAACATCGATAAGGACCTCCGCGAGAAAATACCAAGAACCGGAACGCCAATGAATCAAGTTCGTATTTTTACCGATCCATCCGATGCCTGCTTTCTGTGCGTACTCCCTTTCAATAATAGGCGCGGTATCCACACATACGCGGGTTCGCAATTCGGTTTCAGCCGTCTGTTTAATAAAAGTGACAAGTTCTAAAAGGCGTTCACGAATAAGTTCATGGTAATCATCACCCCACGCGTAGCGGGAGATCTGGCCTCGTCCGGGATTTTGTGTAAGTGCCTCCGACGGGTCAAGTGTATAATAGTTCATGGCGAGGCTAATAACAGATTTCGCCTCTGTCAACAATCGCCGGACATCTGTTTTAAGCGGAAGATGTTTTTCAAGATAGCGCATCTCCCCAGCGTACCCGCTTTCTATCCACTGCTGATACCGCGCAATCGTTTCACTGTGCGCTGCGGGTGTAATTCCGACGAGTTCAAATCCAAGTTCGTTCGCGCGTGCCTGAATTTGCTTTTTAATTATACCTTGCGGATTTTTAATTTTTCCTTGCGGATCGGTGAGGTGAGTGTTTTTGCTTGGGTGTTTCCCCAAGGATTTTCAAGCACCTCTCCGTATATCCGCCCTCCGCTACGCTTACGGGCTACAGGTTTGGGTTAGTCAAGCAGAATAAATTAAAAAGTTCCGCGTGGATAGGATCCGAGCACGTTGACGTTTCGGCACAATTCCTCAAGCTCCTCAATCGCGGCGATGACGCGTTCTTCAGCAATATGCCCTTCCATCTCAGTAAAGAAGATATATTCCCAAGGTTTGGCTCGGGACGGCAAAGATTCTAAATAACTCAGATTCAATTGTGCCTGTTCTAAAATACCCAAGGCTTGGTGGAGTGCGCCAACCTTGTCCGGAATTGCGAAAAACAGTGCAGTCCGATCATGTCCGCTTGGGTCTGGAATATGCTTTCCGATGACAAAGAAGCGGGTTGTGTTATCGGGTTCATCCATAATCGAGTTTGCGATGATTGGAACTTCATAAAGTTCACTTGCGAGTTCGCTTGCAATGGCAGCTGCTGACGGCTCTTGTGCGGCGCGCTGTGCCGCCTCCGATGTACTCACGACCTCAATCTGCTCAACATCACTGAGATGCTGCCTTAACCATGTCTTACACTGTGCGAAAGGTTGTGGATGTGAGTAGATACACCGAACTTCCGCGAGCGGTGACCTGGATAAAAGGTGCTGTTTTATCGGTTGGAAGGTCTCTGCACAAATCCACAAAGGTGTCCGTTGGAAGCGTTCCAAAACATCACGAACAGTACCGTGTGCTGAATTTTCAATAGCCACCACCCCGTAGTCCGCCCGACCCGCTTCAACTTCAGTAAAAATTTCAACCTGTGGGTGAACAGGGATAAACTCAGTTGATGTACCGAAATGCGAGAGCGCCGCCAAGTGCCCGAAACTGCCAACCGGTCCGAGGAACGCCACCCTCTCCAGATCTTGCAAGGAACGGGACGCAGATAAAATCTCGGTCCAGATCGTTTCAAGTGCGGCTTCAGGGAATTTACCCTGATTCCGTTTCTTCAAACGTTCAATAATCTGCTTCTGCCGATGCGGAACATAGACCTCCGCAATGCCTGTTTCTGCCTTCACGGCACCGACCCGCTTGGAAATCTCAGCTCGCTTCTGTAGCAATCCTAAAATTTGGTCGTCAATCTCGTTAATCTGGTCTCGGTACTTTGTTAAATCCATTTTTAATTTCCTATAGACATGTCACCCCTACGGGGTTCAAGAGGGAATCCCTTTAAACACCCGGTAGCGGTGACACGCCTATAGATTTCCATAGTTAGGAATCCAATTTCTTCATAGCTGCAATCATTTCCTCGTCCGAGGGGTTATTTTTCACCATTTCAGTGAACGCCTCAGCACTTATCTCGTGTTCCTCCAGGAACATCTTATCCTGCGGTCACGGGTAGATATACTCACCGAGGATACCCTGCAGTTTTGCATTGGCTTTATCACTGATTCTGGCTAACCATGGGATATCTCCAATAATCATGTCCCGGTGCCGTGGTTTCCAATCGAGAGCCATCTGTTTCACCTCCTTTAATAGTCTTCAGTACGGGTTGCTACGCAACCCTTTTATGGTAGATTTTAGAATTACTTAGACACCTTTAACCAGGACCCAACCCCCCTAAGAATCAGAATCAACGGTATGAAGTCCGTATGGACTTCCCCGGGTATGAAGCCCGTGTGGGCTTCCCCGCCCCTTATCAGGGGGGAATTGTGTCTATCTATTTTTAGGATCCACCATAGTTATCGCCGATAGCTACTCAGCAAGCTGACGTAAAGTTTCCTCCAAAAGTCGCTGATACCGTCCATATTCTGTCCAATCACCAGCACGTAGCGCATTCTGTCCCGCGTTGAAATAACGGTTCGCTTGTTCAATGAGTCCTGGCAATGAGGTCTGGTCTGTGCTAATATCGGTTCCCGCGTCCCTATCGTCAGTGGTCGCTGTCGCAGCGGTGGTCTGGAACCCTGTTCCCTGTCCGAACATCTTGACGAGTGCCTCCTCAAGAGTTTCACCCCATACGACTTCGTTCCCGTATCCGATGACGACACGCCGTAATTCAGGAATAGCGGTTTTTTCATCTTCGGATTGGATATAGATAGGCTCAACATAAAGCAGAGAGTTATTCATCGGCAGAATCAACAGATTTCCACGTAAGACGCGGGATCCTTGCGTATTCCAGAGGCTAATCTGCTGTGAAATCTCCGGTTCTTGGCTAATAAAGTTCTCCACCTGCATCGGTCCAGCGACCTGTTTCCCTTTCGGGAACCGGTAAACAAGGAGCTGCCCATATTGGGGCAAATCACATCGAGCAGCGAGCCATGCAGTCAGATTCGGTTTGTTGAGCGGTGTGAACGGCAACATTAACATGAATTCCGATTGTTCCTGTCCCGGCAGTCTGATAACGACATAATAGGGTTCAACGGGTTGCCCATTTGCCCCGGAACTTTGGGGGACCTGCTGCGGTGCGAAAGGACTCCTGGGTTGCGGAGGCGCGGCAGTCTGTCGTGTTTGGGCATCCGTATTGTCATAAAGCTCCCTGCCAATCTCCCATTTATCTTCACCTGCGTAGAAGGTTACCGGGTCTTTCATGTGGTAATCCTGATAAACGCGGGCTTGGATAAGGAACATGGAGGTCGGGTATCGGATATGCGCCTTAAGCTCCTCCGGCATCTCCTCAAACGACTTGAAAAGGTTCGGGAAAATCCGTCGATAACATTCTGCGATTGGATCCTGCTCCCGCTCCATAACGTAAAAATCGACAGTGCCATCGTAAGCATCAACGACGACTTTAACAGAGTTGCGGATGTAGTTCCCCCACGGTTCAGCATTTTGCTGTGCATCAGCAATCTGTCGTCTTCTCTCGCTGACGAATTCTCGCATTGAAACGGAATAAGGATACCGGTGTGTGATCGTATAGGCATCGATCATCCAAACCAATCTACCGTTATGGAGAATGATGTAAGGGTCTCCGTCGTACCGTAAGAAGGGTGCGATTTTTTGGATCCGTCTCTTGATGTTTCGTTCGTAAAGGATTCGACTTGTCGGTGAAATTTCACCGGGTAGCACGAAGTTAATTTCGTTATCGAACTTAAGCATGTATACCATTTTACGCCAGAAAGAGCTCAGTTGGACCCCGCCCTTTCCTTGATAGGCGTATTCGGCGTATTGTTGACCTTCCTGCGGATAGTCAAACTCAAGTCCTTGGCTACGTTCTGGATGAACGATGACATAGCGATCCGTGCGTTCACCATAATAGATACGAGGTCCCGGTGTTTCGGTGAACCGATGTTGCCACTGCTCGTCATAGTCAATAGGTGGCAATCCCTGAATGTACATGTTCGGTTTGCCATTATCAATTTCGTTGACGGGACTTACAACGGCACCGTAGCCGTGCGTGTAGGTATAGGTCTGTTTATACCAGTCATTTCTAATTTCGATCGGGAGTTCGTTGATATTGAGTTCCCGTCCAGAAAGCATTACCTGCCGAATCTCACCATCAACGACATAGCGATCAATATCAACATCATTGAAATCATACTGTGTCCGCAATTCCTGGAGTTGTCGGAAAGTCCTGCGCAAGGGTCGCCAATCCCAGAGACGAATGCTATTGAAAACAGAAGCGTTTTCGGAACTTCTTATGTCATCATAACTGAGTTGTTCTGTCAACGGGTATTCTTCTTCTGTCACAGTATTCTCAGCCAAACCATACGCCTGGAGCGTTGCTTTGATGTTGTAGTTGATATAATCCGCCTCTAACACCTGTTTTCTGGGTTCAACCTGCCATCTCTGTATAGCGACCGGATAGACCTGTCCAAGGAATCCGGCAATCAGAAACACAGCGAATCCACCAAAAGCGAGGGTATTGCGTCGGAGGAAGATAGAAATGATGAAAATGATGGCACACAGGATTGTGAGTCCAATCAAGAAATATAAAATAGGGAGTCGTGCCTTCATTGCGGCGTATCCACCACCCCCGCGGACAACATCGTTTGTCGTGTAGAGGAGGTCAAACATAGCAAACCGGTAGTTCCATGCTCGGAAGAGGAGTGTCAACCCGACAAGCGTGAACAAATGTGCTTTCACATTGAAAGGTGGACGGAACCGAAACTGGCTGGTATCGCCCGTGATTAGCCCGTGAAAAAAGTAGATGACGACCGCAAATATCGTCACTAACATAAAGATACCGAAAAGCGTTCCACACACATACCGTTCCGCTGGCATCCTGAAAACGTAGTAGGCGACGTCCTTATCAAAGATAGGATCGCGCGCAGGAGATGTCAAGAACGCTTTCTGCCCGGGTTCAATTTGAACAGGCGTATTTAAACGGATAGCATCATTCAAAATAGCTTCAACCCGTGCGTCCTGATTTGTCCCGTTTACCTGTAAACTTATCTGATCCCCGACCCTTATGTTTTTCGCTTGGAGTTCGAGTGGCGAGACAGGAATTTCGGCAGAATTGAGGCTTTCTTCTACAACAATAGGCGTAGCGGCAGGGAAAGTGAGACTCTCAGCATTGGCATAGCGTAGATAGATTTCCCATCGGTCGCTGGCTGCATACCCCATCATGATACTAAAAAGGACCGCAAGCAGTGTGAGTGCGCCGTAGATCATTTTTCGCGTATCACCGGGATTTTCTGCGCCACTGCCCATGAAATCCGCGCCGCCCATAAAAGCCGGACTGAGATGTGCGGGTGTGAATCGATAGATTAAGGCAATGTTCGTTAGAAGGATCGCTAAATAGCAAACGCCAACAATTGCACCGACCCAGATTTTTGTTGTGAGAATTTTAGTGTAAACGCTGAAATAGTTCACTACCTCAAACCATAGAAAGTCGGGATAAAGGTTAACCCAGATGGCACCTAATCCGCCAACGACGGCGAGAATAGCGACAGTGATAATAAAGCGTTTGGTTCGTGAATCCATTTTTTAATTATTCCTTGCGGTTCGATGAGGCAGGTTGAATGACCAACGCGCCTCTCCGTAGATCTAGGGGAAATGCCCAAGCAAAAACCCCTCCAAATGTAAAGCAAAGACAAATTATGCCGTTTAAGGCATAATTTCATTACGGGCTGCTGAGATCGAGCAAGAACCTGTGCGTAAACATAGCGGAGCCCAGGTGCCCATAGTTTAAAATATCCGCCTGCGCCGTTGTTGCAGGCTACAATTCAGGTTTAATGTTTCCACGCTGCTATCTGAATTAACAGGAAACCGCTCTCCGACAACGGAGGAAAGCAACCAGCGTCAAACAGCTTAAAAAGCTTGCCCGAGTCCGAGATGGTACTTCATACCGGGTTCAATGCTCGTCAGATCTGTATGCCACGCTGCTGCGAAGTCTACTGAAAAGACACCGAGTTGCAAACGCAGTCCAGCCCCGATTGAGGCTTTAACATCCTTAAGGTGAATACGATTTTTATCGCGAACAAATATCTGGAAGGGATTCTCCGGTCCATATTGCCAATCCGACCAAGCCCCTCCCAAATCTGCGAAGGCAATCCCGCGTATCCCGCCAATCGTCCATTGGACGGGCCATCCGAAATGAAGCACATCTATGAAGGGAATACGGACCTCGAAGTTGAGGAGTCCGATGCGTGTTCCGACTAACTCCTCATAATTATAGCCGCGTAGCGTATCAATCCCCCCGAGATAAAAATAGGATCTATCCCCCCCGAAACTACCGCCGAGCAGTAACCGTGCTGCAAAGGTAGAACGTCTGCCGACACCGAAATAGCGTCGGGCATCAAAAATAACATTTGTGAGTGACAATTCACTACCGAGTGCGGGGAAGGATTGCTCAAGTTCAATGCGGTACCGCGAACCTGTATAAGGTGCCCATTCCCGCCACATTGTTGTATCTCCAACAAATGCAACGGAACCCATTGTGAGCAAACCTCTATCGTCGAAGGGATCCAAAGGTTCGCGCGTTTGGAAGTTGAAGGAGAACGGCTTCGAGTACATTGAGAACGCAAAGTCAAGTCGATGGTATCTGTCAAACGGATAATTGAGGTATGCGCCGAGTCCAGTAATCCGCTGCAGAATGCCGCGTCTTCTCTGTATACCCCCCAAGATATGGTATTCATGGTAGTTATAAATCATCGCCCCAACATCCGTTCGGTGTGTCAAAAAACCGTATTGTGCGATAAAATCCGGTGTCAGGTAGCTGGATTGGTTCATGACGCTAAGCCCGATACGATGGTTCCCTAACATGTCGCTGCCAACGACCTGGACCGTACTTCTCAGGATGCCATCCGCTCCGAAACTGAAATCTGGGAAGATCGCATCCAAAGCAAAAGCGGAGCTTGTGCTATATTTTCGTCTGGCAATCCTATAATTTTCTGGCGCTTCTTCCGTTAAAATTACAGAGGGTTCTGCCACGTTCGAAACCTCAATTTTTTCCTCAATCGTCTTGGCAATCTCCATGATACAGACATCGTATTTTCCATTCTGGTAGGCACTAAACAGGAGATGTTTACCATCGGGCGCCAAACTTGGATTGAAACAACCTGTCATCATATTGGTAAGGCGCGTCAACGCAAGTTCCACAGGTCGAGAACCCACAGGTTTCACACTCTCGTTTTCAGCAGAGACGACGGAATGGCTATCAGCGGCATCGTCATCCATTTCCATGTTTGCCTCGCTGTGAGCGTTATCAACTAAAGAGGGATCTGATTTAACCGAATCACCTTTTACCTGATCACTGTTAACCGAGGACGGATGACTCATTTCAAGTTTGTGTATATCGTAAATGCCCTGCCGATCTGAACAGAAAAGGATTGATTTTCCATCGGGTGTCCAACTCGGACTGATAGCGTTATAGGTGCCATCGGTCAGCAGGCGCTCCGTCCCTTGATTGCGGTTTATCAGCACCAGTCTATTTTTCCCACCTCGTTCGGAAGTGTAGACGATTTCGCCAGTTATTGGATGCCATGATGGATGCGTATCGTTAAATGGGTCGAAGGTAAGTCTGTCCACTTCACCCGTCAGCAATTCGATTATATAGAGATCCGACTGTCCCTCTTTTAGGGCAGAAAAGATTATCCGTTCACCGCTGCCATCGTAGTCGGGTGAAATGACGTTATCGAAATCCAACTCGAAGTATTGCGTCAGTTCCCCAGTCAAAATATTGACTTCAAGGAGGTAATTGGCATCGTGATGTTTGGCGATGAATGCGATCCTGTCGCCATCAGGTGCCCACGCGAGACTTCTCCCAAATCCACCGAAATCGGTTCGGATTTCCTCGTACTTCTCACGGAAAAACCGCTTGGTGACGCGTTCGATGCGTTCACCTGTTTTTGCGGACATTAGGACGATTTCCAGAAACCCCTCGTTTCCTGTGACGTAAGCGATAATATCGCCGCTTGGCGACCAGACAGGTTTAATGTTATGGGAATATCGAGATTCCTCGGTAAGGTTCTTTGCGACCAGATCGGGCAATTCCCGATCCTCAACAAGGGGCCAGTAGCGTTTGCGGACTGTCTGCCGCCACGCTTTATCAAATTCTTCAAGTTCTACACCGAGTACCTCTTGGAAAACACGATTGATGTCCTTTGTGCGACTTTGGCGTAACCCCTGCAAAATCTCAGCGATTTTCTCTCGTCCATACGTTTCTGTGAGATACGCCACCGCTAATTGCCCTAACTTATATCCAACGTAAGGTGAACTGAGTCGGTTGAAATTGTGAAGCTGCGGTAGGGGCACGATATTGTTATTCATGCTGGCATCTCGGACGACCATCTCTCCAATTGCATCATTGTCTTCTGCAAAATGGTCCGCCATTCCCTCTATAAACCAAATTGGCGGGGAATACAGGAACTCGCCGCTATAGATGCGGGCATGTGGTTTCTGATAGATAATATCGTATTGAAAAATATGAATGAGTTCGTGAAAAATTACCTCTCGAAACGCTTCCAAGGATCCGGTGAACGGTATAACGATCCGGTGCTTAAATAGCTCAGCGAAACCGCCAATCCCTTCGTGAAGTTCCTGGAGAATTATGTTGGTCTCCTGAAAGTCTTTATGGGATTTGTAAAGGATAAGGGGTGTTCTGCCTTGCAGCTCATGTTCAAAATCTTCGCTGTGCTGTTCGTAAGCTTCTTCAGCAATAGCCGCCATAATAGGCACGAGTTTTGCTTCACTTGGGTAGTAGTGGATATCGAAATGCTCTGTCCGGTGAATGTGCCAATCGAAACGTTGTCCGGTAATCTTGTTCTTCCCAAAACTTTGCGACCATACAACACACGGTGATAACAAGCTCAGAACAACAAGTATCAACAGGGCATGCCTGCCTACCCATCTCTTCTTCCTGCCTTCCACTTCTACCGATGCAGTTCTACTTTTACCGTCCTTCACACTATTCACCTTTTTTATAGTTATCAGTTGTCAGTTAAAGAGCGGTTTGTGAAGAAACAAACGTTTGTAACTGCCACACGAGTCCCGATAACCGATAACTGACGACTAATGACTAATTGACTAAATATCTATCTTCGCTCTCATAATGTGGAGAGATTTGGCGCGTAAATTCTGATACCGCACGCTTACCGAGTTCCCGAATCGTATTCGCTTGCGGTCCAACCTGTGAGAAAATGAACGATCCGATGGTATGCGCCTCAGCGGTGCTTCTCCGGTAAGAATCATCCCAGACGACCTGTCCGGTTTCAACATCAACAATCATAACCCGGAGTGAGAGCAGATAGGTTTTCTGCATGTAATCCTGATAATCCAAGACGTAACGTTGGCGTCTCACGGAGTAGCGTTCTCCATAATAACGTCTTGGGCGACTATCGGAATAAAATCGGAAACTCCCGATGATAACCGCCTTTACCTCAAAGTACTCACCGAGCTGACGCAAGTGCTTCGTATTCGTCAACCAATCTTCTCCAACGGTTTCCCCAGTGAGCATTCTCGCCGTTTCTTGTGTGCTGACGACCTCGAAATGTTTTTGGCGTGCTAAACCTCTCCGGAGTATTGAAGCGATCTCCTCACCCACCTCTGGCGGTAGTTTTTCGTTCCGTTCCACCTGTTTCTCGCTGACAAACGGTAAAACGGCAAAGTTGGAGTAGCGGGTGATGTCGATTTCAGATTGGACTTTGACCGGAATAGAGACGCGCGTCACAGCACTGCTACATCCGAAAATCGTCAACATACCTAATAGGATCCCTATACCTTTCGCTATCTGCATCCTGTGTATCCTCGTCCAGTAGGTCGGGCGGTTCTTCTAACTGGGGTGCATTTTCATCGTCCCCTCCGCTTCGCCGGAGGTGTATCCGGCACCGCCGATAGTTGAGTCTGTAGTATTTATTATTGGGTTCTAATTCCGCTGCGCGCTCATACGCGGCAATAGCCTCTTCCATGTTTCCGAGTGCCTCGTAAGCAACACCGAGGTTGTTATGTGCTTTAGAATCCTCTGGATCGATACTGATAACCTGCTTCCACCGAAAAACGGCTTCATTCCAGAGCTGCGCTTGCGCCGCCTTGATTGCGAATCGATTGTAAGCCTCCGTTCGCGTAACATCCCGCGATATTATAGCACATCCGGATAGAACCCAACAGAGGAGAATAGCGACAAGCGCGAGTTGGCCATATCTTAACACGTTTATCACCCCAAGATTTTGTGATATCGGTTTGCAAACTACCTCATATATTTTACATCGTATCTACCTTTTGCGTCAAGAGAAAAATCGGGCATTTCGGGACATTGTGTCTTCACGAGGACCAAATCCGATGTATCGACTTCGGAGAGCGGGTTTAACAGAGGTTCCACGGACGGGTTTCCAATTATCGCAGGAGTGTGTTGACAATTTCTTTGTTGCCCTCACGCGATGCCATGTCGAGCGGTGTCTCTCCTTCATAGGGGTGGAAGACAACTCTTTTGAATTCACGTAGGGGCCAGACCAGTGATGTGACTTCATCCGTCCATTCGGTAAACTGTTTCGGATGCTGCATTCGACTAACCGTTTTCAGCGATGGATCGGCACCGTGGTCTAACAGGAGCCGAACCATCCGCAGATTCCCCAGCCGTGCGGCGAAATGTAGTGGGGTTTCCTTGCCGTATTCAACGAAATGCTCGTTATCCATGATGGGTTCGTCATCAAGTCCACTCAGTGCTTGTGCGTTGACATCCGCGCCTGCTTTAATCAGGATATAGGCTTGGGCGAGATGCGTATCGTCATCGTGGCGGGCTTGCACATGGAGTAAGGTTTCCCCGTTGTAGGGCCATGCGAAATTTGGATCCAATCCGTTTTCCACCATGAGCAGAAAGGAATCGAAGTCGGTGACACCGACGGCATGAAATCCAAGATAGGACGGTTGGTTGATGTCGGTTCCCTGACTGATGAGATACCGGTTAATCTCGTAATCACGGCTTGGCCAATGTGTGCCGATGTCATTGTTGTTCACGTCCGCACCTGCTTCTACAAGTGCCTTGACTTTATCGAGGTCTTTGATCCTAACACTCGCATTGAGGAGCGGTGATATCTTATTTACTTTTACGTTCACGAGTTCCGGTGCTTCAGCGAGCATTTTCTGAACTGTTTCTGTATCCGCTTTTTCAAATTCTTTCTGCCAGCGTTCAATGTGTTTTTGGTTCATTTTATCTCCTTATGACGATAAGCCGATGAGGTCCCACTGCCAAACCGTTGAAACGTTTCTGAGCCCGTTCTGATTGGGGGAGAATATGCCTTAAATGTTACACTTTTATAACATTTTGTGTGCGATAGCGATCGGCAGAGAACCCAGTGAATGTAAGGGTGAATGGACATTTTTTCCGTTTTGAAAAAAAATAATTTGGCGGAAAGTGTAACATTTTCGATGTTGATTTTTTGTCTATTTCGAGAGGCTGCTGGCTTTTTGTTTCAATCGCTAACATAACTTATTTTAAGTATAACAGATATAAGAGGAAACAGTCAAGGGAATATATGGCTATGGGCTTTACGATATAGCAAGTAATGCTTGGGAATGGTGTCTTGATGAATATCAGCAGAATTTCTACGTTTCCAGTCCACGAGAGAATCCCTTAGCAGGTAAGGCGTTGGCGAACTACAAAGCGATAGCCTCCGAGCGTGTAATACGCGGTGGAAGTTGGGAAAACTATGATAATCTCATCCGCGTTAGTAACCGCAACAGAGAGCGTCCTACACAGAGTTACTATTTAGGTTTCCGGTGTGTAGCGCAACCTTCCCGTTGACTTGATCTGCCACCTCTGATGGATGATACAATACCGGATAGCCCATTGCTCGCTGTATCACAATGCCCTCCCCAAGCAAGTCCGTGTGCTGACGGAGGAACCACGCGGCACAAAACGGCAACATTCCGACCCGAGCTGCACCTCGAAGTTCATCACTATTGCCGTCACCTATGAATATGCAGTCTGAAGGGACAACACCCAAATTCTTACATGCATGTTGATAAATGTGAGGGTCGGGTTTAACCTTTCCGACCGCATGAGAAAATATAGTCACTTCAAAAAAGCTGGACAAAGGACTACTTGCCCAATCCAAGACTTCAGAACCATCGGTATTACTGATGAGACCGATCCGAATCCCTGAAGTGGTAATTTCATTGAGCATATCGAGAATTTCGGGTTCTATACAACGAAGATGCGTGATAAAAGCAGATTGGCGGCGTTCAGTGAGGGTCTTAATAGCATTTTCACGGGATTTTCCGCCAAGTTTCCCAACGATATAACGTAGAGACGCCGTATAGTCTAATTGTCCCGTATATCGTGCGGGTCGAAGATTCTGATATTCCCTCTGAAAGTCCTCGGCAGGTAACCCCAAGGTCTGCACAACTTCGGTGGTCGATGGGTGCCTCGCGTCGAATTCTGAGATAAGTGTTTCAAATAAATCGAAGATGACTACCTTTATAGCCAATTCTATACTCCTATGTTAATGCCTATTTGGAAGAGAACGCACTACAGTCATCGGGATTCCCGTAAAGTTTACCTCTTGACCTGCGTCCTTTTACCTTCAACTGGGCATAATCTACCTAATGCTCATGGTAAAAGTATTTTTGTTTCATCATTGATTTGTGTAAACCATTGCTACTTGCTCCAATAAATTTCGTATCAATGGCAGGTAATTGATCTCGCGGCTCAGACGTGCGGCTACTTTACATCGATATGTGAGTACACTCGTTACTTTCGTCGTATTCTCACCCGTATTTGGAATAGGTCCAAGGCGTAGCAACCAATATATCCATGCTGCTAGGAGTCCTTTGTAATAGACGGCGTCGTCAAGTGCCCCAGGAAAACCTGAGGACAGTTCTGCCCGGTAAACACTTTCGATTTCTCTTGTCAAAACTTCATCGTACTGCCAACGCAACGGAAAAGGATGGGGACCGAAAGGCGCATCGAGTAGAAAATGTCCATAATCACTGTACTCAAAGTCAACAAGTTTTACACCGTCATTAAGCAATAGGTAGTTTTGGGGGGCAATATCCACGTGTCTGAGTGCGGAAAAAGGTTCGGCATCCGAAAGCGCCTCCTTTAATTCAGACAACTCAGTCTCAATCTCGGTAGACACGGGTTGCTCAACAAATGCCGCAAGCCTGAAAAAAGAGCGGAGAATTCCATCAAATGCGTTTGGGATTGCTTGGTAGAATGTTCCAAGACTCGTCCGTAGACGAAACCATTCGTTTTTCTTACCATAGGTAGTTCCGTGCATGCGTCCCATTACCTGAGCGTGAGCAAGTAACGCACGGTTTCGCTCAGGTGCGTTAGTTGTACGTAATACATCCGTCAGGGTGCGCGCTTTTGGCACGTACTCAAATGCGATGAGACCTTGAACAACGTCGCCCGCGATGAATTTCGGACTGATTGTCTGGGTGTTATCAATTTCACTTAAGAATTGAAGTGTGGCCCATTCATTGAAAAATTTCCAAGCTGGGCTCCCGACGCAATCCAATTTAGGATTATATGGCTCATGCTTAGTGTGTCTTGCCATCTTGACGAGAAACACTTCCGGCAAGGAATTCGGTCCATCCGCAACCCAACAACGAAAAATGTGTTTCTTCTTGAACTTCGTGCATTTTGCAAGCCGAATCTCATATTTGAGAGAACTCGAAAGACTTTCCTCTATGCGTGATAACGGAGTATTCATCTATGATAGTTTCCTTTATAGCGGTAACTCTATAATGTAGGAAGGAAGGCACTTCGTTGTTAAGGGGTCAAAGCCGTCTAAAGTCAATTTTGACGAGGAAGATGGGACTGAACACCACCTGTTGGAATTTCGATGCTTATCAACCTTTCTTTTCTATCAACTTTTCACAGACCATCGAAGCTGGATCCTCAACAGTATACCACACAAGATAGAGGAAAGCAAGATGTAAGAGTGGAGAACTGACTCTACTCTCCAAAGTGCTTTGTTCTGTTCGGAGTTCAAATGTCTTAAGAACTTTAACGCGTAAAAGAATTCTAAAAAACGTTCATAGATGCATATTTTTTGAACTGCAAAAAAATTGTAGTTATAATAGATAAGACTAAAAGACCAGAATTCTGAGGAGTCACAGATGAAATCATTTTTTAACCTCAGCCAGCGTGGACAGATCATACGTCTTAGAAAACTGGCAAACGATGCACTCCAACGGTATGACACCGGTGCAGCCTCATTGCGCTTTTTGTCAAACACAGATAATGTAGTCTTCCGTGTAGATCGGATTACAGAAAAAAGCCGGCAGATAGAGAACCCGAATGTCCCGAGGCAATACATTTTACGAATTACGCCTCCAGAAAAGTATCCTCCAAAGATGATAAGAGCTGAGATTTTATGGTTGTCTACCCTACGGGCTCAGGCAAATTTGGTTGTCCCGGAACCTGTGCTGGCCGCTGATGGAACGTTCGTTCAAGAAGTATCTGTTGCTGGTGTGCCTCAACCAAGATATTGTGTTTTATTCCGATGGATCCATGGACGCTTTCGGAATCACGATCTGTTAACGCCCAAAGAACTCGAACGCGTTGGTTCATTTATCGCGAGGCTCCATCGGCACGCTGAAACGTTTGCGTTGCCAGATAAATTTGAAAGACCGCGCTTGGACGAAGTTATACTGTTGGGCGAGAACACTATTCTCTGCCCAGGTGTGGGGGATCGCTTTTTTTCGCACAAAGATCTTTCCGTGTTTGATACAGGGATTCGAGAACTTTGTACACAGATGGAACCGATCGGCAAAAGTTCAGAGGTTTTCGGGATGATTCATGGCGATTGCCAACCTGCGAATTTCCTCTTTCATGGTCGAAACGTCCATTTTATTGATTTTAGCGACTGTGGTTTGGGTTACTATCTTTATGATTGTGTGCCAACCCTCTCTTATTTGCGTCACCGTCCAGATTTCCAAGCACAATGGTGTGCATTCTTCAATGGGTATCAAAAGATAAGAGCGTTGCCAGTGGATTACAAGGCACAATTTGAGACATTTACTGCTCTACGCACGATTTATTTGGTTAACTGGGTTTGCGGTTTACCAAGTTCGATGCATCAACCGTGGATGAGAAGTTTCTTAAAAGAGTCCATCATGCGGCTAAAACACTATCTCCAGCACGGATGGGTCCCCCTCCAATTCAGTTAAATCAGATTGGAGGTCTGGCTTTCGAGCTATAGGAAAAAGATTAATAATAAAAGATGAAAATATCTGGATGTCGCAAGACGAAAGATGTTCATGGGGTTGCATAAAAGTAGCAATGACAAATCAACAGTATATACCCACCATTACCGATATGATCTCCCTTCCGTTCGTCCCTGAGATTGCGATTACCCCTAATGGGAAATGTGTCGCCTATGTGGTGCGGACCACTGACTGGAGAGCAAACAAGTATGTCTTGACCTGCTATGTTCACAATATTGATCAAAATGGCACGCGGAAAATAACCGAGAATGCTTGGTGTCCACGTTGGTTGGATGATAACACGCTTGTGGTGCTGTGTCGCGATCCAAAAGACTCGGTGCGCTTTGGAGAAAAACCACAGGTATGGATATTCCGTAATGGTGATCCTTCTGGCGCGCAAATCACATTTTCACCATCCGGTGTGGAGCAGTTCTGGTGTTATGGTAACGGAGTTATCTATAGGACCGATACTTCCCTAATTGTTGAACAAGGGCAGCGCGACAACACTTATATTCATGTGGGTCAAGAGTTGCGAACATCGCAGCTTGTCTATACAAGTTTGCCTAGTGAAGAAACACCAGTAGACATGCCGTCGGATGTTTCACCCAATACGCTGAAGTTAACGGAGGAACTGGATCCCTCTCTGCAGATACGGGATCTCTGTACCTCAAAGAACACCCTTTATCTAAACTGCCAATTTCGGCAGAATTTTGATGAAGTGTGTGTCTGGCGTCTTTCCACGAGCCCCAACGAATTGGAACAAACTGTTGTATCCGAGGGAAATGGGGCGTCGAAATTGCCTTGGGAGCAGTTAGCTCTACCGGCAAAGGCAGCTGTTCTGGACGTAGCTCCCGACGGGCAGACACTTCTGCTTAATTGGGATGGTGGACGTTCCGATTTCTTCTCAAATGATCCATGGTCGCTCTGGACATGTTCCCCTTCTTCTGGTACATCGGTATCAGATTTATGTTGCCTGACAACACATTTTGAGCGGCAGATTCTGACAGCGGTATGGAATACTAAGGGTATTTATATCCACTATATCAATGGGACGTTGCCGTGCCTTGCGCGACTTGACGCAGCAGGTAGGTTGGATGTTCTTGACTTCGGGGATCTGTATCCACTTTACACGCCACCTTTCAAGTGCTTTGACATTTCCAATACTGGAGTCTTGGCATTCGTCGCCGGAGGACCGAGACACGTTCCTGAGCTCGTTGTTGGTTCCGTTGTGGAACGCTCAACTGCTCGACTTTCCTCAATGCCCCGTCAGAAAATTACGGATTTTAGTGCCTTGTGTCAAAGTTGGGCGTGGGGCACAAGAAAGACGGTTCAATGGCAAAGTCGAGACAACACAAGGATTGAGGGGGTCCTATTTAAGCCTGTTGATTTTGATCCAACTCGAAAATATCCGCTGGTTGTGATAGTACATGGAGGGCCAGCTACAGCGTCGCTGCAGCTTCAGCTTGATTGGGAAGACCGCTGGTTTTATCCAACGGTTCAATTCCTCGCTCGCGGAATTTTGGTGCTGAAGCCGAACTACCGCGGTTCAGACGGTCGGGGACAGGCTTTCCTTGAATTGAACCACGGGAACATTGGGATGGGTGAATTGTGGGATGTGGAATGTGGTATTGATCATCTGATTGCTCAGGGATACGTGGATTCAGAGCGTATAGGTTGTGCGGGTTGGAGTTACGGAGGGTTCGTGGCTGCCTTTGCGGCTACACATTCAGACGACTTTGCTGCAGTAAGTGTAGGTGCTGGCATCGCCAATTGGATGAACTATCACGCTACATCCGAATTCTATCGTTTTGCAGAAAAGGTGTTCGGTGGCACACCTCAAGAGAATTCAGAAATCTATCGGCAAGCATCACCTGTAACTGCCGAGATAAAGAAAAAAACATCGACCCTCATTCAGCATGGCGATACCGATGTCGTCGTCCCCTTCGCAAACGCACAAGAACTGCATCGTGCCCTCAAAACACAAGGTATCGCTGTTGAATTTTTTCGATATCCGGATATGGGACACGGTGTGCCAAATGTAGCACCGAGGGCTGCCCGGGCAGTGATGTCGCAGAACCTGAAATGGTTCTGTCATCACCTTCTCGGACAATCACTGATTTGGGATCGTCCAGATGTGTTGGAATAACTCTTCAAACTACACGATTTTCATCCGTTCCCGAAACCCGAATTTTCTTTAAGAATGACGCGGTGGTACCACTTTTTATCAGCACGAGGGAGCAACGCGTTTTCCTCTCGACTTCTCAAATCCAAAACTACTTATTGCGTTAAAATATAATACCTTCGAGTTTGGCAACGCACTACGTCAAAATTTGTATGTAGCACCGAAAGTGAAGTTAAAAGGGAATCGCACGGGACTCTCAGACTCCGCGGACTCCACATCTAAGGGGAGTCCTTCAAATTCAACAAATTGGTCCGGGAATTGGTCGGGGAAACTGAATTGTATCGCGTTTTTGCTGTTGTAGACGTTCCAAACTTCAATGAACTCTGTTACAGGAATGCCCCATTGCGTTCTTTGACGGCTCAAACGGAGATCTAAACGGTGATACGCCTGAAACGCAGCGGGTGCAATCGCGCCTGCGACATCGGAGAGAAGTGGATGCATACCGAGCGTGACAGGGTCTTGAATCATAAGGAGGGTGCTCAGTGGAACTGCAGCGGTGCCGCTGACATATTGCCATTTTGCACCAATATCGTTTTTCGGTGTTGGACTGTAGCTGGCAACGAGGCTGACAATATGTGTATTGTCAAAAAGAAACGGTTTGTAGAAAGCATCCGGTGTCTCACGTCGCTCCGCATGGGTGTATGCGTATGAGAACCACCCGAAAAACTTCTCGCTCACACGGTGACGCAGGAAGATCTCTGCCCCGTTTACAAAGCCTGTGCCTTGATTGAGATATGCGGTTGTAATCGGTGTATCCATGTCATCAAACAGGGCATCGACATTAATAGATCGAGTGACGAGTTTTTCCATGTTCTTGTGGTAAAGTGCGAATTTGAGTTCGGTTTGTAGTGAGAGCGGGTGTTCTAATTCCATGACATAATGCTCAGCAATACTCGATTTTAGTTCCCTGTTTCCATTCGATTTTAGGACTTGATACGCAAATGGACTCTGTTCGTATCGACCATAGGCGAATCGGAGCGTGGACGTTGTGGGTAGTGTGAAGCTAAGACTGCCGCGCGGCTGAATTGAGAGTTCTTCCGTCAAATTGAGATAATCCAATCGCACACCAAGCGCAATAGACAGAAAGGATAGCGGATCGTAGCGTGCCTGCAGGTATCCTTCCACCTGCTCGAAGCCGTAATGGAATGTGTCGAATTTCTCTTTCCAAACGAGTTTCTCATCATCGGAACTGATGTTCTCTGGGAGAACGGTGTGTGTAGAACTTTCGGCTGGACTGAAGGCGAAAAGGAATCCTGGCTCAAGTTGGAGTTTCGGTGTGAGTTTGTAGGAGATGTCTTCGCGAAGGGTATATGTTGGGACATTGACTTGGACGGCGTAGATGAATTTTTCGCTTGGCGCGGCATCGTCTTGGCTTGGATCGCCCCCGAAATTGACATTGAGAAAATTATAGGAACGTGTAAGCGAGAGATGCGATGTGAGTTTATCCGTGAGATGTGAACGGAGGTGGATGCCTTCCGCCTGAAAGCCGTTCTTGAAGTATGCGGAAGAACGTGATGTTTCTTCTGATTCGGTGTCAGAGAAGTCGAAATGATCTGTCGCGCCGATGCCGTTGAGGGTTAGGTGATGTTTTTCGGTGAGTTCATAAGCAAATTTGAGGTGATAATCCGACCACGTCGGAAACGTCCAATCAAAGAAAAGCCCGAGTATGACATTATAGGTCGTGAATCGTCCAGCAATGGATGCGTATCCTTTTTCTCCGATCTTGGTTTCAAAGAACCCGTATGGGGATATAAAGTTGAAGTCTAAAACACCCGCCCGTTTTTTATTCAAACGTTCACGGGTCCGGATGTCAATAACCGATTGTGAATCTAACCCGAATTCGGCACCGTAGCCGGCTGCATACACAAAGATGTCTTCAATACTATCCGAATGCGTCGTTGAGAAAAATCCGCCGAAGTGGAATGGATAACTGAGTGGGGTTCTGTCGAGATAGATGCGTGTATCGCCCGGCGCACTCCCCCGGATATGGAGTGCTCGGAGAAAATCATTAGGGATGCCGATGCCCGGCAGTGTCGTGATAGCTCTGAGGGCATCACTTCCAGCACTGGGAATCCGTATCAACTCACTGCCTCGCATCTCTTTACGACTGATCGTTGGCGGCAGGTGTTGTCCTTCAACGAGAACTGTTTCGAGTTGGATAGCTGTTCCGAGATATATTTTCACTCGTGCGGTATCACCGGCGGTTACCTCTATTTTTTTAGTCGTCGGGGTTTCGGACGTTGGATGCGTAATCGACAGCGTATAGGTCCCGGGTGCAATACCCATAAACTGGAAGTTTCCGGATGCGTCGGTTTTTGTAGACACACCGATCTCAATAAAGTGCACTTCTGCCGCAACTAACGGCGTGTCGGTGTCCTCTGAGTAGATAGTGCCTTCCACATCGCCGGTGGTAGGCGAGAGGAGTTGTCGCGCACTTTGGGACTTATCCTCTTTAACGGTGTTTGCTTCTACGAAAACAGAGAACGGCATCACGATCCCAATAAACAGGACGAGGTATAAGCGAAATTTCATAGATCGGCTTTCCTTTAGATAGGATAGGTTTGTGACAGGTGTAAAAGACTGGAATGTCCGAAAACCGTCAATCTGGCATGTTTAATGGTAAGTTGATCGTCAGTTGCAATTATCTGCATTCGCAGATAGCCCTGAAAACTCACGGTTTCTGAAAAATAGTCTCGTCTAATAGGGTATCAATCTCTGTTTTTGTAATGGCGAAACTGACCGTTAACGCACCGTCCCCGATGAGAATTTCGTAGGAATTGGGCAACATTACACCTTCATAATCCGTGTAATCGGCATAGTAGAGAACTGCGATAGCATCTTTGGTGTTCAGACCTGTATAGGTGGTCTTCCCTCCAACGAGTAGGTTGGAAACCTTATCAATATAGAGTACATCTTCGGTGTCAATGACCCGAATCACTGAGCACTCCTTACCTCGGAAGAGTTCATCTTCATCTTGTTGAAACACTTTACTGCCATATTCTCCGTAGATTGCCTGCAATGGGTCCATATAGGTTGCGCTTCTGGCACGCCCATATTCTGTTTCTGGAAGGATTGTTGGGGTTTTTCCCATAACAGATCTCCAACCATCTGCGCCATTCCAGACGGTAACCTCACGGAAAAGTTCACCGAAGTCGAGTTTGGTATACGATTTTCTTCCAACGACTGCTGCGATTTCAACGCTACCCGATTCGTTCACAGGCTGTCCATTCCATTGCGTCAGTTGTGCATCGCCGGAACGTCGGACATTCCGAATTTCTGAGAGCCGCGCGAGACCGCCAATAGCATTAAAGTATGATTCAAGAGTATTATTAAGTTCCATAGCTGCACCATGCCTTTTCTGAGTGTCGCCGGTATTGCCAAACTGATTTCGCACATCCGGCTTTGATTGGAGATCGAGAACAATGGAGGCATCAATGATTTCTACTGTCATTTCGGAGGTGGCATCAAAACTGTAGGGTTGCTGGAAACGCGACAGGTATTGGTTGCTGACGCCGAGCATCATCACAACGAGAATAGCAGTTGAGGTGGCGATTGCCCACGGGACTATCGGTGGCTTCCCGCCGGTAGGGGGTAAGGGTTTGATATGCGAAATCTCGCGCATGATGTTCTCGGTTAAATTGGGAGACAGTTGAAAACTGCCGAGTGCCTCTCGAATCATGGGTTCGTACTGCTTTAAGCGTTCCCGCGCCCGACGAACACGCGTTGCGACTGTATTGACGGATACACCTAAAAACTCACTTATCTCCGCATGCGTCATTTCACCGAAGTAGTAGAGCGTCAGAATAGTGCGATCGCTCTCTTTCAACTTCGCCAGTAAGTTTTTGACCAGTTCGCGTTTTGTTTCTGCGGCACTCTCTGCCTGCTCCGCAGCGACATGTTTGGAATAGGAAGTGCTCTCTGTCATTGCTATATTCACCTCCCCCAAGGGTTGCGTTTGGATCCGTTTCTTTCGGAGCCACGCGAGGCAGCGACGGTTGGCGATGACATAAAGCCACCCCGGAAACTGACTCGGATCTTTCAGCTTCGCCAAATTCCGATAGACTTGTAGGAACGTTTCCTGCGTAATATCTTCAGCGATATGGAAGTCCCCTATTTTCCGCCACGCAAGCGCGTGAACCCGCTTCTGGTACTTCTTCACTAAGCACGCAAAAGCTGCATCATCGCCATCAAGGATACGTTGAATCAGTTCAGCATTATTATTTCTCATCAAACGCCTCTAAAAAGAAAGTGCCTTATTTGCTATATAGTGACGCGACTTGAAAATAAAAACTTACATAATTCTGCGAAAAAGTGGGATCCTTATGAAAAAATATCGGTTGGAAGCGTTGTCTAAAAACAGCAAGGTAGGAAGGGGTGAGGTTAGAAACCTTGCTAAGGGTGAGGGAGATGTGTTCTCATCCCTTATTTCCTGTAATGCCTATTTATTTTTGGAGTTCACCATAAATGCTCTTATGCACTCACCGTATAGACTTGAAAGGAAGGCTTAAATCTGATAGACTTTATATCTCGGCTATCGTGATAAAATTGATACGCTACAAGGAGAAAATTGAATGTCTAATACAACTCCACTTCGAACAGTGATTGTTGGATGCGGTATGATAGCAGCGGGAGGCTACCAGCCGCGATGCCAAGCCTATCCACATCGTATTGAACTCGTTGGCTACTATGACCAAGATGCGGAACGCGCCGCAGCATTGGCAGAACGCAACGGTGGGCATGTTTACAAATCACTTGAGGAAGTGCTGAACGATCCAAACGTAGAAGCGATTGTGAATTTGACAATTCACATCTCTCACTACCCAGTTTCATTAGCGGCACTGAAAGCCGGAAAACACGTCTACTCTGAGAAACCAATTTCTATCCGAACCGATGAGGCAAACGAACTGGTAGAAACAGCGGAAGCGATGGGATTAAAACTGGCATGTGCACCATCAGCAATCCTCGGTTACGTCCAGCAGAACGTCTGGCAACGGATTCGTGAGGGTGAAATCGGTGATGTAATCTCTGCGATCGGTAACTTCGGGGGTCCCTTGGAACACTGGCATCCGAACGCAGACGCTTTCATCATGCATGCGGGTCCCTTCCGAGATGTCGCGCCCTATCCGCTGACTGCGATGACAACGATGATCGCGCCGGTCAAAACGGTACACGGCTTCGCACGCGTCGCTGTCCCAAAACGGATGTTGCACCAAGGTCCACGGAAAGGCACCGAATTTGAAGTAAATGAGAAGGATCACGGATTCGCTGTGCTTGAGTTCCAGAACGGCGCCCACGGACTCATCTATCACAGTTTCACGGTTGCTTCTGGGATCCCACCCTACGAAATCCACGGCACAGCCGGTGGGTTCTCCCTTCAGGCACACGACGATGGACGCGGTATCCAAAAATTCACGCCGCAGGACCGATGGCAAGATGAACCTTCGCCACCGAAAGCGTTTACCGGATTAGATTGGGGCAAAGGCGTTGCCGATTTCGCGGACGCAATCAGAGCCGACCGGAACCCGCGTTGTAACGGCGCGCAAGCACGACACGCGTTAGAGGTATGCGAGCGGATCATCGAATCGTCGGATGCGGGTAGACCTATCGATGTCGTGAGCCGTTTCCCGGCACCACCGCCTGTGGGTGATATAGCACCGTGGGAAGATGTTTCGTAGATTTTACTTGGGTATTTCCGCGAATTTCTCTAAGGTTACCCGCTCTTATTTACCAAGCGTTAGCATGTTGATGAAAAGGCGGTACGCGCCGCCTACACCTGCCGGGAGTTGCCTATAAAAGGCGTAAGCGGCATAAGTGTAAGTCCCTTGTCCGTATCTCGCTGTGAGGAACCCGCCGTGCTGCGGTTCTTGCTCGCGGTCGTTGCATGTGAGGAGTGCCTGATAGTTTGTGTCCCATTCGGTAAGAAACTTGGAACCGCGCTCCTCGACCCACCCATCAAAATCAGCGGTTGTAATCTGATGCGGATGTTGGAAGATCGGATGGTCGGGCATCAAAAGGGTTACCTGTGCGTCCTCTTCGGAGACTTCCTCCGGTCGTCTGCCCATCGTATACGGATACGGACCAAAAGGAGCCGCATCAAATTCCGGGGTCTGATATTGAACGATGAGGTTACCGCCACCGTGCACGTAATCGAGGAGTCTGCCGTTATAGGCGATGAGATCCCGCCGAACGGCATACGCCCGGATGCCAACGAGGATCGTGTCAAATTGATTCAGATCGCCGGTGCGGAGTTCTTCTCTGTCGAGCATCTCCACGTCGATCCCGATCTGCTGCAGCGCCTCGGGTACCCTGTCGCCTACGCCCATGATATACCCAACGCTCACATTCGATGGAACTTTGAGTGGGATACTGTGCAGGGTCATGACAGCAGGACGATACAGGTGCCGCGGTTCAAGGTCCGGATGGTCGATTGTCTGATAGCCGGTGGTATATTCCTCGCCATTGTATGTCGCGATTGCCTGGATCGCGTACTCTCTATCAACTTCAACGTTCTTGGTAGATACCTGAAAAGCAAACGTTTTGCTTGCACCTTCGTGCGTAAACGCGAAAGGTGCGTTCTCAGGTGATGATTGCCATCCCTCTGGCAATTTGAGGGAAAGTGTGCCTTCCGCCTCACCCTTTACATTATTTAACATCTCCACTGTTGCGGTAAATGTCGTTTCCCCGCTTACCACATCGGATTCGGAGATCGGAATCACACCGATATGCGGTGAAACAGATAGACTGATAGCAGGAGCGACCGTTAGCAAACGTCGTCTTTCGCCCCACGGTCTATTAATTGAAACGGTTTGTGCTGGCTGCGTCACCGTAAAGTCCACTCCATCCACACGATAGGTCACAACCCCACTGACTTCAGGTAATGTGAAAGGGAGGAAGCGAAATTCAGGGCGTTTCAGCGTATAGACAGCATCATGATATTCAGACGCTCGGGTCCAATACGGTTGCGTGTAATCCACGTTCTGTGCCACTTGCACTTCAAACGCGATAGCGATCGGTTCGTTTTTCTGTATAGGTATTATTCCATCACTGCTATCCGAGTCTTTTTCGGAACGATGCGCGTTCCAGCCTTCAGGGGTGTGGAGCGAAACATTGACGAGTCCAGCGACAATCGGACTGGGATTCACCATTCGTATTCCAATTGAAAACTTTTGTCCGGGAATAGCAACGTTAAAAGTTTCAGACGAACGGGTTCCCGCTGGCGGTTGAACCAGTACCTCTAAAGACAGACCGAGGGCAGCACTTGCCGCAATCATAAACTCCTGTTCTTTATTCCGAAGTAGGAACAGAAGATGCGATCGAGTGCTGTCATTCAGGTCTATATTCTGGACGTTCTCGATTAAGGCACGCGTCGTTTTTAATCCGTTTACGAGATGCGGAACGACTGTCCAAGGCTGGCGGGCATCATAACCACGAACTGCGGCATCAACGCTTTCTTGAAGTTGTGCGAATTCTGCGTCCAAGGCAGATGTGTTTGCCACCTTCGCCATGCCCATAAGGGTCGTGTCAATTCCGTCAAAGAGACTCTCTTCGGGTTTTTCTTTTTCGAGGGTTAGGGTCGTATCCACTAAGCGTAATTCCGTAACGGCAGATCCCTTGGAGGCACGCGTCTGTCCGACACCTTGTGACCGTTGCAAACTAAGTCCCTGACGTGCAATTTGCGCATAAGAGAGTCCTAATAAAGCATTGTATTCACCTGTATCAATTTTTAGCATAGGTGTATCGGGAGTTTCAGTGGTACTGCGGCGCCATCTGGAACGCGTGATATAGAGTTTCTTCGGTTGCCACGGGTGTAGTCCTTCGGAAAGGTGTTCCGGGAATCGATTCGCATCGCCTGCGGCACGGAACGCCTCCAAAGTCACGACCCCGGATGCCTGATGATGTCCGTGTCCATCTTGGCGGTTACCTTGAAACCGAGAGAGAATAACATCTGGACGGTAGAGACGGATGAGGCGAACCATATCCTCCAAAAGCATCTGATAGTCCCATTTTTCCAGCGTTTCGTCCAGGCGTTTGGAATAGCCGAAATCGACAGCACTGCTGAAAAAGAGGTCGATACCGTAGTAGCGCACAGCCGCGAGATGCTCCTCGGTTCGGACGATACCCAGCGCGTCGAACAATTCGGGTCCGATGAGGTTGGCACCGCCCTCACCACGCGTGGTTGAGTATAATCCCGTTCTGACCCCGCGTGCGCGACTGAGCCACGTTAACAACGCGCCGTTTTCGTCATCGGGATGGGCGACGGTGTGTAGGACGGTGGCAGTTGTCTGTAGACGTTGTAAGGCGCGCCACGCTTCCGAAGCGTTTGTTGCTCCCGCCATTTCCCCCGTGTCTGCCAGTGTTATATTCCCGCTTATTATTCCGAACAATGCTAAAGCTAAAATTGGACCTACGATTTTCCTGTGCATGAGAAGATTCTCCAAGGGAAGACGAGCCTATATTATTGTATGGAAAGATCATGTTTTGTTATTTATAGAGATTCGCGCGGAGCATTTCCACGCTCTGTGGGACACCGATGTGTGCATCGGCTTTCCCCTCAAATTCAATGGATACGTATCCCCGAAATCCGACTTCTTTTAGAATATTGCCTATTTTAGCATAATCCAAATCCAATGTATACCATTCCCCGCCACCGTAATAGGTTTTAGCATGGACAAGCACTGCCTCATCTGCAATTTGTTCCAGTTTTTGATACGGATCTGACAGGAAATTCCCACAATCCATTGTCACTTTTAACCAGTCTGAGTCGATGGCAGCAACGATACGATTGACCCCTTCAGGCGTGCAGGTGAGTCCCCAATGGTTTTCGAGTCCAAGAACGACTCCATATTTTTCGGCATCTGGAAGACACTCTTCAACAGCGGCGATTACCCATTCAAACGCCTCATCTTCTGTATGTCCGCGGAGTGCCGGTTCTTGCCCTTCGGTTTTCATCAATTCATCAAAAGAGGGAACGGTGCCCCAACGTCCTGAGTTGAGGCGAATTGCGGGAATACCGAGTTCGTGTGCTAATCGGATGCAGTGAATCGTGTGATTTATATTTTTTTGTCGAGTTGCCTCGTCCGGGGAAACGAAGCCTTGATGGATGGAGAGTGCGTATAGATCGAGTCCATGAATGAAAGCGAGCCTTTTCAGTTTCTGCAGATACGGATTCGCTTCCGATGCCATCTGTTGATGTAAGATTTCAACGCCATCGAGTTCAAGCCGTGCGGCTTCCTCAATGACGTGTTCAATCGGTACCCGTTCAGGTTTGAAATGCCAATAGGAATACGTAGATACACCGAGTTTCAATTTGTCACCTCAATTGGGAATGTTGTTCCCGTTATGATAGCATAACTCGGAATGCTAAATCCAGTTTTTTCATTGGCAGTCAGTTGTTAATTGTCTGAATCGCGGATTATCGCGGATTTTACAGATTTCGCGGATTTTTTTATTTTCCATCGGGGTCGCTGTCAGAATCAGGATTCACAGGATTAGAGGATTTTCAGGATGCATTCTGTTTTGGGAAACAGGTGTTGTGATCGGGACCTTGCTTCTATTCAATCCACAATATTGGCTTTGTGCAGGCGCGGTTGGAGCCGCGCCTCTCCGTAGAACGTCACTATTTATTCTTGGGTTTATCCTTCACTGCCTCTGCTACCAACTGCCCTAAATCTGCCTCCCTGCCTCTGCGGGAGATCAACTTGTGGGTGGCTTCATGGGCAATCAGCCTACCATCCCTATCAATAAGCCACCGCGTCGGAATAGAGCGCACGTCATACTGTTGTGCAAGGGGACTCTGGCGTTCCAGACCAGTGTAAATCTGCCGCCATGGGATGTCATTTTCCTTGAGGTAGTTGCACAGCTTCGCTTCATCGGTATCGAGACTGACCCCAATGATGTCAAATCCCTGACCCTTATAGGTATCGTAAATCTTTTTGACCCGCAGCATTTCTCCGACACAGAAACCGTTCCAGACCGCCCAAAAATCGAGTAAGACGACTTTTCCGCGGTATTGCTGGAGCGAAATGGGTTTGCCATCAATATCCGTCGCAGAAAAATCAGGTGCTGGCTTTCCAAATTTTTCATAAGCCTCGGTAAGTCTACGGGATAGACCCTGCTTTCCAAGTTTCCTCGGCTTTCGTGTCACAACTTCCACACCCACAGATGACCTCAATAGTTCTAAATATCGGCCTGGATGAAATAAATTCTTACTGGGGAGATGTTCAATCACTTCCAATTCAGGCGTCAGTGTTAGGATGTCCACAGAATCAGAGTAATGCTGTCGGAGTTTCGTTGCCAAGTCACCCGCTGCTGCGCCTTTGGCACCTGTCTGTA
>JAJEIP010000060.1 GCA_022827885.1 Candidatus Poribacteria bacterium
TTAGGGGGGTTGGGTCCTGGTTAAAGGTGTCCAAATAATTATGGGATCTACTATAAAAAATGCAGACTTTCTATGTTTCCCCTTCTCATATATCCAAGAATGTTGCTACCATTACCGGTTCGGAGCATCATCATCTCCGCAATGTCCTCCGGACAAGACCGGGTGAAGTTATCCGAATCATTGATGGGAAAGGGAATGTGTATACCGCACAAATGCTTGAAACACACGATGCTCGTAGTGCAAGCGAAGTCCGAATCCTCAGCCACGAATTCCACGCGAGTGTTCCACCAAAACTCACGCTCTTTCAAGGGCTCCCCAAAAACGATAAAATGGAGTTAATTCTCCAAAAAACGACAGAACTCGGTGTCACACAAATTGTACCACTGCATTCAGAATATGCCTTGCAGAAACCGAGTCAAAACCGATATGCGCGTTGGCACCGTGTGCTTATCTCTGCCACGAAGCAGTCCGAGCGCGCCTGGTTGCCTGAATTATGCAACGCACAAGCCTTTGATACTTCGCTTACACAACTCGATACGTTTTCGCGATGCTTGTTCTTCAGTCCACATCGTGATCAGAAAGCGCAGGCCCGGCATATCCAAACAGTTTTGCGTGAGACACCATGTCCGACTTCTATTGCTCTCTTTGTCGGACCGGAAGGCGGATTTTCCGATCAAGAGGTCACTCGTGCCATTGAAAGCGGATGTACACTTGTGACGCTTGGGAGGAACATCCTCCGCACAGAAACTGCCGCAATTGTAGCCGTCGCCATCGCCGCTTATGAATATCAACTGTAGGACTAATTTCTAAATGGCAGCGTTCTCACTGAAAAATTCATTGACAAATTTCACCGCTTTTTGTAGAATTGCTGACTATGGATGCAAAAGAATTGACCAAAACCCTCATTGGGTATAATACAGTAAGTCCTCTCAGCAATGTTGAGGTCATGGATTTTCTCACCGAGACGCTGGAATCCATTGATTGTGAAGTCGAACGGGTTGAGTACAAAGACCGAGCAGGGGTTCCAAAGGTGAATCTGATTGGCCGTAAAGGACCGATGAACGGTGAACGCGGGCTTGCGCTGCTCGGACATATAGATACTGTACCTGCTATCGGTTGGTCGATGGATCCGTTTGAGGCACGGATTGCCGATGAGAAGATGTACGGCAGGGGCAGTTGTGATATGAAGGGCAGTGTCGCGTGTATGATTGAGGTCGCGTCACACTATGCGGCGTCGGATCTGAAGGCACCCCTCTATGTCGTCATCACTGCTGATGAAGAGGTAGGCTACCTCGGGGCAATTGCAGTCGCTGAAAAGTCGCAGATGTTTAAAGAGCACGGCTTTCCGAAGTATGGGGTCGTCGGTGAACCGACGGAACTCCATGCGGTATATGCCCACAAAGGGACTGTCCGATTTACTGCCACAGCCCACGGGCGCGCAGCGCACAGCAGTACGGGCGAAGGGGACAACGCAAATCTAAAGTTAATTCCGTTTCTCGCAGAAATGCGGGATATTTATCACGAATTAACAAGCGATCCCCAATATTTCAACGACGAATTCACACCCGCTTTTACGGATTGGAATATCACTATCAGTGATGGCGAGTGTCCAGGGAATATTACTTCGCCGTTAAGCGTGTGTTGTATCAACTACCGTCCAATGCCCGGAGATGATGCACAGGTATGGATAGACCGCGCACGCGACTCGGCAGAGAAGCATGGATTGATATTTGATTTATATATCAATGCCCCTCCGGTGCGTACACCGCCTGAAGCAGAGATCATTCAGGCAGCGCTTGAAATAACCGGCGGGACTGAACCTGGAACCGTTGCCTATGGCACCGATGCCGCTGTCTTCGCACAGCACATGGAGACTGTTGTTATCGGACCCGGCAGTATTTTGCAGGCGCATACCGTCGATGAGTGGATGGCGTTGGACCAGTTCCCGCAAGCGATTTCAATCTTTAGTCAATTTGTGAATCGGTTTTGTGCGGCTTAGGCGCGTCAAAGAAGACAGCATCCGGTTTTACCCATTCCGCTTCACCATCTGCCCACACTTCACGCTTCCAGATTGGCACGATCTGTTTCAGACGATCCATCGCGTATTTACACGCTTCGAACCCATCTTTACGATGCGGAGAGGCCACCGCAACGGCTACGCTTACCTCACCGATTTCCAATGTCCCTACACGGTGAATCATTGCAACGCGGTCGAGACCCCATTTTTCTGAGATCTCTTGCGCAATTTCTGCCATTTTCTTTTCCGCCATCGGTGGATACGCTTCATATTCGAGACATTTTACCGATCTGCCCTCAGTATTATTCCGAACTGTGCCGAAGAACAGCACGACCGCGCCTGCGTCTGGACCCTCTACGGCTTCGCGCACTTCCTCGCCTGTGATAACTTCTGTCGTTATCTTAAACATCGCAGCCCCCTGTCACTGGTGGAATTAGGGCGACCTCGTCCCCTTCTGAGAGTTCGGTATGTTCCGTAGCATATTCCCAATTGACAGACATCTGCATCACTTCGTAGAATTCAGCGATTTCGGGCCATTCTTCCTCAAGACGTTCTAATATCGTTTGGATAGTAGCACCGTCCGGGAGTTCCATCTCTTCTTCTGATCGATCTAACATTTCATGGCATACGGCGAAGTATTTAACTGTGACGTTCATATAAATTCCTTTTCCACAGAGTTTTGGAGGTTAACAACATATCGGTTACACGCAAAAGTATAGCACAAAATCGGTTACAAAACAATCTTTTAAACTGATGAAAACTATTGTTGTAGGAGCAACCTCTTGGTCGCGATTTCTTATTGTGGGAGGGGTTTCTTATTGTGGGAGGGGTTTCTAACCCCGATCTTTTTAAATACTGATGGTTGGTGGCTAACCGTTGATCGCTCAATGCTGACTCTATTAAAATTATATTGATTTTTATTGGACGATGTGATACAATAAAACAAATGGTGTGAACGTGATTTATCTATCACCTTCAACAGAGGAGAGAAGGCAGTATGAAACCGAAAGCTATTTATTATTTCATCCTCGTTTTGCTGGTTTCCGTTGGACTGATGGCGTGCGGCGGCGACACGAGTGATGAAACAGAAGCACCCGATAAGCAGACCCAGTCGACAACAACATCTACCGAATCAACGCAACCCGATGTCGTTGTTGGAAGAGATATTGACTTTGCCGTTGAGGAGCAAGCGATTCGCGACCTTTACGCCGCATACGCGCTCGCACACGGCGATCAGGATGTTGACGCGCTAACGGACGTGTGGCTACCCGGCGAGAGCAAAGACATTTTTACCGCCTGGACGTTCTGGGCGGGCACCTTTGAAAAAAACGAAGGCGGAAAGGCTGTCAGCAAAGCATGGGACGGGATATTCCGGCTCCGCGGCGGAAAGATGGAGGTTGACATCACCTATATCGCTATCGATAGCAGAGGGAAAGAGGCCGTCTTACGAGGCGCGTATACCTGGGGGAATCAGCAGGGTGATCTAATTTCTGCACTGAAAAAGGATGGCACGGACTGGAAAATTCGCGCAATTGATTACACCGATGGAAGGTTCGGAAAACAGGTGAAATACCTGATTGAGCCTGCCCATACCTTCGGAGAGATTCCCGTAGAATAGTCATGGATAAAATTATCCTCAAAGGGATTCGATTTCATGGTCACCACGGCGTTCCCGAAGCGGAACGCCACATCGGTGGCCATTATGAAATTGATGCAACCTTGGGGTGTCCACTTGCGAATCCTGGCAAGACAGACGCACTCGCTGACACCGTCGATTACGCTGAAGTCGTTACGCGCATCGTTGAGATCGGCACGCAGCAGTCGTTCCAACTCATCGAAGCGCTCGCTGAGAAGATCGCCACGGTCATTTTAGAACAATTCGCAGTGAATGAGATCCATCTCATCGTCAAGAAGCTGCATCCTCCTATAGAGCAACCCATTGATTATTTTGCCGTTGAGATTTTTCGCAATGCCTAAATTCCATGCGATCATCTGTTTATTCCTCTTATGGATGACAGACACTGCCGCACAAGCCGGCGGTGAGAAAAAAACGCTGTTTCCAGATGTGGCAACCGGACTCCATCTCTATCGCTACGACTGGGATGTTGAAACATGTGTCCTGTATGTCGCTGAAATGTCCCGTCATGAGCCGACACTGCACTTTGAGGTAGCACTCGCGAATGCCCAAGTACTCGGAAAAGAAACCGTTCGGTCTATGGCAAACCGGCGGAATCAACGGGGTGACCGGCGCGTCCTTGTCGCAGTCAACGGCGGGTTCGGCGTCCTTGGGGATATGCGTGGTTACGGCGGCGTATTAGAGAGCCTGCATGTCCAAGACGGTGAACTCATCACCCAACCTAAAGATACCGAGGCGTGTTTCGGCGTAACCGAGTCGGGTGAATTTCTCAGCACGCCCGTGGAAATGAAAGCAAGCGTCCAAATAGGTGCCCACACGCTACCCCTCGAATGTGTTAATCAACGCCGACTTGATGGGTGTCAGGTGACGCTCTACACACCACGACTCGGTGAATCAACCCATACCAACCGACGCAGAGGCACGGAGATTATAATCGGCGGGCTTCCACTCCCTTTAACTCCCAATTATACACACGCCTACCGTGTGGATGGAGTCTCACGCGATGGAAATAGCACAATCCCCAGAGATGGCGGAATTCTCTGGATTAGCACACGGTTGAAGGGGTCAGGCATTTCCGAGTTTAATACTGGCGCGAGCGGCACGCTTACCCTTACGCTTTCACCACCTGAATGGAATCGAGTTCAACACGCGATTGGCGGACGGCTCCGACTCCTTAAGAATGGGAAAATAAATGAGACCCTTGTGGAGATGCATCACGCCGAAAAGCGACATACGCCCGGCAAACGTACATCGGTGTTGAATCTGAGCCATGAACCGCGCACTGCGCTCGGATACAATGCAGACACACTCTTTTTGATAGTTGCCGACGGACGGCAACCGAAGTACAGCACCGGATTAACCCTTTACGAACTCGCTGGCATTCTCATTGACCTCGGGGCAACCGAAGCAATTAATCTGGATGGCGGCTCCTCCAGCACCTTTGTCGTTAACGACGCGGTCATCAACAAACCGTCAGGACAGCGAGAACGCGAGGTCCTAAATGCCGTCTTCATCACGGCGGATGTCCCATAGAAGCAGGATCATTTAAAGTCCCCCTGATAAGGGGGATTTAGGGGGTTGCGGGTCCTGATTGCCGACTGCTGATAGTTCTTTGTAAGAGGGAACTCCGATTCCCGACTTTCTTGTGTTGTCGCGATAATAATCTTGGAGTTTATTTTGAAGATTTATTCTGAAGCAATTTATAGATTCCCAATATTTCTTTTTCTGCTATTTTATCCCATTTTGGTCGCCAATTCAGCGGATGCCCCAAAACTCCTGAAGGCGACACCGCTATCACAGACCGCTATTCAATTACAATTTGATGGACAATTACAGGCAGAGACTGCCGAAGACCTTAATAATTATCAAATTGCACCCGATGTCCAACTCGAATACGCCTTACTTGATTCACGACTGGATCGCGTCCTGCTCCTCACTTCGCCGTTAGCGGTCGAGAAAACCTATCACCTCACACTTCCGAGTTCACAAACGGGAATCGTAATAACGCTTCCACTTGTAAACGAGGTAACCTTTGGCGCAGGGGACGCCGTCACGTTCTCTGGCGGCTTGCAAGATACGAGCCTAATTGTCAATAAAGATCGCAAAACGCGAAACAACAATGCCGGTGCCGAACCGACGCTCGTATGTGATCCGACTGGTACTGTTTTCTTCGTCGCTTTTGATCTGTATGAGGCATTTGAAGATATGGGGATCCGGGAACCGACACAAATCTTAGAAGCCACGATAAGCCTACATGTCCAGCAATGTGATACGGATACTGCACAGACCGTCATTTTCCGCCGTGTGTTGCTCCCATGGCGAGAGGGTAGGGGTATCTCCGAGCGTGCAGAAGATAACGAACTCACCTATAACAGCGCGTTGCATCGGAATCTCCCGTGGAACAGACCCCCCGCGCAGGCGATGTTATCGGGCATAGACGGCGATACCGAAAGCGATTACAACGGCTCTGAGGACGTTGCCCATCGCATTGATGGCACGTGTGAGATTCAGGGAGCAGGAAAGCGTTATACATTTAAAAGCGACCTCCTCACCGATGCAGTCCGCTTTTGGATAGCGAATCCCGATTACAACTACGGCTATCTCTTCGCCTTGCGTGATGGCAGCACACCTATCCTTTTTTCCTCAAAAGAGACAGATGATGTAAACCTCCGTCCACTGCTAACAATTCGATATCGGACAGTGGACTAAAGGAAATAACTCAAGCAAATTTCATAGCAATGTTTGCAAAAATCGTCCTAAACCCAATCGTAGTCAGGGATTCTCCACTTCCGCGAAATATATTGATTTTGCGGTTTGCTATGAAAACTGTGAAATTACAGTAAGATTAGCGAGTGTTTTGCTTGGGAGAGGTATGGTTCGTAAGGGAATCTCGGACGTATCCCCGATTGACAGTTGGAAGGAGGCGGGGGGTAAAGGGTTTACCCTGGCATTCCGCCTCCAACGTCCAATAATATAATTATACCCGATTTCGAAAAGAAAGTCAAGAAAAAATTATCAATTTTTCCGCCAAGACGCTGCCTTTAGGTGGAAGATGGTTTTGAAAGCGAAAAAAGATTTGACTTTTGCCTAAAATTGTTGTATAATTAACGGTATCTCTTGATTTGTCAGTGCTGTGGACCGAGGGACGAATGCCCTCATTGATCCACGCGCCGTTTTAGTATACAAAGGAGTATTGTTGCAAAACATCGAAAGAGATTGCAACAATACTCCTTTTTCACGTCACACATACCTTCGCAAATGCACCAAAGTCCGATCCACCGCCCCCAGATTTTCCTCAATCAATCGCTTCCCAATATTGCCCGCAGTTTCCCTCGCATTTGTATCGTTCAACCACACAGTAATCGCATCCGCTAATTCTGGTGCCGTGTGAACCAATTTCGCACCGCCGCGTTCCACGAGCAAAGACGCTTCATACGCGTTCTGGATGGTCGGACCGAACAGAACAGGCTTCGCCATTGCAGCCGGTTCCATCACATTGTGAACGCTCCCACGAAAACTGCCACCCACAAACGCTATGTCCGCCAACGTATACAACTTCGCAAGCAGCCCGACCTTATCGATGATCAGGACATCCACAGCCGATAAATCTGTCTCAGATTTAAGCGCAGAGACACAGAGATATATCAATTTCTCTCGATCCAGGTGTCCACGGATCTCCGTTATCCGCGCAGGTGTCGGTTCATGCGGGACCAAGATTAAGTGAGGAACAGTGTCGGGGGTCCTTTCACGGAGGCGTTGATATGCCGCCAATACCACCTGCTCGTCCTCCGCATAAGTGCTACCAGCGATAAGGATTGGACGTTTCGTTGCGATATGGGAAACCTGCGAACCGCGCTCTAAAGTCGCTTGTCCGGGGAAAAAATCCGTGTCGGGCGCAACGGCTGTTGCCCGTCGGTAGACCTGCTC
>JAJEIP010000042.1 GCA_022827885.1 Candidatus Poribacteria bacterium
CTAAAAGCCGGTGAGATGTCCATCCACCACGGGCAGATGATTCACGGGAGCCTCCCGAACCATTCCACGCGTCGGAGATGTGGCTTGACGGTTCGCTACATAGATCCATCGGTGAGACAGGCAGAGGAGAATTCACTGAAACGTCCTTGGAAACCGATTCTGCTGCGTGGCGAAGACCGATACCATAATTTCACAACTGTCCCAAATCCATTTTAATAGTTTTCGGTTATCAGTTAAGAGGTTTTCGTTTAATAAAACCCTCTTGTAACCGACAACTGAAAGGGTTGACCAGCAACCCACACTGACAACTATTAAAACTCTAAAAAAATGCGATCTCGTATATACGATACCATTATCATCGGTGCCGGCGGCATGGGGAGTGCAACCGCATACCATCTCGCCAAATCTGGTGTAGACGTGCTTGTCTTAGAACAGTTTCAGCGCGGACACAGGTTCGGCAGTTCCCACGGTGAAACCCGTATCATCCGGTTTTTCTACGATAAACCCTTCTACACCGAGCTGATGAAAACCGCCTACGCCGAATGGCGCGACCTCGAATCGGTATCAGGGAAGCCGCTGCTGTTTATCACAGGGAGTGTCGGTATCGGCGCAAAGGGAAACCCCTATGGACGCGCGACACGGCAAAGTTTAGATGCCGCAGGCGTTGAATCCCAGTGGTGGGATACGGCACAGTTAGCAGAACGTTTTCCACAATTCCGATTGACGGATGATATGGAGGTCCTTTATCAGAAGGACACAGGTTTTCTCCGTGCCGCCGAGTGTGTCTCCACCCACTTGCAGTTGGCGGAACAATACGGTGCGGAAATCCGGGAGGAGACCCAGGTAACCGACATCGATTGGCAGACAGATGTACCAACCGTTCGGACCGAAAATACCCAATTTCAGGGTAGGAAAGTCATCGTGACAGCGGGGGCATGGGCTGGCACCCTACTCGCGGAATTGAATCTCCCGCTCACGGTTACAAAACAACAGGTGTGCTACTATCAACCCACAGACAGCGAACGTTTCCAGCCAGATCGGTTTCCCGTCTTTACGGAAGTGACCCCTGATGGGGAATTCATCTATGCCGTTCCGGCTTTTGGTGCTTTTGATAAAGGCGGCGGGGTGAAAATTGCACGACACGGAAGAGGACAGGTCATCTCCCCTGATACACCCGAGCGCACGCCTGATGCAGATTACATCGCTCATATAGACGCTTACGTCCAAGAACGCCTCCCAGAACTTGGAAAAACCACGCATACCGAGGTCTGCCTCTATACTGAAACGCCAGACGAAGACTTTATCATTGACGCGCATCCGCACTGTCCGGATCTCCTGATTGCGGCAGGATTTTCAGGGCACGGCTTCAAGTTTTGTGCCCTCGTCGGACGTATTCTGAGCGAACTCGTCCGAAACGGTAAGACCGGTTTTGACATTCATCCATTTCGTATTGACCGAGAACACAAAATCTCAAGCGGTATTCCAAGGTTAGGATCATGACAAAGCAGAGGCGAATACAACTAATTGTGGGTGCGGTTTCCGTTGGTGTTGTGTTAATCTGCGTTCTGTTGTTCTTCCTCATACCCCGCGGTTCCGATCTCACCATCCAAGCACCCGCGCCGCCGCGGGAAGTTGCATCTACTCCCTTGCCCCCACCGATCCCTTCAGTCATTGCTGTAAAGGCGAATTTGCCCATACAGGATATCAAAACGTTAGCGGAATCCGCGCTCAGAGACTATCTCAGCAAACCCATCCAACGAAAAGATGGCGCGATTACATACGCCATTAAACTGGATATTGATTCTCTCACGATGACGGGATCCTCAGATGGAACTATATCCGTAAACGTTCCGTTCCAGTTCAGCGGGTGGGCACGCGTTTCAAAAAAAATCCTCGGGCAGGTCATCCAGAAACGTGAAGATATTCAAGGAACCGCGACCGCCTCACTCACTCTTACCCCAACACTTAACTCGGATTGGCGGATAACCGCCGAAACGACCTCTGATATTTTCATCCGGAGAGCAGAAATAGAGATTTTGGGTATCAGGATTTCAGTGCGTCGGATTCTTACCGAATTGGTGCGGGAGGCAGTCCTTCCTAAATTAGAGAACCTCATCGTCAAATACATCACCAACATAGACGTAAAGACTCGCGTTGCCGGTTTATGGACAAAGCTTCACGAGTCGATAGTTATCAATCAAGACCCGCGAATCTCGCTCACTATAGAGCCGTTGAGAATCCTCGCGCAGCACTTGTCGAGTGACGGGAAAATACTTTCGTTCAGCCTCGGCATAGAAACCTATATTCAAGCGAATATGGGGGATGCATTAACGGATGCTCCCGATAATACGACCACCGACTTGCCAGACATCCGGTTCGTGGATGCCCTTGAATCCGGCTATCACATCATGGCACCGATTGAAATAACCTACGTCGCTGTTGAAGACTTCGCCAAGCCGCATGTTGAAAAATCTCACAAACTCAAAGGGATTGATACACTTGTTAAAAATTTGACCCTCTACGGCAGCGGCACCCAGCTCGCCGCAGGGATTACATTCAGTATGCTCTCGTTAGGCGCGGAGGGACAACTCTACCTGCTCGGAACGCCCGTGTATGACGCGACGACGATGTCCGTTTCTGTTGCTGAATTCGACTATACACTAACCACCCGAAGTCTACTCTTGGATATTGCACAAACCGTCGGCGAGGGCTTCTTTCCAGACCTCCGCGCGACAGTCGAAGATAAACTCGTCTTTCCATTAGAAGATCGGCTCACCGAACTCCATAAGAAGTTAGCAGAGGTCATTGCAGAACGCCAGATCGGTTCATACGTCGTTTTGCGCGGCACTGTAGATACCATTACACCAGAAGCACTTTACCTCACGCAGACAGGTGTGCATATCCCATTCCGCTTACAGGGTGATCTCATCTGTGAGGTGAATATTAGTTCTTCCCAGTTTCCATAATTTTTGAGGAGCCCCACGATGCCAACAACTCTTAAAGCAGGAAGTGCCAGCACGAATATCACGCCGCCACTCGGCACGAGAATACCGGGCGGTTTCCGACCGAGATACGCTGAAAATGTCGACGATGAACTTTTTGCCAAAGCAGTCGTCATTGATAACGGCACAACGCGTATCGCAATCGTTACGTGCGATCTCATCGCTATACCAGAGAAAGTCGCTGATGCCGCCAAAACACGTATCGCCGATAGATGCGATATTCCACCGGCACACGTCATGATCAATGCCACGCATACACACACTGCTGTCGCAATCGCAGATCTGCTGGGTGTCGATGAAGATACCGAGTATACCGAGTGGGTACCGCTGAAAATCGCCGATGCCGTTGAACTCGCAGTCTGGCGGCTCAAGCCAGCACGCGTCGGATTCGCCAGTGTTGATGAAGAACGCATCACTTTCAATCGACGGTGGCACATGAGAGATGGGACGGTCCGTTTTAACCCCGGTATCGAACACCCAGATCTGGTGAAACCGACCGGGACAATCGATCCAGAGGTGGCGATGATGTTCGTTGAGGCTGCCGATGATGGAACTCCGATCTCCGCGGTTGCGAACTTTTCGCTCCACTATATCGGCACGGACAATAGCAATGCCCTCTCCGCGGACTATTTTGGGCACTTTGATCGACGCATGCGACATTATCTCGGGGATACGTGTATCTCACTTCTCTGGAACGCCGCATCGGGCCAGATTAACAATACCGACTTCAGTGGGCGGACGAAATGGACAGCGAGTGGACATCAACAGGCGGTAAAAATGGCGAACGTTCTCGCGGGACATTTTATTGTGGAGAAGCAACTCATGGAGATGCACGAAACCCTGGATCTCAGCGGCGACCTTGCCACACTGACATTCCAACGTAAAGAGATTACCGCTGAAGACCTGAAAATTGCCGAACAGGTGTTGTCTGTACCACAGGGGACTTACGATGCCTACGAAACGGGTCCGTTTAGTTGGGTCGTCGGGGAACGGATACCGAACGCACTGGTTGATGTCTACGCCCGTGAATGCCAGCGATTGGCGAAGTTACCAACGCAGATGACTGCCCCCGTTCAAGTCATCCGTCTGGGTGAAGCGGCGATTGTCGCATTACCGGGTGAGGTGTTCGTTGAGACGGGCATGAATATCAAGTCGAAATCCGACGCGAAGCCAACATTTCTCGTCAGCTTAGCGAATGGATATATCGGCTACATCTGCACGGATAAGGCGTTGATAGAAGAAGGCGGATACGAGACATGGGCAGCGAAGTCCTCACTTCCGGCTGTTGGGACAGCCCCAACGATGGAGAGACTCGTCGCCTCGATGTTGCGTTAAAAAAATAAAGAGGCAGGTGTAGTACCCGCCTCTCGGGAAAAATAGAATAGAAAGTTAAACAGCGGCAGGACCTCTTTCACCTGTGCGGATACGGATGGTTTCATCAATGGGCAGGACGAAGATTTTGCCATCGCCGATTTTACCAGTCGAAGCGGCTTGTTGCACGGCTTCAACGACTTTGTCAACGTTCTCTTCCGCGACAACAATCTCGATTTTTAACTTCGGGACAAATTCGATCGTGTATTCGCTACCGCGGTACAATTCCGTATGCCCACGGCTACGCCCGAAACCACGAACTTCGCTGACTGTCATGCCCCGAACACCCACACTGCTGAGTGCCTCTTTAACCTCCTCCAATTTGAAGGGGCGGATAATACATTCTAGCTTTTTCATGCGATTCTCCTTGCTAAAAGTGAATAGGGTTGTGTAGCAGCTTTGCCTATCAATCAGGGCTTGCAATCTGCGCCCTAAGGTTTACAGATACGGGTACTATGGACGGATCTGTAAATCCGTCCTGTAGAGTGATATTTCAGATCCTCTGTGGAATCACGCCATCACGGTCGTTGGGATGGCGTGACACCCGAGTTCGCACGACCTAAATGTCGTGATAGAGGAAGAATTCGTAGGGATGCGGTCGCATGTTGATTGCATCGACCTCATTTTCGCGTTTGTAATCAATCCAGGTGTCCAAGACGTCTTGGGTGAACACATCGCCTTTGAGGAGATATTCGTGGTCTTCCTCTAAGGCATCCAAGGAATCACCGAGGGACACTGGCGTAGACTCGATGTCCGCGAGTTCTTCGGGTTCAAGGTCATAGAGGTCTTTGTCCAGGGGTTCACCCGGATGGATGCGGTTCTGTATGCCGTCAAGCCCTGCCATGAGCAACGCGCTGAAGGCGAGATACGGGTTACAGGACGGGTCCGGTGTGCGGAACTCGATCCGTTTTGCCTTCTCGCTCTTTGAGTAGACAGGTATACGGACACATGCACTACGGTTCCGTTGTGAGTAGGCGATGTTCACCGGTGCTTCATATCCTGGGACCAATCGCTTATAGGAATTGGTTGTTGGAGCGATAATTGCACAGAGCGAGCGGGCGTGCGTGAGCAAACCACCGATGTAATAGAGAGCATCCTCACTCAGAAGCGAATATCCCTGTGGATCGTAGAAGATGTTCTTGCCGTTTTTCCACAGACTTTGGTGCACGTGCATTCCGGAACCGTTGTCTTGGAAGAGCGGTTTCGGCATGAAGGTCGCGACCAAATTGTTTTCGCGCGCCATATTCTTGATGATGTACTTATACAACGCAATCTTATCGCCAGTCGTTGTTAACTCACCAAAGCGGATGTCGATTTCACCTTGACCTGCGGTGCCGACTTCGTGGTGGTGAACTTCCACATCAACGCCAGCTTCCAGAAGCTTGAGACAGATCTCTGACCGGAGATCTTGAAGTGTATCGGACGGCGGTACCGGGAAGTAACCCTCTTTATAACGCGGTTTATATCCAAGGTTCGGGTTCTCTTCACGTCCCGAATTCCAACTGCCTTCAACAGAATCGACAGAATAGAAACCGGAATGTTGGTCCTGCCCGTAGCGGATGTCGTTCAGCAGATAGAATTCTGCCTCAGGACCCCAGTAACTTGTATCCGCAATTCCGGTGGATTGGAGATACGCCTCTGCTTTCTGAGCAATATGCCGGACGTCGCGTGTATAGTTCTCCAACGTAATCGGATCTTTGATGTTACACGTGATGCTTAGCGTCGGTACCTTGCAGACCGGGTCGATGAGGGCGGTCGTCGGATCTGGGAAGAGCAACATATCGCTCTCGTTGATTGCCTGGAAACCGCGGATACTCGAACCGTCAAAACCGGCACCTTCTTCAAAAAGGTCTTCGGTCAACTCACTTGCCATCATGGAGAAGTGTTGCCACATCCCCGGCAGATCCATGAATTTCAGGTCGATTATCTTTATATCGTTGTCTTTTGCAAGTGCAACCACCTCACTTGGTGTCATTACATATCCTCCTAAGTTCGGCTAAGTTAGCGCCGAAACGTTTTCGGCGTAACCTGATAGCCGAAACTTGCTATCAAAAATCAAAACTTGCTCGATCCAAGGACCGAGCCTACAATCTGATGAAACGGGGTCAGGAAAATGCGGCACAAAAGCCTTGGTGTTCCTAAACCCGTTTCGATAACTCAGAAAAATGTCCTAACTCTGTCAACTGAACGTGCAACTCATACCACTTGACGAGTGTCTTACGGATTGGTTAAGCAAAATTTATGCCAACCAACTGTCATCGGGCAGGGGGCAACATTTGTTGACGGAAATAGGTTAATTCTCGCGTGAAATCACGAGACACAGCGGGCAAAGCGAGAGAGACAGTCTAAACGCGTCGCTGCCACGGTTTTTGTTCACATCGAATAATAAACGTTCCAAGATACTGCTAAATTATTAGGCATACCGTTGCCCGTTTTTTGCGCGCAGCGTCTCAACCTAAGTATCGCTTTTACTCAGAACGCGACTGTGAGGTCGCTCCTACGAGAACTCAATATCTTTGGCAAAACGGCTCATTTCTGGACCGTTTTGTCCCGCATATTTGTTATCCGGTTTGAGTTGATACGGCAGATGGGCACTTGAAGAAAGCTGCGCAAAAGTGAACGCACAGATCCGCATACCGGGATATAACTTAACCGGCATACGACCGAGATTCCCTAACTCTAACGTCGGGGTGCCGATCCAGCCCGGATCAAAGAGTCCCGCAGTGCTGTGGACGATAATACCGAGCCGTCCCAAGCTACTTCTGCCTTCAAGCCGTGCCAGGACATCGTCTGCTAATTCAAGTGTCTCCTGCGTTGCCGCCAAGACAAACTCACCCGGCTGCATCGTGAAGGCATCCCCGTCAGGGACATCAACCCTTCGCATCAGGTCATCAATATCAATCTCTGCACGCAGATCGATGTATGGGTATTTACTATGCTCAAATACACGAAACGTGTTGCTCAATCTGAAGTCGACAGAACAACTACCGAGTTGTGTTTCCAAGTCAGGCGCGGGGGAGATTTTGATTTTCCCCTTATTGATATACTGGATAATATCTTTGTCTGATAAAAACATTACTTTAATTTATGGGCATTGTTCTTCGATGAGATTCGCGTTTCTGTTAAAAGGGTTTTCCGATTTCCTTACTGCTCAGGTAAAAAATCCTCTGGCGAGATACCACGATAGGCGTAGTCTAAAAGGTTCACAGGATGCATTGCTTTCATGGGTAAGCCACGTTTTTGGATACCGAGTTGAATCTGGAGCAAGCAACCCGGATTTCCTGTCGCGACGATGTCCGCATCCGTTTCGGCGATGTGGTTCATCTTCCGTTCTAAAATGTCCTGTGACAGTTCCGGTTGTGTGATGTTATAGATGCCAGCACTCCCACAACACCATTCGGATTCCGTTAACTCAATCAACTCCAACCCGGGTATCGCTTGGAGAACCTTGCGGGGTTGCGCCTGGACGCTTTGTCCGTGCAGGAGATGACACGGTTCATCATAGGTAACGCGTTTTTCGATTTTTCCTTTCGGCGCGACCATCTCGATCTCGGCTAAGAATTCGCTGATGTCTCGCATCTTATGGCTAAAATGATCCGCTTTCTCAGCGTAAGCCGTGTCGTGTTCTAAAAGTGCCTCGTATTCCTTGAGTGTCGCACCGCAACCGGCTGAATTAATGATGATCGCATCTAAGTCCTCCGCTGCAAATGCATCGATGTTCTGCTTCGCGAGTGATGAAGCCACATCTCGGACACCGTTGTGCAGATGTAACGCCCCACAACAGGTCTGCTGTCGCGGGGTGACAACCTCGCATCCATTTTCTGCTAAAACCCGAATGGTGGCAACGTTCGTCTCAGTGAAGACTTGGTTCATGATGCACCCGGGTATGAATCCGACACGGTAACGAGTTTCGCCTTCCGCAGGTGTAATATCGCGTATCGTATATTTCAATCGCGGTGATGGGATCTTCGGGAGTAATGATTCCATCTGCCCGAGTTGTCCCATCAGTTTCAGGATACCCGTCTTTTGAACGAGCCATCGGATACCGAGTCGCTGATAGAGCCACATCAACTCAAAGATTAGGTCCAATCGTTCTTTGTTCGGTAGAATTTGTTTAAAGACGAGATTCGTCCAGAACCGATAAGCGGCGGAGCGCGGTGCGTTCTGTTCATAGATCGCGCGTGCCTCCTCAAGCAGTTCTCCGAAGTGAACACCCGAAGGACAAGCGGTTTCACACGCTCGGCAGTCTAAGCACCGATAGATATATTCTGACCATTCTTCGTTGAGTGGAGTGGCATCTTCGTCTTTGAAGGCACTCCCCATGAGATAGAGTCTACCCCGTGGTGAATCCGTTTCTAAACCTAATTCTCGATAGGTTGGGCAGGTTGGCAGACAGAGTCCGCAGTGTGTACAAGCATCCCATTTCTTCCAACTAAAAGTCTCTACACCGGTAAGTTGTTGTGTGCGTTGATAGGACATATATTACGAAGTCGTGACCCCCTCGTTTAGGCTCCCGGAGCGATACCCCTGCAGATCGAGCGCGACATGCGTATAGCCGAGTGTTTTGAAGTGCGTACTGATGTCACTGCGCACGGCTTTTGAAAGCATCCGCGAAATTTCCTCTGCTTCGAGCTCAATGCGTGCAAGATCGCCGTGGTGTCGAACGCGGAATTGACGGATACCTAAGTCATAGAGAAATTGCTCGGCGGCATCTACTTGTCGTAGCAGTTCTCGCGTGATACGCATCCCATAAGGAAACCGTGAGGAGAGACACGCAAACGCCGGTTTGTCCCATGTTGGCAGATCCCACGCCTTTGAAATTTCACGAATCTCTGCTTTCGTTAGGTCAACATCGATCAAGGGTGCTTGGATACCCATCTGCTTCGCTGCATCCATGCCGGGACGATGGTCACCGACATCATCTGGAATCGCACCGTAGACAATCGTTCCGACATCATATTTTTCAGCGATCGGACGTAACTTATCGAACAATTCCGTCTTGCAGAAGAAGCATCGGTTCGTCGGATTGCTGGCGTAACCCTCCAGATCTAATTCTTGCGTGTCAACGGTTTCAAGGCGAATCCCGATCTGTTTGGCGATTTCCTGTGCAGCTCGCATTTCTCGAATCGGATAGGAATCTGAAATGGCGGTAACGGCAAGCGCGTTATCACCGAGGGCGTGTTGTGCCGCCTCCGCAAGAAATGTGCTATCAACACCGCCGGAAAACGCAACGATGACCTTCTCATACGAGCGCAAGCACGTATAGAGGTCGTCCAGTTTTGTTTGTAGGATAGATTCAAGTTTCTGTTTTGGCATAAACTATTCAACATGTAACGGCACGCCGGAACGTGCCTACTACTTTTAAGAAGGGCGATCGGCCCGCTGCAGTCTCAGCAACGCATCGCTCAGTAGACGACGCTTTAAGCCGCCGATCCGGTCAATAAAAAGAACCCCGTTGAGATGATCTATTTCGTGTAGCAAAACGCGCGCAAGTAAACCGTCGGCTTCAATACGGATGGATTCACGCTCGGCATTAATCCCCTCAACGACAATTCGCTCTGGACGTTTCACATCAGCCGTCACATCGGGGATGCTGAGGCATCCTTCTTCGGCAACAATTTCTCCCTCAGCACTGAGAATTTCAGGGTTAAACAGCACCAACGGTTCATATACTTCGTCGTCAACTTCACCTATATTAATGATGATGATCCTCTTCAAAATACCGACTTGCGTTGCAGCAAGTCCAATGCCGTTGCCTGTGGCCTCGAGCGTCATGAACATCTGTTCAGCGAACTGGAGTTCTGCATCTGTGATCTCTGCAACCGGTTTGGCTCTTTTACGAAGGACTGGGTCGCCATAGTAGCACAGTTGCAAGGGAGCTGTCTCACGCAGGACTACGTTATCTTCTCCATTCACGTCCGAAGCATCGACGTTCCTGGGCTTTCTTTTACGTTTCGGCATGTGTTAGGAAACTCTCCGTTTTTGGTGTATCTCCGACGAAAACAACATTTAATTATGGTAGCACTTCTTGCAAATTCTGTCAAGCAAAAAGTTTTGCGTATCAGAGGCGTTCAGTTTTCAGCGGTCAGTTGTCAGAAAGAGTTGGGATTCGGAGATCCGTCCTACAAGAGGGAAAGTGTATCAAAGTGCTGGCATGAGGTAGAGGTAGAAGCCTTCGTCATCGACGATTGAACCTATAAATTCCGCTAAGAGATTGAGGTTATGCTGGGCAATCAGTTCCGAGTCTAAAGCACGATTCATGATAATGAGAATATCCTGAGATGCCTCGTTCCGCAAGGCGTTTGCTACCTCAATGACTTGGCTGTCTGGAATATCCACATCGGGCATGCGGACGTTATCCCATCTGACAAAAGATCCTGGCCGATTGCCGTGTACGTAATGAATTTCGTCTTTCTCGAGGTATCCGACAATGGTGCTGGCGGCGTAATCTATCTCGCCGACCATCTGCATGTCTTGCATGTCATTTGTGTTGATATATTCAGCTACCTGTTTCCCGTAAGAGAAAACGTGTCGGTGTTCCAGTCCAATGGCGGTGATACCTCCGATAAAATGACAGATAAAGATGAAGGTGAAAAACGGAGAAAACAACCGCTGCGGTAATCCGTTGAGAAATTTGGATCGAAAGTCTATCTCGGGGCAGTCTTTATGAATCCAACCCGTCATTAGGAGTATAATAAACAGGAATCCGTGGTGACGCATGCTACCGTAATACTTAATATAAAAAAATGATAAAAGTCCAAACATCGCCACGAGATATATGAAAAGTGCGGTCGGACGCTTAAGTAATAACAGCACCCCGCAAAGCAGCAGAAGACAGCAGAACGGGATTTGGATAGATTGGTAGAAAGCGTACGTCTCTAATTGGTGCTTATTCCAAAAATTAAGCGCGAATTCGGGAATTGGAAGAAAGGCATAAGAGATAAGTTTGATAACCTTGCTCAACTCTTCCGGTTCGTAGGTAAACCTCCATTCCACAGCGAACCCCGTATCTGGTGGAGGATTGAGCTGCAAAACTGATGTCATAATACCGATTCCAATAAGGGTAAACCCGATCCAGACGGCGCGTTTATCTGCAGTCGTCTCACCTTCTTGGACAAAGGGGTTTAGACGGCAACGGTGACAAACGTATTCGCAGCAGAGCGCGACACCTATGGCTATGGTGAGAATTAAGGCATGGACACTCGTATGTGCCAGAAGGAATAGCACACAACCCACCCAGATAAAGCGTTTGTAACGCGCCTTGAAAAGAATGCAGAAGACGGTTATTAGCAGAAGTCCGAGGGCATAGTTTCTCGCGAGAATCGCGTATTCATAAAGGACGAAGTAACCGAAACAGAAGAGGAATTTCTGGAGAAGGTTGAAGGGGGCGTAACGGACGAAGAGATAAACGGTAATCCCCGCAATCAGGAGGTGGAACACCTGCATAATGACAGGTGAGTGTGTGAGGCGCGTAAGGGGCATGAGACACAGATGCCACAAGCCCGGATGTCCCTCATATTTGAGATGCGCGAAAAGCTCAAAGACGGAGCCACTATCACGGGCAAGCAGCCATGCCTGAATCTCGTCGCGCCACATTTCATGATGACTGGCGGTGAATGCGCTGACGCCAACGAAAAGAAGTGCCAATCCCAAAGCGTAGTGTTTATCTTTCGTCGGCATCGGTATCACCTTTGTTTAACTGTCGTTTTACTGGATCGTGAGGCTTGAAATCGGTAGCCATAAACCACCTGTGCTCTTGGCAATGAACTTCTGAAAGGGTTCGTCGCGTCCGATAACATCTACCTTGATTTTAGCAGTTTTCATCTTTACCATCACGTCTATTGAAGAGTACGCGCCGCTTACATATTCGTCTGTAACAAATATGAAATGCACCTCAGCGTCCTGTCGGAATGTAATCTCATCGGCGGCTCGGATAAGTGCGTCCAGACCGTTCTCGTCTCCGCGGAATTTCAGTTGTGCCAGCACCTTCTTAATCTGAGAAACCGAACGCATTTGCGGGATCACTTCGAAATCCAAACCGAGTAAACCATACCCGGTTCCAGCCCGGAAGGTAACGACGCCGAGAGTGAAGTCGATATTCGCGTTGTCGAAGAGATCTGTCATAGAACTGAGGTGCTCCCGTACTGCAGCAACATCGTTTCTCATGCTCCCACTGCCATCAATAACAAAGACGATGTCAACGAGATCGGTGCCTCGGTTTGCGACAATATGTTTCCCTATCTTGGTGAGGGCTAAATCGGGAAGCGTGAGTCCTCCAATATCGGAGGTGGGTTGCTCATTCGTCCCGCCTAAAAACCCACGATTAGCACTGCCGGCTTTTCCATGACCTGATATACGTGAACCCAATCCACTGCCGCTACCACTGCTGCCTAATCCTGATACAGGTTTCGCGCGTAACCCCTTTCCGTAGGTGTGTTCTCCTGGCACAGTGACGGCAAGTTCCGGTGTTTGTAGTTCAACGATGGCATCTTCAGGCGATACTGGTGCCGCTGCGGTCTGAAGCGTGGGAGGTTGTACCTCGACCGTTTCCATCCGTTGCCTGGTTTCAGGGACTGTAGAGGGTTGTATGGGCAGGTGGCGAAGCCTCTTCAAGGGACGCACGGAACTCCGCAATCGAATCTTGACGATGTCAAACTCTGTGACCGGTTTGGGCTGCCACTCGAGTCTTTGCCGGTATAAGGTGCCGAGTAGCAGCATCAGGAGAATATGAAACCCGATGGAAATGAGAAGGGCATGTGGGATGTTTTTCCTAAGAAGGACCTTCATTTTCTTTTCCCTGCCTTGGTGGTGTGTTCAGGTACTGTCTGTGAGTCCAGAAATTATTATAGCACTATGTCTAATCTTACTTCAAGTGAAGAAAAAAGTTGACGAAAATGTTGAAATTTGGTATCATATAAATACTGATAAAAAGAGAGTTTCGGTTGACCCGCTGAAATAATCCGAAAGGCACTAAAAAACTAAAATGAAACACTACGGCTTAACGCTGAATCTCAAAAACGATCCGTCCGTTATTGAAACATATAAGGCATATCACCGAGATGCATGGCCCGAAGTGATTGATGCGCTGAAAGCAGTTGGTATCACGAGGATGGATATTTATCTGCTCGGATGCCGTCTGTTTATGGCAATGGAAACGATTGATACCTTTGATATAGAACGCGATTTTCCGCGCTATCTCGAAGAGAACCCGAAATGCAAAGCTTGGGACGAATTAATGAGAACCTTCCAAGAACCTGTAACGGAGGCACAGCCGGACGAATGGTGGGCACAGATGGAGCCTGTCTTTGAATTATAACGCCAAAATGAATATATCCTCTCCGATGCCTACGACTTTTCTATCGGTCGGTCATTTCTGTTATGATGTCTCGCCAAACGGTTATATCCTTGGTGGATCTGCTTCGTATTCAACACTAACTGCGCGAAATCTCGGGCACCATGCCCGGGCGGTTACAGCGGTTGGATCGGACTTTGATCGGGAGAATCCACTGTTGGAAGGCATAAAGACTCTCTATCATGAATCTCCTGAGACAACAATCTTTGATAACCAATACGATGCGAAGGGACGCAGGCAGCAATTTATCCTTGGGAGTGCACAGCAATTAAGGGGAAACCACATCCCCCGTGAATGGCGGACCAGTGATATAGCCTACTTGTGTCCGATTGCAGATGAGGTTTCCACTGAAGTCGTTCACTGTTTCAGCGACGAAACGTTAATAGGGGCAACACCGCAAGGCTGGCTCCGACAGTGGGATGCCAGTGGTAGGGTTGAGGCAAAGCGATGGGGAACAGCAAAGGACATCTTACCGCATATTGATATATTAATCCTGAGTGATGAGGATCTCCGCAGTTATCCAGATGAACTTGAAAAATATATCGGGTTAACTTCAATTGTTGTCCTGACACAAGGCGCACAAGGGGCAACCCTTTTTCAAAATGGGACGCAGCTTGAATCCGCTGCCTACTCCGTTACAGAGGTGGATCCAACAGGCGCAGGGGATGTTTTCGCCACCGCCTTTTTGATTAACTATTATCAGAGTCGTTCTGTCAAAGAGGCACTGAACTTCGCACACTGTGTCGCCTCTTTCGCTGTTGAAGGGATTGGGACCTCTTGTATACCGAAACTGCCGCAAGTTGTGTCGAGATTACAGACGTAGTTCGCGAAGGTTAGGGGCCTAATGTGACGGGCAACCTACAAAAAAGGCATCGGGATTCAGAAGCCACTTTACAAAAATGGACGCTTGCATGAAGAGAGAAAACTATGGCAATTACCTACGACTTCATTGTATACAGTAGTAGAACATCGGCAACAGACTGGATTCTCGGGATGAAGGCTGTTCACGGAGAGGTACCGCTGGATATCGTCATACCTCACGAGTATGGGACATCAGAACCTGACAATTCTGATGTCGTTGGTGTTTTAACAGCCGAAGGATTGGAACGCGAGAGCACCGACGGGTTAGAACTTTACCGATACCTCCGACAACTGAATCCAAAGAAAAATAACTCATTCGGATACAATGAGGTAGTCATTCGGAATATACATGCGCGTCTCAGTGGCCTGAAGGTTGATGAAGAGATACGGGTGCAAGTTACATACAGCGAGCGGAGAGAAGCTTATACCCAGTTTTCGTATCATATTAAGTTAATAGGCATTTTTGGAGGTACAGATGCGTCCGAGTTGGTGAACCGACCGAATGAAATTGCAACACCATCGTCAACAGAAAAGGAACCATCGCCTCAGGAGCAGATCAATTTTAGTAATACGGGACAGCCGGTTTATAAAACAACCAATACCTTGGAAAAATTAATAGATTTTACGCAAAATCTCCAAAAAGAGTTGGGACAGACGCGCAGAGAACTCGAGGATATGTCAAATAAAATTCGACTCCTCGAAGAGGAGCGAAAGCAGTTTGAAGACGAACGGCGGAGATTCAGCGAAACCTTGAACCTGATTGAAGACATTTTTGACCGACTCAACCGGTTGGAACTTTTCGATTCACGCATTCAAGACCTTGAGGAGGACCGGTATCAACTTCATAATCTTCAGCAAACCTTGCGGAAATTCCTCGTAGCGTTACATCAGCAAGCCCGGACAGCCCTGCAAGAATACACCGATGGGACAGAGAACGGATTAGACAAACGCCCTTGAAAGATTCCCATTAGGACAATAAAAGGAGAAAATCCTTATGATGAAATTAGGGACTATGTCTCTGAATGTGAGAAATACGACTGCTTCTGCTTTCGCACAAATCGTGTACGATCTCGGTTTTGATGTTATCGAGTTACATTCAAGCGCGTTTGAATCCACCGATGCAAACTACCTACGAGACCTGAAGAAAGATCTCGCACGGAAAGGATTGCCGTTAGGTTATATCGGGGTTAGCAACAACTTTGGGCGTCCCGTTGCTGAGCATCCCGAACAAGTTGCCCTCATAAAGCAGTGGATTGACGTTGCCGCTTTTATGAGTTGTCCGATCGTCCGAGTCTTTGCCGCTTATGTTCCTGAGGACTGCGATGATGAAGAGACTTTGTGGCCACCGATGATTGAAGCCTTCAAGGAGGTCGCTGAATACGGTTATGAATCAGGAATCCTCGTCGGGCTACAGAATCATAACCACAACAACGTTACACGCGATGGGGCTGCCGTTTTACGCGCTTTGAATGGAACGAATCATCCCTATTTCACACATATCTTGGATACTGGACAGTATGCAGGATCCCCCGGCGCAAGTGGACATCGCGGTTCTTCACATCCCGGCTATGACTGCTATGCAAGTATTGAACAGACTGCACCGCATGCCATTTATGTCCGGACGAAGTTTTATCAGATTGATAGCGGCGTGGAGGAATGGTTGGATTATCCTCGCGTTTTAGATATTCTGCGCGGGGTTAACTATAACGGATGCCTCTCGGTCGTCTATGAAGGGGAGTCCGACCCCATTGACTCCATGCGTAAGGCGAGAAGTTATCTGGAATCTTTACTGTAGGAGAAAAAATGAAAACGCGTGCCGCTGTTATGTATGAACATAACCAACCCGTCGTTGTTGAGGAGCTTGAGTTAGATGATCCTAAGGACAACGAAGTGCTCGTTCGGACCGCTGCGAGTGGCGTTTGTCATTCCGATCTATCCGTGGTAACCGGGACTATCTACTACGACGCCGCTGTCGCGCTCGGACACGAAGGGGCTGGCGTGATTGAGCGTGTTGGCAAGGATGTAAACGGTTTTCAGTCCGGTGATCCGGTGATTTTGTCTTTTGTGAGTTACTGCGGCAGTTGTCGAATGTGTCAGATGGAGCGCGTCTGCCTGTGCGAAAGTTATGATGTGCCTCGCGGGTTCCTGTTAGATGGCACTTATCGCCTCCACAACAGTTCAGGCGATGGAATTCTCCAGATGGCACGGATCGCAACCATGTCAGAATACATGGTTGTCCCGCAACAGAATCTCGTCAAAATTGACCCACAGTATTCGTTAGAGAATGCCGCGCTCGTGGGATGTGGTGTGACGACAGGGGTCGGGGCAGTGCTTAACACCGCAAAGGTGGAACCCGGCAGCACCGTAGCCGTTATCGGGACCGGTGGGGTCGGGTTGAATGCTATCCAAGGGGCAGTCCTCGCGCAAGCAGAACGGATTATCGCTGTCGATATTGCGGCGAAGAAACTCAACTTTGCCAAAAAATTCGGGGCAACGGATGTCGTTAACGCCGCTGAAAATGATCCAGTTGAAGCCGTTCGCGAGTTGACAGATGGCTTAGGGGTCGATTACGCATTTGAGGTTATTGGGAATCCGAAGACGATTCTGCAGGCTTATGATATGGTCCGACCTGCCGGGAGTGCCGTCATTGTAGGTATGGCACATCATGAATCCGAATTCAGTATTCCGGCACAACGTTTCGTCTCAAGTGAGAAACGATTAATCGGTTCATTTTATGGGTCCTGTCAACCGCGGGTAGATATGCCGAAACTTCTGAATCTGCATGCAGAAGGTAAATTGAAACTCGATGAACTCATTACACGCCACTATCGACTGGAGCAGATTAATGAGGCTTTTGCGGATATGGAAGCCGGAGAAAACGCGCGCGGCGTTATTGTTTTCAATTAATTGTCAGAACCAGGATTTACAGGATTCAGGGATTTGCAGAATAAGAAAACCATCCATAGCACAGTTCGCAACCAATTTAGCCAACATGCCGACTACTATGCGCAAAGTAGCGTTCATGCCAAAGGGGATACACTAAACGCACTCCTCGACTTTGCAGACCCTAAAGGAACGGAACAGACGTTAGACATCGCTACTGGAACAGGTTTCACAGCGTTTGCGCTCGCACCCAAGGTGGCACATGTTGTCGCGACCGACCTAACCCCGGAAATGGTTGAGAAGGCAGTTGAACTCGCACAACAGCAAGCGATAAAAAATATTGCGTTTTCCGTTGCCGCTGCTGAGGCACTACCGTTTGCTGATGCGTCGTTGGATTTGGTAACCTGTCGATTGGCGCCACATCATTTTCAAGATGTGCGGGCATTCTTAAGCGAGGTCCATCGGGTTTTGCGGACAGACGGACTCTTCTGCATGAACGATTCTGTCTCACCGGAATCAGAGAAATTGAGAGCGTGGCAGAACCGCGTTGAGAGACTCCGAGATAACTCGCATGTGTATGGCTACCCACCCTCGCAATGGGATGCGATGATTACGGATGCTGGGTTTTCTCTCGAAAAAACAGCGCACACCCGAAACGCACAGATGTCGTTTCTTTGGTGGGTACGTCCGGAGAAAAACCCGCCAGAGGTCGTGCAAGAGATTCGGGATGCGTTTGCGCAACTCTCGCCTGATGAGGCACGAGAGCACTATACTGTCCAGCCAGAAGGTGATGACTTCTATTTCTCGTGGCCCACGTACACCGTTAAAGCGAGGCGAAGATAGGACGCTACGATATCTCAAGCTTAGAAGGTTTGTGTCAAGCGCACCATTGACAAACGCCCGATTTCTGGGGATCCGATAAATTGTTGGTGCCTACGGTTCAGTAGATTCTGGACTGTTAACGAAAGACGGGGTCTGGGACCGATAGGCAAATCGTAACCGGCGTTTAAATCAAATGTGTAATACGATTCAAGATCACCGATGTAAACACCCGATCTCACAGGAAAGCCAGCCACATAGCGCATTCGTAGCCCGACACCTAATCCCATATCCGCGTTAAGATATTGAATGCTTGCCCCGAATTTGTTTTTTGGCGCGTTGAGCGCGATGTCACCAAGTCCATCAACATCTTCAAAGAGGTCTTTGCTGACAAACGAATAATTCGCACCGAAACTCAAACTCGGATTGAGGTAATAGGTAAAACTCAGATCTAACCCGTTGAGCGAAATATCACCATAATTCCGATAAGTGAGCATGATGGCGTTTGGGTCTGCCGCCTGTTCGGGTGTCACCGTGCCAAAAGGTATGAAAGCAGAACCGTTATTTTCGGTTCCCGCTACGAATAACGTTACTAACTCATCAACAGGCGAACCGTTGCCGTTCCCACCTTGAGTGGGCGCGTCGAACGCAAGCAGGGCCTGATGAAGTACCGCGTTTTGCGGATCGGCTAACGCCACTGTGATCTGCTTACCGAGAGAGGCTCCCAACGTTACTGGATCTAAGAACACGTTTGGGGTTTCAACGACCAAAGGACCCACGAAATCCTTAATTCGTGAGTGATAGACATCAGCAGAGAATGCCAACTTATTCATGAGGATGCCTTTGTAACCAACCTCATAAGTTTGTGTAATCGTTGGCTTAAGTGGGTTAACATCGTTCACATCTTCAACATCGACAAAGTCCCCTGCCTGCGGATCCAGCGAGCGTAAGACATTTTTGACCCCTATGACCTGCTGCGGAATGAGGGTGTCAAACCCATCGGAGAGTGCCTCGATAATGGGGGTTGGGAGACCTTGCGCGGTTAGACCTGCTTCAAAAATCGGCTGCACGCCGCTCATGACGGCACTACGTCCGATACTCCACATAACGTTGGTGAAAACAGGATCGTCAAGTGGAATGTGTGTCTCTGTCGGAAGTTTTGCCAACGGTGAGAAAGGAGAACGGAATTCTGGACGACCGTCCCCACTTCTTTTGAAGGTGAATCCTGTTTCGGAACGGACCCCTTGTGCCCGTATGTCTATATTCGGACTGAAGCCTAATGCGGGTTGAAAGTTACTCCCTAACTGAAACGGATCTTTGGCTGATAGAATATCCAGAAACAGGTCGGAAGTGCGCGGCGTATTGAAGGCACGGTTATAGGTGGCTCTTAAATTGTGATCGTTATTGGGTTGATAAGCAACTGCAATACGCGGTGAAAGGACGATGTTTTCGAGTTGGTTGTGGTCATCAACCCGTCCCGCAGCAATGAGCTTTAACTGCGGAAGGATTTTAGTCTCTGACTGCAAATACGCACCCATCTCGTTAATGTTGTCATCTGCTTCATTAATGCCGTTAATTGTTCCTTCTGTATCAGGACGGGTCAGCAGCACATCCATTCCATAAGTAAAACGCTGCCGCTCACCAAAACTATAGCCGTGCTGGATCTGCCCGACATATAGGTCGGAATTGTCAATAGTCGGATCACCGCTCCGTAGGACGTAGGTATCCCCGGCATCACTCCGATTCCAAAAGGCTTGCACGAAAAGGTCTTTGTAAATGAACCGCCCTTGGGCGTAACCGTAGGTCCAGTTTTTCGCTTGACCTGCCCCGATACCCGTTAGTTCAATCCCGGTGGCTTGCGTGAAACCACTGGCAAGAATCGTGGTCATATCGGTGTTGGGACGATAATCAACGCGAAATTCACCGCTGGCTCTGTAGGTATCAGGTATCGGTTCTCCCGCACCTTCAAGATCCTCTTTCGCGCGTCCTTCCTGCCAATCATTCCCTCGAAAGAAGTTACCTGAGAACTTATAGCCGATTGTTTCATTGACAACGCCTGCGTGTCGGAGGGAACTCATGAGTATACGCCGTTCACCACCGCCGATACTGACGGTTGTCCCTTGTGAAGTGAATGGCGAACGAGTGATGATGTGCATGACGCCGTTAGCACTGTTGGGACCGTAAAGTGCGGCACCGGGACCCGAGACGACTTCAATCTGTTCAATATCTTCGCTTATAGTAGGAATGAAACTGTAACTATTGACCCGCAGTGAAGGAACACTCGCAATCCGGTTGTCAACGAGGGACAGCAGTGAACCTGAGAAAGCGTTGTTGAAACCACGGATGACAACGTACGATGCCCCCAATCCAGCGGTCACAACATCCACCGCACGCACCGATTTTAAATGCTCGGTAACACTTGGCGCGACCCGGTCCTTTATTTCCGAATCCCCAATAAGAGCGACTGATGCCGGTGCCTCAAGCACTTTTTCCTGACGACGCGATGCCGTAACGGAGACCTTTTCAAGTTGGATCACTTCTGAAGAGAGGGCAAGTTCTACCGATTTCGTTTCATCAACAGCAAGCGCGACATCCGATATAACCGTCTCCGTATAACCGGGTAAGGAGGCAGTAATTGTATAAACTCCAGCAACTAAGTCTAAAATTTCAAGTGTGCCAGTTGTGCTGCTAACACCTGGCATAACAGCACCGTCCTCATGCGTGACGGTAATAGAAACATTGTTCAGGCGGTTGCCAGTTCGGATATCTGTCACGGTAATGTTCAATGTAGCGGCTGATGCTGATACGATAGCAACGATGAAAATAATGAATGAAGCGAGTAATAAAACACCAAGTCGATTTGGGGATTCCATTATGCTATCTCCTTTGTTTGGGGAATGTTGTTGGACACGACCTCAATGGCCATAATATAAAAAGCCGAATGATTCTGGAGGGGTGTCCGTTATAGGAAATGTTCAATTTCGGAAGGAGTTGGTAGTGCAGGAATTACGCCGACTTTCTGGGTTGCCAACGCTCCTGCGGCATTTGCGTATCTCATAATGGTATCAAGCTGCCCCTTTTCGAGCGATGTTAGGTCTGTATGTTGCATCAATTGGGTGAGCATCGCAGCGACGAAGGCATCCCCCGCACCGAGGGTATCCACAACCTCCACCTCAAATCCATCAACATAGCCTTCAGCAGAACCGTTCGTGTAATAGCAGCCGCGTTCGCCTAACGTGACAACAAGCAGTTTCGCACCGAGTCCAAGAATGCGATCCACTCCATTTGCCAATTCCACATCGTCTGTGATAAACTCCCACTCCTCTTCCGAAATTTTGACGATATCTGCGTAGGGCATCACTTCCCAGATCCAGTGCTTGGCATCGTTCTCGTTATCCCAGAGCATCAACCGTAAATTCGGATCGTAGGAAAGTGTCGCACCCCCCGATTTTGCGGACTGGATTGCGTGAAGGGTCGCTTCTCGACTCGGCGAGTGGCTGAGACTGACAGAACCGTAGTGGAAGAGTTCTGTCGATTGGACATAATTAGTGTCGATTTCATCCGGAGAGAGTTGGATGTCGGCGCCCGGATGTCGATAGAAGGTGATGTCTTTCATACCATCAGAGCGCGTGGCGACGAAGGCTAAGGTCGTGCGAGATCCTTCACCCGCGATGAGGTAATCGGTATTGACCCTGTTCTGTTGGAGCGTTTCGCGTAGGAAATCGCCGAACGCATCTGCGCCGACTTTACCGATAAACCCAGCATCTATGCCGAGTTTCGTTAAGCCCACCGCAACATTCGCGGGGGCACCCCCTGGGGCTTTGACAAATCCCGGGGCTTCTGCGAGCGTCACATCAGGGGTTGTAGAGACAAAGTCGATGAGGAGTTCACCGATACATAAAGCTTTTGGCATAGATTGTAATTCCTCGGCGAGTTTCAGCACTCAATGTAAACAATTTGGCGAGGTTGAATGTTTCTGAGGACTTCGTGTAACTGAGGCATTAGAGGGAGTAGCAACTCTAATTGATTTCGAGGTGAGATAAGCACAACAACTGCAATGTTAAAGCGTTCGAGGTTTTGTTGTGATTCAATGTTCTGATCGGCAGTCACCCAAACATCAAATTCATTTTCCGCTCTGGTCAACAATTCACCGTTTTTCATGCCAGCCCAGCCTTTTTCTTGCACGGTGAAAGTGGTATGTTCAGGGAGTTCCCACTTCAGTTTTCTGGGTAGACATTCGTCAATGAGTATTCGCATGGACGTGTGTTAGAAGCATCTCTTTCGCCAGTTCCAATGTCTTGACGGCTTGATTGCGACTGACAGACGGAAAATCCTCCAAAAATTCATCAAGCGTCTCCCCACCCTCTAAATAGTCAATTAGGTTTTTTATGGGGACGCGGGTATTTTTGAAGACCGGTGTTCCGCTCATGACCTCGTTATTGCAAGTAATGAGTCCTTCAACTGCCTGCGTTGTCTTTTCATCAAATTTCATGGATAATTCTCCGTTTTCATGCAATCTCTATATTTTAAGAATACCCTAAAATTCTGTAGATGTCAAGTTTTACACACGCTACGGGTAAAATCAAAATGTGGTGCGCAGATCTTGTGCCTGCCCGGTCTGTGCCGACCGGTACCCCGCATCGAAAATTTCTATGACGTGCCGGGCATGTTCCGCCGTGACAATCGTCGGTTTATCCTCGCGGATCCAATCCACCAACTGCATAATGTCCTCATAGACGTGCGATTCCTGAATGCTGCGATGCGGTCCCACAACGTGTGGGAGTTCCCCATCCGGGGCATCAATGGGGTTCCCATTCAGCAAATTGCCTTCAATCGTGCCATGGGTGCCGTGAATTGCCAGTCTACCTCTGACGACAGAACCAGCGGCTGCACCGTAGACAAAGCCGTAGAATGCCTCGCCGAAGTCAAGCAAAATGAAGGTATTATCGTCCATGTCGCACGGGAGCATCTCACCTCGGAATTCGCGTTCCTTGAGGCGCACACCGGAGAACGCCGTTACACGTTTCGCAGGTCCGAGGATGCCGGTCAGTGTATGCAAGCCGTAGACAGTCATATCATAGAGCGGGCCGCCCCCCGGTTTGCGGAAATACCATGCCGGATTGATATTGGAGAGAGGATCGTCCCCATGTCTGACAGATTCGTTTTCGTGGTATCTTCCGAAGGCAGAACCAGCGGCTGCCCACGTCAACGTTCCGATGGCACCCTCAGCAATAAGGCTGCGAATTTCTTGATGGATTGGACGGAGCATCTCGCCAGGGGAAGCCACTAATTTCACGCCTTTACGCGCCGCCGATTCAATGAGATCGTCCGCTTCATCGACGGTAGTCGTCATCGTTTTGTTGAAATGGGCATGGAGCCCGTGTTCAATGGCGAGTTTGCCCTGCTCATAATGCAAACCGATAGGCGATGCAATGCTGACTGCATCTACATGTCCGTCTGCTAAAAGGGCTTCATAGGTTTCATACGCATACGGTATGTTGAATTTCTCACATGCCGCTTGTGCCCTACCGGGGACAGGGTCACAGACAGCCGTTACCTGTAATCTATCTTGGACATCGTCTTGCGTGAGATGAGGCAGAATACCGCGCACGGAGATACTTCCTACACCGACGACCCCGATGCGTACTCTGTCACTGGTTGACATAATATTTCCTCCGAAAGCCAAAAATCGTAGCACGCAACAACGGCGCGTGCGGAACCAATAAGAAGGGTTTTTGCCAAATCGCCTTGACTGCGCGCAAGCAAAATTAGAAAAACATGATATTTCCTCTGAAAGCCAAAAATCGTAGCACGCAACAACGGCGCGTGCGGAACCAACAAGAAGGGATTTTTGCCAAATCGCCTTGACTGCGCGCAAGCAAAATTAAAAATTATCGCCATGAGGTCTCGTGGTGCCATCCAACAGCATTTTTCAGTTTATCGCAATTGATAAACGATTGATGTCCCTCAAGCGTCCTCACCTTCGGCAGAAATTCGGGTTTAAAACGCCTAACCAATTCTTGAGAAGATTCCAAAGCGGAAGTATCATCGGCATTCAGAAAATAGACATCGTGTGGGGGTAGCGTATCCGCTTTCTCCATGATCAGGCGGTGCGCACTCGCGACATCTTCACTCCCAACCCAACACCAGAGCCACGGGGTCCACGCCGTTGTCGGTTTAGCGTTCTCCGCCATCTGCTCTCTCCGTTCTTCTGGACTGATACCCGCAGGACGCGTAACATAGGTGCGAATGCCGTAAGCGCGAGTATAACTTGCTAACAAATCTTCGCCACACCGTTTAGAGAAACTATAAGAATCTTCAGGATAACACGGGTGCTCCTCGTCTATAGGGAGGTAGTCTACTGGAATGTGGGTTTTGCTGATTCGGAAGCCGTGCCCCAATGCGCAATTGCTGCCCGACATCACCACCGTTTGGACACCTGCCTCAATCGCTGCTTGCATGAGGTAGTAAGTACCGAGCATATTCGTTTTAAAAGTTGCATCGAAAGGAATGCCTCTCTGTTCAGCATCTGCGCGCATATCCGGATGGTCAACGGGACCCGGTTGGGCACCGAGGTGTTGGATAGCGTCTACACCTTCAACGGCACGCTGACAGTCCTCAAAGTTGTTCAGGTCGCCTTGGATGAAAGGGAGATGTGAGAATTCCCCTGGTGGTGTTCTGCGCGACATCAGCACCAATGAGTGCTGATCCGCCAATTCTCGGATTACAAACTCGCCGAGCCTACCACTCGCGCCAGTTATCAATACTTTCATTTTTTAATTATTCCTTGCGGAGAAGTAACGTTATTTGAAACTTCAAGATTGTTGTGTTGGAGCTGAAGAAATACGCAGAAATACCCAAGCAAAGACACCAAGCAAAACACCTCCACTTCGTTACGGACTACGTTTTTGTTGCTGTTTTAACGCAAGCTGTCATCTTTGTAGCATAACCTATTCGGTTGTGCATCTTCGAACGCAAACTATGGTAGATTTTAGAATTACCTACTTTTTGATAATGTCGTATTAGCTTCAATCTCGTAATCGAGAATCTTCTTATTTTAACGCTCCGACCGCCGTCTGACAAATTGAATTGACAGGCAGATAAGTATCCTCTATTATGTCGTAGAGTTTACGTGGAAGCACAATTGCCAACATTATAGCAGTGCTGAAAATTTTGGTCAAGTGAACCGTATCCATAGAAGGAGGACTGTTAATGTATAACGCTGAAACACATTTTAAAAACTTATACGATACCGTGCCGAGACAGTATGAATTCCACGAGACCACCCGGGAAGGGTTGTTGACATGGCAGGCACTTTTTCGTCCGAAGTTGCGAGAGATCCTCGGTTTGGACAACATGGAATCCGATCTCGAAGGATACGTCCCGAAAGCAGAACAACTCGAAGTCTTGGATATGGATGATCATTTCCGAGAGAGTTGGTATCTGTGGGTCGAGCCGACGGTGCCGCTGCCGTTTTACCTACTCCGTCCGAAAACGATTGAAGGCAAAGTGCCGCTCATCCTCGCACCACATGGACACAATCATCCGCATCTCTACGCCGGCATCGCACACACAGAAGCAGAGGAAGAACACATGCTCGAAGGGGAGCGGGACATCGCTCGACAGGCAGCCGTTGAGGAAGGCTATATCGCCATTGCACCGACAACACGAGCGTTTGGTGAAACGCGCACAGACGCGGATAAGCAGGCGAATAATACGCACTCCTGCCGACACCAATTGGTTCATAGCATACTCGTTGGACGGACCCCGATTGGTGAGCGGGTATGGGATATGTCGCGCCTGATTGATTGGGCGATAGCGGATTTACCCATAGATGCCGAACGCATCGCGATTACTGGCAACTCCGGCGGTGGGACGGTATCGCTTTTCGCCGCGGCATGTGAAACACGTATTGCTGTGGCAGTGCCGAGTTGCTATTTCTGTACGTTTGAAGGAAGCATCGGCATGATCCGCCATTGCGAATGCAACTATGTGCCGGGGGTCATGCGACTTGGGGAGATGTACGATGTCGCAGGCTTAATCGCACCGCGTCCATTTTGCGCGATTGCGGGACGAGGAGACGGGATTTTCCCGATAGATCACGTCGAGTTCGCGTATGAACGCTTGAAGACTATCTACACAGTCGCTGGTGTGGCGGACAGGTGCGAGCTCTTTATCGGGGAAGGTGGACACCGTTATTACAAAGCCGGCGCGTGGCCCTTTGTGCGACGGTATTTCCAAAGTTAGCGCGACCCCTTTTTAATTGCCCATAGGGTCTTCAAGATAATCTTGATGTCCAAGGCGAGAGACCAATTTTCGATGTAATACCGGTCATAGGAGATTCGCGCTTCAAGGGAGGTATTACCGCGCAAGCCGTTGACTTGTGCCCACCCGGTCATGCCAGATTTAACGCGCTGCCGAGCGAGATAGTGCGGAATCGATTCGCGGAACGTATCAATTAATCCAGACATCTCTGGACGGGGACCGACAAGACTCATATCGCCTTTGAGAACATTGAAGAATTGCGGCAATTCGTCTAAACTCCAGCGTCTCAAGAATTTCCCAAGTCGGGTTTGCCGCGGGTCGTCGCTTTTTGCCCATACATGTCCGACTTTTTCCTCAGCATCAACCTGCATGGAACGGAATTTGTAAATCTTGAACCGCGTTCCACCCCTACCGACCCGTTCCTGACGAAAAATTGCTTTGCCCGGTGAGGTTAAGCGTATAGCGATTACAATTGTTAGCATGAGCGGGCTTAAGGCTATCAACGCCGATGCGCTAAGGACGATGTCTATAAGACGCTTGACGATACCGCGTCCGCCCTGCATCGGTGTCTCCCTTAATTGTAGTACCGGTATATCCTCAAAAAAGGTAATCGTGTTCCTGCTGTCCCTGATGAATTCGGAGAGTTCAGGCAGTACGTTGATTTGGACGGGTATTCCTTCGCAGGCGTGGAGAATCTGCAGGAGGGTGTCATTCGGCACCGTCGGGGATACGATGAAAAGCGTATCAAGTCGATGTTTTCGCACCAGTTCAAGGATGTCTTGGCTTTTCCCAAGGAACTGCAATTGGTTTTCGGGTAAGAGGTTGTGTGATGTGTCTGTAACCTCTAAGGGGTTGTGGGCGGGTGTAACCTCTAAGGGGTTGTGGGAGGGGTTTGTAACCCCGATTTCTCCGATGATCCCTACCACTTCGTAACCGCTATCCGCTTTGGTATTCAGAACGTTGATGAACTTTTCGACGCGGCCATCGTAGGTCCCGACAATTGCCAGTCGATTTACGCCGACCCCTTGGGCGTGAATAGATTGGCGAAAACGGTGAAGCACCAATCGCCCCAAAAACAACCATACGAGACTGAAACCGGTAGCCAAGAGCATAACCCAGCGCGAGTACGCATCGTGATGGAAGATGAAAAAGAGGGCGGCTAACGTGGCGATGAGCGAGATACCCGCGGCTTTGCAGAGCGTCCAAAATGCCGAAAACGTCGCATTACTTTCCGGACGATAGAGTTTTAGTGCCTTCAACGTCATTAGCCATATTATTGCCATGAGAGGGATAAGCCGAAAGTAGTCGTCAAGGGGTGGGGATCCCCCTTTGTGCAGGGACAGGACTTCAGGAGTCCACCCCGATTCAAATCGGACCCAGTATGCTACGACAATTGCAGTGGCGATGAAACAGATATCTAACAGGACTGTAATCGCAATAAGCAAATGATCGAGCGTTTTACTGTTCATTGTTTGATATAGAATGCAGATGGCAAACCCATATTGAAGCATGGGTTGTGCTTAACGTGCCTTTCGTATTATGTGTCAGCGTTATGTAGTGTTCTGAGGTGTGATTTGAAACCGTGTTAGTAGACGCCAGCAACCCTGTTAAGTATATCAAATCTGTCCCAGGCTTGCAAATTAAAATAGTGGGGCAACGTTCACTATAGACTGGATGTGACCAAATTAGAGGGATGGAAATTTTACTGATAAATTGCAAGCAATATGCTATGCTATCCCTATATTTAGGAGGAGGTACACAATGGCGAATCAACTAAAAGTGGGGATTGTTGGAGCACACCGTGGGAGTTCTTATTTTCAACCGTTTCAAGCGATAGCAGAAACTGATGTAACGGCGGTTTGTGACATCAATGAGGCAACACTCCAAAGCGTCGCAGAACGATTTGATGTTCCTCAGCAGTTTACGGATTATACAGCAATGCTGGACGCCGTGGATATTGTTGTCCTTGCTACACCTGAAAACTTGCACGTTCCACAGTCGATTGAAGCACTGGAAGCCGGAAAACACGTTATCAGTGAGGTGACCGCTGCCGTCAAATTGGAAGAATGTTACGATTTGGTTCGGGCAGTCCGGAAAGCATCTGCCAAATACACGATGGCTGAAAACACGTGCTACTCCAAGCCAAATGTCCTCATCCGGAGTATGGTTGAGGCGGGCATGTTCGGCGATGTCTATTTCGGAGAAGGGGAGTACCTCCACAACATCAAGTCACTCCATCACGATGCAGCGGGCAATCCGACGTGGCGTTACTACTGGCAGGTCGGTATTAATCGATGTAACTATGCGACACATAGCCTCGGTCCCGTGCTCCAGTGGTTTGGGAGTCGTGTCGCGAGTGTCTGTTGTCTGGGAACCGGCACTAACACCGATCCTGAGCACGCCATGGAGGATACGGTGATGATGTTGTGTAAGACGGCGTGTGGTGGGTTAATCAAGATCCGAATTGACATGCTCTCAAATCGTCCTGCGAATTCCTATTTCAGTTTGCAAGGGACGGAAGGGTGCTATGAAGGTTCGCGGGGACTCAACGCGGCACCGAAGATTTGGTTGAGCGAGTTCGGTATAAGTGAACAGTGGAGACCGCTCTCCCAATTTGAAGATTTACTACCTGAACGCTGGAAGAACCCGCCTGCTGAGGCAGAAAATGCTGGCGACCTCGGCGAGTATTTTAAAGTGCGGGATTTTGTGGATAGCGTTCTCACCGACACGCCACCACCGATGGATGTCTATACAGCGATGGATTTCACTGTACCGGGTTTGGTTTCGGAACAATCCATTGCGAACGGTGGAGCACCCATGGAGGTTCCAGATTTCCGAAAAATGGAATAGTAGAACATGGAACCTGCGTGTACTACTCTGCTTCGACAGGTTCAAAAACCAGTCCGCAGCTGCTACAACGGTATCCGCTGTCTGGTTCGGATTCCACCAGTGGAAAGAGCATCCCACAACAGATAGGACACGGCTCATCAATTTCCATCTCGGCTTGTTCTATTTCGCCGGAGCGGTTTTCAAATTCGACGATCATGTCTGTTCTCCTCTTAATATCTCTGCAGAGTTGGATCAATCTCGGCTGCCCACTCGTCGATACCCCCTGCGAGATTTTTGGCATCACGGAATCCGTTTTGGTGTAGGTAGGCGACGGCATAGAGGCTCCGCGTCCCGTGGTGGCAATAGACGACAATTTCTCGGTCGGATGGAAGGTTCTCGACGTGGTGTGGCAATGTGTTAAGCGGTATTAGCTGAGCACCTTCAAGGTGCACAATGTCATATTCGCTCGGTTCGCGGACATCTAACAAAAACACGGATTCGTTTTCGTCGAGTTTCTGTTTCAATTCATGCGTCGAAATTTCAGGAAGTGACGGCGTGGTTTGCATTGCTCAGTTTTCTTCCTCCGTCTGAATAGGAGACTTTTCATAAAGGGGCACACATTCTGGACAAGGACACGTCTCGCGTAGGACTTCAAATGGATAGATACCCGTATCGTGTCCATCGTTCCAACTGAATTGGACCGCGTAACGACCGACTAACTGGATGTCAAGCGGTTGAATATCGTCTGAGACCTCAATGAGGGTTATATCTCCGTCGCCTTGCGGTGAAAAGAGGGAATGGACATCTCTGCCTTTGTGCCGGATGATAGCGCATTCCGCGCACGGGCACATCTGCCGGAGATAGGTGTATGGATACCAACTGACATGTCCGTCCTTCCACGCTATCTGAAAGGCATTGGGATGTTTCTTGAGAAGTTTCGGTTGTTTCGCTAACCTGTTCGTCAATGTGCCACCTCACGATAAATCGTGAGGCTTGCTTCTCAGGCTATGGTTCGTAACTTTACCTGCATACCCCTGAGGGGTCCAAGCGACCCACGATGCAGAACCTCAGACACTTCCGACTTTGGAAGTAGAACGAACGTTCTAACGTCTTCGAGTTACTGCCTATATTCTAACAAATTTGACAGGCTTCTGTCAAGCAAAAAGGAGCGGTATTCCTTCTCGCCTTAAAAGACGAGGTTTCCATACCGAAGATTTTGATGATGTAGGTTGGGGCACACGGCGGGAGAAAAGCGCGTGTGGCTTTTCTAAAGACCCGACTACTATTAAAAAATACCGAGTTCGTCCTTTGCGTCTTCGGTCATCAGTTCTGGTGTCCAACGCGGGGTCCAAACGACGTTAACATTGACTTCCTCAACACCCTCCATCTGCTGCGTGACATGCTGTGTCCCGTTCACAATTTGCCCGCCAGCGGGGCATCCAGGGCTTGTGAGGGTCATTGTAATGTCTACAGTTGTGTCGTTGATGTCAACACCGTAGATAAGTCCCATATCGACGATATTGATCCCAATTTCCGGATCGATAATTTGTTTGATACTTTCTAATACGCTTTCTTCGGATACCATCGAGATTCCCTCCTACGAAGTTTGGGTAATTAATTAGTCGACGCTGACGAAAATGTCATCGTCTTCAATTTTGACGGTGTAACAATCGACAGGTTCGACAGCGGGCATACAGAGCGGTTTTCCAGTTTTCACACAAAAACGTGCACCATGCCGTGGACACTCTATCTCGTCTCCAGTGAACCAGCCTTCCCCCAAAGGACCGCCATCGTGTGTGCAAACGTCTTCCATAGCGTAGAACTCTCCATTAACATTAAAGAGTAGCACGGGAACGAAGTCAACTTCGACCAATTGTTTCGTGCCGGGTGGCACTTCGCTTACTTTTGCAACTTTATAGAATTCTGCCATAGTTTCCTTTTTCTCGGTAAAGATACGGTTCTTGTTTTTATTCCTCTTCGCCGGGCCAACCTTTGATACCGTAAGCACCGGCTTTGAGAACCTTGAGTGCCAATAATGCACATTTGAGACGGACGGGACCTAAGGGAATACCGATCATATCTAAGATGTCGTCTCGCGAGAGCTTCTTGACTTCCGTAAGACTTTTACCTTCAATCTCCTCAGTTAACATAGAAGCAGCAGCTTGACTAATGGTACAACCGTGCCCGGAAAAACGCACCTCTGTAATAACATCGTCTTCAACAATGAGGTCAATGCGGATTCGATCCCCGCAAAGTGGATTGTCTTCTTCATGGGAGATATTAGGATTCGGCAATGTTCCATAGTTGCTCGGATTTTCGTAATGGTCAAGCAACTCTTCCTGATATACGTTCATCCCACGCTCCTTCTCTGGCTCCGAGTCATTAGTTTTTGTGTTCTGCACAGCCCTTCGTATAACCGGTCCACTTCTTCGATTGTATTATAAAGGTAAAAACTCGCACGAGCAGTGGCAATAACATCTAACCGCTTCATCAGCGGTTGTGCACAGTGGTGTCCTGCGCGGATAGCAATACCGTGCGTATCCAAGACACCAGCCACGTCATGCGGATGGACACCCTCCATGTTAAAAGAGATAACACCTGCTTTTTGATGCGGTGAAGACGGGCCATAGAGCGTGAGACCTTCGATTTCTTTTAAGCGTTTGTGTGCGTATTTTAGGAGTTCTTGTTCGTGGACCTGAAGGGCAGCTAAATTTGCGTCTGTAATGTAGTCAACGGCATGTCCAAGTCCGATCGCTTCGGCGATACTTGGGGTCCCTGCCTCGAACTTGGCGGGAAGTTCAGCATAGCTGGATACCTCGCGTTCTACGCTCCGAATCATTGAACCACCACCGAGGAAAGGGGGCATCTCCTCAAGCAGTTCCAATTTACCGTATAGGACACCGATACCCGTCGGACCACACATTTTATGTCCAGAGAACGCCAGGAAATCACAATCCAGCTGCTGAACGTCGACCTGAAAATGCGGCACCGATTGCGCTGCATCAACAACGACCTTTGCGCCAACAGCGTGTGCAGCCGTAATAACGGACTGGATCGGATTAATCGTCCCGAGTACATTAGAAACATGCCCTATAGCGACAAGTTTCGTTCTTTCAGTGAGGTGGTCCTGAAGTTGTGTGAAGTCAAGCAACCCTTCGTCAGTTATCTCCATAAACCGAAGTACCGCGCCAGTGCGCTGTGCCAGCAACTGCCAAGGCACGAGGTTGCTATGATGTTCCATGACGGTGAGAACAATTTCGTCGCCTGCTTGGATGTTCGCGCTGCCCCAACTGTAAGCGACGAGGTTAATGGATTCCGTCGTGTTCCGTGTGAAAATAATCTGCCGTGCCCGCGGGGCGTTAACCAACTGTGCTACCTTCTCACGAGCCGTTTCATACTGTGCCGTCGCCTCTTCTGAGATACGGTAGATACCGCGATGGATGTTAGAGCGATACGTATCGTAATAGGCATCCATCGCTTCAACGACCGGGCGCGGTGTTTGTGTTGACGCGGCATTGTCGAGGAAAGCCAACGGTGGGGTCGTCGCAAAAATCGGAAAATCTGCGCGGATTCTCTCCACATCAAGAGGACGAAACTGAGATGTATCCATGTTCATTACCTAAGTAAGGACGGAATCAAAAAATAGAAGGAAGGGGATGGAAGGAGGGAAGGGCGGAAGGATGGGTGCCCAAACTTCCAATCTTCCAGTCTTCCAACCAAGCCGCTTCCAACCTTGTCTTTGTCCATGTGCCTATCTGCTTGGAAACCCAATACTGACAGCGGCAGGCCCATGATCCTCACACGCCTGATCGGTCGGAACGTCGGTTTCAGCATCGCTGGATTTAACGATCCCTTCTGAAACCAGATAGTGTTCGACTTCATCCCCACTGACATCGGCGAGCATTATATCGTCAATTTGGACGCACGGCTGATAAGGCTGCCGCGTCTTCTGAACCATTTCACGATAGTTGTTTTCGTTGTTAATGATGTCTCTATCTTCATACGCCAAACCGTATTTGGCGAAGATGGCACGGACACCATTGCTCCATCCGCAGACGGGCTTCATGTAAGCGATAATTTTGGGTTGACTCATGGTGAGTTACTCCTTTTTTGGGGTTATCGGTTGTCGGTTATTAGTTAAAAAGCGATGTGGTAAACGAAAACCTCTTAACTCTCACTGCGAGGCAAACTGAAAGGGGTGCGTAGCAACCCGCACTGAAAACTATTCAAGTTTACGCGTAACAGACGTATTCAACTCATCCCGAACAGATTCTAACGGGATCCGTTGCATGACAGGTTCAAAAAATCCGTCAATGATCAGCTTCTCCGCATCTGTGTAGGACAGGCCGCGGCTCATCAGGTAAAAAACCTGATCGGTATCAATCTTTCCAGCAGTTGCACCGTGTGTACACCGCACCTCATGTGCCTCAATTTCCAGTCCTGGCAAGGTATCTGCATGTGCACGTTCGCTGAGCAGAAGGTTATCATTCTTCTGATACGCATCGGTATGGTTCGCCGACGGATAGACATAAATGTTTCCACCCCATGCCGTCTGCGACCTATCTTTTAAGACAGTCCGATACAGGAGGTCACTGGTGGTATGCGGTGAAGTATGTTCCTGTGCCGTGCTAACATCGAAATGTTGACGGGCATCCGTGAAAGCCAATCCGAGCATTCGCGCGCTGCTGCCAGCACCATCCAAAAGAGCGGCTTGATTTATTTTGCTAAACCTACTACCGAATGTGGCAGTGACCCAGCAGAGCTGCGCGTCCCTGGCGACAATAGCACGGTGCGAAGCGAAGTTCCAGACCTGTCGATTCCAACCTTGAACTTGCACATAAGTCACGTTGGCATTTTGTCCTGCGAAAATCTCGACTGCACCACTATGTAAGCCGCTCGTCTCTGGATGTGTAGACGAGTTGTCCTCCAGAATCGCAACCTCACTGCCTTCTTCAGCAATGATAAGCGTGTGTGATAGATCCGCATATTCCGTTTCGGACATCCTAATGTAGACGCGAAGCGGCACTTCAACTTTTACGCCTTTTGGGATATGTAACAGATAACCGCCTTGCCAGAAAGCACCGTGGAGCGCATCAAACTTGTTGTGTTGCGCAATATTCCCGCTCTTTAGCGTCGTTTCGAGGGTGACCGCCCTGTTCATGAAGTAGGTACGCAGGAGTTCTGGACGTTCTTGCAGCGCAGTCGGGAGATGTGCAAAGTAGACCCCTTTTTCTTTCAGAATTGGCATAGCAGAACTGTGCTGAAGCTGTCCATCGACTTGCACCAAGAGTCCAACTGTTTCTGTGGCAGGGTCCTCTATATTTTCTGCAGATCCTTCACCGTTTGTCGGCAGATTCGGATAATATTTTTCAAGTGCGAAGCCACGCATCGATCGCCGACTCCGGCGCCAATAGTCTTGAGTGCGGATATCAACGGTGCGTCGCCACACATCATCTTTCGTCGTATGGGGCATCGGCAAGGATTCATAAAGCGCGTAAGCCTCCAGCCGTTTTTCACGCATCCATTTTGGTTCAGTTTCTGATATTTTTTGAAGGAATTCTTTTGAAAATTCGCCTTTTTGCAATTTTTTGTTATCCTTTATTGGTTATCAGTTTTTCGGTTAAGAAGCGATCTTTAAAAATCCATCGGAGTTTGACGTGCCGCAACGGGGTACGAATTACGACAAGAACGCTCTTAACCGATAACCGAAGACCGAAAACTGACAACCCTCTTAACCAATCGAACCTTCCATTTGAAGTTGGATAAGACGGTTCATCTCAACAGCGTATTCCATGGGAAGTTCCTTGACGAGCGGTTCAATGAACCCATTAACAATCATTGTGGAGGCTTCCTCTTCCGAAAGTCCGCGGCTCATGAGATAGAAGAGCTGCTCTTCTCCAATTTTGCTGACACGCGCCTCGTGTTCAATGTGGGTGTCATTTTCGGCAATTTCAATGACCGGATAGGTATCCGAACGCGAATCCTTGTCAAGAAGGAGCGCATCACAGACGACGTGCGATCTACATCCCTTCGCGCCTTTCGCGACATCGACCCATCCGCGGTAACTCGATCGTCCACCATCTTTGCTGATACTCTTTGAGATAATCTGCGAAGAGGTATTAGGAGCACAGTGATAGACTTTCGCGCCTGCGTCCTGATGTTGCCCTTTGCTGGCGAAAGCGATTGAGAGAATATCACCACGTGCCCCAGGTTCCATCATATACACACTCGGATACTTCATTGTCAACTTACTGCCAAGGTTCCCATCCACCCATTCCATCTGTGCATCTTCATAAGCAACCGCCCGTTTCGTCACGAGATTATATACGTTGCCCGCCCAGTTCTGGATAGTCGTGTAGCGAACCCGAGAACCTTTCATACACACAATCTCAACAACCGCGCTGTGTAAAGATTCACTGCTGAATGTAGGGGCAGTGCACCCTTCAACGTAATGAACCTGCGAACCTTCGTCAGCAATAATGAGCGTCCGTTCAAACTGCCCCATGTTTTCGCTGTTGATACGGAAATAGGCTTGCAGTGGGTATTCTACCTTTACGCCCGGTGGCACATACACGAAACTGCCACCGCTCCAAACCGCACTATTGAGTGCCGCAAACTGGTTATCCGCAGACGGAATGATGGTGCCGAAGTATTTCTTCACCAGATCCGGATATTCTTTGACAGCGGTATCGGTATCCAGGAAAACAACACCGATTTTGTCCAATTCTTCAACGATGTTATGATAGACAACTTCAGAGTCATACTGCGCGCCGACACCCGCAAGGAACTTTCTTTCGGCTTCAGGGATACCGAGCCGGTCAAAAGTCTTTTTGATGTCGTCCGGGACATCGTCCCAGCTACGTTCACTCCGGTCAGAGGCTTTAACGTAGTAGTAGATGTCGTCAAAATCGAGTTGCGACAGGTCCCCACCCCATTTTGTCATCGGCTTCTGTTTGAAGATCCGATACGCATCAAGCCGATACTGTCGCATCCAGTCGGGTTCGTCTTTGATGTCACACATCTGATTGATAACATCTTCGTCTAACCCTTTACGTGACTTGAATGTCGGTTTGATATTGTCATGGAACCCGTATTGGTATTCTTTACTAATTCCGAGTTCTTCTATGGTGTTCTTTTCAGAAGTTGCCATTTTATCCCTCCTTTTAGATTACCGAATATGCGTCGAATCACCGCTCGAATTTATTCAGTTTCTTCCACTATACCGTGTTTCGCTCGAATCGGATCGTAGCCTTCTGCCTCTAACATCTGTGTGAGTTCCCAACCCCCCGATTCAACAATTCTTCCGTCAAGCAGGATATGCACAAACTCTGGTCGGATATAGTCCAGCAATCGCGGATAATGCGTAATAATTAGGACACCGAGGTTCGAACCGACGAGTTTGCTGACACTCTCACCAACGATTCGGACAGCGTCGATATCAAGCCCGGAATCCGTTTCATCCAGAATAGCGATTTTCGGTTCAAGCATTGCGAGTTGCAAAATCTCCGCACGCTTTTTTTCGCCACCGGAGAACCCGTCATTGAGATAGCGTCTGGCGAAGGAATCGTCAACACCGAGCTGCTTCATTTTTTCGCGAAGTTCGCCCCGGAATTCGCGCATCGGAATAAGCCCCTCGTTATCGGAACCGTTTTCGCCTTTTTTACGGACTGCGCTAACAGCGAGTCGTAGAAAATTCGCTAAACTCACGCCTGGAATTGCTGTCGGATACTGGAAAGCAAGGAAAAGTCCGAGTTTCGCTCGTTCGTTCGGCTCCAACTCCAGAATATCGATTCCGTTAAAAATCACTTCGCCAGAATCAATATCGTAGAGCGGATGTCCCATCAAACCACTCGCGAGGGTGCTTTTGCCACACCCATTTGGTCCCATAAGCGCATGGATCTCGCCCGGTTTTACAGTTAAACTGAATCCCTTAACAATCGGTTTACCCTGGACACTAATGTGTAAGTCTTTGATGACCAACTCATTG
>JAJEIP010000135.1 GCA_022827885.1 Candidatus Poribacteria bacterium
CGCAGCAGCAAGGAAGTGCCCATCACTGGAATATGCGATCGCATTCGCACCGCCCATTGGACCTCTTAGCAAATCTCTTTCGTTTCCAGTGCTGACATCATAAATCCAAATACCGATAGTGGTTGCAACGGCGAGTTCTCTACCGTTTGGCGAAAATAGAATATCTTTGACCCATCCTTTGCCGAAACGCGCTGTCGCACCTTCCGGTAATTTAAAGTGTGTGGAACCTTGAGCCAAAACGTTCGGCAAAAACAGTATATTGATAAACAGCATGCCTATAACTAAAATAAATCCTTTTCTCATCTGGAGCTCTCCTTTTCTCTGATTCTCTCTAAAAGTCGGTGGGCTTCTTCGTAATCTGGGTCAATCGCCAAAGCATTGTTAGCAGCATCTTCTGCATAAACACAGTTATGTAGATTGAAATGGGCGACACCAAGATAACAGTAGGCGTTTCTATCGTTTGAATCAATGTTGATCACCTTGCTAAACTTAACGACAGCGGTGTGGTTGTCGTTTTGATCAAGGGCTTCAAGACCTTGGTCGTAGTAACGCTCTTTTATATCTCTTAGAAGTTGTTTGGCGGGCGGATAGTTTCTATTGATACGCAGTGCTTTTCTTGCCTTCTCCTCAGCGAGTTCCAATTTACCTCTATCAAAATGTTCATGCCCTTGCCTGACGTACTGCTCTTCTGGGGAAGGTGGCGGAACGGGTTCAATCATCTCCTTTGCGTTGCGTTTAATTTCTCTCATAAGACTGAGAACCTGCTGATCTAAAGCAGCACGACTGTCAGCATATTCCTGTTCGGCATGCTCAATGGTTTGAATCACCAATTCGCATTTAGATGTATCCTCATCTCTTTTTGCCCAGTCGAAGTATACCACTCCCAACCCATGATATGCTTCAATAGTGTTCGGGGTATAAGCATGGTCATCAATGAGTTCTTTGAACGCATCAACGGATTGCTGGAAGAGACCGGCTTTATGATAGCACCTGCCTGCCCAATAGAGGGCATATATTGCAGTTTCAGCAGGTAGATGGTTACTCGCGAAGGTTTTGTATTGTGTGGCGGCTTCCTTGAAACGTTTTTCAAAGCGAAGGGAGGTCGCCTCTATAAGTGCTGCAAAATCCGGAGTGTTGATATCTTCCGTTGCCGCTGGAGGTGGTGATGGCGGCGGCGGTGGATTTATAATAGCGAGTGCTATTTGATATTTTTGATTAATGTGTTCTCTGCGCCCCGCGTCCTCTATCGTCTCTAACGCACGTTTGTATTCCTCGCTGGCGGCTTCATAATCCTCGCGATCGAAATAGAGGTCTCCCCTACCAACATAGGAATCGGTCACGTATCGACTTTCAGGAAAATTTACAATGACTTCCCTGTAGCGTTCAAGTGCTACATTCACATTGCCTAACTGCTGCTCGCATTGTGCTATTTTGTAGTGGATATATGCTTGGAATTCTGGAACAATCGTGTCTGTCTTTACACCTAACTTTTTTGATTCTTTCAGTGCTTTGTTATATCTTTCGAGTGCCTCTTCGTAACGTCCATCTTCGTAAGCCATTTCCGCATCTTCAAAAATTCGTTCTACTTTTTTTGAATTACCCAACACAAAGGGGGAGAGGAGTGCAACTACCAAGGCAAGTCCACCGATGATTCCCCAAATTTTTCTGTCCATTATTACCTCCTTGCTCCTCGAATTTCGAGAGAAAAATTTTTAGACGCAAGAATCGTTTTATCATTTTCGACCAAAACCAATTGGATCTTCAAGGATTGCGTTCGGGGGCGCGCATGATCGGAGGCACTCATCTCTACAGCGATATTTTCTGTGCTATTTTTTTTCAATTTTGAAATAATATCAGGAGGCTTGTAGTCGATACCAGTGATAAAGGTTGGATCAAACTTGATCCGGATGTTGCGAGCTGTACCTCCACTGTTGCGAATCTTTAGCCTGAGTCGTGCTGTTTCACCCGCATCAAGGGCTTTGTTCTTCGAGGGTTCTTCTAAAGAAACATTTATTGAGAGGTTAGGAGGTGCGGCATTCCACCACGAAGGAAGAATGTCGAACCTGATAGCAACAAAGATACCCAGGGCAATAATAGCGAAAATCGCGGCATAGCGCAACACTTTCTTCCGAATTCTCTGATTTTTCTCCCTGTTTCTGGCGAACTGGATCACCTGCAGGAGTTCGCGCGCTGACTGATGGGTTGGATTACGCTTTAACGTCTCTTCCGTGGCAGATTTAGCATCGTCAAAGGCACCTATTTCAAGGTAAGCCTGCCCTAACCCGTAGTGTGCCTCTATCGAGCTTGGGTCAGCCTTTATTACCCTTTTAAACGCAGCCGCAGCTTGAGGATACTGTCCATTGTTGAGAAAAACAAGCCCACGTTCTAAGTCTTTGCTTACATCGGATGCGTCTACTGAGGGCGGACTTACTGGCTCCGTTGACTCGGTGGGACGCGTAGCGGGAGAACGTGCCTGTCTGATGGCATCCAAAAGTTGGCGAGCAGGTTCGGAGTTCGTGTCAATCCTTAACGCCGCGCTCGCTGCTGTTTCCGCGTCATCGGGTTGTCCCATCTCAAGATAGACTTCGCCTAAACTCACGTGTGCTGCCACAAAATCTGAATCCAGGTCTATCGCCTTTTGGAACTCCGCGATTGCCTCTGTATACATTTTCGAGTTCTTGTAAGCGATACCGAGTTCATAATGCGTTTCCTGTCTCGGTTTCGGGGTTATCTGTTGATTTACTGGCGCCTCCGTTTCTAAAGGCGTAGTCGTCTGGGTCTCAGGAGGTGTGAAACCCGGATCAATGGCTTCCAGAAGAGAACGTGCGGGTTGATAGTTCGCATCCAGTTTCAACACCTCTCTTGCGGTCTCTCTTGCCTTCCCGAGTTCTTGCTGTCCCAAGTAGGCGAGTGCAAGCGAGTGGTGCGCAGCCTTGTAAGTGCGATCGAGGGTGATGGTCTTCTGAAGCGCATCCACAGCGCGAGGGTAGGTTTCCATTTTGAGATAGGTTAATCCCAGATTGTAGTGGGCGGTGGTGAAATCAGGATCGAGGGTTATAGCGTTCTGGAAAGCAGTAACGGCTTCACTATAACGTTCATCGTTAAGGTAAGTGATACCCCTGTTGTAGTGTGCCTGTTTTATTGAGTTTGCGAGTTCATGTGCGCGTTGATAATTCGGATCGAGTCTTAAAGTCTCTGTAAGGGCATGTGTCGCCGCTTCCAAATTGCCTGATTCCCGATAGGCGCGTGCGAGGTTGTAATGTGCACGTTTGAGGTTCGGAGCAATTGCTATGGCATGTTCAAGATGCGGGATCGCTTTGTCGTGGGATCCCTGTTCGACATAAGCGTAGCCGAGGTAGTAATGGGCATCGACAAGATCAGCATCTAAGGCTATCGCATTTTGTAACGCATCAATTGCCTCCTGATACGTCTCGAGTCTAATGTAAGCCACACCGAGATGGGCATAGATATGCTTATTTTCTATGTCAGAAACCTGTGAACTCCGTCCTAAGTCGGCATTAAGCGTCAGGGCTTTCTGGAACGTTGAAACGGCTTCTGTATAACGCTCAGCATTGAGATGATCTTTGCCTTTATTGTAATATGCCTGCGTGAGGGTGTCGCACAGCAGCAGCGCGGGTTGGTGAGTGGCATCCAGTTTTAACGCCGCTCTGACCGAAGTGCTGGCTTTCTCTAATTCGTTCTGTTCGAGATACGCGCGGCAGAGCGCGCAATGTGCACCAATAAAATCCGCATCCAACTTTATGGCTGCTTCAAACTCAGGAACGGCTCTGTCGTATTGCCCCGCCTCCAGATAAGCGATACCGAGATTATAGTGTGCCTCTTTTATAGCGTCCATTTGCTTGAGAAAGAAGAAGGTTGTTTTCAGGTTGATTTTAGTCGTATTTTACCAGATATGCTTTAATGTTGCAAACAAAAATCTTGAGCGCAGTTCAAGTGTGCGGTATAATGGCGTTGTGGTTCTACAGGTAAACAACACGCACCTTGACTGGGACTCTCTATGCTGCAACACTCGCCTGCCCTCTCTACGCCTTCTCGCCAGAAGATCCGGTGGCGGATTATTTGGCTTGGCCTCGCACTGATTCCCTTCAATAACTATTGGGTCTTCGCATCGCTGCGTTGGGATCAAGGGTTCCCGACAACGATGTCCCTCTTTTTCAATACCATCTTCGCACTCGTTATCCTAATTGCGCTCAATACGCTCCTGCGTCGGTTCGCGCCGCGCGCGGCACTCACCCAAGGCGAATTGCTGACGCTCTATGCGATGCTATCCGTCGCCTCGGCTATCTGTGGACATGACCTGTTTGAGGTAATCATTACCAATATTGCCACAGTCGGCTGGTTGGCGACGGAGGAGAATGAATGGAGCACGCTTTTCCATCGCTATCTCCCAGACTGGCTCGCATTGACCGACAAGAACCGGTTGACTGTCTATTTTACTGGAGAATCCAGCCTTTATCTGCGTCCGCACCTTGAGATGTGGTGGAAACCTACGCTTGCGTGGAGCGGGTTTATCATCGTCCTGTTGTTCACGACGTTTTGCATCAATGTGATGCTACGCAGACAGTGGATCGAAATAGAACGGCTCAGTTACCCGATTATTGAGTTGCCGTATCAGATGACAACGGCGCGTTTTTTCCGCTCAAAACCCTTGTGGATCGGCATCATCCTCGCAGGTGGGATAGATGTCGTTAACGGGCTGCATTTTCTGTTTCCAAACTTTCCGGGACTCGGCGGCGAGTTCTACGATCTGCGTCCGCTGTTTACGACGAAACCGTGGAATGCGATTGGGTGGACACCCATTGTTTTCTTTCCCTTCGTTATCGGGATGGCGTATTTTATTCCGCTCGACCTTTCGTTTACATTCTGGTTTTTCTATATCTTCTGGAAGTTTGAGATGATCTTTGGCAGTATCGCTGGCTTGCAACGGATTCCGGGGTTCCCGTTCATCTTCGACCAATCGTTTGGGGTGTGTGTCGGGGTCTTGTGTATGGCAGTATGGAGTGCACGGGACCATTTACGAAATGTCCTTAGGCAGGCGTGGCACGGCAGCAGGAGAACGGAATCCAACGAGCCGATGTCCTATCGTGTTGCGGTGTTAGGCTTAATCTGTGGTTTTCTGTGCCTCGCCGGTTTTTGGTGGATGGCGGGGATGTCGTTCTGGGTGGCAGTCCTCGTTTTTGCTATCCATCTGACGACGGTAACGGTGATTACGCGTGTCCGTGCTGAACTCGGTCCACCGATTCATGACTTACGCTCTATGGGACCCGATGTTTTACTCCCTAAGATGTTCGGAATGCGCCGACTCGGTGGACAAAATTTGGCACTCTTCTCATTGATATTCTGCTTCAACCGTGCGTATCGCGGCAATACAATGCCGCACCAGTTAGAAGGCTTGAAATTGGCGGAGCGGTCGCGCAGTTCCTCGCGGCGAATTGCCGTAGCGATGCTCCTCGCGATGGTCCTAAGTCCTTTTGCGGCGTTTTGGGGGGCACTGCATCTCGGTTATGAGAGTGGGGCGATTGAGGTGTGGTCGGGTTCCGTGTTTAACCGCACACAGAAGTGGCTCACGAACCCGATGCCTGTGGACGTTCCAGCGTTGGTTGCGATGGTTTGTGGACTTCTGTTCGCGTTCGGTCTGACGTTGGTGCGGCTCCGTTTTTTCTGGTGGCCCCTGTATCCGATCGGATACGCCATCTCTGGGACGTGGGCAGTGAACTTTTTCTGGTTTTCGGTGTTCATCAGTTATTTCATCAAGTTAGCGATTCTGCGTTTCGGGGGCGTGCGGACGTTTCGGCGGGTCGCCCCGTTCTTTCTGGGGTTGATTTTGGGGGAATTCTTGGTCGGGAGTGTCTGGGGACTTCTCGGCATCTTCCTCGAAAAGCCAATGTACCGGTTTATTTGGTGACGGCGCACGCCCATCAATTTTCGCTTGACAAAGCGGCGAGAATATAGTAAGATTTCTAACTATTCGGTATACCGCGATATATTCGCAGATTGAAGGTTTCCAAGACTTAGTTATGGAACACATACAACAACTTCGTCGAATTACAATATGGGGTGTCGGTTTAATCGGGGGATCGCTTGGACTCGCTCTGAAAAAAAATGGATTTCAAGGACAACGCGTCGGGTTGGGGCGGAACATCGGTAGACTCGAAAAGGCGCTTCAATACGATGCCGTTGATGTCGTTACAACGGAAGTCGCAGAGGGGCTCCACGAAAGCGACCTTGTTGTCCTGTGCACCCCTGTTGAACTGGTGCCGGTGTTGGTCCAGCATATTGTTGAAGTTGTTGATAGCCAGCAATCTGTGGTGTTAACGGATGTCGGTAGTACGAAATCGGTGTTGGTGCGAACGATTGAGGCGCAGTTACAAAAACAGGGTTTGGATACCTTCGCTTTTGTCGGCGCGCATCCGATGGCAGGCTCACACGAAACCGGCGTAGACGCAGCGCGCGCAACGCTTTTTGAAAGCGCAACCTGTATTTTGACCCCTACAGAAAACACGGATCAAGATTCTCTACAACGGGTTAAAAATCTGTGGAAATTTGTCGGGGCAGTGCCACATCTCCTCTCTCCAGAAACCCACGATCTGCTCATCGGTGCCGCAAGCCATCTCCCGCATCTCATTGCGAGTCTGCTCACGAATACTGTTGCGAATGTGGAAACCGAGGGGCAGAAAGCCTTGGACTTTACAGCAACCGGCTTTCGGGATTCCACACGTATTGCAGCGGGTTCACCCGACTTGTGGACCGGCATTTTCTCGCAAAACAGAGGGGTCCTTTTATCCCTCATAGATGACATCGTTAACAACTTAACTGAATTCAAAACCTTGCTTCAGACGGATGACCTTGCTGAGATTGAACGTGTACTTCTGGAGGCGCAAGCTATCGTTGAGAAGCGCAGAAAAGCATTAGGAGGCGCATGAAAAAAGCAGGATCTCAGGTGACGATTGCGATAGATGGACCCGCCGGGTCTGGAAAAAGCACAGTGGCTCGGCGTGTCGCAGAAAAACTCGGACTGCTGTATCTCGATTCCGGGGCGATGTACCGAGCGGTGACCTTGTTGGCATTACAGGAAGGACTCGCAGCGGATAACCCGAAATTGATTGACCGTGTGGAAGCGTGTCATATCGAATTCACGGATAATGGTAGAACAATTCTGCTTGATACAGAGAATGTTTCTGCCGAGATCCGGACACCCGCCGTTAACAGATTGGTCGCGGATGTCGCGAAAATCCCAGAGATTCGCCGTGAAATTGTGAAACACCAACAGCGGATCGGTGCCGAAGGGAGCATTATCGCTGAGGGTAGAGATTTAACGACGATCGTTTTCCCGAACGCCGATTTTAAATTCTATCTTGATGCTTCTGTGACGGAGCGTGCAAAACGTAGACTCGCGGAGCTCCAAGCACAAAACGAAGAGGCGACGTTAGCAGCGGTTGCTGCTGAGATTCGCGAGCGCGATGAAAAGGATATAACGCGAGAACACAGTCCTTTGCGGACGGCTCCTGACGCGATGGTCGTTGATACGACTGATAAAACGATTGAAGAAGTGGTTGATTTTCTTATTACACGTGTGTGTGCAAACGAGCAGCAAGAGTAGGAGGGGTATGGAACCCCGATATTTTTTATGTGGTATACCAATAATCAGTTCTGGACATCTCGTTCGGTCTATCGGTGGGGACATCGACTGACAAACCTGTTCTGTAAAACGATGGGACGCCTTGAAGCGCGAGGTGTTCATCATATCCCAAGGGAAGGGGGCGTGCTCCTTGTCTCGAATCACGTGAGTTTTCTGGATCCCGTGATCGTGGGGTCCGCCGCCAGTCGTGAGATCCATTATATGGCGCGGAGTAATGCATTTGAAATTCCTGGATTAGGGAGGCTCATCTCAACCTATAATGCCTATCCTGTCAATAGGGGTGCCCCTGACTTAGGGGCTTTACGAAATACAATCTCTCTCCTGAAAAGCGGGAACGCCGTGCTTATATTTCCCGAAGGCACTCGGAGTGTCGATGGCACATTGGGTAAAGCGCGGGACGGTGCTTGTTTTATTGCACACCGAGCAGGTGTCCCAACGATCCCTGTTTTCCATAGCGGCGCGGAACGGATGTTGCCCCGCAACAGTAATCGACTGCGTCGGTCGAAGCTAACTGTCGTTTTCGGCACGCCTCTTGAACTCACTGCCGAAGGATTCGAGACGAAGCGCGAGATGTATCAACAAATGGGCAATCAGATGATGGAGGCAATCGCTGATTTGCGGGATAGTGTGTTAGTGGGTCGGGTTCGCCAGAATGAGTAAAACATCACCTTCTTGGACCTGATAGGTCTTGCCCTCGGCGCGCAGCAACCCTTTACTTCGCGCCTGTGGGTAACTGCCGCACGCGACTAAGTCAGCCCAGTTAATTGTTTCAGAACGGATGAAACCTGTTGCGAAATCGGTGTGAACACGTCCCGCTGCCTCTACAGCCGTCTGTCCCTCACGCAGCGTCCATGCGCGGGTCTCGACGGGACCGGTTGTAAAGAACGTGAGCAGCCCTAATAACCGATACGAAGTCTGGATGAACCGCTCTAAAGCCGATTCATGCAATCCCAACTCCTCCATGAAAATTTCGGTATCCGTTTCATCGAGTTGCGACAACTCCATTTCCAGTTGCGCAGCGAGGACAATGACGTCCGTTTGGGGTGCCGTCTTATATTTCGTAAAGCGTTGGAAAATTTCTTCAGCCGCCTGTAGTTGGGTTTCACCGATGTTGCACACTAACAACAACGGTTTCTGGGTCAAAAATCCATAACCCCGTATCAACTTCTCTTCATTTGCAGAGAGGTCGAGGGTTCTGAGCGGTTTTCCAGCCTCAAGGGTTCTCTGGCACGTCTCTAAGAGTCGAATTTCACTTTGCTGTTCGGGGAGTTTCTGATTTTGAAATTGCTTACGGAGCCGAGTCAGTCTCCCTTCAACGATCTGCAAATCTGCCAACGCGAACTCAAGGGCGACGCTTTCAATATCCCGTTCTGCATCGACACTGCCATCAACGTGTGGAACCCTTTCGTCTGCAAAGAGCCTGACGACATGGGCAAGGGCATCGACCGTCCGGAGTTCCGCGAGCATTCCAGAATCTAATTCTGCGTGTTCCATCTCCGATTTGGTTACACCTGCAACGTCTACGTAGTCAATTGTAGCAGGTGTTGTTTTGTCAGATTCGGATGTCTTTGCTATCTGTTCCAAGCGTTCGTCTGGGACATTGGCAGTGCTCAGATTTATTTGCCCGCGGCTGGTATAGCCGCCAATTTCTGCAGTGGACTGCGCTAATGTGTTAAACACTGTCGTTTTTCCGACTTGGGGTCTGCCGACGATACCTATCTTCATTTTTTTACCTATCTGTTTCGTGAGTAAAGTTCTCCCCTCGCCGGTGCTACAAAAAAATCTATTGACAACATCCGTCTAAAGTATTAAGATAAGGGGTAGATAAGAATTCAACTAGATCTACGGAACGGAACGTGAATATCCTAACTTGCCTGACCGAACCGCAAGGAATAATTAAAAATGGCAGCTGAAAAAGGAACGTGGAAACGACACATCGTTAAGGTCTTGACAGTTCTCTTAATCCTCACGATATGCCTTGCCGTTTTGCAATGGTTTATCATTAAAGAGTTATTTGGTTTCGGCGCAGATATGGTGAAGGATGCGCTGATTCGGCAAGCCCCTGAAGGGGTGAATCGGTATGACGTTGAGGCTACATTTGATCGGGTGAAAACAGCCGGGCAGCAGCTCCCGTTTAGTTTCCTTACCGGGAAAATCAGTCTCCGTAAAATCAGAGCCGTTGGTAGATATGCGATAGAAGCGAACGCGGATGAATCTTGGGATGCCGATGAGATTAACACACTCCTGCGGATGATGGATGCCTCTGTCGGGGTTAAAGGAGGAACCCGGTAACTTGCAGTCTCGGTTTGCAAGGGACACTTAAACGATGCGGACACAGCTAACTCCCCCTTATGAGAAATTCGCCTACGCCTACGACAGGATGATGGCAAACGTCAACTACACGCGTTGGACCCATTATATTCAGTCGCTTTTCGACAAATATGATTACAAACCGCGCACGGTTCTCGATGTGGCATGTGGCACGGGTGCTTTGACGATAGAACTCGCATTGAGAGGTTATGAGATGACGGGCGTGGACCGAGCCGTGGGTATGCTCGACATCGCGAAGGAGAAAGCCGCTGCGCACGATGTAGACATAGAACTCCATCACGGCGATATGCGCGAATTTCAACTCAATCAACGGTTTGACGCAATCCTCTGCACCTACGATAGCATTAACTATGCTTACGATGAAACCGAGTTAAGCAATGTCTTTGAATGTGTCGCTGAGCATCTCGAACCCGAAGGCTTGTTTATCTTTGACGTGACAACGGAACGGAACATCGTTGAGCATTTCCACAACAGAACCTTCGCCTCAAACCATGAGGATTACACCTATATTTGGAAGAACAATTACCTCCACCATTCCAAAATGTGCCGAACCGTCCTCACCTTTTTCATCCGTGAAGGCGAACTGTTTCGCCGTTATGAAGAGGTTCACCAGCAGCGAATCTTTGAAGTCAGCACGGTCAACAACTTGCTCAAAGCCGCTGGCTACAAGTCCCTGAGTGCTTACGACATGTACACCTTCAACCGTTGGAACCGCTATTCAGACCGGATTAATTTTACAGCACGCTTGCTCTGAACGATTACAATCCCTCAGCAACGAGGTCGCCTACCTCTTCAGTTGTGTAGCCCATCCGTCCAGCACCGAGATCTTTAATTTTCCCGCTTGCCAATAGATCACTGATGGATTTCTCTACTTTTGCTCCCTCGGTTGTATGTCCAAGGTGGTCAAGCATCATTCCGGCGGCGGCTATCGCCGCAATCGGATTAATCTGATTTTTACCGGTATAACGCGGCGCGGAGCCGTGAATCGGTTCAAACATGGCGACGCTTTCCGGGTTCAGGTTGCCAGACGCAGCGACCCCCATGCCGCCCTGAATCATCGCACCGAGATCGGTGATGATGTCTCCAAACATGTTACATGTCACAACGACGTCGAACCACTCCGGGTTTTTCACCATCCACATTGTTGTCGCATCGACAAAGGCATATTCCTTCTTGATGTCGGGATAATCTTCGCCTACCTCGTCAAACACCCGTCGCCAGAGATCGTGTGCGTAAGTGAGGACATTTGCTTTATCACAGAGCGTCAACGTATTTTCCTTGTTACGCTTTTTGGTGAGTTCAAACGCATAGCGCACGCAACGTTCCACACCTTTGTAGGTGTTAATCATTTCCTGAATCGCCACTTCATCACGTGTGCCACGTTTCAGGAAACCCCCGATACCGGCGTATAAGCCTTCGGTATTCTCGCGAACAATGATGAAATCGATTTCTTCAGGTCCCTTATCTTTCACGGGAGTCGGGACACCTGGGTAGAGTTTGACGGGACGGAGGTTGATGTAGAGATCGAGTTCAAACCGGACCTTGAGCAGGATACCTTTCTCTAAAATGCCGGGCTTGACATCGGGGTGACCGATTGCCCCGAGGTAGATAGCATCTAATCCCCGAAGTTCCTCTAAAACTGAATCTGGTAACACTTCACCGGTTGCCAGATACCGGTCGCCGCCGACATCGTATTCGACTGTCTCGTATTGAATTCCTGCGTGTTCAGCTGCTGCCCCGAAGACTTTCATTGCTTCGCGCGTCACTTCGGGGCCGATTCCATCGCCAGGGATAAGGCCGATTTTATACATAGATTTTTCTCCAAGTGTGAGGGGGTAATGACCCCTCTCTCGCTATCGGGGTTTGTAATCCCGTCCTTCCGTTGATGTCCAAATGATTATAGACTTTACTATTATAAAGTCCTTATATTTTACCACATCTGAGACGATATTGCAAATTGGATAGGACTTACTCACTTCGCTTTCAAAACAGCGTATTGCTGCGGTTGACCATCGACAATTTTCAACACGCGGATACCGGTAGCAGGTTTGATAGGATGACGGTTCCCATCAAAGCCGGAAATAGTTGTTGCCCCTTGGTAGTCAGTGATAGCAGCAATTGCATCCCGAATCATAACAGGATCTGTTGATTGCGCGTTTTCAATCGCTATTGCCAATAACTTCATGGCATCGTAACCTAATGGCGCAATACCGATAGGTTGAGCTTTAAACATTGTTTCATAAGCATCAGTAAAATGTGCAGCAAGTTCGTCCGAGATACTGCAATAGTAGGAATTTTCGAGAGGCGTGTTATCCTCTAAAACGTCTAACATCAACGGATCATCCCAACCATCGCTGCCGATAAAGGTGGACTTAAGGCGCATCTCCCGCGCCTGTTTCACGATGCGTGGGTTCTCTGGCGGAAAACTCGCGAGCAGCAGCACATCAGGGCTTGATTCTTTGATTATCGCAAGTTGCGCATGAAACGTTGTATCCTCTTGTTCATACGTTTGACTGGCAACAATGCGACCCCCAAGTTCATGGAAATTCGCATCAAATGCGTTAACGAAACCTTTAGAGTAGACATCCCCGTTCTGCCAAAGCATCGCTGCAGTTTTCTTTCCGAGGTCGTTCACCACGAAACCTGCCATGATTTTTGCTTGCAAGGCATTTGAATTCGCCACGAGAAAAAGAAAATCTCTCGGATCATTCCCCGTATTCGTCACGTCGGCACCTGTTGCACCGACAATGACAGGGATATTGATGATCGGTCCAACTTTAACAGAGCTACTTGAAAACATCGGACCTAATATAGCGACAACATTTTCCTTGTTAGCTAATTCTGTCGCAGAATCAGCAATGGATCCTGTTTCCACTTTATAGATAAGCTCTACCTGCCTCCCAAGAACACCGCCTGCCTTGTTGATTTCGGCTACCGCGAGTCTGGCACCGTCGCCAAAAGTGGCGTAATTTAGCAACGGATGAATCAAACCCACTTTAAGTATAGGCATCGGCTCTCCAGTTATTTTGTCATCTGCTGTGCTCTCCCCGGCAGAAAAATAAGCGACTAAGAGTCCGAGTAACACGCATACTGTTAACCTAAAAATTTTCGGATTCATAAACGGCTCCTTTGTTTTTAGACCAACGCACCCAGTGCGGGATAATCTAATACGCTGTTTGAGGGTTTTCGGTTAGATAATAATGGTTCGGTCATCCATCGGAATGCTACCGTCCCATCATTGTTCAATCTTCAAAAGAGTATAACAAGTGTAAGAAAATAGTCAAGAAAAAATTAAATTAGAGGATTTGGTGTTTCCGCAAAAAAGACGGATGTGGTATAATTGTTACCCACATCACAATGTATTTAATCCACCGGAGGAGTGCCTTGATTGGTGAAGCACGCCTGAAGACAATTCTCAATCAATTTCGCGACCAACGGATTCTTGTCGTTGGCGATTTTTATCTTGATGCCTATTGGTCCATAGATAAGACCCGTTCAACACTCTCCTTAGAAACGCCGTGGCATACGAATCCTGTGGTGGAGCAACGTTATAGTCCCGGTGCCGCTGGAACGGTTACAAATAACCTGAAAGCGTTAGGTGTCGGCGCTGTCTATACGTTGGGCGTTATCGGTGAAGATGGGTTCGGTCAAACGCTCCTGGAGGGTCTACAAACAAACGGATGCCTGACGGATTTTATGATACAGACACCCAATTGGGTAACGCCTACCTATCTTAAACCTATGCATCGTGGCTATGAAGGCGTGGAGACGGAGGGACCGCGGTTTGATATTGAGAACCAATCCGGGATGGATGCACAGGTGGAAACTGCTGTGATTGACGCGCTTCAAAATTGTATCCCGCTGGTTGATGGCATAATTGTCGGGGATCAGATGCCGATTGAGAACTTAGGGGTCGTCACCAACCGGGTGAGACAAGAATTGTGTGAGTTGGGCGCGGCGTTTCCTGATAAAGTCTTTTTCGCCGATTCTCGCACTCGGATTGGTAAGTATCGAAACGTTATCATTAAACCGAATCGGTTTGAGGCGAAACGCGCGCTCCAGCCAGAGTGGCATGGACAGGAGGTTGGCATTGAAGAGGCGAAGCAGTGCGCCGCCGCCCTCGCGGAACAAACGCAACGGACCGTTTATATTACTCTCGGCGAAAACGGTATTCTCGTCTATAGTGACGGTGAGTTTACGCATATCCCCGGTATCCCGATTAACGATGAGATTGATCCTGTCGGGGCAGGAGATAGCGTCTCAGCGGGGCTCGTCGCAACGCTCTGTGGTCTTCTACACACGCCACAAGCGGCGGCACCTGTTGAAGCCGCGTATGTTGGCAATCTGGTGGCTTCAATTACCGTCACAAAAATCGGCACGACGGGGACGGCATCCCCAGCAGAGATCCTACAACGCCATCAGGACTATGAGAATCTATGAATGTTTTTGACGCAATAACACAGCGACGCAGCCATCGCGGGACATTTCAGAACCGCGCAATTGATGCCGCAGACCTTGAAAAACTCATTGAGGCTGCACGATGGACCCCGTCACCCTTCAATGTTCAACCCTGGGAACTTGTGATCGTTCAGGAGGCAGCGGGCAAGGAGACACTCGCCGAGGTGACGGAACAGGCTATTGTTGAACAATTCAAAGATGCCAAATTTCTTGATGACAATAGCCGCTGGATGCGGCTCACAGCGTCGGATTTGCAGGAGTTCGGTGATGGCGTGCTGCTGACCGACCATGTTACGCTGCCGAAATTACTGCAGGACGCGCCGGATGGAGTATTGGAAAGTCTGTTGAAAAACGCGAAGGCGTTCACACTTTTCGGGCATCTGGGGGCAGGAAAGATACCCGCGAAAGAGATCGCGGCACAGGTCCGTGAGGCACCGCTCCTCATGCTGGTTACGATGAATTGCAAGAGATACCCACCCGGTGATGGGGGAACGCGGTGGATGTGGTTGAGCATGGGGATGTTGATTCAGAATGTGCTGCTCGCTGCAACGGCTTTAGACATCGGTGTGCAGTTTGTCAGCGCGCCTCTGGAACGTCCTGCCGACCGTGAACACGTGCGTCAACTTTTCAATATTCCGACTTCTCATGAAGTGGTGACGCTGCTCAGGATGGGATATATTGAAGGGAGTCGTGGGAACTCCGTCCGGCTGCAGTCATCAGCGTTTGTTCATCGTGAAAAGAGAGCATAGGCGGGCACCGCGACCCGCCGCTATCGAACTGCTGTCTATTAACTCCCGCTGTTCTGTAAGATTTCTTTCAATGCTACTTTCTTTTTTTTCAGCCGCCGTTGTTGGCGTTGGCGGATTTGGGTCCGACGTCGGACCTGCCCGCTTTTACTTCGTGGCATAACATTACCCCCTTTCTTCGATGGTTTTGGCAAGATATAGGACTGCTGATCTGCACGCTGCTTCCACCTCTGCCATTGCAAGCGTCAGTTCCGCGTCTGAACGCGCGTGTAACTGCAACCGTTCTTCGGTAACCTTGATGTAGCGTTCGTTTTTCACATCAACAAATTCAACCTGTTCTTCATTTTCATTCACCAAAGCGTAATTGGTGAATTCCTCTTGTGGAGCCGCTTTGTCTGGCTGTTGCTTGAAATTTTCTTTGATTGCCAAACCGCCGAAGTTTTTATAAAGTGCCCGAGCAGGAAGTTCGTCGGGTGACACTGTTGGTACTACTCTTGCTGCGGCAGGTGGACTGGGGAGATCGGCTGGCTTTGAAAGCAGGACAGAAGCCCCCTCAAGAGAGGGCGCAACATTTCCCGGATCGGTTATTTTAGCACTTATCGCCTCAAAATTCGGCGCAGCAGGTTTTGTTAAGGCAAGTTCGGCGTTCTCTACGTTAGGGCGTTCGGGATTTTGCCCGGTATCTGAAAAGACAGACATCGGTTGAGATTCATAAGTTTCTGCGTCTTCGTATTCGAGAACGTTAGAAAGAATTTCTTTGACCTCTTCATGCCTGTCAATAATCATCTCCGGTTCTTCCACGAGGATCCGTAGCGTTTCAATACCGATCGTTTGGATCAGCGGATGGAACGTTAATATTTCTGGTGGCGCGGCTTCAAAGAGCGAGCGGGTAACAAAAGCGACCTCTGCGAGTTCTCGGTTCCCTGTTAATTTAAGACGTTTTTCGCACGCCGTGAGTGCTTGTATTAATCGTTGCATGAAGTCGGGTGTAACGAGATGTGGGAGCACTTCTACCCGAAAATGTTCGCATGCCTGTTCCGCTTCCGGTAAAGAATTGAGTGCCGTTTCACTCGCGGCTGCTTCATCTACAAGCGTTAGTTCGGTAGCGTTTTCTTCAAATGCGTCTATGTCTGTTTTGGGTGTTTCGTAATTATCGAGGACTTCCGTCACGCGTGTATACATCAGCTCAAAATCGAAAAGGATACCTTCAAGTTCAGGTTCATTGAGCAGTTTTCGACTCTGTGAGATACAAGCTTGTAAATGGGCTTCCTCCGACTTCTCGTAGGGAAGTCTACGTTGTTTCTCAAGGGCGAGCTGTTTTTGTCTATATTTCCGCTCTCGGTTCCGCTTTTCGCGCTTCCGGGCGACATTTACGGAGCGGCGTCCTTTTTTCTTTGCCATGATACTCTTTTTTGTTAGTGATACCACCCACACGCTAACGCGTGAAGTTTCGGTTTCTGAGCAACTGCGAGATTTTCAGAAATAATACCGTAGCCCTTTCCAATAAAGGGCGTCTACATTCCGCAAGTTGAAGCACGGAGATTTGACGCGAGGGCGTTAAAAGTTAAGTATATACCATTGCCGAGTTTATTGTCAAGCTTAAATTTTTTAGCGTCTTTCACTTAAAACTTGACGCAACAGAATTTTTGTGGTATTATATATGTTAATATAAACTGCTACTTACCAGATTTTAGGAAAAGTGGCAGCCTCGGTTGTTAATTATTAGGGTTATAGTTTCTAAAGGGAGTGTAGGTGTGCTACCCATCCCACGTTTTTGTGTTTAATTATATAGGGTGGTTTTCAAGGTTTAACGTTTATATGAGAACCAAGAGGAGAAATTCTATCTATGTATTACAGTAAATATATCAAACCCATCGTCTTCGCACTCAGTATCTTTATAGTCATTGCAATGGGTGCGTTTACGACCGTTATAGCGGACGAACATTCCGAAACGGCGGAAGAAACGGAGGAAGCAGCGGAGACCACGGACGAGGCTGAAGCGTCTGAAGAAACATCGCAAACAGAGGCACCTGTGCGGCTTGAGAACCTCGTTGTTGTGGGTACCCGTGCGCAACCGCGTTCCGTCTTGGATTCGGCAGTCCCGATTGATATTGTGTCAAACGAATCCTTTGAAAAGCAGGGCGGTGCGGATCTACCGGATCTGCTCAGAACTTTGGTGCCCTCTTATAATGTTAATACGCAGCCGATTAGTGACGCCTCAACAGTCGTCCGTCCGGCAAATTTACGGGGACTTGCCCCAGACCATACGCTGGTACTGGTTAACGGTAAACGGCGACACCGTGCCGCAGTGATTCACTGGCTCGGAAACGGTTTGTCTGATGGCTCACAGGGACCTGACCTGGCACCTATTCCCGCAATTGCCCTGCAACAGGTAGAGGTTCTCCGTGATGGCGCCTCCGCACAATACGGTTCTGATGCCATTGCGGGCGTGATGAATTTTCGATTGAAAGACAACTATGAGGGTGGTTCGTTTGAATTTAAACCCGGTATCTACCAATACGGCGACGGTCGACAGTTTGCAGTCGCAGGGAATATCGGTTTAGGGAATCCAGACGCCTGGAGTAGCCTCAGTTTTGAATACGGTGGCGCAGATCCGACCATCCGGTCTGTCCAACGTAATGATGCTATAGCCTTGATTAACGCAGGCAATTTCAGTGTGAAAGACCCGGCGCAAATTTGGGGACAGCCGATTATAGAGAATGACGTCAAATTGTTTGCCAACTACGGGGCTACGCTCACAGATGACATCGACTTCTATGGACATGCCAACTACGCCCGTAAGCGCGTTGAAGGCGGGTTCTATTTCCGTAACCCAAATACTCGTGGCGGTGTGTTTACTTCGTCGGGTGGCAAAACGTTGCTTGTCGGGGATATGCGCGGTTTGACAAACGAGATGGCGGCGTGGGAAACCCGAAAGCAGGCAGCGGAGGCTGCTGGACAGGAGTTTACCGAGCTGTCGCCTCACGATGCTGACGATATTCCGATAACCAACCACGTTCCGGATCCCGCACGGTTGCAAGCCGTTAAGAATGACCCGAATCTCTTCACATTCCAGGAGATGTTCCCAGGGGGATTCACACCCAGATTTGGGGCATTCATGTGGGATACTTCCGTCGTCGTTGGCGTTAAAGGCACCGCTCTGGAAGAAGCGTTAGGCAAACCCTTAACGTGGGATGTGAGTGGCTCTTTTGGACGGAACCATGCTGATTTCTTTATCTTCAATACCGTCAATGCTTCGCTCGGACCCGATACACCGACATATTTTGATCCGGGCGACTATATCCAGACGGATTACAACCTTAACTTCGATGTGACGTATCCGTTGCACGATATGGTGTTCCTCGCTTCTGGTTTGGAATATCGGGACGAAGGATTTGAAATCATAGAGGGCGAACGCGAGTCGCATCAGATCGGACCCCTTGCAGCGCAAGGCTTCACTGCTGCCTCCAACGGATTTTCGGGGTTCAGCCCTGTTGCGGCAGGCAAGTGGTACCGTTCCAACGTTGCGATGTATCTGGAAAGTGAAATCAGACCGATTGATCCGCTCCTGATCGCGCTGGCTGTGCGCGCTGAACAATTTGAGATTTTCGGTGGCACCCTGAACTACAAAGCCGCTGCAAACTACAAGGTTACGGAAACGATGCGGTTGCGGGGAAGTTATAGTACTGGGTTCCGCGCACCGACACCCGGGCAGCAAAATACGTTCAACATTACCACTGAATACGATTTTGAGAAGGGGGATCTCGTTAATAAAGGAACAATTCCTTCCACCAACCCTGCTGTCGATGTTGTGACAGGTAAGGAAGATAACTCGCTTGACCCGGAAACATCAAATAACTTCACAGGTGGATTCACCGTCGATATTTTGGGTGTAAACGTCACGATGGACTTTTTTGATATTCGGCTGAAAAACCGGTTATCGGTGTCACAACACTTTACATTGACTGACGCGCAGAAGGCGGACCTCATCGCCGGTGGCGTAACCAGTGCAGCGAATCTGCAAACATTCCAGTTCTTTATCAATGACTTCTCTACGACAACCAATGGTATTGACTTAGTCATTACAGCACCAATACCCAGCGGTAGTGTCATTGCTGTGTATAACTTCACGAACACCACAGTTACTGATCACAATCCGGACACGCTGGACGATCATCGAATCAGGGAACTGCAAGAGAATTTACCCGCACACCGTGCCAGCCTGACTGGCGTTTACTCCCTAACGGATGCGTGGGGGGTGCTCGGGCGCGCCAGTTATTTCAGCGGTTGGTTCGATTCTGAAGATTACTTACAGAATCCAAATGTGCCAGGCACTGGAGAATACACTGGAAGGGTAATTTTCGACTTGGAAACCACTTACACCGTGGGCGGCGGATTGGCGCTCACGCTCGGTGGACGAAATATCCTGAATACCTTTCCCGATGAAAATCCGAACGGTGCTGATTCTGTCGGCAACAAATATGGGCAGTTCAGTCCCTTCGGTTTTGATGGGGCATACTGGTATGCCAAAGTCGGATACGATTTCTAAACCTATCTCGTGAAGAGTAATAGATATACTTTTCGCAGATGGCGCGGTTTGCAATAAAACCGCGCCTATTCCATTTAAATTTATGTTCCGCTTTAGATAATTGTATCTTTTTACCTGAAAGACGAAGGAGTTTCGTTTATGAAAGGCGGACTTGATTGTAAAAAAGTGATGCTTTGGACGCATGTTGTTTTGGCAGTTTTTATGGGTTTGGTGTCTGTAGCAATAGCAGAAGAGACTGCGGTAGAATCAAGCGAAATAACATCTGAGCAAGAAGTCATAACGCTGGAAGAAATGGTTGTGGTTGGGACGCGTGCCAAACCGCGTTCGGTCCTTGAATCTGCGGTACCCATTGATGTTTTACCGAGTGAAGACTTTGTAAAACAGGGAGGTGCAGATCTCCCTGACCTGTTAAGAAACTTAGTACCCTCCTATAACGTTAATGCACAACCGATCGCTGATGCCGCTACTGTTGTCCGTCCAGCGAATCTACGCGGATTGGCACCAGATCACACGTTACTGCTCGTTAACGGCAAACGTCGCCACCGTGCTTCTGTGATTGCGTGGCTCGGAAATGGGGTGTCTGATGGGGCACAGGGTGCTGATCTTTCTCCGATTCCCTCTATTGCCCTGAAACAGGTAGAGGTGCTGCGAGATGGAGCGTCGGCGCAATACGGTTCTGATGCGATCGCGGGGGTCATGAACCTCCAGCTCAAAGATAGTTATAAAGGTGGGGCTTTTGAAATTAAACCGGGTATTTTCCAAGCGGGTGATGGTCTTTCATACGCGCTCGCTGGGAATATCGGTTTGGGACGAGAGGATCTCTGGACGAACCTGAGTGTAGAATACGGCGGCATGAATGAGACAGATCGTTCTATACAGCGAGATGATGCCGCCGCGCTTATGAGTGCTGGAAACACAGATGTCGCTGATCCCGCCCAACCCTGGGGACACCCTATTATTAGAAATGACGTCAAGCTTTTCGCTAATTACGGGGCAAGCATTACCGATGACATTAAGTTCTACGGTCATGCGAACTACGCGCAGAAAGAAGTTGAAGGCGGTTTCTACTTCCGAAATCCTAATACCCGTGGTGCCGTGTTTAGTAACGATGGCGGTAAGACGCTACTTGTCGGGAATTTGCGAGGTTTGACAGCGGAAATGACGGCATGGGAAGCCCGGAGGCAGGAAGCGGAGGCTGCCGGGCAAGCGTTTACCGAACTGTCTCCTCACGATGCTGACGATATCCCAATCACCAACAACGTTCCAGAGGCTGCTGCCTTGCAACAGGTTTTTTTTGACCCGAATCTATTCACATTCCAAGAGCTCTTTCCCGGTGGGTTTACGCCGCGCTTCGGTGCTGATACCCAAGATGCTTCACTCCTTATTGGACTGAAGGGAACGGTCGCGGCGGACTTGGGATGGGATTTAAGTGCTTCTTATGGACGACACGCCTCCGATTTCTTTATCAGAAATACAGTCAATGCCTCGCTCGGACCGGACACACCGACTGAATTTGATCCAGGCAATTATATCCAAGCGGATACGAACATTAACCTTGATTTGACGTATCCATTGCACGATAGGGTGTTCCTCGCTTCCGGTTTGGAATACCGAACAGAGACCTTTGAAATTGTGCAGGGACAGATTGAGTCTTGGGAAATCGGTCCCTTGGCAAGCCAAGGGTTTAGTTCAGGTTCCAATGGGTTCCCCGGTTTCAGTGATATTGCCGAAGGGAATTGGACCCGGTCTAACTTCGCTGGCTATTTGGAGAGTGAGTTGAGACCCGTTGATTTTTGGACGATTAATGCCGCTGTCCGTGGTGAGTATTTCAATGATTTTGGGAGCACAATTAACTACAAAATCGCAACGAGTTATAGCATTACCGACACGCTCAAGTCATTGCTTTCGGTTGGTCCTGGTGTTGACCTAAGGGCGCGCGGGAGTTACAGCACCGGTTTCAGGGCACCCACACCGGGACAGCAAAACGCCTTTAACGTCACAACGGAATTCGGTGAGAACAATACGCTCGTCAATAAGGGAACGATTCCTTCCACACATGGTGCCGCACGTTTCGTCGGTGGTAAGACACTTGAGCCGGAAAAGTCAAAGAATTTCACCGTTGGAACAGTGATCAGTCACGCTATTGCGAATATCACCGTCGATTACTTCAATATCACCGTAGAGGATCGGTTAGCACCTTCAAGGGACTTCAACCGTGGTACAGATATTACTGAGGCACAAATTCAGCAACTTGTGGCTGAAGGTATCACGAGCGCAGGGAACTTGCAAGAATTTCGGTTCTTTACCAATGAATTTGAAACGAGCACGCAAGGGATTGATGTAATTCTCACTGCCCCAATATTGGAGGGTGCGCTGAGTCTCGCTTACAACTATACTGGAACGGAGGTAACCAAACACAATTCCGATATTCTCAACGAGGTCCGTATCAACCTCATACAGGAAGGAATTCCGCGCCATCGCGGAAATGTGACATTAACCCAAGCCATTGGCAACAGTCTGGGGGTATTGGGCAGAGTCAATTACTACGGTCCTTGGTACGAGAACGCTGTCGGGGCACAAACCTATGACGGCGCGTTTCTGGTGGACCTTGAAGTGAGTTACGCAGTCGTTGAGGGCTTGGGCATTACAATTGGTGTGAATAATGTTCTCAATGTAGAACCGGATGATATTACTTCAGCAGAGGGACCTCCAGTGCCCTTTGATATTAAAGAATTTCCAGCCAGAATCGTTGGTAGACCCTTCGGTGAGTATAGTCCTTATGGGTTTGGTGGTGCGTTCTGGTATACCAAAATTGGTTACAGTTTTTAGGAATCACACAGTTTTTATTCACACTGTCAAAGATGGAAAGACCCAGTTCCATCAATTTATTTTTCCATAATACTTGCAATTATAGATATTACGCATGCTGCCTCCGGCTCCAGCGGAGCGGTATGTCTATAGAGAGGAAATAAAAATGAGCAATCAGACCAGAGACGCAGAATATACAATGGGCCGCAGCGCGGGAGAAACAGAACGTTTAATCGAGCAATCACAACTCTATGACGATGTGACACGGCGTTTTTTTCTCAGGAGCGGTATAGCGAAAGGGATGAAAGTCCTTGATGTTGGAAGTGGTGCCGGGGATGTGGCACTCACAGTCGCCGAATTTGTCGGTCCCGACGGCACGGTTATTGGGATAGATGTGAACCCTGATATTCTCAAAACAGCACAAGACCGAGCGGATGCCGCGGGGTTTGCAAATGTTGAATTCATCGCCGGTGATGTCCGCACCCTTGAACTTCCAAACGATTTTGATGCCATCGTGGGCAGACTTGTCCTACTGTATATGGCAGACCCAGCGGAAGCCCTTAAGAAGTTAGTTACCCATCTCCGCAGCGGCGGCATTGTTGCCTTTCAGGATACTGAACTCGCCCTCTATCGGACTGTAACACATCCGGACACACCGCTGATTAACCAGTTGATTGAATGGGGGCTCGCCGTGTTTGAGGGTTCAGGGGCACATCTCAATATGGGGATGGAACTTTACCGCGTGTTCGTTGATGCCGGTTTGCCGGAACCTACCTTACATTTTGAGGCACCGATGGGCGGTCCTGAGGACTGGCCCGGGTTTGAGTATCTCGCGAACAGTTTCCGAAGTCTCGTTCCACTGATGGAGGCTTATGGTATTGCCACGGCTGAAGATGTAGATATTGACACACTCGCAGAACGCATACAGGTGGAAGTCGCTACATCGAAACGGCCCCTCTTGTTGCCGCCGCATATCACGGCGCATACGTCTCTACCAGCATAGATGGTGCCACGCATGGCGAAAAATAACGCAGGCAGCTTACACACGCCACATCGCGATGCCACCTATACGTTAGGACGCACCTCACACGAAACAACGCGCCTCATTGAGCAGTCAAGAATCTATGGGGAATCGACGCGACGGCTCTGTGAGCGTGCCGGTATAACGGAGGGGATGCGGGTCCTCGAAATCGGGAGTGGTGCGGGTGATGTCGCCCTCACCCTCGCTGAACTCGTCGGACCGACAGGACGGGTTATCGGTGTAGACATCAACGCCACAATTCTTGACACGGCGCGCCAGCGCGCCACCCATGCCGGCGTGCGAAACGTGGAATTTATTGCAGGTGATGCGCGAGGGCTTACCTTCGCGGAACAATTTGATGCGATTGTTGGACGGTTCGTCTTGATGTATATGGCGGATCCAGGAAACGCATTCGCGAAGTTGATGACACATTTAAAGCCGGGCGGCATTGCCGCCTTTCAAGAGCCAGAATATACGCTCTATCCCGCGCTTTTACATCCCGATACGCCCCTCGTGAACCAACTGATTCGATGGATTTTGGACGTGTTTGAACATTCCGGGGCACATCTTGACATGGGGGTTGGGCTTTATCGCGCTTTTGTTGACGCGGGGTTGCCGCCACCAACGATGCATCTGGAATCGCCTATCGGTGCCGCGGAAACGTGGGCAGGCTACCGATACATGGCAACGATCTTTCAAAGTCTCCTGCCCCTTTTAGAGAAATACGGGCTTGCGACGGCAGCACAGGTGGATGTGGGGACATTAGCCGCACGACTTCGAGAAGAGGTGCTCGCATCAAAACGTCCATTTTTTTTGCCGTTGCATATAACAGCGCATGCAACGCTTCCACCCTAAATTTCTTAAAAAATTGTGATTTTAGGTTGATATGCATATTGGAATGTGGTATAATTATATTAACTAAAATTAAAGAATAGAATTCCATCTCATCTGTAATCGCCTTGTTCATTCAAAGGTGATTCACAGGCATCAGGTGGGGTTCACTTAATTAATCTCTGCTCCCCGCTTTTGTTTCAAAAGCAGTGGAGCCACCAGTCCGAAGAGAGGCATGAAAATTTGAATCCTTACGAACTCCTGCTTATCATTACGCCCGACCACGATGAAAACGAAGCAGAGGCTCTTACGAATCAGGTCAAGAGCATCATTGAAGGTGGTGGGACACTTCTGAAGGTTGATCCTTGGGGAAAAAAACGACTCGCCTATCCTATCCGGAAACGGAGTGAAGGTTATTATGTGCTCTACATTTTTGAGTGCGAACCGGGTTTTGTTGCCGAATTGAATCAATCTCTGCATGTCATTGAACCGATTTTGCGGTATATGATCGTCCAATACGAGGACGATATTGATAAATTGAAAGCAGAACTCACCCCTAAGGCGGCCGGAGCCACGGACCCAACATCAGATGGGAAATCAACCTCAGGTGATAATGCAGCGGCTAAAGATACAACAGATGATGCTTGAAAGAGCGTCATCCAAATTTTAAACGAGTTTTTGGTGTGTGGGCTCCCTCAAAAGGGCTGAGCCTACACATAAAAAAGGAGAAACCATGGCAAGTTACAACAAGGTCATTCTGATGGGGAATCTTACCCGCGACCCTGAAGTGAAATTCCTTCCGAGCGGGACGGCCATCGCGAATTTCGGATTGGCTATGAATGAAAGTTACACCGATCAACAGACGGGTGAACGGAAAGACATTCCCTGTTTTGTTGATGTAGAAGCATGGGGTAGGCAGGCGGAAATAGTGGGTGAATATTTCAGTAAGGGCAGACCGATTCTGATTGAAGGTTCCCTCAGATATGATTCCTGGGAAGCCGACGATGGCACGAAGCGGAACCGTCTTAAAGTTCGACTGCAGCGGTTTCAGTTTGTCGGGAGACGTGAGGAGAACGAGGCGGACGGCGGTTACGCCGATGCCCAACCGGCAGCTGCATCAGGGCAGACTGCGGCTTATCAAGACGCACCCGCGCCCACTGTAAGCGGTGCACCCTCTGCAACAGAGGACGACATTCCGTTTTAGTAAGAATGATGTTCAGGGGAGAATCACTGTCGTTCAGAGGTTCTCCCTTTTTAACTGATAACTGATGACTGACAACCATAAAGGAACAGAATTACTATGGCATTCCGTCGGAGGCAGCGCTATCATAAGATAGAATCTTTTGATTACAAAGATGTGGATACGCTGCGAAAATTTATTAATGAGCGTGGCAAAATTGTGAGTCGCCGGGTCACCGGACTATCGGCGAAGCAACAACGAATGGTAACACGGGCAGTCAAGCGCGCCCGGAATATGGCACTATTGCCGTTTACGCGATAGAGGTAGGGCTAAGGAAAAATTAAAAAATGGAAATCATTCTAAAGGAAAGTGTTGAAGGGCTCGGTCTACCAGGTGATGTTCTGAACGTCGCAGATGGCTACGCACGTAACTACCTGCTTCCAATGCAGTTAGCCGTGCATGCAACCGAGCGGAACCGTAAACACTTAGAGCATGAGAAACGGGTCATCGATCATCAAGAGACAAAAAATAAGGAACGGGCACGTGAAATCGCCGCACAGATGGCAGGTGTTACCTGCACCCTGAGTAGACGTGCTGGTGAAAATGATCGTCTCTTCGGATCCGTTACCTCTATGGATATCGCAGAAAATTTGCGAACGCAGGGATTCGATTTAGAACGGCGGTTCTTTGAACTCGCTGAGCCTATTCGTGAACTCGGCGTGTTCATGGTACCGGTCAAATTGTATACAGAAGTCATTGTTGAACTCCGCGTTGTTGTTGAACGCGAAGATTAATTATGCAGGCACAACCGGTTGATTCCCTCTCTGACAAGGAAGCTGAACAAGCGATTCTGGGCGCAATGATGACCGAAAAATCGGTTATTCCGCCAGTAATAACCAAGCTCGGTCAGACTGCGGATGTGTTTCTCACAGTAGATCATCAGCTCATCTATTCAGCGATCCTTAAGGTGTATGACCGCGTGAACAAGGCGGATCCGCTTCTTGTTGCTGATGAACTCAAGAGAGGAGACCAGTTGAACCGGGCAGGTGGAACGGAGTACCTCTACGAACTCCAGGCCCCTATCGTGGAGACCGAGAGTACGGAGTTCTACGCGGATATCCTGTATGAGAAAGCAACGCGCCGTCGGCTCATTCGAGCGACCGCTCAGATTCGCGAGATGGCATACGACGAAGGTGTCGGGATTACTGAAGTATTGAATCAATCACAGGAAGCCGTCTTTGATCTCAGTCAGTCAGATACCCAACGCGGGTTTGTCGCTATTAGTTCATTACTCACGGAGAGTCTTAACGCCGTTGAAGATTTGTATCAGAAAAAAAGTAGATTTTTAGGCGTGCCGACCGGTTTTATGGATTTTGATCATCTGACGTCAGGGCTGCAGCCCGGTAATCTTATTATCATTGCCGCGCGACCGAGCATGGGAAAAACAACCTTAGTGCTGAACATCGCACAAAACGTCGCCCTTGAACAGAAGCGTCCAGTCGCCGTTTTTAGTCTTGAAATGCCTTCCCAGGATATTGCTATGCGAATGTTAGCCACCGAATCCCGGATTGATTTTGGGCGGCTCCGAACGGGTAACTTCAGCGAAGATCAGTGGAAACCCTTGACCGAGGGCGCAAGTCGATTAGCGAAAGCACCGATCCTCATTAACGATAATCGGGGGCTCACCGTTCAAAGTCTTCGTGCCGAGGGACGCCGTTTAAAAGGCGAACATAGCAATCTGGCACTCATTATCGTTGATTACCTGCAACTCTTGAGAGGGACGGGCAAGTATCACGCCCGTGAACAGGAGATCTCTGAGATTTCACGCGCTTTGAAAATCCTTGCGTGGGAACTTAATGTGCCAATTATCGCGTGTTCGCAGTTGAGTCGTGAGATTGAACGGCGCCCTGATAAACGTCCGCAACTTTCAGACTTACGGGAGTCGGGGGCAATTGAGCAAGATGCCGATCTCGTTGCCTTTTTACACCGCGATGATTATTACGGAGATGAAGATCTCGGGAACAGGGTTGAAGCCTATATCATGATTAAAAAACAGCGTAACGGACCAACCGGGACGGTTATTCTTTATTTTACCAAAAACGAAATGCGCTTTGAAAATTCTGGTTAATTTGTAGGCGAAATAAAGTTATTCGGGTTGGATCAGAACTCTGGTAATTTTTTATAATGTCCTATTGAAGCACAATCTAACTTTATGTCACTTTCTGGTAATGAGGAAAAGTATGCAGGAATTCCACACGCGACTTGTCAATGCGATTAACACTATTGAAAAATTATATTGCAAACAAGATAGATTCTTGGGTATTCCCACCGGCTTCACGGATTTTGATCATCTGACGTCAGGGCTGCAGCCCGGTAACTTCATTATCATTGCCGCGCGACCGAGCATGGGAAAAACAATCTTGGTGCTGAACATCGCACAAAACGTTGCCCTTGAACAGAAGCGTCCAGTCGTTTTCTTTAGTCTTGAGATGTCTGCTCAGGATATCGCGATGCGGATGTTAGCCTCCGAATCCCGAATTGATTTTTTACGACTCCGAACCGGTAGTTTCAGTGAAGAGCATTGGGAACCGTTAATCGAAGGGGCAAGTCGGTTGGCTGAGGCCCCTATCCTCATTAATGATGATCCTTGCCTTACGGTCCAAAGTTTACACGATGAAGCTCTACGTTTAAAAAATGAACACAGCGATCTTGCACTCATTATTGTTGATTATCTACAGATGTTGGAGGTTGACACTAAGTACAATACTCGTGAAGAAGATCTTTCTGAAATCTCGCGTGCCTTGAAGATCCTCGCGTCGAAACTTAATGTTCCCGTTATTGCATGTTCGCAGTTGAGTCGTGAGATTGAACGCCGGGTCGGTAAACGACCGCGACTCTCCGATTTACGAGGATCTGGGGCAATTGGGGAGACTGCCGATCTCGTTGCCTTTTTACACCGCGATGATTATTATGGAGATGAAGATCTCGGGAACAGGGTTGAAGCCTACATCATGATAAAAAAACAGCGTAACGGACCAACCGGAACGGTTATTCTTTATTTTAACAAAAGCGAAATGCGCTTTGAGAATTCCAATTAAATAAAAAATGGAGCAGCAGTCCACTTTACACGGAGCCAATGGTGGTTTCCCTGATTTGGTTAAGAGTCGGTTGCACAAAGTGCTTGCCGAGATAGGACACGCCTTTACGCTCTTTTTTCAAACCCTAATCCAAATTTTCCGTCCTCCCTTTCAGTTCGATCTGTTAGTTAAGCAGTTGTTGTTAATCGGCTTCAATTCTTTAGCAGTCGTTATTGTCTCTGGGTTTTTCACGGGAATGGTATTGGGGGTTCAGGGATACATTCAGCTCAAACCTTATGCAGTCGAAGGCTCAGTCGCGAGATTCGTCTGTGTCTCAGTCGTGAAGGAACTCGGCCCGATGATTACTGCCTTTGTGCTTGCGGGACGTATCGGCGCATCAATTACTGCTGAGCTTTCAACGATGAAGGTTACGGAGCAGATTGATGCCCTTGAAGTAATGGGCACAAATCCTGTTAAGTATCTGGTTGTGCCGCGTTTTCTCGCCTGTTCTATAATGTTACCGACACTTACGATCTATTCGACATTTGCGGGTATCGGTGGGGGGTTTGTTGCTGTTGTTACGCTATTCGATGTAAATGGCTCCTTTTTTCTCTTGGAGGTCCAAAAGAATCTGTTTGTCGGAAGTGTTCTTATTAGTTTGATTAAAGCGACCTCTTTCGGGATGGCTATTGCTGCCGTGGGGTGCTACAAGGGTTTCAGTATCTCGACAGCGGGTGGCGCAGAAGGGGTCGGAATCGCGACAACTGGCTCTGCTGTAATCTCTCTCATTGCGATTCTCGTTTTAGATTTCGTCTTGAATCATATACTCTTTAACATTTTCGGAATGGTATGATTAACCGTCAGGCATCGGCCGTCGGTAAAGAGGTTTCACCTCATAAAGGTTTCCTCAGTGTATAAGTAAAAACCGTAGCCTGCAACAATACGCAGAAACCTCCAACTATGGTGAATGCTAAAAATATATAGACATTCTCTGAGATTTATGTTAGCCTCTGGTATTATGAGATATTCCATAGATTTACGCCAACGCGTCCTGAAATATATCCAAGAGGGTGGCACGAAAGTTTCGGCATCCCAAC